>NZ_JALNTM010000003.1:0-714672 GCF_023161845.1 Pseudoalteromonas sp. 2CM39R
AGCTATCAGCTATCAGCTATCAGCTATCAGCTATCAGCTATCAGCTATCAGCTATCAGCTATCAGCTATCAGCTAAAACTTTAAAATTGTTCATTTTAAAAGCAAGCTTTATAATTTAAACATTAGCATTAAGTTATAAATACTGACAGGGAAATAAATGAGAACACAACGGGCTACGGGTTTCGAGTATCGAGCAACGAGCTAGTGCTAAAACCTAGGAACATAAAGCCCGTAGCTCGAAGCCCTTGGCTCGCATCCCGCACCTAAATTCAGGCATAAAAAAAGCCGCATAACATGCGGCTTTGGGGGTTTAGTCTCACTTCACTTTGGGCGTGTCTCCAAAACTTAGTGAATACGTTACCAAGGAACTGTTTAATATTAGATAGACTCTAATGCAATTTTTACCATTTCGTTGAACGTGGTTTGACGCTCATCGGCAGGTGTTGCTTCGCCGGTGATCACGTGATCGCTTACGGTAAATAATGCCATTGCTTTTGCGCCGTACTCTGCTGCTACGCCGTATAGGCCAGCTGTTTCCATATCAACCGCAAGTACACCTAGTTTGTCCAAGTCTTTGTAGAAAGTGTCATCAGCTTGATAGAAAGTATCGGTAGTAAATACGTTACCTACTTTTGCATCAATGCCTAAATCTTTAGCCGCATTAACGCCGTTTAAAAGTAAATCAAAGTTAGCAATCGCTGCAAAGTCAGTACCACGAACGCGGGCACGGTTCACGTTAGAATCTGTGCTTGCACCTTGTGCAAAGATTATGTCGCGAATTTTAATATCGCTGCCAATACCACCACAGGTACCAATACGGATAATATTTTTAACGCCAAAACTAACAATAAGCTCACGAGCATAAATTGACATTGAAGGAATGCCCATGCCAGAACCCATAATGCTCACTGGCTTACCTTTGTAAGTTCCAGTAAAGCCGTACATGTTACGTACGCCAGTTACTTGCACTGCATCATCTAAAAAGTTTTCAGCAATATATTGTGCGCGTAGCGGATCGCCTGGCATTAATACTGTTTCGGCAAAATCACCTACGTTTGCACTGATATGCGGAGTACTCATTGATTGTTTTCCTTTTGTTTGGCTAAAAGCCCTATTACTTTAAAATAGCGAGCGTATTTCTAAGTTATTTAACTGTGTTCAGCTTATCAATAAAGCCATCACCATATTCTAACGCTTTAAGGTTAAACCATTGCGCAAGTGTTTGACCGATATCAGCAAAGCTATTGCGTTCACCCAGTGGCGTGTTGTTCATTCCTGGCTGATAAGCAATAACTGGCACATATTCACGAGTGTGCTCTGACCCTGGAAAGGTCGGGTCACAGCCATGATCGGCGGTGATCATTAATAAATCATCTGGCTTTAGCTGATCTAAAATAGTTGGTAAGTAATCATCAAACTCTTTTAGCGCTTTAGCATAGCCAACAGGATTTCTGCGATGGCCAAACTTTTCATCAAAATCAACTAAATTGGTAAAAATTAAACTGTGATCCTGCGCAGTGGCCATCACTTCACTGGTTTTTTCTAGCAAGTTCATTAACCCTGGCGCTTTATGCTTTTGGGTAATGCCTTGGTGCGCATAAATATCTGAAATTTTACCAATACTGATTACTTCGCCACCGTCTTTTGCAAGTACATCAAGCAATGTTGGCGAAGGCGGTAATACTGAATAATCACGACGATTACCGGTTCTGGCAAAGTCTTGACTATTTGAACCCAAAAATGGCCGCGCAATCACTCGTCCTATATTCATTTCATCAAGCAGCGCCCGTGCGATTTCGCAAACTTGATAAAGCTTCTCTAGGCCGAATGATTCTTCATGCGCGGCTATTTGAAACACACTGTCAGCTGAGGTGTAACAGATTGGTTTACCTGTTTTTACGTGCTCTTCACCTAGCTGCTCTAAAATAGTGGTTCCCGATGCATGGCAATTGCCTAAAATGCCCGGAATACCTGTACGAGCAATAAACTCGTCTACAAATTCTTGTGGGAAACTCGGTTGTGTTTTTGGGAAATATCCCCAATCAAATAACACTGGCACGCCAGCCATTTCCCAATGACCCGATGGCGTGTCTTTACCGCTTGAAAGCTCTTTTGCATAACCCCATGCACCTTGTGGCTCATTTCGGTCAGCAATTAAACAGGGTTCTTTACCAGCGGCTTCACATGCATCAACTAACCCTAATTTTGAAAGGTTAGGAAGCGAAAGCTTACTGCCAGTTTCGTCATAATATGCCTTGAGTAAATGTGCGAATGTATTAGCACCTACATCACCGAATTTATCTGCATCGGGTGCTGCGCCAATTCCTAAACTATCCGCCATTAAGATAATTGCTCTTGCCATTGTGACCTCACATCTGTTCTAGGTGGTTACTTTATCTGCTCTTCGATTTTTCCGTACAGGACATAAGTCCTGTTTCATAAAACCTAAACATTATAAATTTGCACTCTTAAGCGAAGCAAAAGAGATTAATCGTGTCTTTTTTGCTATTGTGATCTACCAACAATATATCCTTCTGTGTGGGTGAGAACTTTAGTGACACGAACTATTATAGCTATTGCAGGCGCATCGGCGTCCGGCAAATCTCTATTTAGCCAAACAATTTATAATGAATTGGTAAATGAGCTTGAACCAGGCGCTATCGCCATTATTGAAGAAGATGCTTATTACAAGGATCAATCGCATTTGCCGATGGCACATCGTACGCAAACGAATTACGACCATCCTGATGCATTTGAACACGAACTAATGCTTGAGCATTTAACACAACTTCGTAATGGCCACTCTGTTGAAGTACCAACTTATGATTATGCCCAACATACACGCAGCGATAAAACACGCCGTGTGGCTTCGGCTAAAATACTCATTGTAGAAGGTATTTTATTACTGAGCGATAAAGCGCTTAATAAAGAATTTGATATCAAGGTGTTTATAGATACACCGCTAGATATTTGTTTAATGCGCCGAATGCAACGCGACATGGAACAAAGAGGCAGAACATTACAATCTGTTGTTGAGCAATATCAAGCAACTGTTAGACCGATGTTTTATCAATTTATTGAGCCTTCAAAGCATAACGCTGATTTAGTTGTGACTCGAGGCGGTATGAATCGCGTTGCGATTGATATTATAAAAAGTAAAATAAAGTACATTTTACAAGAATAACAACGGGAAACGTTTGTATGACAACATTTATGAGCTTAGTAGGCATGATGGTGCTACTAGGCATTGCCTTTGCAGCCTCAACTAATCGCAAAGCAATAAAACTAAGAACCGTGGGTATCGCATTTTTAATGCAAGTGATTATCGGCGGATTTGTACTGTTTTTTGAAGCAGGCAAAAATGTATTAGCGAGTATGTCTCGCGCCGTTTCATCGGTTATTGGTTATGCCAACGATGGAATTAGCTTTTTATTTGGCCCATTAGCTTCGCAAGATACGCTAGGGTTTATTTTTGCAATTCAAGTATTGCCGGTTATTGTGTTTTTCTCAGCGTTGGTTGCTGTGTTATATCACTTAGGCATTATGGATTGGATTATTAAAATTTTGGGTGGCGGTTTACAAAAATTATTGAAAACCTCACGCACCGAGTCGCTTTCAGCCACAGCAAATATTTTTGTTGGTCAAACTGAAGCGCCTTTAATTGTTAAACCGTTTATTGCAACCATGACCAAGTCGGAATTGTTTGCCGTAATGGTTGGTGGTTTAGCCACCGTAGCAGGCTCTGTAATGGCCGGTTATGTGATTATTGGTGTTGACCTTAAGTATTTAATTGCAGCCAGCTTTATGGCGGCACCAGGTGGTTTCTTAATGGCAAAAATGATAGTGCCAGAGACAGAAACACCTAAAGATGATTTAGCCGAGATAGATTTAGGCGATGACAAACCGGTTAATGTTATTGATGCAGCAGCATCAGGCGCAGCAAACGGTATGCAGTTGGCACTTAACGTAGGTGCAATGCTACTTGCTTTCGTTGCGTTAATTGCTTTATTAAACGGTTTATTAGGCGGTATTGGTGGGTTATTTGATTACCCTACATTAACGCTACAAGAAATTTTAGGCTACTTATTTGCCCCTGTTGCATGGTTACTAGGAGTACCGTGGAATGAGGCAATTATAGCCGGCAGCTTTATTGGTCAAAAGTTAGTGGTAAATGAGTTTGTTGCTTACTTAGACTTTATAAATTATCGCGATACGTTAAGTGCGCATACACAAGCAATTGTTACTTTTGCATTGTGTGGCTTTGCTAACTTATCATCGATAGCCATTTTACTAGGTGGATTAGGCGGTATGGCGCCTAGTCGGCGAAAGGATATCGCACGCTTAGGGCTCAGAGCAGTGTTAGCAGGATCTATGGCTAACCTTATGAGCGCAGCAATTGCTGGGTTTTTCCTCTCGCTAGCTTAGAAACTTAATGAGATGATCCATCTGTTGCAAAACAATAGGATAGCGCTTTAAGGGGTTAAAGCACTATCTGACTTGAACGATACTTCACCAAGGGCCGCAAGGCCCTTTTATCGTTTCAGCCCTCCTACTTTTAAATCCTCAACAACTGGCCCCCAAAGTTATCCTTTGCTAAACCTTCATTCACGCACTCCTTACGCCATTAAAAGCCATCATTGCACTCTCTAAAAAATATGAACAACTGTGTAACTGCAGAAGCATTTAATTGTCAGCCCTTTACAAGGCGCTTGAGAGTGCGAAGTTAACAAGGATAAATGGTTGTAAAGAGGTAATATAGGCATTATTAAGCGGGAACTTTTTGAGCTTTTCTACGCTTACCCGACCTAAAGCTTTAATTTTTTACATAACGTTTAATGTAAGGTTCATAGCCAGACTCTGCTTTAAGTTGCTTTAGAGCTTGATTAAAACGTTCTACAATCGCAGGTGAAGCAGCTTTATTAAAACCAACATAATTGCCTTTTAGCTCATCTACATGAATTTGTTTAAGCTTTACTAAATCATCTCTAGAGTAGCCAAATGGTTCGGTTTGATGGCCTATGGTAAAGTCAGATCCAATAATTAAATCGATACGTTTTTTAAAAAACAAACGCATAAATGAGTCTGCTTCACTAAATAGCAATAAGTTTTTATCAGCTACAAACCCAAGTCGACGCACCAGCATTTCATAAATATCGCCTCGTACTATGCCTAGCGAGTAGTTTTTAGCTTGGGTGATATCGTCCATGACAATATGTTTACTGGTTTTTAATTTATAAAAATAGGTTTGATTTGACACCAAGGGTCCAACCCATTTAAAAAGAGGCTCTCGCTCTTGCGTTTTTGCCAAAGAAAAAATGGCTGACTGCGGGTTACTTTGCACTAAGTGGTAAGCACGCTTCCAAGGTAGCATTATAAACTCGCACTCTAGCGCTGCACGGGCACAGGTATCTTTTACTATGTCATGATTGATACCCACCAATTGGCCAGTGCCATCTTGAAAGTTATACGGAGGAAAACTTTCGGTATAAATAACCAGTTTAGGCTCAGCAGCCTGAATTTTTTGGCTAAATAACAGCACAAAAGCTAATAGTATAAATTTATAGATACACACCCCCTATGATTTAAGTAATAACTTTAACCTAGAAAACTCGTAGAGACTATTAATTTATAACGCTGTTTGTAATGTTAAAATAGCAGATGACGTAAATAGAAATAAAATGACGGGAATGTTAAAGCGGTGGTGGGATGTTCTTAAATTTTGGGCACAAAAAAAGCGCCTTAAGCGCTTTTTTTCATTTTACTTAAAAAGTAAAATTATAGAGCTGTGATGTTATCAGCTTGAGGACCTTTTTGACCTTGTGAAAGAGTGAACTCTACACGTTGGCCTTCAGCTAAAGTTTTGAAACCTTCGCTTTTGATTGCTGAGAAATGTGCGAAAACGTCTGGACCGTTTTCTTGCTCGATGAAACCAAAACCTTTAGACTCGTTGAACCACTTAACTGTACCTGATACGATGTTAGACATAGTATTATTCCTGATATAAAAAATTAAATTGTGCCCTAATGGGCGGTGTAGCAAAAAATGAGATGGTACTTAAAAACTTCAGGACGGTACTACAAGTATTACTTATACAACAACGAAATGGAGATTTATAAATTATCATGCTTTCTTTCTAGCTGCGGCCTACTATATAGAGTTACTGCGACAAGTCAACCCTTTACGCGATTTAATTAATAAAATAACCCTCGCAACTCACTTTACATGTTAAGCACTTGTTTAAGCAGCTTAAAATTCAAATTCTAACGCCATTCTAAAACTATGATTCTTCTCTGACTGGCTGATTTCAGTAATAAAACCGGCTTCCCACTTTAATTGTTTTTGTCCATCAAAGCGGTGCAAGCCTATAAACCCAGGGCCAATACCCACAAAGTCTTCACCAAGATAAACCTCAACCGCGGGCTGAAAAGCAGACAAGTATCGGTAGCGATATTGCGCTCTAAACTCGCTTTCCCATTCGTTTTCTATATCTTGCCCCCATTCGTATACTAAAAAAGCATTCATGGTGAGGCTTGCACGACCAAACTCTTTTTCAATTACAAAACCAGAGGTTGCTTCGTATGCGTCGGCGTCATGCTGTTTTTCAAATTCAAATAACGCGCCCCAATCAGCCCATAGCCTGCCCTGCTCTATTAACTGCCAACGAAGCTCTAACTCATACGCTTGCAAGCCAAAGTCACCGTTATCATCGCGCTCACCCACGATGTAGCCTTCCAATGCCATGGTGTCGTTTATTGCGCCGCCTAAGCCAACGCGCTGCGCTAAAATATTACCACTATCAGTTTGATGCGACACAAGCCGCCATTCTAGCTCGCGCTCAAACGGCAACACATACGGATGATAAACTTTATCTACTACTATGCCATCAGCATAAACGAGCTTAGGTATTAATAAACAAAAACCAATTAATACAGTGGCTGCAAATAGGTTTATTGCTTTCATGATTTTTCCTTAGTGATTAATTTAGGAATAAAATAACAAACGGATAAAAATAACACGCTGCTCAACGCATAGCTTAAAACACTGGTTAAATTAGGCGTAGCCTCATAACCAATCAGAGCGCGCAATACTCGTCCAAACTCTGAGTTTTCGGTTAAAATGTCACGTAAATCCCATACGGTTACCGTTGTTGCTATCAAATCAATTTGGCTCGCCAAATCAAGCGCCACAACTAATTTTGCCGCACTATTTAATGCTAACAATACTAATAAAGGAGTAAGCCCAAAGCGCTGTTTGGTTGCACTCAATAAAAAATACAACAACACGCTAAAGCTGCTGCATATTCCCAAGCCTAAAAAAGTGCCAATAAATAAACTTTGAGCCGCTTCGTTGTTTTGCCAAAAGCCAATCAGGTAAATAATGTAGTGACTTAAATAAAGTGTCATTACGCTGATAATCGCAATCATAAAAGCAGCTGTTGCTTGTTTAATGGCGTAGTACAGTGCACTAATAAAAATTAAAATACACAAACCAATTTGGGCATATTCTAAACCCTGATAGTCAAACAAGGGGCTAATTAACGGCGCACTTTTTACAAACAAAAATGAAAGCCCGCTCCCTAAAATAAGCCCTCCCAGCAATTTCATTAAACTTTGCTTGGCTACAACTTGCAGTAAAATAAGTAAAATGGCCACCGGCAGTAACTGGTTTAGACTCATCACTAGGCTAGTTATTAGCATTAGAACGCTCCTTTTCAGTCACTATGACAGCACCACGCGCCGTATTGGGCGAAAACTCGCCAAAAAATTCATAGCGCCCAGGGATTAACGGCCCGATATAAATAACGCTTTTGCGCTTAGGGTAAAGTACTTTCTCTCGATTGAGATCGAAACTGTCGAACTCTTCAGGCGTACTATCTTGATTTTCGATTAACAAGCGTACCTTTTTATTGGCCGGTACGACGATTTCTGCGGGGTAAAACAAATGATCTTTAAGCACAATAAGATAGTCTTTACTGGCGGCGTTAAATGATAAAAATACACAACAATATAAGTAAGGCCTAATAAGTCGTTTAATCACATTTAGCTCCTGCAAAAACTACCTGTACTTTTAAGCCACCCAAATCACTATCCGTTAAGTGAATTTCAGCGCGATAAATAGCAATAATATGCTGCACTATTGCCATGCCCAAACCCGCACCTTGTTCACCCGAAGGGTGTTGGTCACCGCCAACACGATAAAAACGGTTAAATATCCGTTGTTTTTGATCGTCCGTCATACCTGGGCCACTGTCTTCTATTTGCCAAATACGCTGCTTGTGCATCTGCTTTAGCGTTATTTTTATTTGTCCATTGGCTGGTGCGTACTTTATGGCATTGCTAAGTAGGTTTGAAATCAACGTCACCAAGGTAAATTCATCACCGTTAATGATAAAGTCATCTCCCTCAAGACTAATAGTGTGGTTTTTAGCCTCTATTTTTTCATACAACTGGCTAACTACTTCTCGCGTGATCGCTAATAATGATTGCTCCTTAAACTGTTTTTGCCACTGCTCTGGCTGAGTACGCCCTAGTATTAGCATTTGCTCTACTATATTGGACAGTCGATTAATACCTTGTGTCATGGCTTGTAATTCTTGGTTATCGCCTTGTTGAGCAGCCAAATTATGCACATTAATTTTTAAACTGCTCAGGGGAGTACGTAATTCATGTGCCGCATCAGAGGCAAAAAAACGCTCTCGTAAATAGGCGGTTTCTACGCGTTTAAATAAATCGTTTAAGCGGCTGATCACCGGTTTTATCTCTTCATCAGTCACCTGCCAATTGATCGCAGTGAAATCATTTGCTTGGCGCAGAGCTAACTGTTTTGATAAACGGGTTAATGGTGCCAGTGCATATTTAACAAAAAAGCTAATAAATAGCGCAAGCAAAGGAACCGCCCAAAGCATAGGCAACATGGCTGATAAAATCACCGCCTCGGCAAGTTCAAACCGCTTAGCAATCGGCTCGGCAACAACCACGGTGCGTAAAGAAGTGACAAAAACGAATACCCGCATTCGCTGCCCTGCAATATTAAGCGTTTGAAAACCCGCTTGATACTGGCTCAAATCAAGATTTAATTCGTCAGAGCCACTAAGGAGCTCACCAGCTTGCCAAATTTGATACAGTAACTGGGCGCTTTCTTGCATTTTTGGCGCCATGGCGTTTATAGATAAAGGCTGTTGCATCAACACTCCAGCGACCACTTTTAGCTCACTATCAAGTAGTTGCTCACCATGGCTCATACTTTTTTGGTAGCCTTTGACTAAAGCTAAAAAGCACGTTAACACCATCATTGATAGTAAAATAAGAGTTAAACGCTTACGAATTGACATAGAGTATGGTTACCTTTGTAAATTCAAGTTTGTGCAATCTAGGGGCGTTTTAATCACGTGAGCTATCTCTTTCCCACGACATAACCAATACCACGGAGAGTTTTAATAAAATCGCTGGGGAATTTTTTTCGTAGGTGATGAATATGCACTTCAATGGTGTTAGAGCCAACCTCTTCACCCCATTGATAGAGTTTGTTTTCTAACTGCTGTTTAGATTGCACGCGACCTTGGTTTTCCAATAGTGCCTTTAGCAGCATGTATTCTTTTCGTGGCAGAGAAAGCAGCTCATTGCTGAGTGTGACACTATGCGCTGACGTGTCCATAGTCACTTCACCACACTGTAATAAACTCGACTGAGCTTGATTTACTCGTCGGCTCGCTACGCGCAAACGAGCAAATAATTCGGCTGGTTCAAATGGCTTAGCTAAATAATCATCAGCGCCCATATCAAGCCCTTGCACCTTGTCATCTATGCTACTTCGTGCAGTTAGTATAACCACCGGAATCACTTTTTTTTGCGCTTTTATGTGCTTTAGAATTTGTGAACCATCACCATCGGGTAAACCTAGGTCAAGTATAACCAACTCTATTTCACCACTGCCTAAGCATTGCAATGCATGCTTAACCGTTGCGCTATGCTCTACACTGTAGCCTTCTTGGCGCAATGAGCGGCAAAGCCCTTGCGCCACAAGATGATCATCTTCAACTAATAATAAATGCATTGTTTATTTTGTTATCTCTTTAGTTTTTTATCTACTTTAGCTAATAAAGAGCTAATTGCTTGTTGACGATATTTATCAGCTTTAGCACGAGTATCACGAATACCTGCTGCTTGCGCAACTAACAAATGGGCTTTAGCTTGCTGATATTCACGTTCGTCATATAAAAACTCACCATACAAGTAGTTAGTATCAATGCCTTTTTTGTTAAAAGCGAGCGCTTGCTTAAAAAACTTGTCGGCGGTGTCATCATCACCAAAACCAATAGGCCACCCCGGTACTTTACTGTATAAGGTTGCTAGGCTGGCATACGCTGAGCCACCTAAAGCACTGTCGTCTATTTTAAGGGCTTGCTCTAATGACGCTTTTGCATCTTTAGCATAGCCCAGCGCCCCTAACCCACCCTTTGCGCCAGCAAAACTGGCCAGTACAATGCCGTTCCACGTATAGCTATTTGCTGAATCAGGGTAGCTTTCAATAAATTGAGCACTTTGCTCACTTAGTTGAGTAAAGGCTTTGATTTGTGCATCATCTTTAAGCTCATAATTAGCGACCGCCCACTGCTGTTGAATAGCGAGTAAATCGCTTTGTTCGTCTGCAAATACCGGCGATGAAAACACACTAACAATGCTTAAATAAGCTACTAAAGTAAATTTTTTCATAATAAATCCTCTATTAACCTAAAAACTGTTTTATTTTAGGGAGCTGTTTAGCAATTGCGTTATCCACAATACGTGGAAAAACGCCATTGATACGTGCAAAAAGTTTCTCAGGAAAGCCAATAAATCGTCTGGTTTTATTTGAGTTTAATAACGCAACTAACTCATCAGCCACCAACTGTGTGGAGTCCATTTGATTACCAAGCGCCTTATTCATTGCTCGGGTTTGTGCATCATTAATATCTGTATCGGTTGCTCTTGGTGCTAAATAACTAACTTTAACGGGTGTATCTGAAAGCTCTCGTGATAGCGCTTCGCTAAAACCACGTAAACCGAACTTACTAGCACAGTAAAGTGTTTGATATGGGTAACCTATACTGCCAAATGACGACCCAACATTAACTATGGAGCCTTTATTCGCATGCAATTGCGCTAAAAACAGCTGACATAATTTCATAGGGACGGCTAAGTTAGTGCTCAGTAGATTATCAATTTGCTCACTACTCGATGCACTTAAGCTTTGCATTACATTAATGCCTGCATTGTTTATGAGTAACTTAGCGCCCCCTAATTTTTTGGCTTTAATGGCTAGTGCCAACATGTTTTCGGCAACCGTTAAATCCCCCACAAAAACAATACTACCGGGACATTGGCTACTTAGCGTATTGAGGGCATCACTATTTCGCCCCACCAAGAGTAGTTGCCAACCTTGGCCGTGTAGTGTTTTGGCAATGGCTTGACCAATTCCACCTGTCGCACCAGTTAATACACATAAGCTGGTATTCATGCGTGTTGCTCTTGTGCTGATGCTTTAAAAAACGGCTCGTCGTCTAAAGCGCGAAAAATATCGCCGTACAAACGGTAAAAACATTTTGCGCCATGTAAAATAGCCTGCTGATCCGCCTCGTCAGTAATTTGATTCATTAAGTTTTCAAAAAACTTAACATGCTCTATATCAAGCGCGCCGTGAGAGGTTAAATAGCTAAACGCTTTTTTAGGAAGCCCTATTGCATTCGCTATGTTTGATGCGGCTCCATCAGCAAGCGCAATTGAGGTCCCCTCTAATACGTGAACCATACCAAAAAAGCTAAGCGGATTTTTACGTGCAATACTATCGTAGGCATACGACACCATCATTTCAGTGGCGAATTGTGGCTGACTATAGCGCACACTTTCTTTATCAAACCCACAGGCTGCAATGTCGTTTAGCACCCACTCTTGATGACCAATTTCTTCTTCAATATATTCAGCTACCGCTTCACGTAACCATTCTTGCTCATCAGTTAAACGTGCGCCAAGTGACATCATTAAAGGAACAGTGTGTTTTACATGATGATAAGCCTGCGCTAAAAACGAGGCATACTCTTCAAGCGTTGCTTGTCCGTTAAATACACGCTGTATAATTGGCGCAGCTAATAAGTACTCACGCTCGTTTTGAGTTTGTGCTTTTAATGTATTAAAAAAATCACTCATGGATCACTTCTCCAAGTCGGTAAAACTGTTCAAAAATAGGGCTGTAGTGCTGGCTAATTGCCGCTCGTTTAGGGCGATTATTAGCGGTTAATAATCCTTGCTGCTCGTTTAAAGGTTGGGCCAAACGATGCCACTTTTTAATCTGTGCGTAGTCAGGAAGTTGCTGGTTTACTGTTTTTAAATGTGCTTTTAATTGCTCATCACTAAATCCGGGAGCCGCATAAATAAGCGCGCTTAAAAATGGCTGGCTTTCACCAAACACCACCGCTTGCTGTATCGCACTTTGGCTTAAAATTAATGATTCAGGCCATTCGGCGCTAACATTACGCCCCATACTGGTGATGATCAGATTTTTTACTCGCCCTTTTATGTACAGCTTATTATTACGCTTAGATACTAAGTCGCCAGTGGCGTACCAGGTATTTGGGTTATGCGGCGCTTGATTTAAATACCCTAAAAATAACGCTCCTTTAATAAATAACTCATCATTTTCAACTTTCGTTTCAACGTGCCCTAATACTTCACCAGCACTATTTATGTCGTCATAGTTGGGGGTGTTTAAACTCACTACTGAAGCAGCCTCAGACAAACCATACCCTTGATAAACCGGTAGGTTATATTCTCGTGCAGTTAAAATTAAAGATTCACTAACCCGTGCTCCGCCAACAGCAATAAACTTAAGTGACTTTGGTGGCTGCCAGCCTTGTTTTGCAAAGGCAACTAAACACGTTAATAACTCAGGCACTAAAATAAGGGTGTTAGGTTTTACACTATCGATTGCACCAATGAGTTTGTTAGGGTTTTTTAACCCTGAGCCAACAAAACCTAATTCGTTTAGCGGCATTAAATGTACACAACCGCCACTTAACAAAGGCGCATACACACCCGCTATATTTTCCAATAGTACTGGCAGCGGAAGTAAGCATAAATGCACGGGGTTACTAATGTTTATTTGCTCACATAATGACTGAGCTACCTGCATCTGGCTTTGTGTTGATAAGCACACCCCTTTTGGCTCGCCAGTAGAACCTGAAGTAAATGTAATTTTTTGCGTACCAGTAAAATAGTCCACGGGCTCAATTGCATCGAGCTGATAAATATAAAGGGTATAATGCTCAAATAATGTTACCGACAATGAATGCTTACCAAGCGAATGACGAGGCATATCACTAATAAAAAACTGCGCACCGCATTGCGCTAGCACATACTGTGTTTGCTGCTGACTAAAAAAATGGGCGATAGGCACCGCAACCTTGTTTGCAGCACTGGTTGCGGCATCAACAACCAGCCAAGCTGGAGTATTATCAAGCTGGAAGGCAATTACACCAGAATCTAAAGCGTTAAAAATAGCTGTCAGCTTATTAGTTTCTTGTTGTAACTCCAAAACGCTAATAGGCATCACTTTATTGGCTAAGTAACTAACAACCACTGGCTCATTCGCTACCTTATTAATATTATTTAATAGGCTCATAAGCTCTCCAACGCAGTCATCAAGGCATTAATTTGTTGTGTATTTTGCTGTTTAATATTTAACAGCATGGGTGTGTTAAGTACTTGCTGATGTGCCTGCGCTAAATTAACAATGCACACCGTAGGCTGATTCTCATAATAGCTACCCCAGCTCTTTGGCTGTTCTACTACAGTGCTATTAGCCAGTGCAATTTCGTTGCAGGTAACACCTAGTAGGCGTAGTAAGGCGCGTACTTTTTTGGTAGCGCAAAACACTAAGTAGCTCGCGCCAAAGCCGCGCAAAGCTTCATTTACAATAATAAAATGAGATAACGTGGCTTTACGATGTGTTGAGCAAAGGTTACCTAGCTCAAACACCTTATTTCGCGGTGTACCTGATGGTAAAAATTGTTCAATGGCCGCAGCTAAATATTGTTCAATGAATAAAGGGGAAGTGGCGTTTCTGAGCCCTAATGTGCAATGCCCTTGCACAGTTTTATACTGACAGAGTAATGGCATAAATGAGGTTAGGCTTGCATTATACGCAGCGAAAAAGCCTTGTTTTACTGTATTTTCAAGGCGCTGACGGTGTTTATCACTTTGCGTAGCACTAACAAAATGAAAAGGCTGTTGAAACAGCGCAGCTGAGGAATGATGTTGAGCTAGTTGCATATAAGCATCGCCTGTATTAAATCTATAGATAAAATTTAATCAGTGAAACTTAAATAAAACTTAAGGTAAGTTAATTTTTAAAAATAAATTTAATTTTAGCTGGCGATCACACTTTTATTACGACCCGTTTCTTTAGCGTGATAGAGCGCTTTGTCAGCGCATTTATATACTTGGTTAATATCATCGCTATGCTGTGGCCAAGTAGCGATACCAATCGATACATTTATATAGCCTACTTTTGCCATCAATGTGGTGGCTACTTGGTTGCGTAAACGCTCAGCAATAACAAATGCACTATCACTATTTTCGTTTGGCAACACCAGTAAAAACTCTTCTCCACCAGTGCGTGCCACAATATCATGCTTGCGCGATAACGACTGTATAATATGAGTAAGGGTTTTTAATACTTCATCACCCGTATCATGGCCAAACGTATCATTAACCCGTTTAAAAAAGTCGATATCAATTTCAAGCACAGCAAACGGTATTTGCTTATCCATTAGGTTTTCAAGCAATATGTTTAAGCCCCGCCTATTATGCGCGCCAGTTAGCGGATCGGTGAGTGCATCTTGACGTAATTGCCCCATTTGCGATTGCAAAGTATGAACGCCTTCTAGCATTGCATATTTAAGCTGCTGACTTTCAAAGTACCAAGACTTAATACCTTTGAGGTGCTCTACGTTTTTCTTATCGGTTGATAAGTTAGCGCTATCGGCTAATAACCTTAACGGCTTAGCAATATAGTGAGCTAACATAGCAATTAATAAAAAAGTAATGAGTACTATGGGTAACATTCGCTTAAGCACCTGCCCTTGAAAAGTATCTAGTTTTGCAAGTGTTGTCGCTTCACTTCGCTGGGCAACAATCCCCCAATTCGCGAGCTTAACGGGCGCAAACCCAGCAAGCATAGCTGTTCCTTGACTATTTAAAATCCGAGTGTAACCACGTTCACCTTGCAACACTCGCTCTATTACTAGGTTATTAGATACTTGCTCACCAATGCGCTTAGAATCAGGATGGTAAAGTAAGATTTTGTTATCAGCAACCACATAAAAGTAAGCCCCGCCATCGTAACTATGCTGTTTTAACAAGGCATTTAAAATACTCTGCTGCTCTAAGTAAAAGCTACCACCAATATAACCATAATAATTCCCTGCCAGATCAAACAGAGGATAGGAGACAACAATAATTAAATTATTAGCCAGCGAAATGTAAGGCAGGCTAACCTGCGGCTGCTGTGATTTAAGAGCCTGCTTAGAGTGGACTGAATTAACGGTTTTATTAATTATATTTAAAGACACAGGTGAAGCTGCTTTAACCACACCTTGCATATTGATAGCAACCGAATTAAAACTCTGAGTTTGCTCTAAAAGGCGGTTGGTTTCAGCTTGGAGTAACTCAGTGTTGGTAATATCTTCAGCAATAATACTGGCTGAAAACTCAAGTTGCTGCATTGCTGCTGCTAAAAAGTGCTCAGTTGCTGAAGCTAACTTACTAGCAAATACATGATTACTTTGCAGGGTATCTTTAATAACTAGTTCTTTTTGAACCTGATAACTAATATACAAACCACTAAACAAAATAGCAGCTGCAGCGGGCATAGCTAACAAAAGAATTAATTGCCTGAGGTTAAAAGTAAATGGTAATCGAAAACGCAACTTAATATCATCCTAAGCAAATAAAAACGACTGCTATGCACTGCATACACAATTAATATAATACATAAATAGAACTAAGTGGCCTAATTTTTGTTATTTTAAGGATAATTAAATCATATGGTTTATATTTGCTGGGTTTTGCAGTTAAGCTCAATAATAGTTAAGCTGCGTGCACTTTATTTTTATTTAGCCTTGGGGTGTGTGTTGCTAAATAAGTACTTGTTATCGTCTTCTCTTTTTTTAATCGGATGTTTCATGCCAATAAAATCTTCTTTTGCCGATTCTGCGCTGTCACTTAAACAGCAACTTGGGCAAAAACTTATGCTCGATTTACGCTACTTTTGTCACCAAGGCAGCAGTAAGCGCTGCAGAACAGCATTAACCGAGTTACCAGATACACTAGCCAAAGCGATTAGCCGTTATGATATTGGCGGGGTTATTTTATTTTCTGAAAACACCCAAAGTATTGAACAAATAATTAGCCTTAATCAGCAACTGCAACAAGCTGCGTCTGCATCAAAATCAGGCTTACCGCTGTTTATTTCTATTGATCAGGAGGGCGGACGCGTTGCTCGCTTACCTCGCGATGTGGCCACCTCATTCACCGGTAATATGTCAATTGGCGCAACTTATCCTGAGCATGGTACTTATTTTGCAACCCAAACGGCGAACGTATTGGCTACTGAACTCTCAGCGCTTGGCATTAATGTAAATTATGCTCCAACGGTTGATGTGAATATGAACCCTGACAATCCGGTCATTAATGTACGCTCATTTAGTGAAAACCCCGATGAAGTAGCGGTACTGGGTGCGGCACAAGTTAGTGAATTTGAAAAAAACGGGATTATTAGCGCTATAAAGCACTTTCCAGGACATGGTGATACCAATGTAGATAGCCATACCGGCTTACCTAAAGTGATGCATTCAAAAGAAATTATTTACGCTCAAGATTTAGCGCCCTTTAAACACATTATTGAGCAGCATAGTCCTGGGATGATAATGACCGCGCATATTCAATACCCTGAGCTTGATAGCAGTACATTAACCAATGTAGAGGGTAAGCAAATGATAAAACCCGCGACCATGTCGCGTAAAATCATGACCGATATTCTTCGTAAAGAGCTTAACTATCAAGGCGTAGTGGTAACCGATGCACTGGATATGGCCGGTATAAGCCATTTTTTCAGCCCTACCCAAGCAGTTGTAAACACTTTTGCAGCTGGGGTTGATATTGCGCTAATGCCAATAGAAATTAGAACGCCTGAGGATATAAATAAGCTTGATGCGCTCATTGACTCTTTAATTAGTGCGGTTAAAACAGGGCAACTAGACGCACATGAAATTGCCCATTCGACGCAGCGTATTACCTCGCTTAAAAGTAAGTTTAAATTAAACGCTTTGCCTAACCCCATTAATGCATTGGCTAATGCAAAACACATTATCGGTAATAAAGCACATCGTGAATTAGAAGCATCTCTGGCATTAGCGGCAATTACCCAAATAAAAAATAACAATAATACCTTGCCGCTTAAACTTGGTGCTGATCAGCATATTCATATTATTATGCCTGACACCCGCAAGTGCATGGCAATGCAACAAGCAATTAGTGCGTTAAGTTCACAACCACTCAGTTTTAGTTGCAGTAGCTTACAGGGCTTTGATCCAGATGAAGCGCAGCGCAATATAAACCAAGCAAGTATTGTTATTGCTGGCAATGCAACGCCGAATCAAAGTGCCGTGGAAATTGGCGGTATGGATGACTTAGCCGATAACCCAAACTTTGCCTTAAATAACGCAGAGCAACCCAAAGCGCTTGAGTCATTACTAAAAATGGCTAAACAACACACTCCCACGGTATTTATTAGTTTACGTGCACCGTATGACATTGCGCAATTTGGTAACTATGCTGATGCAGTACTTGCTTCCTATGCTTATAATATTGATGTGGATAAAAACGAGCTGGTGTCTGGGCCTGCCTTTACTGCACTGGCAAAAGTATTATTAGGCCAAGCTCCAGCCAAAGGCCAATTACCGGTAACAATTAAACAATCGAAGAGCCATTAATATGAAACTTAATTGTGATTTAGGCGAGAGCTTTGGCGCATGGCAAATGGGCCTTGATAACGATGTTATGCCCCATATTGATATGGCAAATATTGCTTGTGGCTTTCATGCAGGTGATTCGAGTGTAATGGCGCATACCCTAAAGCTAGCTAAAAAACATAATGTTATGATTGGCGCTCATCCAAGCTACCCTGATAAACAAGGGTTTGGTAGGCGCTCAATGAGTATGAGTGTGGCTGAGCTCACTCAATGTTTGCACTATCAAATAGCCGCCCTTGATGGCATGGCAAAAGTACAAGGGCAAACCCTTAGCTATGTAAAACCCCATGGTGCGTTATATAACGACATGATGACAAACCAGCAACTACTCACCACTGTTATGGGTGCAGTTGCCAGTTACCCTGCAAACTTAAAGTTAATGATACTCGCCACAGCCGATGCCAAGCTACATCAAACAATGGCTCGCCACCTTGGGCTCACACTGATATTAGAAGCGTTCGCAGACAGGCAGTACACTGACCAAGGGCACTTAGTATCACGAAATATAGCCGGCAGTGTGCATAACAAAGACGCATTATTAGCTCAGGTTAAGCAGCTTTTAGCCAGTAACAGTGTGACTACTCAATCTGGAAAATCGTTGAAACTGGTTGCTGACAGCATTTGTGTGCATGGCGATAATCCCCAAGGCATTGCAATTATTGAAGAGATAAAAGCGCTTTGTTCAACCAATAACTAAAGCCGTACACAGATTAAGCTGTAAACCCCCTTTACAGCTTTTGCTTTCTTTTACCACCTGCATTCATTGGTAGTTTTAAATGCGAGCTTCGTCGCATCTGACTATAAATTATCCCTCCACTACCCTATAAATAGATTAGTGATTTAAAACAGGGATAAACAATGAAAACGCTTTTAGCTATGAGCCTTATACTAGGTAGCAGCAACTTGGCCGTTGCCAATACCGATACATTGCAACTTCAAGATATATTCAACTTAGAATATGCCAACCAAATAGACATCACCGAAGACGGTAAAACAGTGTATTTCGTTCGTAACCGCATGGATATTAAAACCGATCGCAAAGTCGGTAATATTTGGTCTGTTGATTACAAAACAGAACAACTACAGCCCTTAACATCAGGTGTATTTATGGACTACTCGCCTGTGTTGTCACCCGATGGACAGCGCCTTGCGTTTATCTCTAACAGAGGTGGCAGTAATCAAATATACATGAAGTGGCTTAAAACGGGTGCTGTGGCAAAAATTAGTAATCTTACTAATCCACCTCGCTCAATCACTTGGTCACCTAATTCTAAACAACTGGTGTTTAGTATGTTTGTTCCTGAAATAAGCTCACCACCAGTCAGTTTACCAGGTAAACCTAAAGGCGCTAGCTGGGCAGACCCTGCTAAATTTATTGACGATGTTTACTACCGTGCAGATGGCAGAGGCTATAGTCAAAAAGGATTTAATCAGCTATTTACTCTTAATGCGAATGGCGGCAATGCACAACAACTCACTAACGATAACTTTGATTATAATGGCGGTGTAAGCTTTAGTAAAAACGGCGAATTACTTTATTTCTCAGCCAATAGACACGCTGAAAATGCACTCAAGCCAACCAATAGTGAAGTGTACCAGCTTAATTTAAACACGTTAGAGATCATCGCACTGACCGACCGTAATGGACCAGATCAACAACCTCAGGTCTCACCTAACGGTCAGTACCTTGCTTATACTGGCTACGATGACAAGCGCACTAACTATGAAAATACTCAGCTTTATATTCGTGATTTAAAAACCGGTGATACCCAAAGTCTGACTAGCGATTTCGATCGCAGCGTTGGCCAAATACAATGGAGCGCAAATTCAAAAGGCCTCTATTTTAGCTATGCCGATGAAGGCCAAACCGCACTCGCTTATCAACCTCGAAGTGGTAAACGTAAGGTGATTACCGAACAAATAGGTAGCGTGGCGTTTGGCCGCCCTTATTCTGGTGGTGATTTTGATATTAGTGAAAATGGTGACATTGCGTTTACACTGGCTGATACCCAGCGCCCTGCTGATGTAGCTACAATAAAGAGAGGTACAGTAAAGCGTTTAACCGATTTAAACTCAGATGCACTACAAACTAAACAGCTCGCCAAGGTTGAAGAGTTATGGTTAAAATCAATCCATGATGAGTTGCCAATACAAGGCTGGGTTGCTTACCCGCCGGGTTTTGATAAATCAAAAAAATACCCACTGGTGCTTGAAATTCACGGTGGCCCTGTTGCTAACTATGGCCCTCACTTTAGTGCCGAAGTACAACTATTTGCCGCTAAAGGAAATGTCGTTTTATACATGAATCCGCGAGGCAGTGACTCGTACGGTAAAGAGTTTGCACAAACCATTCACCATAATTATCCAAGCAATGATTACGATGATTTAATGACAGGTGTTGACGCGCTAATTGATAAAGGTTTTATTGATGAGTCTAAGCTGTTCGTTACCGGTGGCTCCGGCGGTGGTGTATTAACCGCATGGATTGTAGGCCATACAGATCGCTTTGCTGCAGCTGTTGTTGCTAAGCCTGTGATTAATTGGATCAGCTTTGTACTAACTGCCGACTTCTATCCATTTTTTGCCGATTATTGGTTTCCGGGCAAACCTTGGGACCACATTGAGCATTACATGAAGCGCTCACCAATCAGTTATGTTGGCAATGTTAAAACCCCAACCATGTTACTGACTGGTGAAGCAGACTACCGTACGCCAATTTCAGAAACAGAGCAGTTTTATCAAGCCTTAAAATTACAAGGGGTTGATACCGCGATGGTCCGCATTCCAAACGCTTCACATGGTATAACTGCCCGTCCATCAAATTTAATGACCAAAGTGGCTTACATTCAATGGTGGTTTGATAAGCATTCGAAGTAAAACGTAGAGTTATGAGTGACGAGCTATATAAGCTCGTTGCTCACAGCTCACAGCTCGAAGCTCGAAGCTCGAAGCTCGAAGCTCGAAGCTCACAAGTGTAAACCCCCTTTACAGCAATAATGTGAGTAATCCCTTACATACTTAAGCTAAATATCGGACTTAGCTTCAAATTGAGTTGGTAAAAATTCGGTTTATACTAACTCAGCTCCTCTGAGTTAGTAAAAATTCGGTTTGAGTCACTGTTTATAAGCCCTCAGTTAGTAAAAAAATGTTTTGTAAGCAGCAACAGTTAGTAAAAAATCGGTTTATTACCTTCCAAACCCCGGTTAAAAATCTTTAAATTAAGCGTTTAAGTGACCAAATTAAGGATTAGAAAGGCAAATCGACCCTTTATAATGAAGATAATGGCTGTTTTTAACCTGGTTAGTTAAAACCTGATCTGCTTTTTAAGTAGCTAGTTAAATCGTGATCTGTATACGGCAAAAAACGGTTAATTTATTGTGCTTACACGTGTCAAAGCGTAATCAACATAAAGCCCTCACAGCCGAGCATAAACATCCTTTAAAATTATTTATACTTTTAAGCTGCACTGCAGTGAAAACTCTCACTAGCCAAATAGCTAGTAAAATACTGATCTATTAAATTTTGCTTTTATGCAGGCATAAAAAAAGGGCCTTGCGGCCCTTAAGTAACACTATCTAGTAGAATTAGAATTGGTTCATAGTGTTAGCTTCACCACCGGCTTTAAGTGCATTCTCACCAGAGAAGTACTCTTTGTGCGTATCGCCAATGTTAGAGCCTGCAAGGTCTTGATGCTTAACTGACGCTTGCTCACGACGGATTTCTTGACGTTGTACGTCACGTACATAAGCCAGCATACCTAAGTCACCGAAGTAACCTTCAGATAGAATATCTGTGCTTAGTGCCGCTGTATGGTACGTTGGCAATGTGATTAGATGATGGAAAATACCTGCTTCACGTGCGCCATCGCGTTGGAAGTTTTGTACTAATAAGTCAGCGGCTGCTGCAAGCTCTGTTGCATCCATTTCTGGAGCCATAAGCGCTTTGTTGTCATCAATACTTGGGTAAGCGCTAAGGTCACGACCTGCTTCTTGCCACTCTTGGTATACTTGCTCACGGAACTTAAGCGTCCAGTTGAACGACGGTGAGTTGTTGTATACTAATTTAGCATCTGGAACTTGTTCTTTAACGCGATTTACCAGCTCTGCAATTTGTTTTACGTGTGGTTTTTCTGTTTCAATCCACAGTAAATCAGCGCCTGACTGTAAGCTAGTTACACAATCAAGTACTACGCGGTCTTTCTCAGTGCCTTCGCGGAACTGATATAAACCGTTATCTAGGCGTGTAGGTTTACAAAGTTGGCCATTAAGCTTCATTGCCGTTTCGCCTTCATTTAAATCTTCAACGCTGTTTACCGGTGTTGTTTCTAAAAATGCATTGTATTGGCTTGCCAAGTCACCTGGTTTTTGTGAAACCGGTACTTTTTGCGTTAGGCTTGCACCTAGAGAATCGGTACGCGCAACGATAATACCGTTATCAATACCTAGCTCTAAGAACGCGTAACGTACTGCGTTAATTTTAGCTAAAAAGTCTTCATGAGGAACGGTAACTTTACCAGCTTGGTGACCACATTGCTTGGCATCTGATACTTGGTTTTCGATTTGGATAGCACAAGCACCGGCTTCAATCATCTTTTTAGCAAGTAGGTAAGTCGCTTCTTCGTTACCAAAACCTGCGTCAATATCAGCAATGATTGGCACAACATGCGTTTCAAAGTTATCAATTTTATTAAGCACGGCTTGAACGTCGCCGCCGTTTGCTTTTGCATCGTCTAGCTCGTTAAATAAATGGTCAAGTTCACGTGCATCTGCTTGCTTTAAAAAGGTGTAGATTTCTTCGATAAGTGCAGGTACTGATGTTTTCTCGTGCATGCTTTGATCTGGAAGTGGGCCAAACTCAGAGCGAAGCGCTGCAACCATCCAACCGCTTAGGTATACGTAACTGCGTTTAGTTGTTTTTTGGTGACGCTTAATAGCCATCATCATTTGTTGCGCAGTAAAACCATGCCAACAACCTAAAGACTGTGTGTACTGGTTTGTGTCTTTGTCGTATGCAGCCATGTCTTCACGCATAATGTCAGCAGTAAATTGTGCAATATCAACACCAGAGCGAAAACGATTTTGTAAACGCATGCGAGTTGCGTATTCAGGATTAATAGTTTTCCATGCACTGCCTTGTGATTGGCATAGTGTTGCTAGTGTATCTGTTTCGCCTTGATATGTTGTCATAATAAAGTCCTTCGAACGGGTATTAATATTTATTGTTGAGAGAGTGACTACATCGCGTTAGCTCTGTAGCGCTTAATTAAACATTAGGCTTATTTTTTAGATTTAGTAAATTTATAGTTGTTATTACGGCTATACATATAGTGAATGGTCAAAAAGCACTCAAAGCGACTTTTTTGCGATATGGTAAGTGTACGCATATAAAAAATGCACTCTGTCGGACCGTTTAAGGATTTTAATTATGAGCCACACTCTCACCCACTCTGGACTCAGCGTTGATAAGCAACTAGCTGAATTTGTAAAAAAACAACTATTACCAGGTACTCATCTAGACGAACACCAGTTTTGGAAAAGCTTTGCCCACATAGTGCAAACACTTACTCCGCTGAACAAGTCACTACTCGCTAAACGTGAACAATTACAAAAGCAGATTGATGACTACCATGTAGCTAATAAAAACGTTGATCAAGCCCAGTACCAAGCCTTTTTAAAAGACATTGGTTATTTAGTTGATGAACCTGAAAACTTTAATATTGAAACCCAAAATGTAGAGCCAGAAATAGCGTTGACTGCAGGGCCACAGTTAGTAGTTCCAGTTAGTAATGCCCGCTTTGCTTTAAATGCTGCCAATGCACGCTGGGGTTCACTATACGATGCACTATACGGTACAGACGTACTCAGTGAGGAAGATGGTGCAGAGAAAGGGACTCAATACAACCCAGTGCGCGGCTTTAAAGTAATGGCCTACGCCAGACAGTTTTTAGATAAGGCGCTACCCCTTGAAAATGGCTCGCACATCGAAAGTACTAATTATTCAATCGTGGATGGCGCACTTGCAATTACATTACGCGACAGCTCGCACACTACACTTAAAAACCCTGAACAACTCGTTGGCTATCAAGGTGAGGCACAAAACCCAAGTGTTATTTTACTTAAAAACAATGGATTACATGTTGAGCTGCAAATAGATCATCACCACCCTATTGGCCAAGCTGATAAAGCTGGGCTAAAAGATGTGGTACTTGAAGCAGCGCTGACCACCATTATGGACTGTGAAGACTCAGTTGCTGCAGTGGATGCCGAAGATAAAGTGCAAGTTTACAAAAACTGGTTGGGCCTAATGCAGGGCAACTTGGTTGAAACGTTTAGAAAAGGCGACAAAATGGTCGACCGTACGTTACAAGCCGATCGCCAATATACAGGCCTTGATGGCCAAAAACTGACCCTAAAAGGGCGCAGTATGATGTTTGTGCGTAACGTTGGGCATTTAATGACAAACCCTGCTATTACCGATGTAAGTGGTAATGATGTGTTTGAAGGAATTATGGATGCCATGTTCACCGCAACAGCCGCACTGCATGATTTAAACACTAAAAATGCCATTCAAAACTCAACCGCGCAAAGTACTAATATTGTAAAGCCAAAAATGCATGGCCCTGATGAAGTAGCATTTGCTAACACTTTATTTGGCATGGTTGAAGAGGCGCTGAGCTTGCCTAAAAACACCCTAAAAATGGGTATTATGGACGAGGAGCGTCGTACATCTGCTAACTTAAAAGCCTGTATTCATGCTGCTAAAGAGCGTGTTGTATTTATTAACACCGGCTTTTTAGACCGCACCGGTGATGAAATACACACCTCTATGCAAGCAGGTGTGGTACTGCCTAAAGCCGCTATTAAAGCACAGCCTTGGATCAGCGCTTATGAAGATCGTAATGTTGATATTGGCCTAGCCTGTGGCTTAAGCCACAAAGCACAAATTGGTAAAGGTATGTGGGCAATGCCCGATAAAATGGCGATGATGATGGAGCAAAAAGTTGCCCACCCTCAATCAGGTGCAAATACGGCTTGGGTGCCCTCTCCTACAGCCGCTACATTACACGCAATGCATTATCATGATGTTGATGTATTTAGCCTGCAGCAAAACATTGCCACGCGCCAAATAGCAAGCCTAGAAAGCTTACTAACACCACCGCTAATGACAAACCCAGAAACGCTATCAAAAGAAGATATTCAAAGTGAGCTTGAAAATAACGCGCAAGGTATTTTAGGTTACGTAGTACGCTGGATTGACCAAGGAATAGGCTGTTCTAAAGTGCCTGACATTAACCATATTGGCTTAATGGAAGATAGAGCGACCTTACGTATTTCAAGCCAGCATATCGCCAACTGGCTGCATCATGGCGTGTGCAGTAAAGAGCAAGTACAAAAAGTGATGGCAAAAATGGCTAAGGTTGTTGATGGCCAAAATGAACATGACAGCCTTTACATTCCCATGGCAACTAATGAGCAAACACTGGCTAAAAGTGTTGCCTACCAAGCGGCTTTGGCACTAGTATTTGAAGGCGTTAGCCAACCTAGCGGTTATACTGAGCCGCTACTGCATAGCTACCGCTTAAAATATAAAGCACAGCACCATAACCTAGCTGAATAGCTGACATTTATTTAACACTAAAAAAGCGCGTTTTGCCTACACAAAACGCGCTTTTTGTTTTATTAAGCGGCAAAATAGCTAAAATTCGCCTAGTTAAAACTACGAATTAGTTTTTAATGGTCGCGTTGTGATAAACATTTTGTACGTCATCGCAATCTTCAAGCATATTGATAAATTTATCAAAGTTGGCAATCACTTCTTCATCAGTAATTTCAACATGTACTTGCGGTACAAAGGTAATTTCATCAACTTCAAAGTTAATGCCTTCAAATGCTTCTTCTAATGCCGTTTTAGCTTTAAAGTACTCAGTATGCGGTGCAAACACCGACACCTTGCCATCTTCGGCTTCTACATCAGTCACATCAACGTCAGCCATCATCAGCGCTTCTAACACGACTTCATCGTCGTCGCCTGCAAACCCTAAAACAGCTAGGTGATCAAACATATGAGCAACACAACCAGGTGTGCCTATTTTCGAATCTGTTTTAGTAAACGGTAAGCGCACATCTTTAATAGTACGATTAGGGTTATCGGTTAAACAATCAACAATCACCATACAATTACCTGGGCCGTAGCCTTCGTACCGTGCAGTTGAGTAATCTTCCCCTGCCCCACCGGCTGCTTTTTCTATTGCTTTTTCGATTACGTGCGCGGGAACTTGGTCTTTTTTGGCTTTTTCAATTAAGCGGCGCAATGTTTGATTTACATCTGGGTCGGGTTCACCACTTTTGGCTGCAACGTAAATTTCTTTACCGTACTTCGAATTTACTTTAGTTTTCGCGTTGGCTGTTTTAGCCATCGAACTTTTGCGGACTTCAAATGCTCTGCCCATCTTGTGCCTCTATTGAATACGTTCTGTTTTTGATATTTTACCAATTCAAAGCGTATTGGGCTAGTGGTTCAACATGCTATGCTGTGCAAAAGCATTTGAGTATTAATTTAAATAATACCCGTTATGCTATTAGCGAAATGAAATACAGTGCAATTTAACATAATTAGGGTCTGTTAACCTTTGCGGATTGCTATTTGTTCAAACTAGGGGCAATTTAATCGCGGCGCGAGGTTTGTAACCTAGTGGGCTAAGTCAAAACCGAGCAACAAAGAGTAAATCGCCCCTAGGCAGAACCCTTCGGGCAGCGCCTGTTTGGCATTGCTGCTGCGTTATCGCCTATTTATGGGGAGTAACCACACCACATAGGCTCTGCCTTGCCTAAATACCAAACAGACTGCTGCAAATTCAACCTTGAAAGGTCAACAGACCCCAATCTTTTCAGCGTAACTTTCAACTAACGACACTAATTCATCAAAAGCATGAATCACAAAGTCGGCTTGCTCGGCATACGCAGGGGTTACATCGGGAGCATATAAACAGGCTCGCATTTTTGCATTATGGGCCGCTTGTATATCATATAAATAATCACCAACGTAAATAACGTTATCAACGGGCATGGACCACTGCCTTGCAATCATTAATAAAGCACTCGGATCGGGTTTGGCTGGCGCTTCAGTTCGAGTGAGTACCGTTTCTATTGGCAATGGGTTGTGTTGCAACTTTAGTGTGGCCGCTTTATCAAAATTACGAGTCACAATAGCCATAGGAATATTCTTTGCTCGCAGAGCGTTAACAGCTTCAACAACGCCGGGTAAAAGGGTCGCCGTTTGCGCATCAAGTAGCTCATGCTGATGCACTATATTCATCGCTTCTTCACGCATATAGGGTGAGGGCAATTGCTCTATATATTCGAGTAGGTCTAGTTCTGCAGGGCAACCTACTTGGGCTTTAATCAATGAAAAATTTAATTCTGATGATACTAAGGTTCCGTCTAAATCAAAAATAACACCTTTGATTGCCTCAATTTGCGTTTTCATTTCATTCCTTGCGCTAAGTTATTAGCTCATTTTGCTGGATTTGCTTTATATAAAAAGTATATCAATAGACAATTACAAAGAGTTCAGTCCATTGCCCTCTTAGTATAGCTCATTTGATAACACAATAGTTTGGGTTTGAATAACAACTGTTATATTGATTTTACGATGAAGTAAATTAACGCGATCAGCTAATTTATACAGCAAAAAAGTGCGCACCTTATAAAGGTGCACAGTGGGTTAGTTAGTTTCAAATCGTGCTTCAAGCCACGTATCGTCTTGACTAAAGTTTAACGTTTTTACTTTTCCTCGCCCTTCAACATTTACCATATTGACTTGCGCAGGCCATAAATCGCGCAATGCGCCATTACTCATCTTAACACCTTCAATCTCATCGGGGATCGTCGCTTCTTGGTAAACCCAAAAGAACTTACCATCAACTTGTGCACCCACATAATTAAGTGTGAGCGGCTCACCCGTTAAGGTTTGCAAAGCAACATGAGATTCAACATATTTAGCAAAGCGTTTTTGGTCACGCTTGTTATTGATGATATCCACTTTGCCTTGAAATAAACTGCCAACAGCATGCTCTGTGTCATGTAAGTAAAAGCGATGCATTAATTCAATATTGTGAGTTCGTTGATTAAATAACACCGTGGTAACGGATGATTTTAATTGATGCGCCATACTCGGCGCAGCAATTAAAAAGCAAACAATAATAAGCAAAAATCGCATTATTATTGGTCCTCTTCGTTATTTTTTTCGTCTTTTTTCAGCTCAGTTTTAATATCCTGCATGATATCGCGGCTTACTTTTGCTTTACTCTTTTCACGTTTGTAGACTTCAATACGCGAAGGAATAATACGACGTGGGTAGTGATTGTTTTCTACATTCACATCTGCCGTTTCCCAACCCGGATCAACGGTTACTGAGGTGAGCGGTTTGTTTTTGTCGGTAATAATCAGTTTTTGTACGTTTTTGTGGTTACGACGCCAAATTTCTGCAGGAATGTAACGCTCTTCTTTAGTGCCATCTTCATAAGTTAACTCTAAAAGAATCGGCATCACTAGGCCGCCTAGATTTGAAAACTCCATAACATAGTAGTTTTTGTCTTCTTCTAATGCGCGATCGAGTGTTTTACGCTCCCACGGTTTTAAGCCTTTTAAAAATTTGTTGTACGAATTACGCTCTTTATTAGTAACCGTAAAGCGATCGTTTTCGTCATAAAAATCGGTTACATCTGGATTTTTCTCAACCCAGGTTTTTTTACCTTCAGCACGATTACGCTCAACAAATAATGAGCTTGGCTTATTCGCTTCAATGTCACGTAAACGTTTAAAGTCGATATCAGGGTTTTTGGTGTCTAACCGTAATTGATATACTTTATCAAGCGAGATATCAACATGGTCTGTGGTGTAAAACCAACCACGCCAGAACCAATCTAAATCAACGCCTGACGCTTCTTCCATAGTACGGAAAAAATCAGCTGGAGTAGGGCGCTTATATTTCCAGCGCTGTGCATACTCTTTAAACGCAAAATCAAATAATTCACGACCTAAAATAACTTCACGTAAAATATTTAATGCTGCAGCTGGTTTAGTGTAGGCATTAGGGCCTAAACGAAGCACACTGTCTGATTGCGTCATAATAGGCACTTGAGTTTCAGACTTCATGTACGCCACAATATCACGTGGCTCAACACCCCAAGGAATGGTTGGATCCCATTCACGCCCAGCAACACCATCTAAAAAGCTATTTAAACCTTCATCCATCCAGGTCCACTGACGCTCATCTGAGTTTACAATCATAGGGAAATAAATATGCCCCACTTCGTGGATAACAACCCCGATTAAAAAGCGCTTTTCTGCTTGAGAATAAGTACGCGTGCCATCGTCTTGTAAATCTGTACGTGGACCATTAAAAGTGATCATTGGGTATTCCATACCCCCTACAGGACCATTAACTGACTGTGCAGTTGGGTACGGGTAATCAAATGAGTATTTTGAATATACTTCCATGGTATGTACCACAGATTCAGTTGAATATTTCTTCCATAAATCGCCACCTTCTTTAGGGAAAAACGACATAGCCATAACCAGTGGTTGCTCATTTCCCCCTTGTTGGTAACCTTTAGCATCCCACATAAATTTACGTGACGACGCCCATGCAAAATCACGAACATTTTCAGCTTTAAAATGCCACGTTTTTGTTTTGTCTGTACCGGCTTTTTCGTTTTCGAGCGCTTCTTCTTCAGTAACTACAAATACAGGACGTTTTGCTGTTTCAGCTTTTTTTAAACGCTTGCGCTGAGTACTAGTTAAAACTGAGCTTGGGTTATCAAGTTTACCGGTTGCCGATACAATATGATCTGCAGGAACCGTAATTTCAACGTCGTAGTCGCCAAATTCTAAGGTGAATTCACCGCTGCCTAAAAATGGCTTGTTAGTCCATGCTTCGTAATCAGTATACGCAGCTAAACGAGGGAACCACTGTGCCACTAGGAAAATATCGTTACCGTCTTCTTCAAAGTGTTCATAACCTGCACGTGCACCTACCGCATCTTCTTCAACCAAGTTAAACGCGAAGTCCATGCTAAACTCAACATCTTTACCCGGTTTAAGTGGCGTGTTTAAATCTATACGCATTAGAGTATCAACAACCGTTACACGCAGCGCTTTACCATCTTCATCTTTAACATTGCTAATGGTGTAACCCAGCTCGTTGTCGTTCATAAACTGCTGACGACGTAAATCACCTAAGCTTAATTTAGCAGGCTTAGCATCAGGCTCGTTTTGTAGGGTACTTTTAAAAGTTTGCGTGGTTTCTGCAATCGAGTCATTTTTAAAAATGTTTTGATCAAGCTGTAGCCATAAATATTTAAGCGTATGCGGTGAGTTATTTTTATATTCAATTGTTTGACTCCCCGTTAAACGACGCTTTTGCTCATCAAGCTTTACATCAATATCGTAATCAACCCGTTGTTGCCAGTAATTTTCTGCCGGTGCACCTGCGGCACTGCGGTAAACATTAGGGGTAGGCAAAGCTTCATCTAGTTGACGAAACTTATCAACATAACTGCCTTTAGTTTGTTCAACAGATGAGGCCATCACAGAGCTCGCCATTGCCAAAGGCAATACAAACGCACTCAATGTAAATAAATTTTTCTTCATTGTTAATCCTGATCGATTTTAGTGACGCTACTGTGACAAATTTACAGCTAAGCTTCAATAAAATAGCGATAAAACCCTACTTTTATAGGGTGATATTCCACACCTTTATGTAAATATAAAAAACACGGTTTTACACAGCAACATTTAACTAAATTGTTTAGCAATTTACATAAAAAACTAAGCTGTAAAGGGGGTTTACAAAATAGGCTGAGTATCACTAAAAGTAGAGATAAAATGAAAAAACACAGCTATTTTCATTAAAAATACTAAAAAACGCAGTTTTAGGTTGATCTTTACTATGGTTTGTAATTAGAATCGCCCACTTTTTTAATTTGAGGGTACTTTTTTAGTGTTTCTCTCAAATATTTTTTGTTCTAACTAGTCGTATTAAGTGTGGTGAGTTTATGGATTTTTATGTCCTAAAAAAGCAGCAAAAACTAATTGCAATACCTGCAGACGTGCAAAATTGTAAGCAGTATATTAACTCAGGCTACCTGTATATTGATAAAGTGGCTGCTTGTAATGAAACAAACGCACTAGCAGTATTACAGGCCAAAAAAGCGAAGGCATTAAAGTGGCCTTTAACAATTGCGCTCGCAGCTTTGCCAGTTATTTTTATTGCTTGGTATACTTTAACCTAAAGCGATACTTGCATCTTTAATTGCCTTGGGTATATTGGCGCTCTTATGGTTTTTTAAGAGCGCAAAATGAAAGTTCTTCACACTTCAGACTGGCACTTAGGTCAGCAATTTTATGAACATGATCGCCGTCATGAACATCATGCTTTTTTCTCTTGGTTATTAACCACCCTCGTTAGCCAACAAATCGATTTATTGCTTGTTGCGGGCGATATTTATCATACTGCCACCCCCAGTGCTAGCGCCGAAAACCAACTCTATCAATTTATAAAAAATGCCAAAGCACAGTGCCCACAATTACACGTGGTCATAATTGCCGGCAATCATGACTCTGCTAATCGTATTTTGGCTGCTCAGCCCTTATTAGCCCAGTTTGATACCCATGTTGTAGGCCGGTTTGATCCCGCCAATCCAAATGACGTGGTAATAACAATTAATAATAACGACAAACACGCTGTAGTAATCGCTATGCCGTTTTTACGAACCAGCGATATAAGTACGCTTAGCCAGAGCGAGAATGGCCCTAGTTACGCACAAGGCGTTGCTAAAGCTTACCAACTGGCACTTGAACATGCGTTAACGCTTAACGCTGAAAATACGCCTTTAATTGTTATGGGTCACTTGCATGCCAAAGGTGGAAATATTTCTGGTGACTCTGAGCGTAACTTAGTTATTGGCGGTGAAGAAGCCATTTCTGCGTCAGTATTTGGTAAGCATGCCAATTATGTAGCGCTAGGGCATTTACACAAAGCGCAGTTAGTGGCTAAAAATGAGCACATTCGCTACAGCGGTACACCTATTCCAATGTCGTTTTCAGAAAGGAAATATACCCATCAAGTCAACGTGGTTGAGTTTAACGTACAAAAAGACCAACCGCTAAGCACCACTGTAAACCCCCTTTACATTCCTAGGCTCGCTGAAGTAATTGTATTACCCGAGGGGGAGTGCGTCCCTTTAGCTCAGCTGTGTGAGCAAATAAAAGCGCTCGATACACAACAGTATGAAATAGCCCCGTACTTACGAGTAAAGCTAAAATCCAGTGATATTGACACCACTTTTCGTGAGCAAGTTGAGCAAGCACTAAAAGGCAAACAGGTTAACTTTTGCGGTATAGAACGGGTACGCGATCAGCAAGTGAGTAATTCTTCAGAAACGGTATTTGAGGATTTAAGCTTTGTGGAAATGCTCAACCCAATTAATTTGCTCGAACAAGCCTTTAATAACGACAAAGATATGGCCGGAGAAACCGTACCCAGTGAATTAAAAGCACTATTAACCAACGTTATTGATGAACTTGAACAGGAGCAGCTACTATGAAAATAACCGCCGTACGTATTCATAACTTAGCCTCCATTGCTGATGCCGAAATCGACTTTTTAGCTTCACCACTCAAAGACGCAGGTTTATTCGCCATTACAGGTGACACTGGCGCAGGTAAAAGCACCGTACTTGATGCCATTTGTTTAGCGCTTTATACGAAAACTGCTCGTTTGAAAGGCGATAAAGGCAACCTAATTGATTTTAATGGCGACAACATAAAGCTTAACGATGCCCGTAATTTATTGCGCCGTGGGAAATGGGAAGGCTATGCTGAAGTGGACTTTAGCGGCCAAGATCAGCAACTTTATAGAGCACGCTACAGTATTCAACGCACGCATAAAAAAGTAACCGGCAAACTAAAAGTGGCAGAGCATACTTTGCATAGCTTACCGGATGAAAGCTTAATTGCCGACAAAAGTACCACCATAAAAGCCATTGAAAATAAAATAGGCCTCACTTTTGAGCAGTTCTCCCGTGCAGTGTTACTAGCACAGCATGAGTTTGCCGCCTTTTTAAAAGCCACCGGCGATGAGCGCGCGCAACTTTTAGAGTGCCTTACCGGCACCGATAAATTTAGTCGAATTGGCCAACGTATATTTGAGCGTAATAAAGCAGTTAAAGATAAGTTTGAATTACTAACAGCTAGCTTAGCCAGTTATGCGTTATTGTCTGATGAAGAGCTAAGTGAGAAGAAGCACACTCTTGATGAACTTAAAAAACAAACTGAACACATAAAAACAACGTTGGCCAGCACAGAGCAGGGTGTTAATTGGTATAAACAAGCACACAGTTTAGAGCAAGCATTAACAGAGGCTCAACAAAACGAGCAACAAGCAAGTGATGCACTAAATGCGGTTAAAGCACAAACTGAGCAAGCAAAACAAGCACAAAGTGCGCTTGAAATTAAAGATAATCGCCAACGCTTTAAAAGCTTAACGGTGCAAAACAGCCAGTTAAATTCGCAAATAAAGGAATTAAACGCACTGGATCATGCCGCGCTTATTAATGAACAAGCAAGTAAGGTTAAAAAACAACAAAGCGAATTAGCAACAGCAAAACAACAACAACAAACAGCTGAACCAGTCATAACAAAAGCACGTGAGCTCGACAGTCAATTAGCTATTTTTACGCAAAGTATAACAAGCCTCACACAACAAAGAGCCAAAGAGCAGCAACAATTAAACGAGTTACAACAGCAGTTACAACAAAATAATCTCAGCGTGGAGCAGGCAACAACACAAAGCACTCACCATCAGCAATGGTTACAAGAAAACAATCAACTAAAGCCATTGGCCACTGATTGGAACTATTTTAATCACAGCTTTAAGCAGTTTTTTAATACCACAACGCAATTAAAAACACTCGAGCAACAAAAGCAAACTATTACTTTGCAGCTAAGCACTCTCGCTACCAAGCTCAACGAGCAAAATAAACAGTTAGAACATGCAGAGCACGCACTAAGCACTGAACAACAAAATCTAAATAAGCTCACCCAACAGCAAGAGCAATTCAATATTGAGCAGTGTGATAATCAGCTTAAAAATATTGATTATTTAAAAGAGCAACGAGCGCGTTATAAGCAATTTAATCAAGAACTAAAGCACACAGTGCAGCAACAAAGTGCTACAGCAGAAAAGCTAACTCAGAGTGAACAAACTAACATCACACTGCGTGAGCAATTAAGCAGAAAAGAGCAAGCACTTAAACACACCGAGCAATCGCTTAATCAAGCACGGCTGCGTGCGAGTGAACATGTTGAACATTTACGCGCACAACTACTGCCTAATGAGGCATGTGCGGTTTGTGGAGCCACTGAGCATCCGTTTGCAAATAATCAAAGCCAACCTTTTAATAACTTAATAACCGACTTTGAAAATACTTATACTGGCGCTAAGCAGCAGCACTTAGATGCACAAACCCAGCTACATCAACATCAAACGCAGCATGCTGTTTTAGTCGCTGAGCATAAGCAGCAAAGCCAAGCGATTGCTGATGCCCAAGCCAAAATGTTAGACATTAAAAACACCATGCAAGCGGCTAAAACAGATCTTAATGACTTGAGCGTTGAGCAGCTTGATGACACCCATAAACAATTAAGCGAGCAAAAAGCGCAGTACTTTTCAGCACAAAAACAACAAAAACAGTTGCAAGAAACGGTTAACCAACTGCAAAACACGGTTAAAAAAGAACAGACTGCTCAGCAACAATTAAATACCCAGCATGTTGAACTGAACAATCAGCTCACCATGCTTAATAATAAGCACCAGGAATTGCTCAGCCAACGCGAAGCACTAATAGGTGAGCTGAATTCTCATTTTGAAAACAGTCAATTTTGGCAAGCATTGCAAACCGACACGTTAACGCTAAGCGAGCTAGGTGAGCAAGTAGAGCAGTATCAACATCAGCAACTACAACTTGAGCAAACTCAAAAGCAATTAGACAGCGCCAATTTACAGCTGCAGCAGCTAACCCCGCTTATGACTAAAGCTGAGCAGCGAATTAGCACGCTCAACGACGATTTAACTAAAGCACAGCAGCAGCACAACAATACTCAGCAACAGCGCTTAGCGTTATTCGATAACCAAACGATCAGCGCTGATGACTACCAGGCTCAGCTGAATAGGCAAGTAGAGCAGTGTCAGGGTGAATTAAATCAGAGTCAACAGGCACACGATAGCGCCGTAAAACAGCGCGATGAGCACGCTATTACGCTTAAAAACCTTGAGCAGCGCTTCGCCGATAACAGCCAAGAGCTAACCACACTTGAAACACGCTATAGTGCTTGGTTTGAAGAATTTAGCGCGCTTTATGCTGATATTAGCCATCAGCAAATCGAGATGCTACTGGCTATAAGTAATGACGATATTAAAGAGCAGCTAAAGCATAGCGAGCAGTTATCTCAAGCATTAGTTGATGCTCATGCCGCGCTAAAACAACAGCAAAATGCCAATGAGCAGCATCAGCAAAATAATAAGCCAGCACACAGCGAAGCACAGTTAATTGAGCAACAAACTCAATTAACTGTGCAGCAAACACAATTACACAATAACTTACTTACGATTAATACTGCCATCGAGCAGCACAACCAAAATGCAAAAGCTCTTGAGGGCAAGCAGGCTGAGCTAAGCAAGCTTAAACAACAAGTAGAACAATGGCATTTACTTAATAAAGTGCTCGGTGATGCAACCGGCAAAACAATGCGTAATTTAGCGCAAACACAAACACTAAAAATATTGCTGCATTATGCTAATAGCCATTTAAAAACGCTGAATAAGCGTTACGAACTCACAGCAATAGCTGATTCACTTGATATAGCGATTATTGACCGCGATATGGCCGATGAACAACGTTCTGTAAACACACTCTCTGGCGGAGAGTCGTTTTTAGTATCATTGGCACTTGCATTAGGGCTGGCCTCTTTATCTTCAAACAAAGTGCAAATTAACTCGTTATTTGTTGACGAAGGCTTTGGTACACTAGATAGTGAAACACTCAGTATTGCAATGGACGCGCTAGATTCACTGCAAGCGCAAGGTAGAAAGGTCGGTGTGATTTCACATGTAAGTGAAATGAGCGAACGCGTTGCAACGCAAATTCATGTCGCTAAAAAACCGGGTGGATACTCCACCATAAACGTAATTTAAGGAAATAGTATGCCCACTTTTACAGGCGAAGAAGCACAAGAGTATGATAACCGTATTACCCGCTTAGTCCCAGGTTACGAGCTATTACATCAACTAACCAACGCACAGCTAAGCGCTACGTTAACTGATAACGCCCATATTTTAGTGGTAGGCGCAGGCACAGGTAAAGAAATCGCAGCGCTGGCGAATATTAATTCTACATGGCAGTTTACCGCTCAAGATACCTCGGCCGACATGTTAGCCATTGCTAAGCAACGCTTTATAGAGCAAGGTATTGATGCACGTATCAGCATTGAGTGCCAACCAGTAGATAAATTAAAAGTTAAAGCCGACGCGGTATTATGTTTATTGGTGATGCATTTTGTTGAAGATAACGGCGATAAGAAGCAGTTATTAAAGGGGATTAAAAACAATCTTAAAAAATCCGCACCAGTATTTATTGCTGATTTAATGCGCCCAGAAACCCCGTTTGAACGAGAGGCACAACTTAATACATGCAAAGAGCTTGGCCTTAGTGAAGCAGGAAAAACGCAAATGGCACATAACTTAGAGCGTGAGTTTTACCCGCTTGATCGGATGCGTTTTAGTGAGTTACTTAATGAATGTGGCTTTGGCATTCCAAAACTGTACTTTAAAGCACTTGGTTTTAGTGGGTACGTGGTATAAATTTTTTGCAAAAAAAAAAGCTAATATCGTATTGATATTAGCTTTATCGCTTAACGTTAGTTTAGCGTGGTGAGTGCGCTATAAAGCCCACTCCCTTTAAATTAGATGCAAACGATGTTTTCAGCTTGCGGGCCTTTTTGACCTTGAGTTACGCTAAACTGTACTTTTTGGCCTTCAGCTAAAGTTTTGAAACCGTCGCCTGAAATTGCACTGAAATGTGCGAAAACGTCTGGACCAGACTCTTGCTCAATAAAACCAAAACCTTTAGCTTCGTTGAAAAATTTTACAGTACCAGTAGTTGTATTAGACATAATAATATCCTAAAAAAATAAATAAAAAATTGCCTTAAAATAGGCGTTTAACAGGAAGAAAACAAACATTTAACTTGAGGATATCGCGAAGGATTATTACTAATAACAACGTGGTACTTACAAATAAACTGGGCTTTCTATCAACCCGATGGCAAGCAGAATAACAGCAATACAGTTTATAACAAGCTTTATTTATACTTTATTTTTATATACAACTGTAAAGCCCCTCATAATAGGCTTTACAGTGTCCTCGGCTTTACTTTTTAAACTTCGTGTTAAAACATAACCTGTTAAAAGTGCAAATTACGCGCTCTTACAATATCTTTCATCACAATGGTTGAGGTTAAACGTTGTACACCTGGCAGGGCTGATAGCTTGTCATCGTAGAGTTGTTGGAACGCGGCTAAATCTTTAGTAACGACATGTAACAGGTAATCAGGTGTACCGAATAGTCGTTGAGCATTGGTGATCTGAGGAATAGCATCCACTGCTTGCTCTAATTTGCTTAGCGACACTTTATCGCCCTCTTTAATAGTAATAAATACTAACGCAGAAAAGTTTAAACCCACTTTCTCAGGTGATATTTCGGTGCGGTAACCCACAATTGCTTTGCTTTTCTCAAGCTCTTTAACACGGCGGTGACAGGGCGACACGCTTAGCCCAACACGATCAGCCAATTCAGAGAGGGTAAGTCTGCCATCGACTTGTAATTCGGCAAGAATTTTCCTATCCATGGTATCCATAGTTAATTATTTCCTAAAATGAACGCTTATATTAGTAAAATACAGTAACTTTTACTCATCAGAAAGAAATAAAATAGCTACTCACTTATTTTAGGTTATAGCGCTATGGATATTAATATTATTTTTTCTTTTTGGCTGGTATCAATTTTGTTTGTTCTCACCCCTGGTGCAGATTGGGCTTATACAATTAGTGCAGGAATAGCAGGCGATAAAATTGTTCCTGCGGTGTCAGGGTTAATACTTGGGCATTTAATGGCCAGTTTAATTGTGGTGGTAGGGTTAGGTGCGCTATTAGCATCGCATGCTATTTTTATAAAGCTGTTAACCTTGTTCGGTGCTTTATACATAATTTGGATTGCTACATCACTGTACCGATTCCCTCCTATGCCTGCTGCCTATAACGATGGCCAACAACATACCTCAGACACCCCTCTAAAGTGGATGAGAAAGGGTTTTATTATTAGTGGTTTAAACCCTAAAGTAATGCTGTTATTTTTAGCCTTGTTACCACAGTTTGTGTTGCCAACTTTATCGTTTTCTATCACTGAACAATTGCTGGTACTGAGTGTAATTCATTTAGTAGGCTGTGCGTTGGTGTATTGGTTAATAGGGATAAGTGCCAGAAAAATCCTCAGTAACAATCCCGCATTGTCCCTTAAGTTTGGGCGTGCATCGGCATGTGTACTGTTTATTTTGGGCTCACTAATGCTAGTTGATAGCGCACAAAAACTAACTCACGTCGTGTAACAGTAGCAAAAGAGAAAGTGGCTTATCTTAGCTGAGCCACTAATTCACTCAAACGGGCAATTTTAATATTACTCAGCTGCCTATAATCAAAATAGGGGCACACAATAATATTCTGGCTTTTATCTATAGCAAACTCATCATCAAGCCAATCAAATTGGGCGTTTAATTTACCTTGTTGTATTAAGTTTTTAGCGTGAGTTCGCCCAGCAATAATGTGCAACTGGTTTTTACTCTCAGTAAGCACCGGTGTGCTAAATAGTAATGCAGTCCCGCTATGCTGTTGTAACAACAGCTCATCTCGATATGCTTGCCAGCTTACTGCTTGTTTAGCAAATGAGTAATGCTCGCTTGGCAGCGCAAATAACACTTTGGCGTACACATTAAAGACTTTTCGCCAGCCATTGCCACAGTGCTGATTTATGCTATTTATTTGCCCACTAGCCACAGGCTCTAACTGCGCAAGTGCTTCAAAGTAAGGCATAGGTGGGGCTTTTGCTACATACACGCCAACTCTAAATGAATTATCACCTAACCCTATTAACTGGCTGCTCACCTTAACTACTCTTATTTTGCGCTAAAATACGATCAAGGTTGTTAGCAAAATTTTGTCTGTCACTTTGGCTCAATGGAGGCGGCCCACCACTCATTTCTACGCCACTTGAGCGCATAGTATCCATAAAATCACGTACATTTAGTAAAGAGCGAATGTTTTCAGGAGTATAAAGCTCACCGCGCGGATTAAGCGCTTGGCCGCCGTTATCAATCACTTCGCTAGCTAGCGGGATATCTCCAGTGATCACTAAATCACCTTTTTCAATTCGTTTAACTATTTCATCATCAGCGACATCAAATCCTGATGACACTTGTAGTCGACTAATAAATTTTGACGGTGGAATGCGCATGGCATGATTTGCAACCAGTATAGTTTCTGTTTGCGTACGCTCTGCAGCTCTAAATAAGATTTCTTTTATTACCACCGGACAAGCGTCAGCATCAACCCAAATTTTCATGCTAAATTCTTTAAATTGCTTTAGTATTAGAGCGATCCTATAGCAATTTCTAAAGAAAAGGAAACAACATGAAGCTCGCTTTTAAAACCTCATTATTTATTACCGCCGTGTTTTTACTCAGTGCCTGTACCAGCGCACCGGAAGGAATAACCCCTGTTAAAAACTTTGATTTAGAAAAGTACCAAGGCAAGTGGTATGAGATAGCACGATTAGACCACTCTTTTGAACAAGGTATGGAGCAAGTAACAGCCACTTATTCAATTAACGATGATGGAACAGTAAAGGTATTAAACAAAGGGTTTATTAGTGAAGAGCAGCTGTGGGACCAAGCTGAAGGCATAGCTAAATTTGTTGAAAATGCCGATACAGGGCATTTTAAAGTATCTTTTTTTGGCCCATTTTATGGCGCCTATATTATTTTTGAACTTGACCAGCCTGATTATCAGTATGCCTTTATAACGAGCTATAGCAAAGATTACTTGTGGTTTTTATCGCGCACACCAACAGTAAGCAAAGAGCTTAAGCAGCACTTTTTAAGCCAAGTAAAGGCGCTTGGTTTTGCAACTGATGAAATTATTTGGGTAAATCAAAAAGCGCTGTAAAGGGGGTTTACAAGTTGAATTGATAAATAGTCTAAGCTGTAATAAAACGATCACCTTTCTGTAAGGTAAGTTTAATAAAGCAAGACTATAGTGACAGCATCTGCAAAGAAACAAGCAGGTGAAGACATAATGACAATCCCCCTTTTTAATTGGCAAGCCTGATGGCTTGCCATTTTTTTCCGCAATTTAGCCTATTTTTTGGGATCAGGTTTTTACTAACTAAAGCCCATTTAAACCAAAAAATAACGTACTCATGGCCAATATTACTAATATGAGTAAGTTAAAAAGTTTAGTTAACCTCACCAAAAAGCTATAAAAAGTCATTACAATTAAAGCACTTAACGTCATATAGCCACAAAACTGCAAACCACCATAACCTTGTAATTCGTTAACACATAACAGCAAACTTAGTAAAATACTGATCCAAGCAACACTCAATAAAGCCAAACGCTGCTGTTGAGTGGGGCGCTTATTAAAAACATCCTTAAAATGATTAAACTTAGCCAGCGCAAAGCAGTTAAAAGCCACCAAACATAAACTAAAAGGAAGCAAGGCAATCATACTTTTTGCTCCTGAGTATTTATTGAAGTTGGTTTTTTAGCTTGCAGAGCAGTACGTAATTTTTCGGTTTGTAACAAAAACAGCAAACCGAACAGTAAAAACAAACTATCAAACATGAATAAAGCCCACTGATCGTTACGTAAATACTGAATTATATTACCTTCAGTGGTGAGCGCATTAACCACTGGCACACTAAAGCAAGCAATACTGTTTATGGCAGCCATTACACACCACTGCAACTTGTCACGCTTTACAAAGGCAATGATGAACACACATAGCCAAGTTAAAAAGAAAGCGAGTATTTCTTTATCCGCGCGCTCAGTAACCTGTTTGCTGAGTAAACGATTAGCCAAAAAGAAAGCCGATGTAGCCAAGGGCAGTCCCATCAATGTTCCTAGATTTAACCCTTCAACCAGCTTTAGCCCCCAAGATGGCTGAGTATTTTTTTTCATTCTTTCGCGTAAGCGCTTAGCCCACATTATGCAGCCTGTCGCTATCATTATGCAGCCGGCAATACCGCCTAAAAAATATAAAACACGTAATAATGGTTCTGCTAAACGCCCAGTATGCATTGAGTTTAATGATTCATATAGCGCCTTACTGCCAGTGAGTTCATCATCAGTTTGTGCGATGAGTTCACCCGTTACGCCATTGAATATAAGGCGCGGAGTTTGATCACGCAGCGCCTTACCAGGGCTTACCAATACCATAATCGTGGCAGCCGCTTTGTTAGGGTTACTGATCATTACACGGTTTATATCGGCGTTTGGCCACTTAGTATAAACCTGATCCAAAATAGTCTTCACAGGCACAAGTTCAGCTTCGCCCTTTGCTTTATTATTAATGGGGTTACTAGGAGAAAAGTCTTTAAAAAAGCCAGTCATACCTTCTTCATAAACAGTATTAACAGGGTGGGGAAACAGCATAAATATCAGAGTAATAATGCCGGTGTAGGTAATCATTAAATGAAACGGTAAGGCAAATACAGAACTTAAATTATGTACATCTAACCAGCTACGACTGCCTTTATTAGCTCTAAAAACAAACATATCTTTAAAAATTCGTTTATGAATTACTATCCCTGATATCAATGCAATAAGCATAAACAAGCTTGCAAAACACACAATCCAACGCGCTGTTTTTACATCAATATAATGTAAATCAAAATGCAGGCGATAAAAGAAATTTCCCCCTCGGGTATCTGTAAAAGGGGCTAAAGGCTGCATATTATTTGGATCTAAACGGGTATTTTCAAAAGAGGCTCTGCGCTGCTCAGGCTCTTTTGGCTTAGCATAACCATACGTTAAATAGGGTACACGCTCTTCAGGAAGTGTTATACGCCAATTAGGCGCATTAGGGGCTTGAGCATTTAAATACTCAACGCCACTTATTATTTGTTGCTTTTGCGCGCCAATACGGTCTGTCTGCTGCTCAATATTATGAATACTTGGCTGATTCCATAAACTAACTTCATCTCTAAAAAAGCTGATGGTGCCTGCAAAAAATATTAAATACAGTAACCAACACACGAGTAAACCTACCCATGTATGTAACCAGGTCATTGAGCGAAAAAAACTCCCTTTCATAACCATCCCTTCATTAACGACAATATAAAAAATTGCACTGCAATACTTAGTAAAATACTGATCCAAACTGTTTTTAACGACTGAACATAAAAACTATAAATAAACACCAGTGCATAAATTAAAATACTCGCAGACACACTTAAAAGAACCGCGTCAACTTTAGAGACCGGCACCACAACACTTAACAGCGACACACTGACGGCAGTAAAAAAATACCCGCCCACAATGGCGATAAAAAAACGCGATAAAACCGCTAATTCATAGTTAAAGGGCTGCATAAATTGCCATAACATAGAAAATACGGGTTTGGGAAAGTCTAAAAGACGGTTAGAGGCCTGCATATACTGCAAATTCCTTTTAAACATAGCTAAAAAAGATGGCGATATTATAACGCCAACAAATACAAAAGATAGTAATTCTTATTTGTATTTGAATGCAGTGATAAGCATTAAATTGAGTTAGTTAAATATTGATCTGCAATTGGATTACAAATTAACTATAAAATAACCTGTATGAGTGAGTGCTTGTTCTGAATGCGTTGTTGTTATCTACTAAATACACGTCAGTGTATGAAATTAAAAGTTAGCTAAAGCACTCTCATGAATCAGTTTTTACATTGCCTAACAAGAAAGTTTGATACAAGCAGCTAATAATTAAAGACCTTTAAGCTTTAAATTTCCCTCAAATAACACTGGATCAGTATTTTACCAACAAGGGATAAAATACCACTGATATAAACCGATTTTTTACTAACTTATTACCGTAGAGGGCTAAAAAACCACCAAAAACGATGAAAAAACAGGCTTGGAAAATTAAATTTCATACTTTTAAACCGACGTGTTAGTAAAAATCTGATCTTTGATAAATGCGGTTTAATCCGTAATGATTTTAATTGGGCAAATAACAATAGAGATGTAATGCGTAAATTATGCTCAATAAACAAACATGTCGCATAGATGTTGCAGCCACTTTATTTTACTGCTTAAGCACAGGCCTCCAGCCATACAAAACTACAAAATGGTTCTGAAAGATTAAAAATAGTTTATAAACATCTATATAGATTCAACATAAGTTAAGTCACTATGACTATGCCTTAAAATAATTCCCTCTAGCGTTAAAATACAATTTACATCGGTGCTATTTTTCTTGTTGCATTTTGCTGGTCAAAATTAATAACTTCATACTGCTTATCTCTTTTAAAAAGCCTTAACGTTAACAAAAGATTTCATTTTGATAACAATTGTGTTTAAATCCGAAACAATGGACTGAGATAACCCTCTAAACTAATTTGCACGGAAGTAAAAAAATAATAATTTTTAAAAATGGAAAAACTATGAATAAAAAAATCTTTGCTGCTTCCGCTTTACTAGCAATCTCATCAACTTCTTTACTTGCATCTAACCAAACATTTCAAGCAAGTGTAAACGGTTGGACTGAGCCTACTTTTGCAGAAGATAGCGCACTGCACTTTGGTAAAATTCGCTTATCTACAAGTTCAACATGTACGATGGATAATGCTGGCGTTGTATCGGGTGACTGTGATGCGTCAGATGCAAACATTCAATTAGGTGGAATTACTGTATCTGGTTTAGCGCCAAATTCAGCAATGAATATTACTGTATCTGGAAGCACAGGCACTAACTTAACTTTTGCTCCAGTAACAACGGCTACAGATGGAACAACCAGTGTAACAACTGCTGACAATGTTGCGTCTGCTTTCACTACTGATGCAAGTGCAACAGATATTACCGTTAATGTATATGGTGATATGACCGTTGATTCTACACTGACAGCGGGCGCTGCTTACACTGTAGATTACACTGTAGATGTGTCTTTCCAATAAGACTATGAAAGCTGAGGCAATAGTAATTTACTAATTTAGTCTCAGTTTATTTTTTTTGCGCAATTGCGCATTAAAAATAAAATGTGTGGAGCATCGCGCTCCACTTTTTATTATCATGTTGTTGAGTTGTCCCATGATGTTTAAACTTTTTTGTTGGGCTTCCCTTTGCCTAACTCTTTTACTACCTGAAATTTGTAGTGCCAACCTTGCGCTGTCTGAATACCGTTTATACTTCGATGGACGTACTAAAAATAATTCACTACTTATCCGCAATACCTCTAATAAAAATCTCGATTTTAAACTTGTTGTTACCCATAAAGATATGACCGAAGAAGGAGCGCTTATAGATGTTACTCCGCAACAAGTTGAAGGACGCTCTGCCAAAAACATGCTACGGTTTTCACCACGTCGCGGCACTATTGCCCCAAAAGGGATGCAAGCTATCAGAATGACCGTTCGCAAAAAAGCTGAGCTTGCTGTTGGCGAATACAGGGCGGTGCTTAAAATCATAGCCTCTGAATCACAAAACCCTGACGCTGATGGAATAAGTATTAGGCCTAAGGTTGCTTACAGCGTGCCTGTTATCGTTCGTCATGGCCAATTAGAGGCTGACTCAGAATTAATAAACCCGCAATTAATTACTCAAAATGGGCGCCCGACTCTAACATTTTGGCAAACACTCACAGGGAATCGCTCTGTGTATGGAAACTTTGAATTAGTTGATGAGAATAATGTAATGGTTGGTGAAATAGCCAATGTGGCCGTTTATACCCCTCTATCTCGTCGCAAGGTATACATCACTTTACAAGCTCCTGTGACAGGACCTTTGACACTCAATTACAAAGAAAACGAGCTTTACGGCGGTAAAATCGAGTTAGCGATCCCTATTAATATCAAATAGAAAGTGCTAAACATAAGGGCATTAGGCTGTGGTTTAGCGGCTCGCTTATTACTTTGTACATTACTGTTAATTGCACCTAAAGCAATCATCGCCAAGCAGTTACCGACTCTTTATCAATGGCCTATTGATGAGGAGGCTTTTGTGATTATAAATGTCAGGGTAAATGGGCGTTCAGTTGTCTCAGATTTAGAAGCCTACTATTCAAAATCAAATAAGTTGCTATTGCCCATAAGCGCCCTGAAATCGACTATGGGAATTAGCTTAAATGTGTCAAAAAATACACTGGTTGCTAAAGTTGACTCAAGTGAGCTGGTGCTTAATACTGAGCTTTCCTCAACTTTAGCTCCCTCAGAAAATGTTTCATTGTGGGCTGTCGATGACTACGACCACTATGTTGATTTATCTGTCATAAATACACTTTTAAATACCGACTCGCGCTTTGATTACTCACTGATGCAGGTTTCATTTTCTAGTAGCTTGCTTACTTATAATAACAGCCAAGTAACAAGTGGTATTACAAAACAAATTAAGTCCAAAGCACTGCAATACGATCACTTTATAGACGACCAATACCAAACGCTGACCTATCCGATATCTGAATATTCGTTATCAGCAAGCTATAAATCGTCTAATAATCGTTATAAGGGGCTACTCAGGCTTAATAGCTACTTTGACTTATTTCATCATCGAGCTGAACTACGATTCAACAAAAACGAAAACACCGCTAATACCTTTTTAAAAGTAACTAAAGACTTTAATTTAAGTGAACAAGATCACTCACTGGCACGCATTCACTACCAATTGGGAGATATTCAATCTCAATCAGATCAGCTTATTACTAGCTCAAATCAAGGTCGGGGATTTTATATTTCAAATGCTAACCCACATTCGGCACAAAACTTTTCAACCATTACCATTGAAGAACCCGCATTACCGGGCTGGCAAGCGGAGCTGTATCGAAATGGTCAATTTATTGCCACGACTCAAGCTAACGACGAAAATTTGGTTCGATTTACCGATGTTGAAACGTTTTACGGCAACAATATTTTTGAAATTAAACTTTTTGGCTCACAAGGCGAGCAAATCACACGTACTCAAAAATATACAATAGGACAAGACGCTCTATCACCCGGAAAAATAAGCTATCAAGTAGAGTTTTTAGAAGCAGATAAAAGCGTTTTTAATCAATCTAATAACGCTTCAACAGCGATGAGCAATTCCTTTAAAAGCAATCTATCATATGGCATTAGTGAATTTATCACTTATGACGCTCAAATTACTCATTTGCAAACTGACCAAGATAACAGCAGCTACCTATCATCGGGGCTAAATACACTTACAGATCACGGCAGTTACCGTTTTCTAGCCACAAAACAACTCGATGCTGGATATGCTTATTTTGCCGGCTTTAGAGGCCTACTATCTGATACACTTTTTAACGACATCAGTGTTAATGTTGAATACAGTGCCCTTAATGACTTTTCTAGCGCTTTATTTGTAGCACAAGAGAACTCACTCAAAAATAGGCTGTTATTAAGCCTAAATGGCCGGACTGATTTCTTTAACTCCCTTAACTGGAATATGAGATGGAGCAATGAAGTGCGTGAAAATACCACCACTAAAAACCGACTCTCATTAGGTATCAATAAAAGTTATATCGGAGGAACATGGTCAAGCCAACTATTTTATGATGACGATACGAATAACCTAATAAACCGGCTTTATTCTTCAATGGATATTGCCTCTTGGAAATGGACCAACACCTTAGATTGGCAGACTAATAATGGCGCAGAACTTACTCGTTTGAGAAGTAGTTTACGTTGGCCACAAACACAAAGCACCTTCAATCAAACACAGCTGACTTATCAGTCTAACTCTGCAGCAAATACGCTTTTAAGTCATCAGTATACATACCGCCATGAGATATTTAATATACAAGTATCAGGGCAAGTCGATAATCAAGGTGATTGGCGCTTTTCTTTAGGTTTAAATGGCACATTTAGTTTTGATCATTTAGAAGCAGACTTTAACTTTGACACTCCTCGCTCATTAAATTCAGGGCAAATAGAAGTTAGTTCGTTCATAGATTGGAATGAAAATGAAATCTTTGACCAAGGCGATGAGCCAATTCAAGACGTTAATTTTACTGGCAACTACCTATGGCGAGATAAATACACCAATAATGACGGAAAGGTCTTGCTGCCAAGCAGTTACGGTGGCCAAGTTTTAGATGTTAATTTACGCTCGTTGTCTAATCCTTACTTGCAGCCCTCTTTAGGGAAAATTAAAACATTGGCTCATAGAGGTGGGCAAACCAAAGTAAACATTCCTTTAGTTGTCTACAACGAGGTTGAGGGGACTATCTATCTATCGAGCAATGAAAAGAGTAAACCTATCGCAGGACTGACGGTTGTACTTAAAGAAAAGGGCGGCGAAAAGCATTATTCAACGGTCACTGAATATGATGGTTATTATTATTTTTCTAATGTTTCTCAAGGAAGTTATATTCTTGAAATAGAAAAAAATGAGCAGCTATCAGAAAACATAACCATAAAAAACCTTCCCGAGCAGATCATCACTGAAAAAAGCGGCGATACCATAATACTGCAAGACATCATTGTATACACAAATAACGCTAATACCTTAAATAAGCAACCAACAACAGCAGCTAAAGCAAACCAAAACACGCCTTATTTTGTGCAATTAGGCGTATTCAAAAAGTTTCAATCGGCACTTATTGTGGCGAATAAAATTGATAAAGCAGCCTATGCTTTGCAGTTATATAAACATGAAAACCGTGATAGCTATTACCTCGTTGCAGGCCCATATAATAATGCAGCTAAAGCACAGCAAACCATTAATGATGTTTATTCAATACCGGCGCTTCATGGCAGCTTTATGGTTGATGCAAGGCGATATGCCTCACCACAGTGGCGAAAAATAGGGGAGTGGGGCGATATGCAAACCCAAAAAACTGAGACTTACTTTTGCCAGTATGGTGCATATACCTCTGAAAAATCAGTTAATAAAAAACTGCTAAGGGAAAATCCATCACTGTTCGTAGCAAAGCAAGCAATAAAAGGTGAAGCCCATTATTTGATGCTGTCAGGGCCGCATAATGCAAAGCAAACAGCGTGTGATAAGCAAGTGGTTAAACAAATAAAAGGGCTCACCACCGCGATAAAGAAACCTTGGCACAGCATTTTTGCTATAAATCAGTAGTAAAGTACTGCACCTGTGTTTTGCCATCACTGTTTAAATGCGACTCACATTTTATTTCACAACGCGCTCCCGCGGATTCGGCAACCCAAATCGATTGCGCGCTCTTTTTAATATAACACGCAGAATACAGCGCATCTTCTTTTTGCGCAGCAACAACAAAACAGCGTTGAAAATTACCCAAAGGTAACACTTTAATTGGATAAACTTGTTCTTGTGCAATTACACCAGCACTAAACGTTTGAGATGATTTGGCATAAACAGCATACGAAATAGCGAGCATACATACCAAAGACATTAAAATAGATATTTGTTTCATATAATTAAAGCGAATTAAAAAACAATGTAGTAAGTGTAGGATAAATTAATTTTTATGTATTTATTTAGCAATTATTAGATTGAAAATAGCAATGGCCGCCTATCTAATTAGTTGAATCACCACAAGTCAATGTACTGATGTTATAATACATTTTTTTGCAAAAAGAGCGGGGCACTATGTTAACTATTTCAAACAGCGTAACCATTGATGAATGGGAAGTAGAGCTAAGCGCTATTCGCTCGCAAGGCGCTGGCGGACAAAATGTTAATAAGGTAGCCAGTGCTATACACTTACGCTTTGATATAAACCGCTCTAAATTGCCCGAGTTTTATAAAGAACGATTACTTGCTTTAAAAGATTCAAGGATCACCAAAGAAGGGGTATTGATAATTAAAGCCCAGAGCCACCGCACTCAAGAGCTCAACAGGGAAGATGCGCTTAAACGGCTAAAAGATCTAATTTTAAGCGCCACTAAGGTTAATAAGGCACGTCGTGCTACCAAACCTAGCCGTAACTCACAGCGTAAACGTATGGATAAAAAAACCAAACACGGCCAAACCAAAGCTCTCCGCGGTAATATTAAGCTGTAACTTAAGTAACCTGACTCTGGTTAAGCACATAAAAAAGGCTGCGAATGCAGCCTTTAATTCAATCATAAGTATGATGGCGGGTGACGCTAAATCGGTTTAGGATTCGATGCACTACATACACTGCGCTTAAGCTTACTGTTACTGCAACAGCCACCGAGCTAAATCGATACATGGCGCTGTATATTAAATCTTGCCCAGGGCCTAACGACTGACCAAATAAAATCCCAAAAGTGGTCAATACCCCAAACCCAACCCCCGGTGGACCACCACCTAAAATATGAAAACGACTGAATATAAAAGATAAAATCCATAATATAGCCACCGGAAAAAGTAAAACGTCGGTATGGTTATACAAAAACAACTGCGCAACTAAAGCAGCATTACAGCCTATCAGTGTACCAATAATACGTTGCCAACTTGCGGTGCCCGCAGCCTTAAAACACAACGAAAATAAAATTAAAATAGATGCCGCTTGCGCCGAAATTGAATCTTGCAAATCAAGCACCTGAAAAACCACAAACGACAAAGTCGCAACCGTGGCACATAACAACACCTCGTGACGAATACTTTCTTTATCCTTGTGCGGTACAGCGCGCATGGGTCGCGCTGTCACATCAGGAAACAAGCCATGCATCAAGAGCGCAATAATAATAGTAATAAAAATAGCCACACCATTACTTAAAATAAGCGGGTAAATGCTACTAGCTTGATCAACATGACTGGCAAAATGTAACTGAATCGATAAACTCACCGCACCTAACGCACCAAATAAAAACGCACCACCAGAGCTCATTAAGTAAAATAACACGCAAAAACTAGCAAAAATAATGAGCGTCATTAACACCGGCAAGTGTGAAAATAAGCCCTGTAAAATAAGCACTATAAACGCACTGTAGGCAGCACTGGCAACAAATTGACGGATCACGCCTTTGTTAATACTTGGCACTAAACCGAGTAATAACATAGGGTAAACCGTAAAAAATATTCCATTTGGCCAATTCATTAACTTGCACAAAGTAAAACCAATAGTGCAGCCGCCAGCAATCCGTAGCGCTTGACGTAAACCATTTGAATCGAGTTGTGGCGCTTGGCTAACATGTTGTGTCATTACTTGCCCCACTAATAAATGTAATGTAACCAACTAATAAAGCGGATCTGTACTGTTCCCAACCATTGACCTATAGCCGATTGTGGAAGTAACTGCACAGTGGCACGCGCACCACTGGGCATATTATTTATAAGCTGATTGTTATTTGGCAGCACTAAATGAATACGTTGACGCTGCGCATCGCGAACCCAGCGATTGCTGGTTTCGGTGGTGCTAAGTAATCCATTTGCACTAAGTTGTCCTTCACTGACACCCGCTTCAAATATTTCAATTTTTGCGTCGAATACTTCACCAGGTCGGCTATCAAATACCACTTTTGCTAAACTGCCTGGCTGCATGTTTAATAGTGACTTTTCACGAAAATCGGCCACCAAATCTGCTTTTTTTGCTACAACCGCGAGTAATGGCTTACCCGCAACCGCATAGGAGCCCTCAAGTAACTGTAAATTAGCTACAACGCCATCACTTAAAGCACGCACTTGCGTATAAGATAAATTAAGCTCAGCTTGTGCTAACTGGTTTGCTGCATGGCGCAGTGCTAAGTTATCTTGCCCTGAATCGCCACGCGCTAAAACAGCTTCTGCCAACTGTGCTTCAAAGGCAGCTAAATTAGATTGGCTTGCTGCAAAATTTGCACGAATGCTTTCAAGCTCTTGCTCCGAAATAGAGTTTTGTTTGTAGAGTGTTTCGCCACGCTTTTTTAATAGCTGCTGCTCATGCAATTTAGCGTTAGCTGCACTTATTTGTGCCTCCAGCGCTTTTACGTTGGTATCAAGTCGTTTATTTTGCAGTTTGGCATCATCAAGCGCGAGCTGCGCTTGCTCAAGTGCTAGTTGGTAAGTATTTTTGTCTATTTCAAATAATACATCACCCGCTTTAACCGTTTGGTTATTACTAACCAATACATCGGTAACACGGCCGTTTATTTGCGGCGATATTTGCACAACCGGATGGTAAACCCGTGCTTGTGGCGTAACCGGTAGCCATACATCGGCAACAATATAATAGAAAAATACAACAATAAAACCAACGAGCGATACTTTAACGTAGCGAGCAAATTTTTGATCGGGTGTCATACTTATTTATCTCCAGATAAGCTTACAATACAACGCCGCGCGTTTTCTTCCATTTGCACTAAACTATGCGCCATACCATCAAGCTGCTCCGTGCTTAAACCTGCATATAAACGCTGTTTAATATCGCTTGTGAGCTCTTTTAAGTGTTCTAATAACTTTATACCCTCATCGGTAAAGTACAATTTTTTACTGCGTTTATCGTGTTCATCAACTTGTCGAATAACTAGATTTTGCAGCTCTAATTGCTTAATGGTGCGCGTTAATGAGGGCATTTCAATACCTAAGCTAGTCGCCAGCGCTTGCTGCGTAGCCCCTAAAGGTAAATGATGTAAGTGGATCATTGCCGTCCAACGCGACTGAGTTAAACCTAGCGGCTCAACCGCTAATGTTACCGCTTCTCGACATAAGCGGTGCACTCGACCCATATTGCCGCATAAAGTTAAATCGAGTGTTTCATGAAAAGGAATATTGCTACTCATAGGAACTCTTACTTGTGAATATCAGCAAATTTTAGCATTAGTTAGCAGGCTAAGTAAATAATTGGCATTTTAACTTCACGTAAATAAGTATTATTTAGTTAAATAGTGTACGGCAAGCTTATCTAAGAAAGTATAAAGCTTATTGTTCATCTCATCATAATCGTGACTTAAGAGCTTTTCGGGCTGTTCAACAAAGCGGTAATTATGGGCATTGGTTAAATCATCGTTGGCAATGAGGAGGGTAACCACCTCGGTGGTCAATTCCATGTGGCATTGAAAACCAAATACTAAATCGCTATAAGCGACTATTTGCCTTGGACAACCTTCGCTATAGGCAATAATACTGGCCGTAGCAGTCAGCCCGGGCATATCGTTATGCCAATGCCCCACATTAAGCTCACTGCCAAAATGGCTAAATAACGGATGATTCAAGCCTGCATCGGTGAGGGTAATAGCAAACTTACCAATTTCCTTTTCTGGACTAGGTTGATAAGTCGCGCCTAACGCTTCACCAATTAATTGCGACCCCAAACAAACGCCTAACACCACTTTGTTTGCCGTGATCGCGCTGGCAATAAAGGCTTGTTCTTTTTTACTATCAAAATAAGGGCATTCTGCAAGCGATGTAGCGGGCGATTGTGGCCCACCCATTACGATTAAAAAATCGATATCATCGGTATGCTGAGGTAAGGGTTCAGCTAAATAAATACGGGTATAAGACAACGTATGGCCATTCATTTTAGCCCAAGCTTCATAAGCGCCTGGCGCTTCAAAATGTTCATGAATAATAAAGTGAATGTGCATTGCCGTTTCCTTAAAATATTATCTGTTTAATAATACCCTAGGGTCACCGGATATAAGTGACCATGTGATATCAGCCGCTAAAAGTTAAGTAAATTAGCTGGAGAGTATTGATCAGTCAGCACCTTAGTATCACTTGGCCAATCTTTACCATCTTTGGTGAAAAACATACGCTGGCTAATTGCCTTTATATCTACGTCATAAGGGGCAAGTAACGGAGCTAGCTGCGTCACCCGCTGCGCTATTTGTTGCTCTGTAGGGATATTGCTATAACCGGCTAAAATAATACGATTACTATTATTATTGGCTGTTACATTAATAAAATCGCCAAATACCGCATGATAAGTTGCCGACTCATGTTCATAAAGTTTACTTGATGAAAACGTGTTAGCAGCAACAATTCCGCCTTCGGCTAATACGCTTTTTATTTCTTCAAAAAACTCTTTTGTGAGTAGGTGCTCAGGAATGTAATCGCCATTAAACGCATCTAAAATAATCCAATCAAATTGCTGGCTTTTAAGCGCCGCACGTTTAATAAAAATACGCCCATCTTGTACTTTAGCAGTTACGTTATCGGTTTCTATAAAGTTAAAATAATCGCGCGCCACTTTAATTACCGAAGGATCTATTTCAACATTTTCAATGTGTGCCTTTGGGTATAGCTCATGAATCATATTAGAAAGCGTACCGCCACCTAAACCAATAATGAGCACATTTTTAGGGTTATCAATCAGTAATAAACTAGAAAAAGCCAGCTTAGTATAATTAAATACCAGTTTTTTAGGGTCGCTAATGTACATGCAACTTTGGCTGCTTTGTCGGGTTTTTTCATCAAACTTTAAACAGCGTAAATCGCTAGTCTCTTCAACGAGTAAATTTCGATATAAAGAGCGCTCTTTATGCACAACATTACTCATACTATGAGCTGAAAATAGCAGCGCCATTATACTAATAAACAATAATTTAAGCTTGTGCATAAACGGCCTCTCGCACTTTAAGTTTATCAAAGCTAATAGCAATTAGCCCAAGCGTGCCTAACGCACCAGCAAAACCTAAAATAATGGTGTTAACATCAAACGCCAGTACCATATAAAAAGAGGTAATAATGGTGCCCAGCGCACTGCCTAAGGTACTTACAAAATAAAGGCCGCCAGCCACTTGGCCGCTGCGCTCACTATTGGTAACCAGCAAACGTACAGAGTAGGGCGAGATCATGCCTAAAATAATGGTGGGTATAAAAAATAACGCGGTTGAGGCGAGTAACGAGCCGTAGCGGCTGTCTTCAATATGCGAAAAAATAAATGCCATAATTGGCTCAGCAAACAAAGCAATGGGCACCACCATAAAACTGGCAACTAAAAAGATTAACCCATATTTGGTCAACGAAGGATGACGAATAGACAGCTTCCCTCCCAGTAAATACCCGAATGATAAGCTAAGCATAAATACCGTAATAATACTGCCCCAGATATGTACGCTACTGCCAAAGTAAGGCGCTAAAATGCGCCCACCTAACAGCTCTATTCCCATAATACTAAAGCCACTGCTAAAGGCTAAAAAGTAAATTAATGCATTTGTTTTTGTTAACATTATATTATTCTTATTGTGTTATTTTCATCCATCTTAACGTGATAGCTGTATAGCCGCTAGTATAAAAATTAGACGCACACATAGAGCGCAAAAAAACATTTTGTTATAAAGTAACACATGTTATAGTTTTAGTTATAATATAACGTTACCAAAAGCATTTTATGAAGTACTCATTAATTTACTTAGCCTGCTTAAGTGCAAGCGCACAAAGCATGGCCCAAAGCCAACCAATAGAGAAAATTGCGGTTACATATAAACAAGCTTACCGAGGCGATATTCCTCAAAAGCAAATGCCACAATCAATCGAAACCCTCGATAACGCGGTGCTTGATCAAAAAGGAATAACTCAATTACAAGATGCGCTGGATTTTTCTGCCAGTATTTCACGTAAAAATAACAGTGGCGCATTGTGGGATAGCTTTTCGATTCGTGGATTATCGGGTAACGAAAACATGCCATCGGGTTACTTAATTAATGGTTTTAGCGGTGGACGCGGATTCAGCGGCCCTCGTGATGTATCAAACATTGAGTACATTGAAGTATTAAAAGGTCCAGGTTCTGCACTATACGGGCGCTCAGAGCCCGGCGGTACAGTAAATATCGTGACCAAAAAACCTCAATTTGAGCAACAGGGTGAGCTAAAGCTTAGCTTAGGTAGTGATAACTTTAATCGCGTTGAAGGTGACTATACAAACGGCATTAACGATAACACAGCATTTAGAATAAATGGCGCATGGCAAGATAGCGACAGCTACCGCGATGAGGTGTACACCCATAAAAAGGTGGTTACGCCATCTATTTATCATCAAATAAACGCTTCAACCAGTATCACTTATGAATTTGAATACGTTGATTTAGCCCAGCTATTTGACCGTGGTGTTGTTGTACTTAATGATAATTTTAATACTGTTCCTAGCTCACGCTATTTAGGCAATCCAAACGATGGTGACACGCAAGTATATTCTCGTGGTCACCAAGTAACTTTAAATCACGATATAAACAATGAATGGTCACTCGTTGTAGGCGCAAACTACCGCAGCTCTACACTAACTGGGTTTTCGTCTGATGCTGAACTTGCACCCTCGCGCCAATCATTATTCGATGATGGCCGCACACTTACCCGCCAACAGCGCTACCGCGATTATGAAGTTGATGATACCAGCCTTAAATTTGAGCTAAGTGGGCATTTTGATACCGCAGGCATTACCCATCACTTATTAATAGGAGCCGACGCATACAAATACGACTTACGCACTGGACTTTATCGTTATCGCGGCGGTAATGGCACTTACACAGTTGATATTTATCAACCGAATTATAACGTTGCTCGTCCTGAAGTAGGTTTGCTCTACGAAAACAACGAACAACAAGATGCTTATGGTATATACGTTCAAGATCAAATGGATCTGACTGATAAAATTAAGCTATTAGTTGGCCTTAGATTCGATAGCGTAGATCAAGACATTTTAGAAACCAAAAGTGGTGTGCTTTCAAGCAGTTCACAAAGCCAGGTAAGCCCACGAGTAGGCTTAGTATATGAACTAAACAACGCTGTAACCTTATACAGCAGCTACTCCGAAGGCTTTTTACCATTAAGTGGTACAGATGCAAATGGCGACCCATTTGGCTTTGAATACAGTGACTCATTTGAAGTAGGCGCTAAATTTAGCTACCAAGGCATAACGGGAACCCTAGCATTATTTGATGCCACTAAAAGTAATATGTTAGTAGCCGACCCTGTAAACGTTGGTTTTTCAGCGCCTATTGGTAAAGCAAATAGTAAAGGTGTTGAACTTGATTTAAGTACTTATATTACTGATGATACAAAGTTTAATTTATCTTACGCTTATATAGATGCCAGTACGGCAAACGACATAATAAATGCTGATTGGGGCGTGCCAATCAAAAAAGGCAGCCCATTAGTAAATGTGCCTAAAAATAACTTAAATCTAACGCTTAACCATCAAACGGTCGTTCTTGGCAAAGAGCTAGAACTAGGTGCCAGTTATCAGTACACCAGTGAGCGATTAGGCGATGCCGCCGATTTAACATTTAACTTACCGAGCTATCAACTAGTTGGTATTTTTGGGCAGGTAAACTTAACCGAGCGCACCAAGTTAAATATCAGTGTTAACAATATTTTTGATGAAGAATATGCCCAAAGTAGCTACAACGCATTATGGGTTTACCCCGGTGCGCCTACTCAATTTAAGATGTCATTGGCATATCAATTCTAACAATTTCATAGTCCCGATTAGCTATTTTAACCCGACTTTTGTTATTTAGCTTTTCATCCAAAGCGTCTTAATGTAGTGGTTAAGGCGCTTTTTTTTGGATAATAAATAGCCGCTTACCATCTTTAAAGATACTTTTACTCTTTTAGGTAGCTATCTTGTTTATAACATTTTAGGTACGCTGCATTTTAAATTATGTTATAAATATCACACTAAAAAAACAGCGACTCCGGTTAGATTTAAAGGACAAAAATCAATGGATACAAGCAGCAATAATATCTCGTTAATTATTTTTCTTATTACGGCATGTTTATTGTTACCCTTTCTGGAGAGTATGCATGGTGGAACGCTTTGGGGTTTAAATTGGCACTCTCCACGGCTTATGGATACATTAAGCCATAATCTACTTTATATAAAATTGGTGTTGGTAATTACAGGTTTAATATTACTGCTCGCCAAATCTGAAAAAATTAAAAGCATAATTAAAAATAAAATCGCTCAGTGGTTGTTCTTTATCATTCTTACATTAGTCGGTGTAATACAAATTCCTTTTTTGTGTTTAGGGATTTTATTCAATGGTTCTTCATTATCAACCCCTGATTATATTCACAAACAAAGCACGTTTACTGATCGTACTATTTATATTTACACCGCAGACCCTGGCGCGATGGGTAAAGCCTACCATTATGCGTATTTAAATTGCCCGCTAGCATTTGGCCGTTATGAGCTAAAGCAAATTGCGAAACTCAATTGGATGCGCGAATACACTTTTTACATTGAAAAGAATAACCTAATAGTAATTAATAAAGATCCTGCTGGTTTAACGCATACTTTCGATATGAGTGACGTAACCTGTTCGAACTGATATCTCCTTTTTATAATTAGCTTAGGTTTCTCGTTTTGAATACGCATGCCATAAGTGCCATTATTAAGCCAATATTGATTTAAACGCACTCTTTAGAAAATGTATGCATAGTGTTATTGAAAGCTATGAGCAGTACAAAGATCACGGGGGCGTAAACCCCCTTTACACTATGGCGCAATACGCAGTGTTTTCTAGTGCTTTTTATACCAATCAGCTTAGACATAGAAAAATTCAATCCGTTAAATTATTCAGATATTTATGCCAATTGGTATATATACAACTTTTAATATTAATTAAAACTGATAGCTTATCCGAGCCGAAACATTACGTCCTGGTTGGCTATATTGGCTAAAATCAGTACCTTTGGATTGACCAGCAATAAGTTCAAACGGTACGTACTCTTTATCGAGTAGGTTAAGTAAACCTACATTCATTTGCCATGCTTTCCACTGATAATTTGCATATAAATCAACAACACCATAACCGTTACCTTGTGTTGTTTTATTACCATTAGTATCAAGTACTACATCAGACTGCGCCTTAGCTAAACGCCAAGCAGCGGTCCAATTAACATTGCCAAACTCAGTGCTTACTAATATAGAACCATTTAACGGGCTAATACTAGTAAGTGGCTGATCAGAGTCTTTGTTTTCACCATCTACGTAAGCAACATTGGCTTCTAATAAAATATCGTCGGTGACATACATAGCAATACCAGCTTCTACACCGCTGATCTGGGTTTCGCTAATATTTTGGTATTGGTAAAATGTTTTATTTACATTAGGAATATAAGTTGGCTCAACACCCGCAATGGTTGTTTCGATAAAGTCATCATAGGCAGCATAAAAAGTACTTAGATTTACACTAATATCGCTACTTGCGTATCTTAATCCGATCTCGAATGAGTCACTGCTTTCAGGGTCTAAATCTGCGTTTGGTAATATTTGATAAAATGGCTCAACACCATGGCTTTGATAGGCTTGGTCGTGTGGCGGTATTTTAAAGCCTCGAACATATTGCCCATACCAAGATAAATTATCGTCTACCTGATAAATCACACCCAGCTTTGGTGAAAACGCAGACTCGGTAATATCATCAAGCTCGGCGTCAGCGTATAACGCATCTTTTTTGGCTTCAAGTGCATAATAATCGTAACGAATACCCGCAACTAACGACCAATCAGTCTCGTTAAATTTAATACTGTCTTGCATATATACACCAACTAAAGAAGTATCGGCGCCGGGAAATGCTTTTTGTTTTTCATTCGTAAAATCAACAGTACCATCATTTAATACACGGGTTTTTAAGCGTGGTCGAGTAGTATCATATAAATCAATATCTACTCCATAGACAAATTCATGCTCGGTATTTTCTCCTTTAACTTCCTTACTAAATACCGCTTTTAAGCCTAAAATATCTTGTTCAAACCCGTAGTCATTATAATCGATGTAATTTCTAGCTGCGCTTATTTGGTCACTTTGTTGCTCGTATCGACTATAAGATAGTTGCCCATACCATTTATCAAATATAGCTGTTGCCATATCTGAATCATAATCGAGTGCAAATGAGATATTTGTATCTTCGTCTTCGGTTTCTTGAATGGATGGAGTGATTACTTGCTCTGTTGTTTGATTAAAGTAATCTAAGGTGTATTTAAGGGTCCGTTTTTCATCAAGTTTTTGCTCAACTTTAAGCAGTAAAGCATCAGAGCGGGCATCGTAACCTGGTAAATCTTCAACGTAGTTTTGTACTTCTTCACTATCGCGATGGCTATAAACAGCGCTAATAGCAACGTCACCTAAATCTTTTGCTGCTGTAATATCAGCAGCAACCTGATTACTTTGGCCTTGATAACCTAACGCTACTTTTACTAAGCTTTGTTGATCCACTAAATAATCACTCGGGTCTTTAGTTGTTATTACTACAATTCCCCCTAGTGCATCAGAACCGTATAGCGATGATGCCGCCCCTTTTGCAACTTCAACTTGTTTAACACCCGCAACATCAAAGTAGTTTCGACCCACTAAATAACCGCCGCCGCCAGCGTAGCCATCGTTTGTGCGTCTTCCATCTTTAATAAAAACAACTCTGTTGCCACCAACACCCCGTACAGTTAATGTTTGCGCGCCTGCGCCACTGCCAGTACTTGAGATACTTGGATCGTATTTAAACATAGTTTGTAAATCTACAGCGAGCTGACGCTCAATATCTTGTTCGGTAATAACCGTTACTGAGCCAGTCACATCTTCAAGCTTTTGTTCAAAACGAGAGCCACTAACCACAATATGATCGTCAATAACATTTTCGGCCAATGCGCTACCAGAGCTAATTAACAAAGAGGCTAATGCTGTAAATTTAAAAGAAAAGGGATTCATCTCCACTCCAAATGATAATAGTTATTATTTACTTTTAAATGGTACAACTAACCCAAAATAAGATCAATTGATTATGATAATCATTTTCATTTAGATTAAAGTGGTTATAATACTAAAAAATAAAATCGGAGTTTGTTATGAAGTACCTAATTTTTTTTCTGGCTTTAGCCACTCAATCAGTACTCGCGAAAGAGCGTGTGATCAGTGCTGGCGGCACATTAACTGAAATAATCTACGCACTAGAAAAACAAAATAGTTTAGTCGCGGTTGACCAATCAAGTATGTATCCGCAACAAGCAACACAGTTGCCACAGGTAGGTTACTATCGAGACCTAGCCGCTGAGGGAGTGCTTTCAATGCGCCCAACTACGTTACTTGCACTTGAAGGTGCGGGAAGGGAGCAGGCGCTCAAGCAAATAGAAGCGACCGGAGTGAAGGTTATTCACTATAAAAAACCGACTTCTGTAAATGAACTGCTTGCGCTAATTAAGCACCTTGGTAGTGATTTAGATGCAAACCTAAAAGCTCAAAACCTAATTACTAAAATAAAAAAATCGTTACCTACTAAAGCAAAAACACAGACTCATAACGCTTTGTTTTTACTTTCAGCTAATGAGCGTGGGCTCGTCGCAGCAGGACAAGAAACGGTACCCAACTTGCTGTTTAATTATGCGGGCATTACCAATATAGCTGCTACGCATACAGGCTTTAAAACAATTAACAGTGAAGTACTGGCTGTAAGTCAGCCCGATTTTTTAGTAGCGCCAGCGCATGTTGTGCAAAGCCTTGGTGGGAAACAAGCCTTTTGTAAACAGCCTACACTTCGTTTATTAAAAGCAGCGCAAGAGTGTCAATTACTGGTCATGGACAGCTTACTTTCACTGGGCATGTCGCCGCGTATTGCAACTGCGATTCAAGCATTGCATGAGTATAAAACACGCTTATGAGCACGTTAACTTTGAATCGTTTTAACGCCATAACACTGAGTAACCCGCATAAGTGGATGCTATTAAGTTATGGCTGCATTTTTGCTTTAGCATTACTTAGCATAGGCTATGGAGCCGCAGGATGGGATTGGCGCTTAGCGATTGCATGGCTAGCCCCTGAGCATTTTAGTCAATTTGATGCGCTACAAATTAATGTAGTTACACAAATACGCCTGCCTCGTTTTGTCCTTGCAGTGATGGTGGGTTTAGTACTTGCACAAACAGGGGCTGCAACTCAAGCGCTGTGCCGTAACCCGCTTGCTGATCCCTCTATTATTGGTATAAGCGCAGGCGCTGCAATGGTTGCGGTGGCTTTTATTGCCCTTAGCGCACAATTTAATTTTAACGCTCAACACTACTTACCTTATGCCTCATTTTTGGGCGCATTATCAGTAACGTCGCTGGTATATTTAGTCTCAAAACAACAAAAACAAATTAATATCAATACGCTTATATTAGTCGGTGTCGCTATTAATGCATTGGCATTTGCTGTTATTGGGTTATTAAGTTTTTATGCTGATGACAGCGCACTGCGGTTAATTAACTATTGGACCATGGGCTCATTAGGCGGTGCGAGTTGGGATAATATAAAACAAGCGAGTCCTTTGCTTTTACTGAGCCTTATCGGGCTATGGCGATTAAAAGAGCCAATGAATTTACTTCTTATTGGTGAATCACAAGCTCAATACTTAGGTGTCGATACCAGCAAGCTTAAATTATACGTCATTATATTAGTTGCATTGGGCGTAGGTGCGGTAGTTGCGCTAACAGGTTTAATTGGCTTTGTTGGTTTAGTTGTTCCTCACATCGCACGCCTCATGGTTGGGCCACATTTACGAAATATGCTGCCACTTTGTATGCTTTTAGGTGTGATTGTGTTGCTACTTTCAGATTGGTTGGCACGCTTAGTTGTTATGCCTGCGGAGCTGCCAATTGGCATTATAACGGCGTTACTTGGCGCTCCACTATTTATATATTTGATCATTAAAAATAAGCGAGATTGGTCATGATCACGTTTAACAACCTCAATATAGGCTTTAACACCCATCGTGTTTTAGAGGGTATTAGCGGCAATATCCAAGCAGGACAACTTGTCGCACTGATAGGCGAAAATGGCGCAGGTAAATCGACCTTACTGCATACTTTGGCAGGCATGCATCCCTTTGAGGGAGATATACTATTTAATACCAAACCTTTGCATTCATTTTCTAAAGAGCAATTAGCTAGCAAGCGCGCTGTAATGATGCAAAGTAACCATGTTGGCTTTGATTTTAGTGTATTTGAACTCATTGCTATGGGCCGCTATCCCTATACAGAGTCTCTTAAAACACAAGCCAATAAAGTTCAAAAATATGCCTCACTTATGGATTTAACCCATTACCTAACACGTCGAATGAGTGCGCTTTCGGGCGGCGAACAACAGCGAGTTCATATGGCGCGCACATTAGCCCAGTTAGATGCTTTTACTGCGCAAACGGGGCCTAAATTAATGTTGCTCGATGAGCCAACATCAGCGCTAGATATGCGTCATCAACATACTTTACTTAGCTGTGTTAGAACCTTTGTAGAGCAAGGAAACAGCGCCATTATTGCTATACACGATCTTAATTTAGCAAGCCTTTATGCAACCAACGCTATTTTATTACACAACCAAAAAGTGCTGCAAAGCGGGTCTATAAATACCGTTTTAACAGCACAAAACTTACAACAAATGTACGCCATGAAATTGCACGTTAACCCTCATCCTTATAACGATGCGCCCATGGTTTTTTCTCAACGTCAGGAGTTTTCATGAGAGAGCAAGCATTAAACGACGCACGTACGCTCGTTTTTAAAACCCATGCCGGCGTAATGTCGACCATTTCAAATAATTTACGCGGCTATCCGTTTGGCTCTGTTACACCTTATATGTGTGACGAACAAGGTCGCATCTACTTTTTTATTAGTGACATAGCTCAGCATACCAAAAATTTAAAACAGGACTCACGCATGAGTCTGACTATTTTTGATGCCGCCGATTATGGCGATCAAAACGAACATGGGCGAGTAACACTCGTAGGTGATGGCTCTATTGTGGCAAAAGAGCAAAGCGAAGTGCTACTTGATAAATATATAGCTTTGTACCCTGAGGCTACAAGCTATCGCAATGCGCATGATTTTCAGCTTTGGCAATTAGATGTAGTACGGGTGCGTTATATTGGCGGTTTTGGAAAAATATTTTGGCTTGAGCAAAACGAGTGGCAAGCTCAGCCTAAAAAGTGGGATGAAAGCCAGCAGCAAAGCATGATCACTCATATGAATGAAGATCATCAAGATGCTATGTCGCTGATATTAATGCAGCACTATAACGTAGCCGATAACACCCCAATAATGAGCGGCCTACTACCCACAGGCTTTTATATACAAAGCCACAAGCGTAATTACTTTATTAATTTTGTGAACGAGTGCGATAGCCCATTAGCCGTGCGAAAAGCACTTGTAGCCTTAACAAACCAAGCTCGAAACAGCTCAAACCAACTAGCGGAGACAGTATGAAAAAATTAATAGCCTTACTAAGCACTACACTGCTACTGAGTGCCAATACAGCATATGCAGACGAATGCACACTAAATATAGATGCAAACGATATGATGCAGTTTTCAACTAAAACACTAAGCGCCCCTAAAAGCTGTAAGCAAGTGACCGTTCAACTTAGTCACACCGGTAAATTACCTGCTAATGTAATGGGCCATAACTGGGTGCTATCTACTGAGCAAAACATGCAAGGTATTATCACAGATGGCAACGCTGCAGGGCTTAGCAACCACTACATAAAGCCTAATGATAGTCGCGTGATTGGTGCTACAGACATTATTGGCGGCGGTAAAACAACCGAAGTTACTTTTAAAACCAGCGGCTTAACCGCCGGAACCGATTACACTTTCTTTTGCTCTTTTCCTGGCCATTACGCCATGATGAAAGGCACATTTACGCTTAAGTAAATATTAAAAAGTGTATTACACAAACACAGTGCCAACCTATTATTGGCACTGTGTTTTCTCCCCTCGTTTGGCTAAAGCTTTAAATGCAGCTTGTTGATGTGCTTTTTGCACATAGCGAGCAGGCAAAGCGTTAACTTCTAATTGATAACCACTTTGCTCAGATTGTACTTTTGATACTGGCGAAACCCATACAACATTAAGCTCTGGGGCAATTCGCTTAATTACCCGCGCTATGCCTTCACCATTTCTCACATGAAAATCACCGGCTAAATGTATAACCTGCGTGCCCTTATTTTGACTAATATAGTTAACGATAGACTCAGCCATGGTTTCGTCCCAAGTAACTTGCGCGGCGTAAAGTTTTTCGTTTTTACTCGCCGTTCCATGATGCATGGATTGCATAAAGCGTTCTTTATAAAGGCTTGGAGAAGTATCTATCTCTTTTGCAATAAAACTACGCTGTTGTGGGTCGAGTTTATTAATATAATTAATACCTTGGCGACCAATACAGGTAACAATATGTTTAGGCGCATTTGAAGCTATTACATCGCTATTTTGTATCTTCGCCAATTCCACTAACGCACGATAATCGCTCTTATAATTAGGCCAAGCCTTAGTATTATCAATTAGGTATTGTTCACCTATTTTACTCTCAAGATAAAGGTTTAGTGTTTGCTGATCAGCGCGGCTAAATTGCTCAAGCGATAGAGAAATAGGCTTATTTTGCGTGCTTAATTGCTGAAACAGCTCAGCCTGAAATAAGTGCACACCGGGGTGTGTATGCCATTCACCGACTAAAACAATATCGGCATTCAAAAGCGTGGATTCTGACAATATTGAATTAACTCGCTGGCCATTTGCATTATAAAGCCCGTAATTATACAAGGATGAATTTTGAGATATTGATACTGTGTTTGTACTGCAGCCTGATAATCCACTGAGTAAAACAAGTGCTAAAAATGGGTTTTTCATATCGGTTTTTATAAAAATAAGAATCAAAACAATGAAGTTAGTATACACAACAAACTGCTTTAAACCTATAAATGCAAATAAAAACAATTATCATTTGATGTTTTAAGATTTCTGTTTTACAGTCTTAAAAAATATACAGATATGGAACGTACCATGGCATTACCTTTTTTATGTGCTCGACACAAACAACATGTTTTATGTCAACCAGAACAAGCAATTATAGATATTCAAAATGCGCAGCTAAGTGGCGAAGCGCTGTTTAAACGATACCAATTTGCACAAGCATTGCCGTACTTGGGGTGTGCACTTGAAAGTGCGTCCTTGTTAGCTCAAATGTATAACTGTGCGAATAAACAGCAAATCATACAAATTACCTCACTTACAGAGCGCCTTTATTCCACACTTCACTTTTTAGACGAACAAAGTGCTGCGCACAATGCACTCATACAATCTATTAATCTGCTAAACGAGATATTATATAGCGATGATGAATATCATGACTTAGCGCTTTCATGCATTACACAGCTAAAAAAATTAGCACTGCAACATCCTCCACACCTTACTAAGCACTAATCTTTATGGCAATAAGCAACGCGCTAAACAAAATTGGGTTAACTTTTTATATTAATAATGGCTAACATATCTTCTTCGTCTTCATCTAGGCCAACTTCTTCAAACCCAAAACTAGAATAAAAATCCTTAGCAACAGGGTTTTGCGGGTTATAACAAATCTCGATTTGTTCAAGCTTAGAAGTCGTTTTAATCTCTGTAATTGCCATGAATAGTGCTTGGCGGCCAATACCTTTATTTTGATGATGTTTATCTACCATAAAACGCCAAATAGAAACCTTTGTAGGGGTTTCTTGCACCCACATAAAAAAGCCTACAGGCTCATTATTTTGGTAAATAGCTTTACAGGTATGCCCAACATTATAATGAGACTCAACAAGCGACCACATATTACACGCTACATATTCTTGTTGCGCTTCGGTAACGTCTAAATCGCATACCTCTTCGTAATTAGCAGAGGTGACATCTTCCAATGAAATGTTCATTATTGTCCTTAATTTAAAACATGGAGTTATAAGTAGTTTTGTTTTATCACGTTATCAGCACTAACATATCTAGGCAATGTATTCTTTTTAGGCACAAAACCACAGTAATAAATACTGCGGCTTTGTGTATATGACACGTGTAATTCTTTATTGATAACAAACAATAATACTGTGCTTTTGAAGCTTTTACAGAATTGTTATGCTCTTAAGCTGGTGTTACTATTATAGAAACGGACTTTTAATTATCAATAAATGGAATTAAGGTTATGGCTATTCAATTAGCAAACTACGAAATTAATATATGCTCATTTCACCCTGAAAAAGACTTTGGCTGGTCTGGACCAATGTTTGAAGGAGATAAATCGAGGGTTTTCTCTAAAACCTAGTGGTATTAAACCTACGACCTCAAGGATTTGGCATCGTCTACGGCTTTCTACAAAAAATAGTAAAATTAGTATCTATTGATACAATATCAGATCCATCAAAAGCACCGTGGGAAGATAAGAAAAGAATATATTCTGGTAACCTAGCACCAAAAGGGCGTGTTACCCTCAAAGAAAAACCTCCAACTAATAATAGTATTTATCAGTATCGGTTAGACGGCCAATACGGGGGAGTTAATCACGCCATGCCAGGTTCTCCTCAGATGCAAGAAAGATTAGACTTTTCATACGTGCCAACTTTAAATGTTAAGTATAAAATTATTATAGACATTGATACTGTTAGCGGTCACATGGATATAGTTACTTATATCACTGGCGATGCTTTTCCTAATTGTGAAGCATTTATTGTTGGTCCTGGTGGGCGAGCTATCTCCCTTGGTATACATGTTCGCAAAGGTGCGCCACCACTAAGCTTATCTCTTAATGCTGATTACCCAATGATTGTAAGCGCACTCCGTTTGCCTCTCAACAATAATGGTAGTTTTAAAGGGACCGTAGGCGATGAACTATTTAGACAGGCAAATAAATACCCCAAATTAAGCTTTCATAAAATAGCGGATTGGAATTATCGTTTCACTTCTATTCCAGCAAATAGCGGTCATTGTATGCTGCTTGAAAAAGCGAGTTTAGAAAACTGTTTTAATGGCTTACTTAAGTAAAAAGGCGACTCGATGAAACCCATCTTTAAAGCACACTTTTTAAAAATATTGTTTTTTGGTTCAATGATATCGTTATTATCAGCCTGTACAGAGGTAAAAAAAAGTGAACCCGTAATTTACCTTATACCTGAAAATTATGTTGGCTCTCTATACATAATATTTAATGCACCAAACGGGCATCCACCGAAATACGAAGACGGCTCTCGGGTATATGAAATACCACCATCAGGTATACTCGTTACACAAATGGATGCCAACGAGGGCTGGATTGAAAACAATCAAATACAATACTTTGAAGTGAGTAATGCGAATGAAAGAACACCCATAAGCGAAGACTCTTCATTAAAAGATAAAGATACTACAGACGATGGAGAAACAAGAACTGTGTATGTGGGTGGCCTAGGTGAATCGGGTCCAATATATGGCTGTACTGTGATTAATCAAAATTTTACGGTTGGTACAGACGCAGAACAGACCGACAGGAAAAATTTATTCAGTATATACGATGCTATTAAGCGCAAAAATATAGATGAAAAACTTTTCAAAGGTATGTGTAAGAATAGTAAAGATGTTACATCACACCAATAATAAAATGTAGTTACTTTTTCAAAATGCCAATATCCGACGTATTACTTAGCTAATTACTAAAGCTATTCAAATAAAAAAACCACAGTAATAAATACTGCGGCTTTGTTTTTACTAAATACTTTAAGCTATGTGCTTTTAGTATGCGCCTGCGCTATATATAAGCTCGTAGCTGTGGCTGTAAATCTCAAGGATATTACCAAACGGGTCTTCCATGTAGATCATGCGGTACGGCTTTTCGCCAGGGTAGTAGTAACGTGGCTCTGGCATACGTTTTTTACCACCTGCAGCAACAATACGATCCGCTAAGCCTTCTACATCTGGGTCTTGTACACAGAAATGGAAGATACCGGTTTTCCAGTATTCAAAGTTGTCTTTAGGGTTTTCTTGGTCTTTAAATTCAAAAATTTCTACACCAATTCGGTCGCCTGTTGAAAGATGCGCTATTTTGAATTTTTCCCAATTTGGACCAAATACATCGGTACACATTTCGCCAATTGGGCTGTTGTCTTCAGTGATCACGGTAGGCTCCATTATGGTGTACCAGCCCATCACCTTAGTGTAAAACTCTACGGCTTTTTCAACATCGGGAACTGAAATACCAATGTGCGAAAAACTACGTGGATATGTATGACTCATAATAAATACTCCTACTTAACTATGTTTAGTTGATGGAGTGAGTTTACGAATTGACCAACATTAAGTAAAATTATCATTAATCATCATTTTGAGTATATTTTGTAATGATAAATCCTACATGGTTAAACACGTTTTGTACTTTAGTTGAGGTAAACCATTTTACCCAAACCGCCGAGCGCCTTTATATGACCCAGTCAGGCGTAAGCCAACATATAAAAAAGTTAGAGCAGCAAGTAGATTGCGCCTTGCTTGAGCGCCACGGTAAACAATTTACCCTTACCGTTCAGGGTCAAAATTTATATCAGCAGGGTAGTCAGTTACTCAAAGAATGGCAGTTTTTAGAGCAGCAATTAAAAGATGATTCACCTTACAGCGGTTTAGTTAAAATACAGTCGCCAGGCAGTTGCGGGCTGCAGTTTTACAATCAACTATTAGCACTGCAAGTAGAGCACAAGGAGCTAATTATAGATTACCGCTTTGCTCCAAATACCAGTGTTGAACAAGCAGTGGCAAACCATAGTGCCGATATTGGCTTTTTAACTCAAGCGCCTACCCTAAGCGAGGTAACCAGCCATAAAATAGGCCAAGAGCCTTTACTATTGGTAACACCGGCCGCAATAAAAAGCCCAACCTGGAGCGCATTAAATGAACTGGGTTTTATTAGCCACCCCGATGCAAAACACCACGCGCAGCTTTTACTTAGCGAAAACTACAGTGAATTTGAACATGTTGATCAAATTAAGCAAACGGGGTTTTCTAACCAAATAAGTTTAATACTGGAGCCGGTAAGTTTAGGACTGGGTTTTACGGTTTTACCCGCACACGCAGTAAGTGCTTTTAATAAACCTGCGCTTATTAAAACGCATCATTTAACCAAACCAATTAGCGAAAATATTTATGTGTGCCATCACCGAAATAGGCCGTTAGCAAAGCGTATGCATAGCGTTATTGATGCGATAAAAGCAAGCTAGGGCAGCCAAAGCACCGCCCGTAAAGCCCCTTTACAGCTTAAGCTGTACGTTTAGTTTTTTGCGTAATGTTTGTGAGACTTTGTTTGCTTTTTAAATAAACCTTATGCACAGCAAAAGTCAGTAAAGTCATCAGTACCATCATACAAAGTGTCGGCCACAAGCTGAGAGTATGATAACCAAGCGCCCCCATAAACCAGCAAATAAGTACCCATTGAATAACATAGAGCGCGGTTACGTGTTTACTGGCATATAAAAGAGCACGTGTAATAGGGCCATTATATTTATCAGCAAAAATAAACTGTATAGCCGATAGTGCACATAAATTTAAGCCAATTAAATAGCTAATACCGCCGCCATTTAAATGGAAAAAGTTGCCAAACTGCCCTTTAAAATCAATGGCTAACCATATGCCGCCAATAACAAGTAAAGCAGCACCGAGTTGTGCACATACTTTATATAAGTAATCGGCATTTTGTTGGTTACTAAGATATAAACGACCAAGTACATACCCCGTTAATATCGCACTTATCCAAGGAAATACCGGAAAATACACCTGATAGTTATTAGCAAAAAACAAATCGCTAATATAAGGTGAAAGCGTAAATTGTTGCCCCCTCACAAACTGGCTCATAACTGCAATTGCAATGGCTAAAACCGCAATCCATATTGTTTTCCAACGGGCAATATTAAGCACACCAAACAGCAATAAGCTAACTCCAGCCAGTTGTAAAATATCACCTGTTAACACCATAAATTGTAACTGCCCAGCACTGAGCGGACTTTGCCAGCCATAAGCATTTATAAATGCCTCAGGCATGGTATTAAATACTTCAATAGGCAGCCAAAACTTGGCCGCATTCATTAAATAAGCAAGTAGTAAAAGCTGTATGCCACGCTTAATTAATAGCAAAGGTGTTTGCCTGCGCGAAAGCGCCATAGATAGCCCCATTGCCACTAAAAACGAGGCGGTGCCTTTGCCAAGTATATGCACAACCGTACCAAATGCGCTTTCACTTTGAAGCGTCGTGGAGGCATACATCCATAAGGTATGCACAATAATCATAATAAAAACGCTCGCACCACGGGCAAGATCAATCGTTTTAAGACGTTGGTTCATTGGTTTTAATATCCTTTTTAGGGCAGGTTTGGCATTTGCTATAACCGGCTAAATAATAGCGGCAACAGGTTAAACGCTGGGGTTTTTCAGTAAATGGCGCATCAAGATTAAAGTGTTCACAAATAAGGGTGTGCAGCTGACGATGGCAATTATTGATATGTAAAGTAGTAGCAAGGGCTAAGCTATGAGCTCGCTCAATGGCGCTACTTAATGAATCGAGTAATAACCGTGCTTGTTCTTTTTTACCCAGCGCGTAGTCGGTATTTACCCATTCACCAACTTGGCTTATAAAATGAGTAAACGCTTTGGTTTGCTCTGTTTTACTTACTAATACGTCATTATTCAGGTTAAACCCACGACAATAAGCGCCATTTACCGCTAACGGCATGTTAATGGGATCAGCCGTACTTTGCTTGCAAGCAAACCAATAGCAATAAGCGTAAACAGCTTGCCAGCAAAGCTGTAAATACAAATGCCGACTAATAAATTGCTTAGGCGCATTAGGGTACTGCGCCTTACAACGAACTGTTAAAGCGCGCACTAATAATAAGCTCGGTTTAAAAGTTCGTTGCACGGGTTGTTGGCAATATAAAAACTGCGCAAGGGTAATCGGTTTAGCCATACAGCTTTGCCGATACGGGGTTGTTTAAGTTACCAGCAAACTGCAAACTACCTGCCGGATCCGTTAAATCAACCATTTGCTCATTATTACCCAGCTGTAAGCGGTTTAAACAAGAGTGAGCAAACTCATCACTAAAAAAGTCATACTCTTTAAATCGCTCATTTAAAGCAGGATTAGCATGTTGATATGCTTTAACACTTTGCGTAACACACTGCCAAAAGTCATGCTCTGTAATACGCTCTTCTCGCACTAAAATTGCCACTAAGTATCTAAAGAAACAGTCAAATACATCGGTAAATATACTTAATAGCTCAAGTTCTTTAGGCATAGAAACATGAATACGTTCAACCCCTGCAGGCAATACTTCAGTGCTATTAAGTAAGGCAACCTCTTCACCTATGTCTTTCATATATGCGCCCACAGGCACCGAATTTTTAAGCTTTAAAATGAGGTTTTCGCCGTGAGGCATAAACACTAATTTATGCGCGAAAAAACAATGTACTAGCGGAATTAAATAGGCATTAAAGTAGGCACGTAACCACTGCTGCGAGCTCAAACCACTTTGTGCTATCCATTCGCCCACTAAACTTTGGCCATTGTTATCTAAGTGTAATAACGCTGCCATAGTGGTCAGTTGTTCATCACTATTTAAATTATGGTTTGGGTTTTCTCGCCATAAGCAGGCAAACATTTTACGATAGGGTGTATCTCCCAGCGCGCTTTGCTCAAACGTATGATGGGCATAACCTAAGGTGGCGTATTCTCTAAGCGCTGTAAAATTAGCGCCTGCGAGTTGTTGATCTTGGCTAACCTTAGCAAATACCCAATCGTTAATGGCAGGAGTCACCGCCATGTAAGCACGCGATAAGCCACGCATAAATCCCATATTTAAAATCGACAACGCCACTTTTAAATACGGCTTATGCGGGTGCGAGCAATTATATAAGGTACGAATTGATTGTTGCGCTTGATATAAGTCGTCACCTTCGCCTAAATACACTAATCGCTGATTTGCCAACTCATTTGCAAATACTACACTCAATTTGTGTTGGTACTGCCAAGGGTGAGCAGGAATGAGTAAGTAATCATCGGGGTTTAGGTTTTGAGCTTTTAGCGCTTTGTTAAAAGCGTCTCGGGTGGTTAAATCTAGCTCATCACTTATATGGCTTGGGTAATCGGCAAAGTATTCACTATGGGCAAAGTCGCATACCGCTTTATGCGCTGCTAACCACAGTACTTTAAACGGTTTGCCTACTTCTGGCGCATAACGTAAAAAGTCAGCTTTACTAAAACCAATGCGGCCATTATTAGCAACAAAGGCAGGATGCCCTTCACTCATTGCGGCTTCTATTTTTTGCAGCCCTAAATTAGCTAACTGCGCCGCTGTTAAGGTGTTATTTTCGCGTTTGAAGCACGCACTGGCTAAAGTAGCATTTAGCTCTTCAAGGTAGGTGGCAAGGCGCTTACCCGTTAAGCCTAGCGCAGGCCCTTGCATACTAAAAAAGTGCAACACATCTAGCGGCTGCAGCTCTTCGTTAAGGTTGTAAAAGCATAAGCTTGGCTCGTCTATATCTATATGATTCAGTGCCATAGCACGGCCATTAAAAATAAAGTAACCGCCTTCAACGTTTACTTTAAAGCCTTGCTTTGTTGTCTCTGCAGCCAATAAACGCTCGTGCACTAGCTCAGTCAGGGCTTTAGCTTGTAAATGTCGGTTTGCCCATTGCCAATGTGGCTGTATCACGTAATCAGTTTGCAAAGGTGCTAACGAATCAGTAAATAGTTGGCTGTGCCTATCAAAGGCTGCTTTGTCACAAAAGCCTAAATAAGCCGCTTTTTCGCCCAGTTGAATTTGCTTGGTGTGCACAAATCCCAAACGCTTATTTAACGTATGAATTTTACTATTAGCAATGTCGGGCTCAACCACAACACGGGCGGCACTGTTTTGAGCAAAAATACTTTGCAACACGCACTGCATCATTTCAAAACTAAAATGGCGCTTAGGTGCCGAGTTAGGCGCTAATAAAATATGCATACCTACATCATTCGGTTCAACCTCGTACGCCGCTTTCATTAAGCTTTCGTGCTCTGGGCTATAAAGCTCAACTAAAGCCAATAGGTTATTATTTTGCTCGATCACGTATGCCTGATGATGAGGCGTAACAAAAATATCTTGATACGCTTTAGTTATTTGTTGCTCGGTTTGCTGCTGCATACCCCAAAAGTGCGCATACGGTTGCTTAAGCCAATCGCAAACTGTTGGCATATCTGTTTGTTGTAATAACCGCATCGTCACTTTGCCGGTATGCTGTAGGGTGGTTACAAAAGATGAAAAATACATAAAAACTCCAATAAATCTTAAAAACTAAGACGCTGAACGCGCAGTTCGAGCAACAGCCTTAACCCGCCAAAGCAAAATAAAGGCAAGGCTTGCAAAGCCAATGGCAGCAAAGTAAAACACAACCGTTGTTGAAAGGTGCTCTACGCTCATACCCACTAGTAACGACGCTAAAATAACCCCGATATTTTGAGCAATGTGCACTTTGGCAAAGTCGCTGCCGTAATGTGCAGGCTCACTTTTAGCAAATAGCATTACCTCTAGCATTACCATCACTTGAAATAGCGCAAAGCCATATAAAACACGTGATAAAATCACTAACCCCACCGACTCCTGCGCTTGTAAATAAAGCCCAAACGCCCCCAAAATAAGTGCACATAACAAAGTGCTCGTGCGGCTTAATGTTGGCAGTGGTAAATGCTGCCTGAAATGGTTAAAAACCAGCATAACAAGCGCTGCAAAAGCAGGAATGGCGTATACAACAGCACTTTGCAACGTGCTGCTTTGTGCGTTTAATGCTTGCCAATGAGTTGTAAAGAAGGGACGAATTAAAAACGCGCTAAAATATACCACCACACTTAAAAAGCAAAATTGCCAAATAAAATAGGGAATACGTTCTCGCGGTTTTTCAGTCGCTATTGCTTGCTGATAAATACCTGTTTTTAATGAATACATTAAGTAGGCGCATAATAAAACCTGAACTAGGTCACCGGCACTACTGAGTAATAACGCATAGCGTGGCTCTGCTAAACTAAAGAAGTAACCACCAATTAAAGCACCACCAATCGCACCAAAATGCATCAATACAGAAAACAAACCAATAATAGATAAATGCTTAGTTTGTTGCTCTAATCGCAGTGCAAATGGGTATATAAGTAGGTAGCTTGCCTTTAGCACCAACATAAGTTGGTAGTAAATCCAAAACTCCCACACATTGGTCGCAAAGTAGCAAAGCAGGCCAAAACCAGCGGCTACTACTTGGGTTACTAACCACAAAGCCAATTCATTGTATTTTTTAGCGACCTTAGCCCATAGCGGTAAAGCCAGCATTACAGTAATACAACAGTTAGCCACAAAGAGGCCGATTAGAGTGGCGTTACTAATAGCAAATTCACTAGCAAAAAATTGCGGATAAAACGGTAGCAGCAAGGTATCGCATACCACCGAAATAACCGTCAGCAAAATTAGCGCTAAACGAAGACTCATGCGGCGCTACTCTGCTGTTGTGTTGATAGGGTAACATCACTTAAATCAAAGTTTTGAAAAGCAATTTTTTGCTCAACCTGATAAGGCGAATAACCTAAAATTTCACGTAAAATAATACTATTACGGTAGCAAGCCATACCTAAATCTGGAGTTACAAAACCATGAGTATGCTGCTCGGCATTTTGTACAAAAATACGTTTTTGTTGGCTATCTACCGCATATTCTCGGCTTACTAAATATCGACCTTGCTCATCTTGGGGTAGTTGATGGGCAATATTATTTAAAAAAGCAGGGCGCTGATATTTAAAGCCTGTAGCACAAATTAAAAAGTCGGTTTCTATTGAAAAAGGCTGCTCAAGCTCCTGATGATAAAACTCAGTCAGTAAACGCTTACCTACTTTTTGAGTACCTGTCAGCCTGCTGTTAGTTTTAAATGTAGTAGAAATTGGCCCATCAAGGCTTTGCGCGTAGAGGGTGTCGAAAATGTCGTTAATTAAATCGCCGTTAATGCCCTTAAATAGATTTTTTTGGTTTTGATTGAGCCAATCTCGCTGCTCAGTTTTTAAATTATAAAAGTAATCAACATACTCAGGAGAGGTCATTTCAAGGGTGAGCTTAGTATACTCAAGCGGAAAATAGCGCGGTGAGCGTGCTATCCAATCTAACTGCAAGCCTTGCGGTACTGCTTGCTGCAATAAGGTGTGGTAAATTTCTGCTGCACTTTGCCCAGCCCCTACCACAGTAACCCGTTTAGCTGCCTTTAATTCATCAAGCCGATGACAAAAATCGCTACTGTGCATTACGTTATTTGAGTTACTTTGCACAGCGCAATCAGGAATATACGGTGCAGGCCCTGTGCCCAAAACAATATGGCGAGTCACATAATGTTGCGTACCATTGGGGGTGTTACAGCTAACGGTATAACACTCACTTTGCGGGCAAAATTCAACTTGAGTGACTGTTTGTTCAAAGTTAACATTTGAAAGCTGCGAGCAAACCCATTGGCAATATAAGTTGTATTCACGGCGCAATAAAAAAAAGCTTTCGCGAATATAAAACGGGTATAACCGATTATTCAATTTGGCATAATTTAAAAAGCTATATTGGCTGGTTGGATCTGCCATGGTTACTAAATCCGACATAAACGGAGTTTGTAATGTAACGCCCTCCAGCATCATTCCAGGGTGCCAATCAAACTCACTGCGCTGCTCCAAAAACAGGCTTTTTACATCTTCGAGCGGTTCACTTAAACACGCTAAAGATAAGTTAAATGGGCCAAGGCCAATAGCTATAAAATCGAAAGGTTGATTATCCATTATGCAATTTCCCTATAAGTTTGCCATGCAATGTGGCTAATTTGCTCAATAACAGCGCGTACATCAGTTAATTGGCACTGCGCATTAAGCAATGTAAATTTAAGATAATGGCGGCCATTTATTTTTGTACGGGCAACCATGGCTTCACCGGTTTGTAAAAACGTTTGTCGTACATGCAGGTTTAAAGAGTCGAGTAAATCAAGGTCATGTTTTAAATCATCAGGGGCAAATCTAAATACTAAGGCACTAAGCTCGGGGTAATTTACTACTTCAAAGTCGGGGTGATCGTTAAGTACAATATGCGTTTGGCGCGCAAGACCAATAACTTTATCGAACGCGCGGCCAAGTGGTGCTTCTCCAGTAGTGCGCAGTGTTAGCCATAACTTTAAGGCATCAAAACGGCGAGTGGTTTGTAGGCTTTTATCTACCAAATTAGGCGTGCCATTTCCGGCCTCTGCTAATGGGTTTAAATAATCGGCATACAAAGTAATGTGGCTAAAATGGCGTTTGTCGCTTAATAAAAAGGCACTACAACTAACCGGTTGCATAAATGATTTGTGATAATCAATAGTTATTGAATCAACCAACTCAATGCCATTAAGCGCATTGCGGTGGTGCTCGCTCACCAACAAACCGCCACCATAAGCGCCATCTACGTGGCACCATAGCTGCTCTTCTTTAGCTAGCATGGCAATATTATGGATTGGATCGATAGAGCCAAAATCGGTTGTGCCTGCGGTAATAACCACTGCAATGGGTATATCACCTTGCGCTTTGCTTGTTGCTATGGCGGTTTTAAGTGCCTCCATATCCATTTGCATTTCGCGGTTTGTAGCCACCGGCACCACGGCGTTGTAACCTAAGCCCAGTAACGCCGCTGCTTTTTGAATACTAAAATGGGCCACCTCAGAGCAATAAATTTTAAAACGCGATGCAACAGCCGGTAAGCCCTGAAGTTTTACCTGATGCTCTGGCGCATATCGGCTTACTGCTACTTCACGAGCAACCAACATTGCCATTAAGTTTGATTGCGTGCCGCCACTAGTAAATACCCCATCGGCAGTGCTTGGCAATGCCGCTTTTTGGCATGTCCAATCAATCAGCTTTTGCTCAATTAACGTCGCGCCTGCGCTTTGATCCCACGTATCTACCGAGGTATTAATAGCAGCAATAATATGTTCGGCCACAACAGCAGGGTAGGTTACAGGGCAGTTTAAATGGGCCATATAACGCGGATGATGAAAATACACAGCATGATCTAAATACACGCCTTTTAGCTCTTCAAGCACCGCCGGGAAGTCAGCCAAAGGCTGTGATAAATCAACATCGTTTACGACTTCTGCTAACGCATTTACCGACACACCTGAAAATGGCTTTTGGGCTTTAGCCATCGCTTGCTGAACTGCCGACAACCCTTGCAATGACGCTATCTGATAATTAATGAACTGCTCTAAATTGAATTGTGGGGGCAAGCCGCTTTGTTCAAATACAGCCTGTTTTTCAATGGTATTAATATTTAACACGTGAGATTGAGACACATCAATATTCCTTGAGTACACTTTTTAGGTGCAAGGATCTTAATGATAATGATTTCTATTTACAATAATGAAAAAAGATTAGATAACAACTTTTTTTAAATTAGAGCTAATAAGCTTGTCGTATATTTTTAACAAAAATCGATAAGCCATATTATTAAACGACAAGCATTACATGCAAAAATAAAGTTAAAAAAGGGGGAATTGAGCAATTATTTTAGCGGTAGTAAAGCCGTGTTTAGCCATTGGAACCTATTTAAATGTGAGCAATAAATACGCAATTGAGCTTAATAATCATTCTTTATGAAATATTTAATACAAAATTTAAAGTATTGGCGGTTTTTCTGTTACGTTGGTATCTGTATTAACGCTAAAGGACGTCATGATGGAAGTAAAACAATTAGCAAGTCAGACCTTAATCGGCTTAAAAGTAAGAACCTGCAACGCCAATGAAATGAACGCTGGCACTGCAAATATAGCTGAACTTTGGCAAAAATTTGGTGAAAAGTTTGCCAACAGCCTTACAGAAAACACCAAAGTGTATGGTGTGTATACTAATTACGAAAGCGATCTCACTGGGGACTTTGACGTAATTGCCTGCTGCGATAATTTATCAATTAAACTCCCTGAAGCTAAAAAAGTAACCACCCAAGCGGGCCGTTATTTGGTATTTAAAGGTGAGGGTGAAATGCCCGATGCAGTAATCGATTTATGGGGCGAAATTTGGCAATACTTCAGCTCAGACGATTGCCGTTATGCCCGCACCTACACTAGCGACTTTGAGTACTATAAAAGCAGTAACGAGATAGAAATTGCCATTGCAATTGAAGACTAAAAAACGGCTAGGTTTGTAAGCGCAAACCTAGCCTTTCATTGGTGTAATTTAACCCCTGCCCACTAAATCATTGGTTATTACTGGCCAGCTTGGTTTTTAAATCATGTAAATCGCACGCCGTTATTGTAGGCGTTAGTTCCCAGGGATCAAAAATAGCCTCACTTGAGCGCTGTATCCACGCAGCACGCATACCGTGCGATAACGCCCCAATCACATCAAACGGATTACTCGATATCAACCAGGTATTAGCACCGGTTGAATGTGCCTGACGTAAAAAGTGACTATAAACACCGGGGTTGGGTTTAAAGGTTTTAATGTCATCGGCGCTCACTACGCCTTCAAAAAGCTCACTTATACCTGCGGCTTCGAGCAAGGTATTTACCGCACTGGCCGCACCATTAGAAAACGCAAACAACCGATAGTTTTGTGCTTTTAAGCTCTCAAGCCCTGCTTTAACGTCATCAAATGCGGGTAGGGTTTTATAACGCGCTAATAACTGTGCTTTTTGCTCATCGCTTAAAGTTACCTTGTGCAGTAAACACGCATAATTAAGTGCCTGCTCAGTACACACCGAAAACGGCACGTAGTTTTGCATTAAGCCACGCCTAAACGAATATTCGAGTTGTTTTTCACGCCAAGTAGTTGAAAATGCGTGCGCGTTATCACCAACCATATTTTCAAGTAACGACACCACGCCATGGGTGTTTATAAGCGTACCGTATACATCAAACGCCAGTGTAGTTGCCATTAATGACTCCTGTTTAAATCGTTTCTAAAGCGCAATTTTACTACTCAATATTAATCACCTTATCAGTTAATAAAGTACAGTAACAGCGCCCGCGTTTTAAGCAGTTACTGTAAACCTCCGTTACGGTTTGGTTAAAAATAGCGCATGAGGAATAGGGGGTTTAAAGTGAAGGTTTTACCAGCTTGAGGTTAAATATTAATAATTTACAGTACATGTTTGGGCATTGCTTTGTTGGCAGTAATGAAAGTCTAAAAAATAAAACGCTTCAGCAGGCTTTATATTATGCTTAATTACGTCATACATTAACTGCGCACTGAGTCGCCCCATTTCATATGGATTTTGACCAACGTTTGATGAAGATAGCCCTTTGCTAAGCGCGTCTAATTGTATTTTTTCGGTATCTGCTGAAACAATAACAAGTTCTTTTGAATCAAGTTTATGTTTGTAGGGTGTCATCACGTTTATATACTCAGTATTAAATTGCGCAAAACCAGCAACAGCAACAAACGCAGGAGGCTTGTCCATCTTAGTAAGGCTTTTTACTTGCTCTAACGAGGCACCCCTTTTTCCTAAACTATAAAGAGGGCAGCGGTTATACTCGCTCCAGCCGTTTTCACCCGACAAGCGCTGACTACTTTGCCCAGAAAGCGCAAACCTAACACCTGCGATTCTTTTATTTAAGTTTGGTGAAGTAGGATGACCAGATTGAATACAAACACGCTTATTTTCTTCACTTACTAAATTCTTTAATTGATTGCCTAACGCAACACCAAAGTCAAAATTATCAGTACCAACGTAAGCGAGCCTGTACTGGTGATCTTTTGCTAATAAGTCTGAGTCAAAAGTAATAACAGGAATGTTTTTTTCAAATAAATCTTTAAGGGCTCTCTCTACCAAATAATCAGAATCTGATATTGAAACTAATAAACCATCAATCCCACTTTTCATCATGTCATTAATAATTAAAGCTTGGGTTCGAATATCTTGATAATCATCAGGCCCATCATATTTACAGGTAACGTCAGGCTGCGACTTTGCAAACTCGGTACACCCTTTGTACGCCTGAATGTAAAAGCTATCGTTTTTAGTTTTTCCTACTATGCCAATGATAAATTGAGCATTTGCAAAAAATGGCAAACACAGCAGCACAAAAAATAATGAAAACGATATTTTAGGTTTGTAAATAGAGCAAGAGCTGTAAATAAACTTAGGTTTAATAAAAAACAACGACAAGTATCCTTAATTAAAACGGCATTAATTACAAATTGATATATCAGAATAGCACTTCAAAACAATATAGCGACCACATTGAATATAAATTAAAAAACCAAAAAATAATCCTTAATCGCAATGCTTTTACACAAAGCAATGGCAATAGTAATCTTTTGCTAAACACACAACTTTGCATTCAGTTGAATACTGTAAACCCCCGTTACGGTTTGGTTAAAAATACCGCATGGCGAGATGGTATTTGCTCAAGTAATTAATCAGTATCGCTTTCTAATACAGAATACTCGCTTTGTTTTAGAGTAGGCGGAAGATTTTTGAGTTTATATATGCAATTTAGAAATCTAACTAAGTAATAGCTAAAAGTAGAATTTATTAACTTATTTTTTCGGGATAGACTTGTGAGTAGTCAGGTGTGAACGATAACTGAGCATTGAGATTGGATAAATATAATAGTTAATCGATTAGTCAAACTGCTCTTTGCTCATATATTTATGAAAATGAGCGCTGCGCGCATATACTTTACTTAAGATTTTAGAAAACTTAATGATCGTAATACCTTAGGTTATTTGCTAAAGCTATATAAATTAGAAAAATGAGCGTGACGTCGGCAGAAATATGCGCGATGAGCGCACTATTAAATTGTTAAGCAGATCAGGAGGTACTGTGACACACAAAATATATGAATGGTCTGAAATCTCGGATGAATTTCAAGACTCATTAATTTTAGGAAACGGAGCATCTATAGCAATAGATAAGAGTTTTCTATATAAATCTTTGAAAGAGCATGCGATCGAACATGGCTTATTGACTGATAACGTACGAGCGCTTTTTACTTATTTCAATACTGACGATTTCGAGCTTGTTTTGAGATTAGTGTGGCAAGCAAGCAGAGTTAACAAAGCTCTAGATATCAGAGACAGTAAAACCCAAAGTGCATATGAACATGTTCGAGATTGCTTAATTGATGCAGTAAGGAGTATTCATCCTATCTATAGTGATGTAGAACACCAATTTGATGATATCGCTGATTTTTTGAGCCAATTTGAAACTGTCCTTAGTTTAAATTACGACCTTACACTCTACTGGGTCGCTATGTATTCAAATCGACAAAAAACGGGACACCTGTTTAAAGATGCTATGTTTTATGGTGTCCTAGCTGACGACTGGCAAAAATACCGCCAGCCATATAGAGAAAAAAGTAATACCTTAATCTTTTATCCTCACGGAAATCTCTTACTTGCGAGAAACGTTGTTGACAATGAATTTAAGATTGAAGTCGGCGCTCATGATGACTTGCTTAATGCAATACTTAACAACTGGAATTCAGAAAGTTGTGTCCCTTTGTTTGTTAGCGAAGGAACATCGAATCAAAAAGTAGTTTCCATAAGTAATAGCCATTACTTAAGCGTCGTATATAGAGAAGTTTTTTCAGATTTAGGCAATACATTAGCAATTTATGGTTGGGGCTTCGGCGAGCATGATGTCCATATACTTCGCAGAATTCGCGAATCTAATATCATAAAAATTGCGGTTTCGGTGTTTGGGGATGATCAGGGATATTGTAACCATGTATATGAGCTGATAAAGCATAAATTGGGGCGTGTCGAAGTTATATTCTTTGATTCAGGTAGTAAAGGATGCTGGAACACATCTGCTTAACAAAAACATCAAGGTGACGCGTTACACTCGGCGGTTCTGGTATTGAGTTTGGTGCACTTGGTGAGTCGATCGTGGCGCACCTTATGTTCAGAGTTATATTTTTAGAGGATTAAATGGAATTTCCAACAGATCGGTTATACAAATTTGCATCATTTAATGAGAACTCATTGTCTGCATTAGCTGACCAAAGAGTTTGGTTCTCAGACGTAGATTCACTTAACGATCCATTCGAACTATCTTTCGAATATGTAGTTTCGGAAAAGGAAGAGGAGAACATTGCGACATTCAAAGAGATTGGAGCCAAAGAAATAGAGCGTTATGAGCCAATATCAACAGCCGAAGCTAAGCAAATGGCTGAAAAAATTTATGACAAAGATCCTGAACTATTCGTTAAAAAAATGCACGAAGCGATAGAGTTGATTCAGAGTCAACAAGAGAAAACACTTGGAAAACTGAATATATTTTCAACTTCTTTAGATATCCCCGAAGAGCCTGAGCATTACAAGAATATGTTAATGTGGGCGCATTATGCTGTAAGTTTTACTGGATTCTGCTTGCAGTTCTCAGCGACAAAGTTATTGGACTCATTTAGAAGTCATAACTCAGAGAGTAAAATTGGACACTGCAAAGTCGATTATTCTGATGTTACTCATAAAGTAAATCCATTTACCTATATGAATAACACTGACGAGTCGTACTTTGCTCCAGTGCAGTTTAAGCATTTGCAATGGAAGTATGAGAGTGAGTTCAGGTTCATAAGCAGTGTACGCGGTCTTCATAAGTACTCACCAGATGCTCTAGAGCGCATCTATCTCGGATGCAAAATGCCAGAGAGCAAGCAAAAAGTTATTCTCGCGATTGCAAAAGAGTACTTTCCACATGTCGAAGTTTATAAAACATCTATTGATAAAACCTGTTATGAGATCGTCGCAGAAAAAATATAACAAGTGCCTAACCGCCGCAAAACAGCAGGCTTGCGGCGGTTAGGCAAGCGTTGCCGTTCTCTGTAAATGGGGTACTTTCCAATCAATAATACCTAGCGGCTCGGTTAGGTTTAATTACTTTTGCTAGGTTTGTTGCACTCAACCCAACCAATATTCAACTAACTTAAAACCTTTCACCTAGCACCTTTTGCCTTTAACCTTGCTGTGTAAACCCCCGTTACAATTTGATTAAAAAAGCCACACCTCAACATGTGTTTAGGTGTGGCTTTTTGCAGCAGCTGTAATTAAAATTAAGCGACATTCGCTGCTAATAGTTCGTTACGTACTAGCTCTGCGCCTTTGCTTAGGGCGTTGAGTTTGCCGTTTGCGATGTCGCGGGGCAGGGGGGCCATGCCGCAGTTGGTGCAGGGGTAGAGTTTGTCGGCATCTACATATTTAAGTGCTTCGCGTAGAGTTTTGGCCACCTCTTCAGGGGTTTCTATAGTATTGGTGGCTACATCGATTGCGCCCACCATTATTTTTTTGCCGCGTACGAGTTCGAGTAGCTCAATGGGTACATGTGAGTTTTGGCACTCAAGCGAAATAATATCTATATTCGATTTTTGCAACTTAGGGAATACTTCTTCGTATTGTCGCCACTCGGTGCCGAGGGTTTTCTTCCAATCGGTGTTGGCTTTAATGCCGTAGCCGTAGCAAATATGCACGGCGGTTTCGCATTTTAGCCCTTCTATGGCTCGCTCTAGACAGGCTATGCCCCAGTCGTTTACTTCATCAAAAAACACGTTAAAAGCGGGTTCATCAAATTGGATTATATCAACCCCTGCGGCTTCTAGCTCTTTGGCTTCTTGGTTGAGTATTTTAGCAAATTCCCATGCCAGTTTTTCACGGCTTTTATAGTGATCGTCATACAGGGTGTCGATCATGGTCATTGGCCCAGGCAATGCCCATTTAATTGATTGGCTGGTTTGTTGGCGTAAAAACTTGGCGTCTTCAACAAATACCGATTTAGTGCGAGACACAGGGCCAACCACAGTGGGTACGCTGGCGTCGTAACGGTCGCGAATTTTAACTGTTTTACGGTTTTCAAAATCAACGCCATTTAAGTGCTCAATAAAGGTGGTTACAAAGTGTTGGCGGGTTTGTTCGCCGTCGCTGACTATATCTACGCCTGCGGTTTGTTGCTCGTGCAGGGAAATGCGCAGGGCGTCGTGTTTGCCATCTACCAGCTCACTGCCTTGTAATTTCCATGGCGACCATAAGGTTTCGGGCTCAGCAAGCCATGACGGTTTTGGCAAGCTGCCTGCTGATGATGTAGGTAATAGTTTTTTCATAATAAATGCTGCCTTTAATTTTGTTGTGTGATTAAGCGATACTTGCCGAGAACTGCTGCAACACCGATTGATAAGGCTTAATAAAGTGCTGCTCGGTAAATTTGCCTTGCTCAACCGCTAATTGACCTCGCTCTGCGCGGTCATACACAATTTGCGTTAACGAATGGTCGTCATTTTTTAAATTCGGTTTATAACGGCTACCAGCGGCGGCGTTGGCGTTATAAATTTCTGGACGATAAATTTTTTGAAACGTTTCCATGGTGCTAATGGTGCTAATTAGTTCAAGGTTGCTGTAGTCGTTAAGTAGGTCACCAAAAAAGTAAAACGCTAATGGTGCAACGCTGTTTGGTGGCATAAAGTAGCGCACTTGTAAGCCCATTTTTTTAAAGTATTGCTCAGTTAACGACGACTCATTAGGCTGATACTCTACGCCTAAAATGGGGTGTAAGTTTTCGGTTTGCTGATAGGTTTTGTTATCAGACACGCTTAAGCAAATAACCGGTGGCTTTTTAAAATGCTGTTTATAGGTATTTGAGTTTACAAAGCATTTAAACAACTTGCCGTGTAAGTCACCAAAGTTATCGGGAATGCTAAATTGCGGTTTGCTTTTGTTATGCTCAAGTAGTAACACGCTAAAGTCGTAGTCGCGCACATACGATGAAAAGTTATTACCCACCATGCCTTCAATTCGCTCGTTAGTTTGGCGGTCAATAATATTGGTTTTTAATACCTCAATTGACGGAAATGCCTGGCCACTGCTAGTAATATCTAAATCAACCGAAATGATCTTGAGCTCAACCTCGTAACGATCCCCTTGTGGGTTATCCCAATTGGCCAGTGCATTAAAACGATTGTTGATCATTTTTAGGGTATTACGCAGGTTTTGTTGGCGGCTTTCACCCCTAGCTAAATTAGCGAAATTGGTCGTAATTCGTGTGTTATTTGACGGATGGTAGTTTTCATCCAAGTTAGTGCTTTTAATAGTAAATGTAAGATCAGTGCTCATAGCCGTATCCTTTCAATCTGAGTTGTTGCTGCTTTTATTGATGGCGCATTACTCGCTGTTAAAACCGACATAACGGGTTAGCTGTAATGGTGCTCTGCAGAGTTAATAAATTTATACGCGCTATGTAGCATGAAGAAAAACGGTATTATTTCAGGTAAAACATGAGCCAGATTCATTCTGTAGCAAAGTTAAATGGGTAAATTCAGCTAATTACCTATGACCCTCTCACAAAAACCACTTTAGAAGTCTAGATTTCTAGATGTTTTTACGTTTGTTGTGATTTATTCATACAAAACGTGAGTATTATTCAATGCTCATAAGTACTTAAAATGAAATTTGCATAAACGGTTGTTGATATACTCGAATAAACTTAGGTGAGCTTAAGCGCTTTATTAAGCAGCTCGCCGTCGCAGAACTTTCCACAACATAAGAAGAGACAAAAGGAATGAGTGATTTAATAGTGTTAATTATATACTGCGCCATATTAGGTAGCGGTGTTGGTTTTTTAGCAGGCCTTTTAGGGATAGGGGGCGGGCTGGTGATTGTGCCCATACTCAGCATGATATTACTGCACTTTAATGCTTTGCCACCTGAACAAGTAGTGGTGGTTGCCATTGCGACCTCACTGGCCTCTATTTTATTTACCTCGACCTCGTCGGCTATTGCGCATAATAAAAATGGCAATGTACCGTGGGATATTGCACCTTGGGTTATGGCAGGCGTTGCCTTTGGTGCGCTTATTAGTGGCTTTATAGCTGCGCTGTTACCCGAGCATGTAGTGCGTTTGGTATTTGCTGTAAGCGTGGTGCTAATTGCATTAAAAATGATTTTTTCTGGTAAGAATGATTCAGCAAAAGCGCGCCCGTTACCAAACAAAGGGTTGCTGAGTGTTTATACGACCATAACCGGTGGCTTGTCTGCCATGATAGGTATTGGCGGCGGGGCAGTATTAGTGCCGTTACTGACGTTTTTTTCTGTTGATATGAAAAAAGCCATTGGCTGCGCCTCGGCCTCAGGCATTGTGATAGCCCTGTTTGGTTCAATGGGTTATATCAGTTCAGGCAGCCAGTTATTTAGCCTAAAAGAAGGATTTGCAGGCTTTGTATATTTGCCCGCTTTATTGGGTATTGTATGCACCTCATGGTTTACCGCACCACTCGGCGCTAAAGCCACCCATTATTTGCCAGTTTCAACCATAAAGAAAATATTTGCCGGCTTATTAATTGTAATGGCAATCAATATGTTTACTCGATAAGGTTAAAGTTCGCAGGCTTGCTTGCGAGTATATTTTGAAATAAAAAACTTTAAGGCAAGGATGCTATGAAAATAGTTAAATTAAGGGATAAAGTTGATAAAACAATCTTAAGTGTTGCTTTGTTCTTTTTGATATCACCTATTATAGGGTTAATTACAGGAACTGCTCATCAGCTTGGAACGACAGGCAGCGACTATCAACAAGCATCGTTAATTGATGACCCAGAGCAATACTGGCAAATTATTATCATGCAACTTACTATTACTTTAGCTATCGGTATCCAAGGGTTTATTACATTCCCAGCCTTGATTGCTGCACGCCAAAAAGTATTAAACTTTAGAGATAACAATAAAATAGTAGCCAATATCATATTTTATTTGCTCACTCCGGTATTCTTTATCGCTTTGTTGATATTTTTAATATATTTATTTGAAGTTTGAGAAGTGTAAGGTTTTAGACCCGTAACCCGCACCCCGACGCCCGTCAATCTTAAGACGATTAACTAAAATCTACGTCATTTGAGCGTGTTTTATAAATTCATCATAAATACTGTCTTTAATGAGCCTGTCGGGCGTAAAGGCATAATAATGCTGATAAACATTATCGATTGTACCAATGTAATTTACGCCGTAATGGCGCTCCACTTCGGCTCTTACCAAAATAGGCGCAGGGAATATCCCAAACCCTTGCTCACCGAGTGACTTCATTAATGCGCTGTCGTCAACATGGCCAGCTATTGTCATTTCAATGTCTTGCTCTTGCAGCCAATAATAAATAGCCCGCGCGACGGGGCTTTCTTTTGCGGGGAGCACTAAAGGCTTGTTATTTAAAGACTGCGGAAACTGCTTATGTAATTGCGAATGCCATGTTTCGTTACCAAAAAGAGCGATTTGGCTTTTGCCTATTTCATGACAAAACGCCTTAAATGACAAGGTAGTATCGAGTGGTTTATCAGCTAACACTAAATCGATCTTATGAATCGCCATTTGTGCCAGCAGCTCATCTTGTTGGCCATCAATACAGTGCAAGTTGGTAATACGGTCGTTATTAATTAAAGGCGCTAGCCACTTCGACACCAGTGATTTAGGCAACACGTCTGAAATACCGACCTTTAACGTTCGTGAGTATTGCGTGGTATCACCTTGCGTGGTTTCTAGCCATTCGTGAGCAATAGCAAACATATCATTGGTGTATTGCTGAGTTACATGGCCAAATTCAGTTAACTGTAGGCCCCGCCCTTGGCGAATAAATAGCGGTTTTCCTAGTCGTTGCTCTAAGTTAGTAATTTGCGAGCTGACCGTTTGCGGCGTTAAATTAAGTATTTTACTCGCCGCTGCAATACTGCCGTGCTTACTTACTTGCCAAAAATAATATAAGTGATTGTAGTTGATGTTGGTAATCATTCGAAAATACCTGTTTTAAAGTAAGAAATAATCAGCTTTTTCCTTTGCCACTAAGTTAGTAGATTACAGTCATGCCTGCAACATAGTTACTATTAAAAGGTGTAATTGCATGAAGCTAAAACTTACAGTTAAAGACAAGATAATTAACGCAAGTGAAAAGATGTCGCTTTTGAAGTTGATAAAAAGCCAATTGGCAAAACATGCTTTAAATATTCGTAAAGTAGAGATTCAAATAAATGATCTTTCGAGTGAGCGCCACGGCACTTTGCAGCAATGCAAAATTAATATTCTTTTGCCTGGGCTACCCAGTATTAATGTAAATACAAAGGGAAGAAGTATGCTGCAAGCGATAAAGCGGGCACTTAAAAGTTTGCAGCACATTCTCGTTAATAAGTATCAACTTTCGCAACCAAGCTTTTAATTTTTATAAATATCGCACTTGCAGTGGCATGGATGCTACTCTTTTAATACGACTCTAATTCCAAGCCATGTTTAGTATTAAACGATTCACTTATTACCTGTTGAGCCTTTAGCGCATTGCTATTGAGCAAAGCCGCCTTTCTTTGTTGGGTTTCGTTACACTCTACCCAACTTACCGTAACTAAAAATCTTTGACCTTGTTCCTTTAACCTTTGACCTCAATTGTAAACCCCCGCACCATTTTGATTAAAAAGAGAGTGAAATTTTCAATTACCTAAATTCATAAAACTTAGATAAAAAAGTAACTCAAAGTCGTAACTAAGCACTAAATTTAGGTTTTGATTAATAAGCAAGTGTCTACCTAATACCAAACAGATTTATTTACTCGAGAAAATTGAGGTGGATAGAAGATACTGTTAAGGTACTTTGAAATAATAAAAAATGTCTAACTAACGGCTAAAACCTCCTCCACCTCATAGGACGTTATCTGCTTAATTAAAGTGTTGATGTTCAAGTTTAACTAATGAAGCAAAAATGGAAAATTTCACCAAACTATTAGCAGTTACACTTTATATATTTTCTTTGTCTGGCTGTACTTCAATTGGCAGTTACGTCATGTCAAACCCCGGTATCTATCTTTCTGAAGCACAGTTTATAAAAGCAAAACCTAGCGACATTGGCTTTGAAAAACAAAAATTTTGCTCTTTTAGTACCACTCAATGCATTACATATCTGACTGCTGAACCTTATCAAGCAGCCGAATTTTCGCAAGAGAGTTCTGTTTATTACAACCTTCATGCAACTGGTAATAATGTAGAAAATACAATTTCACACAGAATGACACCAGATACATTTAATCGTTTTAAAGGCACTGCTTTATTACTTCATGGCTATGGGGGCAGTAAAGAAGCAATGATGGCCTCAGCTATCTATTTTAGAGCGATTGGTATGAACGTTATTATTCCAGATCTTTTTGGCCATGGTGAATCAACTGAAGCATTTGTATTTGCAGCAAAAGAGCACGGCATTTTAAATGAACTGCTTGCTGAATCACTTTTAAATCAAACAAATAACCAGACTGTTGTAGTCGGCCATTCTATGGGAGCACTTACTGCAAGTAACTTATTATCATCAGAATATGTTGACGCTGCTATTTTACTTGCCCCAATGATGAGTTTTGACGTTGCAGCTAAGGAGTACTTACCTTATAAATCGCCTTTGCTTAGTCATTTTTTTCATAGCGAGATTGATAATATTGTTAACCAGGCAATGTTTGAGGCAGGAGTAACCATTCAAGAAACAAATTTATTGCCTAAATTAACTGAGACTAAAAAGCCTGTATTGTTAATTAACTCAGATGTTGACTCTCTATCCCCCCCGGCTTACTTTTCATCTATACAAAATGAGTTAGTAAAAAAAATAACTTTTAATGCTCGCTCTCATTCAAGTTTAATGGTGTTTGATCGTGATGATGTTATCGAAATTGAAAAATGGCTAATAACATGGTGAGCCTTCGCTATTTTAGATGACATTGAGTTTATAAGTCATTTTTTATTATTGTCGGGTTTCGTTGCACTCTATCCAACTTACGCTTTGTAAACCCCCGTTACATTTTGATTAAAAAAGCCGCACACTAATAATTAGTGTGCGGCTTTAGTATTTTACTTTTTAAAGCGATTACTTGGTTAGTAAGTGCTTTTCAAAAAAGTCAGCCATCATTGTATGGTAATGCAAAGTGGTGCCTTTGCCTTCGCGTAAGCTGTGTGAGCGGTTAGGGTATGAGAAAAACTCAAACTGTTTGTTGTGCTTAACTAGTTCGTCAATTAAGCGCTCAGAGCCTTGGTAATGCACGTTATCATCGCCTGTGCCGTGAATAAGCAATAGCTTACCGGTTAGGTTTTTAGCAAAGGTAATAGGCGAGGTGTTATCGTAACTCTCAGGATCGGTATTTGGGTTACCCGCATAACGCTCTTGGTAAATGGTGTCGTATAAACGAATGTCTGGCACGGGTGCAGAGGCAATGCCTACTTTAAATTTATCACCGTGGCGGAACAATAAGTTAAGGGTTGAACTACCGCCCCCTGAATGCCCCCACACACCAACACGGTCTGTGTCTATTACATCCCAACGTTTAGCCATAGCATCAAGCGCGTCTACTTGGTCTTGCACGGTAATTGAGCCAATTTTTTTATAAATTGATTTACGCCAATCGCGGCCTTTTGGTGCACGTGTACCACGATTATCAACCGATGCCACAATAAAGCCTTTTTGCGTTAGTAACGATTTATATAAGTAACTGTTACCTTCCCAGCGGTCTTGCACGGTTGAACCCCATGGTTCGCCGTATACGTAAAACACAATTGGGTATTTTTTACTTTTATCCATGTTCTCAGGGAACATAATGTAGCCGTCAAGCTCGGTGCCATCTTGCGCGTTTACTTTAAAAAACTCATGCTTTGGTAAGCTTTGTTCAGCCAGTTTTTGTTTAAGCTTTGTATTTTCAACTAAGGTTTTTACATTACTATGATCGCTCACTTTAATGATCTCTTTAGTCGGTGGCGTACCAAATTTTGAGTAAGTGTGCATAGCCCATGAGGCATCTTTTGACATGTAGTAGCTGTTTGAACCTTCAAACTCAGCAGGCGTTACCCGTACCGGTTTGCTGCTGCCATCAAGCGGTGTGCTGTATAAATAACGCTGACCAGGATCGTTTGGCGAGGCAATAAAATACATTACGTTTTTGTCTTCATTGATGCTCAGCATATCAATAATGTCGTAATCACCAGGGGTTAGGTCGATAATAGTTTTGCCATCGCGCGATACACGGTAAAGATGACGCCAGCCGTCGCGTTCGCTATGCCAAATAAAAAACTCGCCGTCTTTTGACCAGTTTGCTTTATAAAACCATTCGATAAACGCATCGTCTTTGTCTTCTAAAATCTTGGTCAGTTGCTGCTTTTGCCAATCAAACAACCACACTTTGTTATGGCTTTGTGGGCGGTTTAAGTCTTGAATCATTAATTCATTACCGGTGCCTGCCCAGCTAATACGCGGAATATAACGGTCGCGGTTATCGCCTTCAAGCTCAGCCCAACGGGTTTGTTTGTCGCTAAGGCTTACCACACCAACACGCACGGCAGAGTTGGTTTCACCGGCTTTAGGATAAGGGAATTCTTTTAGGGTAGGGTACAGTTCGTCAGTGTTGTTGATCATAGTGAAAAATTTAACGTCACTAGTATCAAGCTGCCAATAGGCGATTGATTTGTTGTCGGGGCTCCAACGAAAACCATCGGCAATAGTAAATTCTTCTTCGTATACCCAATCAAAATTACCGTTAACAATGGTGGCACTGCCATCGGTTGTGAGCGCGGTTACATCGTTACTACCAACCGCTTGCATATAAATATTGTTGTCGCGCACGTAAGCCACTTTTGAGCTATCTGGCGAGAACTTAGCAAACATTAACTTAGTTGGCTCAACGTCTTTACCACCTAATTGCTGTAATTGGTTTGTCTCAAGGTTAAGTAACCAAAAGTCGCCTCTGCTGCGCGAACGCCAAACTTGCTCACTGTTGGTAAATACCATCAGCCATTTACCGTCTTTTGACCACTGATAGCTTTCGATTGCAAATGGCTCGTCTGCGCCCTCTGGCAGTAGCTTTTCAAACTCAACCAGTACTTTACGGCCTGTGCCGTCAGCATTGTAAAATACAATGTCGTTGCCTTTTACGCCGTGCTCTTTTTCATCATCGGCGTTGTTATCATCTGCTTTTTCTTTTTCGCTTTCGCGCTCTTCAAGCACAGTGTAGCCGGTACCATCGTCTAGCCACTTAAAGTAAGTGCTTCGCTGGGTTTTAAACTCTTTATCTTTATAAATTTGCGCTAGGCTTAATGGATTATTCACGGTACTCATCGCTGCATTATTGTTGGTTGTTATGCTGGTACTTGAACATGCTTGCAAGCCTAAGCCCGCAACAATGGCCAGTGCCAAGCCCGATGTTTTGATCAGATTCATTGTTATTGTTCCTTGGGTCTGCTGACCTTTATAGATTAAGGCGCTTATTACATTTACTGTAACAAAATAACCTACAGAATATCAGCATGCTTAACGCACAAAGCTATGGTTTAAACCCAAACTTTTATAATTAATTACCATGCTGGATTTTTAAATTCATCACTGAGCGTGTCGATTAGTGCTCTTACTGTTGCCGATAAATGCTGACGAGAAGGGTAAAGCACATATATTTTCATTGGGTTTGATGTCCATGGCGCTAATACACGCTGCAAGCGACCATCAAGTATATATTGATTTGCCAAATACGTAGGCTGTACTGAAATACCACCACCGGCTATGGCTGCATGAAGTAATGTGGTGGCCTCGTTTGCACTTAAATTGCATTTAACATCAACAGATTGAAACTCATCCCCGTTGTGTAAATGCCAAATATATCGGTCGAAGTTTTTATAGCCTAAACACTGATGAGCGCTTAACTGTTGTGGTGTCGTTATTGGCGGATAATCAGCAAGGTAGTCGGCTGAGGCCACTAATATAGATTCACACTCGGCAATAGGTTTACCTATTAACGAAGGATCAGGATTGGCTGCAATACGTATTGCCAAATCAACACGTTGCTCTATTAGATCTGTGGTTGAGTCTTCAAGATCTATGTCTATTTGCACGTTAGGGTGACGTTTCATAAAACGTGTAAATATAGGGGCTAATTGTGCAAAACCTAACGACATACTGGTCGCTACTCGTATTTTACCTGACAACTGTTGCTGGCTTTTAGTTTGTTCAACTAAACGGTTAGCCTGTGCTAACCATTGCTCTATTTCGGGTAAACAGGCCTCGCCGGCGGTTGTAAGCGTTACTTTACGGGTAGTGCGATGCAATAAGCGCGTATTTAACCAGGCCTCTGCCGACTCAATATGACGAGTAACCATAGGGCGTGACATTTCAAGCCGATCGGCAGTGGCAGTAAAACTGCCTGAGTAGGCAACATCCACAAAAACCTGCGCTGCGGTGAGTTTATCCATAGTATTTGCACGATTTATGAAACAATGATGCTAATTATTGGTTGTTTTTCTGAACATATCAAACCTTTATTATGCTCGCATTAGCAACCAATGATGAGAATACTATGAACCTACGCACTCTTTTACTAAGCACACTATTAGCCAGCAATATCGCTATTGCAGACGAAACCCCACTAACCCTTGATGTGTATAACGCTGACAGCAATAGCTTTCATGTTAATGCCACGCTGGTTTATGGCCGTACCGATGCAATTTTAATTGATACCGGATTTACCAAAGCAGATGCACTGCGCATTGCCGCTAAAGTAATTGACTCTGGTAAACAACTAAAAACTATTTTTATTAGCCAAGCCGATCCTGATTACTACTTTGGCGCTGAAGTGTTACAGCAGTTTTTCCCAAATGCAGAGGTTATTACCACACCGGCAGTGCACCAAAAAATAGCAGCAAAGCTTAAAGGTAAACTTGCTTTCTGGACCCCAAAAATGGGTAAAAACGCACCAAAAAACCCCGTCGTACCTAAGGTATTTAATGGTAATAGCTTAAAAATAGAAGGCCATACCATTGAAATTCGTGGCACAGAGGGTGAGCATAATCATCGCCCATATTTATGGATACCTGATAACAAAGCTATTTTAGGGAATGTGGCTGTATACGCTAATGTTCATTTATGGATGGCCGATGCGCAAACTCAAGCAGAGCAAAATGCATGGGCAAAGCAACTTAATGAAATGAAAGCACTCAACCCTGACGTGGTGATCCCTGGGCATATGAAAGCAGGCACTCAATTAGATGCTGCAAATATTGATTTTTCAATTCAGTATTTAAAGGATTTTGCACACGCTAAGCAAAGTAGTGATAGCAGTAAGCTGCTGATAGATAAAATGACCAACTCATACCCAGAGGCTGTATTACCTATGGCTCTTAGCATTGGCGCTAAAGTTCATAAAGGCGAAATGAAATGGTAATTGCTTACGCTTAACCACTGTAATAAATACAGTAGAACCAAAAAACACGCCTAGCAAAGTCTGGCGTGTTTTTTATTATTGCCACAAATACATACTGGCTCGCTTATTGGCAATATTTAATTCAAATACCTCAGTGCTTGCACACATAGCAGCGCCATAGCATACATGTAGCGGTAACAAGTGCTCTTCTCTGGGGTGATTAAAGCGTGCAGCTGGAGCTTGCTGCCATGCTAATAATTGCTGTTCACGCTGTTGCTCGGTTAATGTTTGATCTGCGACTGTGCTTACCAGCCAATTTTCAAATGCCTGATTTTGCTGATTAACATCGCTTGATTGGGTAACACCAAAAGCGCGCATATTATGGAAGGTAAAGCCTGAGCCTATAATTAATAAGTTCTCGTAATCAATACTTTGCAACGCTTTACCAATTTCAACATGCATTAACGGATCGAGGCTTGGGTGCAAGGATATTTGCACACAAGGAATATCGGCCTCTGGGTACATAATTTTTAACGGTACAAACATACCGTGATCAAAACCACGCTGTGAATCGAGTTTTGAGTCAATATTATGTGTTGCGAGCGCCTGCTGTACTAAATTAGCAAGTTGCGGCTGGCCAGCACAAGGGTAAGTTAATTGGTACGCCTGCTTGGGAAAACCATAGTAATCGTAAATAAGCGGCGGTGAAGAGTGCGCCGTTATACTAATTGGTTGAGCTTCCCAATGCGCGCTGACCATTAAGATAGCAGAAGGCTTTGGGATTTTAGCGGCAACTTGTTCTAAGCAGGCTCGCATTTCTGCATGGTTGGCATTACCTAGTAATGGCATTGGGCCGCCACCATGTGAAATGAAAAAAACGGTTGGGCGTTGCATGTGATTAATCCTAAAGGACAGATATTATTATAGTGCCTGCGCCGTTAGTAAATAACTAGCCACATAAATGCACAACCTCAGTGCGCAAAAATTATGTGCGGTGTTTATTCATCAAGCTCTAAGTGAGCGCGTTCAACGCTTTCTTGAGGTAACTCTTTTTGCACCGATACACCCAGCTCCTTAAATTCTGAGGCTTGTTTAATTAAGTTACCTTTACCACGGTATAACTGAGAAAATGCTTTATCGTAAGTTTCTTTGGCTTTATCAAGCTGTTTACCCACCCCTTCCATACTAGTTAAAAAGCCGTTGAGTTTACTGTAAAAACGCTCAGCACGATTAGCCAGCTCTTTTGAATATTTAGTTTGCTCTTCAAAGCGCCATAACTGTTTAACAATATTTAAACTGGTTAGCAGGGTAGTAGGGGTAGCAACCAAAATGTTCTTTTCTATTGCTTGCTGGTAAATGTCGCTTTGGTATTTAAGTGCTTCTACAAAGGCGGATTCTATGGGTACAAACATAATAACAACCTCAGGCGAGTTTATCCCTGGTAGGCGGTCATACGATTTACTGGCCAGCTCATTTATACGGGCAGTTACGGCATTTACATGCTCTTTAATCGCTTGTTGAGACTCAAGCTCTGTTTCGGCATTTACATAACGGGTGTAGGCATTTAACGATGTTTTTGCATCAATCACTAAGTGGCGACCTTGAGGTAAATACACCACAACATCAGGGCGCAAACGGCCGTCTTCGGTATTAAACGACACTTCTCGCTTGTAATCGGTGCCAGCGCGCAGGCCTGCGCTATCAAGCACGTTTTCAAGCATTAACTCGCCCCAATTACCTTGGGTTTTCTTTTGCCCTTGTAAGGCATTGCTTAGCTTATCGGCCTGCTCGGTAATTGCTTGGCTTTTGGCTTGTAAATGCAGCAGCTCAGTTTTAAGTGCAGCACGTTGCTGTAAGTCTTCAACGTGAATAGACTCCATTTTATCTCTAAAGCCTTTTAGCTCACCTTGAACCGGCTTAAGTAACTGCTCTATGCTTTCTTGATTGAGGGTTTTAAATTTTTGCGACTTTTCTTCTAATATTTGGTTAGCTAAATTTTCAAATTCTTTTTTAAGCGTTTCTTTACTTTGCTCTATATGGGCGAGTTGTTCACTAAAATGCTGCTGCTTTTGCTCAAGGGTAGTGCGTATATTATTAAGCTCTACATCGCGCAGATTGTATTGCTCGCGCAGGGCGGTTAGCTCGGCTTCGGCTTTACGCCAATATTGATTATAAAGTTGGCTTTGCTTTTCTTGCTCAGTTAAACGGGTTTTAAAATGCTGAGACTGATCCCGCTGCTCTTGATGTGTAAGTCCTAATAAATCGTGCTCTTCAACCAACGCGGCATATTGGCTTTGTGTTTGCTCATGCTGGCTTTGTAATAACATTAACTGTTGTTGTTGCTCATTTACTTGGCGCTTTATTTTTTTGCTTAATTGCATTGATACAACACCACAAATAGCCATGCCTGTTATAGCGCCAGCACTTACACTTAACCAATCTAAATGGGATAAAAACGAAGTAAACATAAAATAAACTTTTAAAATTTAGTGACATGCCATCATAACGAATAACGCTCTTTAGCAGTAGGGGTAACGCACTAAATTAAGCGCATAAAAAAAGCCAGCTATTAAAGCTGGCTCAATATTACTTAATCAGTAATCAAACAGGGAAATCAACATGAAACTTGTATAACAACACATCACTACAAGCATAATAGTAGACGCGTCCTGATTAAATTAGTTCAAAATAATTTTTAAAAAAGTTGAATTTAGAGCATAAAAAAAGCCAGCTAATAAAGCTGGCTCAATATTACTAAATTAGTAATCAAACAGGGAAATCAACATGAAACTTGTATAACAACATATCAACTACAAGCATATTAATAGACCCAGCTATTATTGATTAGTTCAAAAATATTTTAAAATAAAATAGTTTAAAATATTCAGGCAAAAAAAAGCCAGCGCTGAACTGGCTGGCTTAATCATTACTATGTCTAGTAACTACTATATGGGATATCAACATGAAAACTTGGAGAAACTGCAATTTAACCAAGCTGTATTAATAGACGCCCACAATTCAAATAAGTTCAAAAAATTATTGTTAATTTTTAACTTTTAATTAAAGACAACATTTGTTGTTCATCAAACTGGGTAAAACTCATTGATTTTTCGGTAAATAATGCATCTACAAGCGCTTGTTTATCTTGCTGCATTTGAAACACCTTTTGTTCAATAGAGTTAGCCATAATCAATTTATACACAAATACCGGATTAGTTTGGCCAATACGATAAGCACGATCGGTCGCTTGCTTTTCAACAGCTGGATTCCACCAAGGATCAAAATGAATAACGGTATCGGCTTGGGTTAAATTAAGCCCTGTGCCACCTGCTTTTAGGCTAATTAAAAATACCGAAGTAGTGCCACTGGTGAATTCGTCTATCACTTTATCGCGATGGCGCGTTTGCCCAGTTAACATGCTAAATTTAATGTTAAGTGTATTCAAACGCTCGGCAATTAAATCAAGTGCAGAGGTAAACTGGCTGAATATAATCACCTTACGGCCAAGGCTGAGCATTAAAGGTAAATGGCTTGATAACCATTCTAACTTAGCACTAGCAGCGTCGGTTTCTGGCTCAATAAGTTTAGGATGACAGCAAATTTGGCGAAGTTTTAATAGTGCCTCTAAAAAAGCGAGTTTACTTTTTTGTACGCCTTGTTCGGCAAATAAATCAATGAGTTTTTCTTCAAGCGCGTGAGTTATGCCTTGGTACATGTCTTTTTGTTTAGGCTCAAATTCAAACTCTTTAACAAGCTCCGTTTTTTGCGGCAGTTCTTGAGCCACTTGGGCTTTAGTACGGCGCAAAATAAACGGCATAATTAACGCTTTTAACTGCTCTGCACGCTCAATGTTACTTTCGCGCTCAATAGGACCTTGAAAGTGCTGCTTAAAGTGTGCCTGGGAACCTAATAGCGAAGGCATAGCAAAATCGAGTAACGACTTTAATTCAAATAAATTGTTCTCAATTGGGGTACCACTTAAGCAAAGCTTAAAGTCGGCATTCAAACGTTTGACTAACCGCGATACCTGTGCCGTATCATTTTTAATATACTGCGCTTCATCAAGAATAATGTTTTCAAAATACAGTGGCGAATAATAAGCAATGTCACGTTTTAATAACGGATAGGTGGTTAATATACACTGTGCTTGTGCCAAGTGTTTCAACGCATCATTACGGTGTGCACCAAAAATAGTGGTCACTTTTAAGTTTTTAGCAAACTTGTTAATTTCGTTTTGCCAATTACTCACTAAGCTTGTTGGGCAAACAATAAGCGTAGGGCCAGCCTGCGGAGTATTATAAGAACTGGCTAAATAAGCGATCACCTGCAAAGTTTTACCCAAGCCCATATCGTCCGCTAAAATACCACCTAGCTGATTACGCTTTAAAAAGTTAAGCCAAGCTACGCCTTCTTGCTGGTATTCTCTAAGCACCACAGAATCGTGTAAGCCATGAATGGCGATATTGGGCGATAACAGCGCGTCATTGCTTAGCTCATCAAGGTAGCGCTCTAATGACGGATCATGTAACTCAACATTAATGGCTGTGTGCTTAACTAACTCAGGTAAGTATGAAAGTGGAATATTAAATTCGTCGCGCGTTTTAATAAACTCAAATCGCAATTTAAACTCAATTAATAAATTAAACGCAGCTTTATCTATAACTCCAAATTGACGGCCAACGGGATAGTAATAAAACAATTCGCTTTGACGATTTAACGATTCAAACAGTTTATTATTTACATTAAATAAAGTGGCCACTTTGGTATCGTTAAGCACAACTTTGCAATGCATTTGATGCCCAGCAGCTCTGTTTACATGCAAGGAAATTTGGTTTTTAGTATCGGCAATATTTATTTTGCTCATTGATACTTGCCAGCCACGTTGCTTAAAGCTTGGTAACACCTCATGCGCTAACCAGTGTAAGTGAATAGCCGATTCCTGACTAAAAATAAACTCGCTGTGTAAACCCCCTTTACAAAAATCAAAGCCTAAGTTGACCAGCTCGTTGGTAACGGTGTTTTCAAATGCACTGTTTATTAGTTTTTCAGGCGCTGTACCTGCTAAGTAGTTTTTATTTTTATACTTAAACGATAACGAAATAGCCATTACTGAGCCCGACATGCTGACTTTAAGTACGGCATTACTCAACGACTTAACAGGCATGCTTGGTGCATTAGTAGGATGGGGAATAACACCGGCACCAAAATTATCAGCAAGCTGCTTATAAATTCGATCAAAGTTTGTATCGTGAAGTGCTGGTATTGTTTGTAAATGAGCAATTTCGTCCGCACTGAGCGGCGTGCGAATGCGGCCTAGCTTATATTTATCTAAATCTAAGTAGATGGGCGGTGTAGTTTTAATTAACGCCCAATTAGGAATTTGATCAAGATGAATTTTTAACTGGGTGACTTCTTTTTGTTTTTCCCAAACAAAATTTAGGGGTAAGCCAGGTTGCGCTTTTATAGGTACTCGCGAACGCTGTAAAAATAATCGTTCTGTAGCTAGTAATTGCTGCAGCGCGTTAAAGCCCCATTGACCTTTGAGTTCAATATTACCGACCGCATTTTGCGAGCGGATCCAGCTATATAATCTAAAATCACTTTCTAGCAGGTCGCTAGGGGTTACAAAACTATTAAGCTGTTGCTCAGTTAAATTGCGACCTAATGCATAATTATTATTTTTATCGTAGTTGGCAATTTTAGGTGTTAAAAATACTTTATCGTTTTCAATATCTAATACAAACAGTAACACTTGTGATGGATGAGCTTGATCGGTGTTTTTAAGCGAGCTAAGTTCGCTAAACCAGTCATTAATAAAATAGTCTTCGCCGTATTCACCTGAGTGTTCAATTTTAAGTTTTAACAAAATTGCAGCCAAATGGCGGCATTTAGTTTTAACATTACAAGTACAGTGTGTGTCGACTGAATAGCCAGTTGGTAATTTACTGATCTCAATTCGTTGGTTAAACGCAATGCCCTTATCGCCTTGCACAGTAGAATCAACAACAGAAAAATCAGCATTATGTTCTAACCAACTTATTTGGCCGTTTTTATAATACGACTTACCTTTTGCTAACACCGCGGGTTTAAACAATTTTTTTATGAATCGCTCAGAAAGAGGAAACTGGGTAGCCTGCTCATTTTTAATTTCTTCAAAAATAGCCATTAAATCATTTTTTGATAAGTTAGCAGACATGTCACTCAAAGTATTAAAATTTAAAAACAATTTTTCCAGTATATGCCTTATCAACGCTGAGCTAAAGCAATATTATTTTTAAAATAAACTGGTTGGATCTGATTGGTTAGTAAAAAATTGGTTTATAAGGATTGTTTAATTTTACTAACTAAAAAAAGGCGTTTAAATTACAAAATAAAAACAATAAATTAACTTAACAGGGAGGTTTTGCTAGGAGTAGATCAGGTTTTTACTAACAAGGTAGCAATTTAATCAAATAGAGCAGGTTTAGTTAGTAAAAATACGATCCTTAGTAGTTTATCGGGCTTTTTTTGCTTTTTATCACCACGGAAGATCAGATTTTTACTAACTAATTAAGAGGGCTAGATCACTATTTAACTAACCTACCCCCCTTTACAGATCACGATATTACTAACTAATTAAAAGCACTTAATAGTTTAGTCAGTTGTTCTAAGCGCTTGTCTGTCATCACTTTATTATTAATTTTTATTGAAACGTCACCACTTTTAAGGTTACGTTGCACACTAATAAAGTCGTTTTCAAGCACAGCCTCACGCTTTAATGCTGTTTTAGGCTCTGCGGTTAATAGTTTAGTGATCAGCATAGCGCGCTTGTCGTCGGCTTCTAAGGCATTAACTTCATCATTGCTTGCAAGTTCTACAACTAACTCGTTAAATGCAACCTCGTCTCGCTCCTTTGCGTTAATCAGCTTTTTAGCGACTTCTCTACCAACATGATTAGCTGTTGGGTAAAGAGCTATAACATCGGCAGATATTTGCTCATACGCTTTAATAGCATCCGCAATGGCGGTATGCGATACCCCTTCAATAACGGCAATCTCGCGGTACGATCCTTTTTTGCCTTGTTGAATGAGTTCGTTTCGAGTTTGCTGATACGCTTGACCTAACTCCCAAAGACTTGGAGCAATGTATTGATCCGAAGAAACTGCTAACACTTTGGCATCTTGCTCATTAAAATCACTTGAACTCAAAACAAGATAATCTGCACCAGCCAAAATACAGGCTTTGCGACGTCTTGAGCCTGCAAGAACAAGACTCATATCACCTTGATCCCAAAGCAGGGCGGGGTGCTGATTACGTCCATCCGATATAATTGCAGGAAGTATATCGGATACCGACTTTTCGTTTAAAAGCGCTTGTACACGGCGGTTTTTGCCATAAACCTGAGTCGATTTTTCAATCTCGTTATGAGCAATCACTTTACAAACCAATGTAATTTCGCGATTAGGATCGCTTGGCGCAGGCATACGAATAACATCGCCTGCATTAGCTTGCTCTAAAAGAGCGTCTAAACTGCTACTGCCAACAGCGGTTGCAAAGGGATCTAAGCGGGTGTCATTTTTACGTTTTTTAGCCATTTTTAGTCAACATCCTTACTTAGGCGTATTTAATTTTGATTGTGTAGATTGCCAATTTGAACGAATTAGCATTTCGAGTTCGTCAACAACATCTTTGATATTTTCTTGTGCGCGCATTAACGATTCTCTACTCGCTAAACTGTCAGACGCTTTTTGATCAAAAATAGTATTAAACGAGGATGAACTCGCAGTAATTGCTGAGCTGTGATTAATAGGGTAGCTCATGACTTGGCGACCAAAGGCGCTTCTTACGTCTTTAACTATGTCACGTTGTGAGTGATTACCTTTTACATAATTGGTAACCAAAAATTGCATAAAGTCCCAACCATCGTGACCAAGAGCTGCAACGGTATGATAAATCTCACCTAAACGTTTTAAATATTTATTATTAGCATCAAAGTCTACCGCTTCAGGATGAACTGGTATAAGCATCGCTGTAGAAGCCATTAATGCATTATAAAACATAAAGTTAAGAGTAGGCGCTGTATCAATTAGTAAAATATCAAATTCATCTTTTACTGGCTCGATAACACGCTCTAACAGCTTATGGTAATGGCGAGTTTGCTCATAGTTTGAGGTGTCTTTAAGCAACGTTGCAGTTTCGTGTTCAAAATAAAAATCATCCATACCTGAGGGTAAAACACGAATATTAGGAATATGAGTTGGTAAAAAGGAGTTTGAAACAAATTCAGGCCAGGTTTCACCTTCTTCAAGATCAATGCAGTCACGCATTAAATCACCAACAGTAATTGGATCGGGCTCAGAAGATGGGAAAAAGCTAGATGATGACCCCTGCGGATCTAAATCGATAATACCAATTCGGTAACGCTTGATGTTAGTAGTGGCAAGTGCTGCAGCAATATTAACCATGCTCGTTGTTTTACCACAACCACCTTTTAGTGAATTAATAACAATAACTTGGAGTTTGTCTGTTGGTGCACGATGATCGGGTTTTATATCCATTATATCGGCCATGGCAAAAATATTAACCAACGTATAAGCGTAATGACCGTTTGCACCGCGTTTTATGTTTAAATCGTCAAAATCACCATTGTCATGGCGTCTTTTTAAGGTACGATTATTACAACCAAGTAAATCAGCAGCGGCTTTTTGGGTGTAGGTTCTTAATTCTTTTTCTTCAGACTTAAGATGGGCGCGGTAATGTTGAATACGTCCTTCTAGTGATTTTTCAGCAACTTCTGCGGTTGCTTTCAAAAGTCGGTAGGTATCTAGCGCATTATTATTGATAGACATACTTTATTCCTCAAAGTTAGGCGTTTAGTATAATGTCCATTCAATTAGCTGTAAACAACTATTTAAGGCGACATCCATTTTAAATACATGACATATAAAATAATTTTACGCCTTTAATATTGCTTAGTATAAATAAAGAAGTTTAAGTATGGTTAAATATATAAGGTATTAAAGGCTAAGGCCTTAAAATGTACATATAACATTATGATTTATATAAATAATGTTAAAAAAACTGGATCAGCATTGTACGTGGTTAAGATCAGATCCTTATCTACTGGCAGATCACCTTTTTACTAAGCAAATATTTAGCAGCTTAGTTACGCACAGGTTAAGCACTGAGTTACTCACAAAATAGATGCTATAGATCATGTTTTTACTAAGTAAATTATAAAGTTATGCACCCACCATCAGGAATAATAAGCGGTTTAATTAGTATAGATCTGATCTGTAGTAAGTACAGATCAGATCTATGCTAACTGGAACTAAGCTTATCCACAGGCCTCTCATTTTTACTGTCATTTGTCGTGCTAAATTTAAAAAAAAACACTTTGCAATGGACAAATTTATTCTTCAGTTAGTAAAAATTCGGTTTATTAAAGCCTAGTTAGTAAAAACCTGATCTGAAATCTCATGTTTTAACTTTTTCTTAGTAAAATATTGATCTGTGCATTTTATTTGAAGTCAGATCACTTTTATACTAACTTAAACATTTAACTTTTGTGGCTTTATGTGTTGTTATTAGCTGTCACAATAAAAACGGAAATAAAAACCATGAGCCGAAAGGTCAACATCTCGGTAGATAACTTGCCCGATACACTTAGGGGCCAAATTCACGGGGTGGAAAGTGCAATTGATAACGAAAGCTTAGCACTATTTACAGATAATAAAGATGTGCGAATTTCGATAGAAAATGCAGCCCATGGGTTACGCGCTTACTCTAACACATTTAACCATTATGATCTGTGGGGACGCTTTGTTCGCTCAGGACATAAAAAGCTGCCACTTGAAGAAGCCCCTAAAAAAACCATAATTACACGTAAGATATCTGAAAAAGTAGACGGTATTTTATACGATGGTGAAATTAAAATAACACCGGCTGTGGTAAGTACTCGTAAAGATGGTGAAGACGTAGAATACTTAGTTTGGCCATCAGATAGAGAAGAAAAAGTTGAGCGTGCACTTATTCGCCTTGCTTCAAAAGGTAAAATAGTAAAAATTAATTTTAAGTCCGGTATTCAATATGCCGTTGTGTTTTCTATGAACGAATTAGCACAAGAACTTAAAGCGGTAGGTCAATCTATGCCTTACCCACAAATTAAAGAATCGCTCGAAGCATTACAAGGTTCAAAACTTTCTTTTAAATATTCTGCTACTGACACTAAAAACTCTGATATTGATGATTCGTTCTACGAGTCGAACATGAACTTTTTATCGTCTTTACACTTTAGTGGTAAAAAAGGCCAAGGCGGAAATGTTAAATGTGTAGCGTGTTTAAATGCGTTTGTTCATAACATGATCGATAACCTTGAATATAAAGGTTATTATTTTAATAGTGCTCAAGAGTTAAAGCGCGGATTATCGCGTTGGATGATGCTACGTTTATATCATTTATGGCGCTATGCTGCCCCAGGAAAAACATACCATTTTAGACTGCTGTCTATTATGGAAAAATATGGCTCTATCTATTCAACTGATGATATTACCGAAAATAAATTAAAAGCACTGCGCCGTGATATGACTACCACGATGAAAGATTTAATAGAAAAAGGAGCAATATCTGAGTACAGCATTACTAATGTAAAAGATGATAAAACAGGTAATATTGTAGATTACACTTATGAAATGCACCCTTCTGATCAGTTTTGTGATGAAATACTGGCATTAAATAAACATAACAAGCGTATAGAGATACAAGGTGGTAAACGCATTGTTGAAAATGCAGTATTAATTGATGAAGATAAGCTGGAAGAAATTGTAGAAAAATAATTATATTAATTTTTACCAGTATTTATATTAAAGGCCACATTAAGTGGCCTTTTTAACATAATTACTTTGTTACTTGTTCTAAATATAATCGGTCTACCAGAAAGTCATACTCACGTTTTCGTGGATGTGATAACGGTTTTTCGTAACTCGGCAGTTGGCCATACTTAACATCGGCTTGTGGGTTTATAAGAATAAAAGGTAAGGCCGCACTAACATGATAACGATTTTGAGCCGTGTATCTAACATTAACTTGTGGGCTAACTCGGGTAGGGCGCCTAATTCGTAATTTTTCTTTTTCACCTAGACTGGCAACACGAACTTGCTCTTGAGCAACCAATGATTGCCATTTTTGCTGATCAATCATTCTTGGGTTTTTATACCCAGCGGACTTTTCGAGCATTTCAAGAGCCATCTTTTTTGTGAGTGTTTTAGTGGCGTGTTTATGCATCCAAGTAAAACGAACTGAAAAAGGGGATTCGCTTTCGCTATGAATTTTACGATAAGCGGCAAGCGTAATTAAATTTGGCATAGCATTATGTACGGCTTCAAATCGAGCATCGTTATTGTCTATCGCCAAAATACAATTTTTAAATGCCGCTTTTGCATTATTAACTTGAGCAATCCGATCAATAATAGCTTGTTTGTTGGCGTCTTGTATAATTAATAAACCAGGGTGGCGCTTTAATACGCGACTACTCAGACCAGGCTTTTTATACATATCAGAAAAAGAATTTAAAATAGCCTTTTGTGCTAGTTCCCCTGTAATTTTAGATACTGCAATCGACTCGGGAATTATATTTTCCTCTATACTGCTTATTTCTGGCAGTTGATAGTATTCAGCTTTAGCAAACCCATATTCTTTAAGCTCCTCAATTAGCCTAAGCGTTAACTCATTGAGTAAATCAAACTGACTTCTAATTTGTACCTTCGTAACCATAACACCACCAAGAACACATCTTACTATTTAGCTATTTTCGCAAATAACCTTTTCTTTTGGTAGTTATTTCTTAAATACTACTCTATCGCTAAGATTAACTCTAAATAAAATAAAGTATGATGTGTTCTTTATTGTTGCTGTGATCACTTTAATAATAATATTTTCTAACTTACTAATTGTTATATATAAATGCAGTATTAAGGAGTGGGTATAAACAAGCAGAACTACTCTGCTAGCATATATATTTGAAACTACATAACTGGCGGCTGATATATTTAATTTTAACTGTAAAGTTAAGAATACATATAGTTGATTTAAGTATGATGTGTTCCCTATGTTGACATTATCTTATACAGCTTAGCTAAGTGGCTGCAAGCAAAGCTTAATAAATACCCCTCTTACTATTTATCCTATTGTTTTTTAATGCATTAGTATTCTTTATTTATATATTTATTATCAATAAAATAGTTAAATCATAGATAATAATCCTATTTAAATTTACCTAATAACTAAATAATTCGTAAATAGTCGATTTAGTCCTTGAACAAAGCCCACTGCATACGTTAATTTCAATACATCAGGTAATAGGAATGAGGAATTAACATGCAATCGTGGAACCCAAATAGTTGGAGAGAACTGCCAATACTGCAGCAGCCACAGTACCCAGATCAAGACATATTAAAATCTGTTGAAGGCCAGCTTAAAAGCGCACCGCCTTTAGTGTTTGCAGAAGAGACTAGAAGTTTGTTTAAACAACTTGAAGATGTGTGTGAAGGCCGCGCATTTTTACTTCAAGGTGGTGACTGCGCAGAATCATTTAGTGACTTTAACGCTGCAAATATTCGCGATACATTTAAGACGATTTTACAAATGGCTGTAGTACTAACCTATGGCGGTAAATGTCCAGTTGTAAAAATTGCACGTATGGCAGGTCAATACGCTAAGCCACGCTCAGCCGACTTAGAAACAATAGACGGTGTTTCGTTACCATCTTACCGTGGTGATATAGTAAATAACTTTGAGTTTACTGAAGAAGCACGTATTCCAGACCCTCAGCGTTTAATGACCGCGTATCATCACAGTGCGGCAACACTCAACCTACTACGTGCTTTTGCACAAGGTGGGCTTGCTGACTTACATCAGGTTAACCGTTGGAACATGGGCTTTGTTGCTGCTAATCCACAAAAAGCAAAATACCAACAGCTAGCAGATAAAATTCAAGACGCTTTAGAATTCATGGAAGTATGTGGTATTAATTCAACTATAGCGCCAAGCTTAAAAGAAACAGATTTATATACATCACACGAAGCGTTATTGCTAGGCTATGAAGAGGCATTAACCCGTAGAGACCATTTATCAGGCGACTGGTACGATTGTTCAGCGCACTTTGTTTGGATTGGTGAGCGTACACGTCAGTTAGACCATGCTCATATTGAATTCTTTAAGGGCATTAAAAATCCAATAGGCGTTAAAGTTGGCCCAGCTATGGATCCTGACGAACTTATCCGTTTAATTGATGCACTAAACCCAGATAACTTTCCTGGCAGGTTAACGCTCATTACACGAATGGGTGCAGATGTATTACCAGAGAAGCTACCGGCGCTTGTTCGCAAAGTACAGCAAGAAGGGCGTAAGGTAATTTGGAGCTCAGATCCAATGCATGGCAATACAGAGAAAGCCAGCTCAGGTTATAAAACTCGCAGCTTTGATAACATTATGCGCGAAATTAGTCAGTTCTTCGCTGTTCACAAAGCTGAAGGCTCATACGCAGGTGGTGTTCATTTAGAAATGACCGGACAACATGTTACTGAATGTACCGGTGGTGCATACGGTTTATCAGATGATGACTTAGCGCAGCGTTACAAAACTCAATGTGACCCTCGCTTAAATGCCGATCAAGTATTAGAGCTTGGCTTTTTAGTTGCAGACCTTTTAAAAGATGCTCGCAAGTAATACGCCTTCCTAATATGTTAAAAGCCGCTATTATTTAGCGGCTTTTTTGTGTGCTGTGTGTAATTACATGCTTAAATCACATGTTAGTTTGTTAGTACTTACGACGCTCAAGACCTGTATCAGAAATGATTTTTGCTGAGATCTCTTCAACCGAATGGTGGGTAGAATTTAAATGAGCAATTTTATGCTTCTTATAGAGCATTTCTACTTCGCGCACTTCAATACGACACTGTCTAATTGATGCATATTTTGAATTTGCCATTCGTCTATCTCTGATCGCAGCCAGTCTCTCAGGGTCTATAGTTAAACCAAACAGTTTATGCTTATAAGGCACTAAGCACTTAGGTAACCCTTCGCTTTCTAAATCATCTTCTGTGATCGGATAGTTGGCCGCTTTAATACCGTATTGCAGGGCTAAATAGAGGCTTGTTGGCGTTTTACCGCTTCGACTAACGCCAACTAAAATAATATCAGCCTCAGCAAAGTTTTTAATATTACCGCCGTCGTCATTCATTAAAGCATAGTTAACTGCATCAATTCTAAAGTCATAACTTTTTTCGTGTATTGAATGGGTTCTATGTACTTTAGGTACTGGGGCAACGTTTAATTCGCTTTCAATTTTTTCGCTATAGGTTGTTAAAAAGTCATACGAGACAGCATCTGCAGAGCGAATAATTTCCGATAATTTATGATTCACAAAAGTAAAAAACACTAGAGGCTTCTCACCTTGCTTAGACGATGTGGCGTTAATAAGCGCTTTGATTTCATGCGCTTTTTCTTCGGTTTCTACAAAAGGAATTGTTTTATGATTAAATTCGACAGGAAATAAAGACAAGGTCGCATGACCAAACACTTCAGATGTGATTGCCGTACCATCTGAAATATAAAACGCAGTTCTCATAAAGCCTCTTTTTTATTACATTTAATTTTAAAATAAGTGTATCACGGTTTACGTGAGGACGTTTGCCAGTGTAGAATGGGGGCGACCTTTATAAAAGGTTTTCTTTCTTAACTCTCACAGTTAGTACTACAATTTGTTTTTTGGAGAAAGATCCGTGCAAGAATACGTTCTCTGGTATCAAGAGCTTGGTATGCAAGATGTTCCTCGAGTTGGTGGTAAAAATGCCTCACTTGGTGAAATGATTTCAAACTTAGCTAACGCAGGTGTGCAAGTCCCAGGTGGTTTTGCTACTACCTCAGACGCTTTTAACGAGTTTTTAGAACAATCAGGACTCAACGCAAAAATTCACGACATTTTAGATACTCTTGATGTTGATGATGTAAACACACTCGCCAAAGTCGGCGCCGATATCCGTCAGTGGATTATCGATACCCCATTCCAACCTAGTCTAGATAAAGCAATCCGCGATGCATACAGCCAACTTCATGGTGATGCTTCTGCAGATGTTTCATTCGCTGTTCGTTCATCAGCTACTGCTGAAGATATGCCAGACGCCTCGTTTGCAGGCCAACAAGAAACGTTCTTAAACGTTGTTGGTATTGATTCTGTAATGACTGCTATTAAACACGTATTCGCTTCGTTATTTAACGACCGCGCTATTTCTTATCGTGTTCACCAAGGCTACGATCACCGTGGTGTAGCGTTATCAGCGGGTATTCAACGCATGGTACGCTCTGATAAATCAGCATCAGGTGTTATGTTCAGTATTGATACTGAATCGGGCTTTGAAGATGTAGTGTTTATCACATCAAGCTATGGTTTGGGTGAAATGGTTGTTCAGGGTGCGGTTAACCCTGATGAATTTTATGTTCATAAACCAACGCTACTTAAAAACAAGCCAGCTGTAGTACGTCGTAACATTGGCTCTAAAGCCATTCAAATGATTTACTCTCAAGACAAAGCTCATGGCAAACAAGTAGAAATTGTTGACGTAGACTCAGCACTTTCAAACAAATTTTCGATTACAGATGAAGAAGTGCAAGATCTTGCCAAACAAGCTGTAATCATTGAAAAACATTACGGTCGTCCAATGGACATCGAATGGGCAAAAGATGGTAACGATGGCAAACTATATATAGTTCAAGCGCGTCCAGAAACTGTTCGCTCAAACGAAGACACAAACGTAATGGAACGCTTCCAACTAAATGGCAGCAGCAATGTTGTTGTTGAAGGCCGTGCAATTGGTCATAAAATTGGTAGTGGTGTTGTACGTGTACTTGACTCAATCAAAGAGATGGACCAAGTACAAGTAGGTGACATATTAGTTACCGACATGACAGACCCAGACTGGGAACCTATTATGAAACGCGCGGCTGCGATTGTTACAAATCGTGGTGGTCGTACATGTCATGCTGCAATCATTGCACGTGAGTTAGGTATTCCAGCCGTTGTTGGTTGTGGTAATGCAACAGACATAATTAAAGCTGGTCAAGAAGTTACTGTATCATGCGCCGAAGGCGATACTGGTTTCATCTACGAAGGTATTTTAGACTTTGAAGTACTTACTTCACGTGTTGATGAAATGCCTGAACTTCCAATGAAAGTGATGATGAACGTAGGTAACCCAGATCGCGCATTCGATTTTGCACGTTTACCACATTCAGGTGTTGGCCTTGCGCGCGTTGAGTTTATCATCAACCGTATGATTGGCGTTCACCCTAAAGCGTTATTAAATTTTGATGCACAAACAGATGCATTAAAAGCAGAAATCACAGACATGATTGCCGGTTACGAATCACCTGTTGAATTCTATATTGGTAAACTAGTTGAAGGTATTTCTACCTTAGGTTGTGCGTTTGCACCAGAGCGTGTAATTGTTCGTATGTCTGATTTTAAATCAAACGAATACGCTAACTTAGTGGGCGGCCAGCAATACGAGCCAGAAGAAGAAAACCCAATGATTGGTTTCCGTGGCGCTGCACGTTATATCTCTGAAGACTTCCGTGATTGTTTTGCACTTGAGTGTGAAGCTATAAAACGCGTAAGAAACAGCATGGATATGACCAACATCGAAATCATGATCCCATTCGTACGTACCCTTGAAGAAGGTAAACGCGTTATTGAATTACTTGAAGAACATGGCCTTAAACGTGGCGAAAATGGTCTTAAAGTAATCATGATGTGTGAGCTTCCGTCAAATGCATTAATGGCTGAAGAGTTCTTAGAATACTTCGATGGTTTCTCTATCGGTTCTAACGATTTAACACAGTTAACGCTTGGTCTTGATCGCGACTCAGGTTTAATTGCTCACCTATTTGATGAGCGCGACCCTGCAATCAAAAAGCTACTTTCTATGGCTATTAAAACAGCCAAAGAAAAAGGTAAATATGTAGGTATTTGTGGTCAAGGTCCTTCAGATCATGAAGACTTTGCAGCATGGTTAGTAGAGCAGGGCATTGACTCTGTTTCGCTAAACCCAGATACAGTACTAGAAACATGGTTATACTTAGCAGACAAACTTGCTAAGTAAGTTACCTCGTTAAAAAATGCCAGCAACTGCTGGCATTTTTTATGACTAGAAAATTAATTTTTTGCTAATTTTTTATCTAAATAGGCACATGAACGAGTCAGTGCTTTTTGACACCAAGTTAAATACCCTCTTGCTTTAGGGTAATACATAGAAAAGCAGAATAAACCTGCAATAAAAAATATTAACGATGGCCCTGGCACCACAGCAAACAATAATCCGAGTAAAATAAACAGTGTTCCGCTGATCTGCATTAGTAGTTTTTTCATATAAACCTCATAGTAGGCGTTTAACTTGATTATAATTGCAGCTGCTCATATATCGATAAAAAGAGTGTTACAAACTGTAAAATCTTCAATTTCTATTAGCCATCGCCATGATATAATTACACAAATGCATTAATAAGCGCCGCCATGATAGCAACTATTACACAACAAGATGCCGCGACCGAGCTTGTCGCAAATTATTTAAATACTATAAAAAATCAAGGGTTTACTGGAGATACAGACGCAAGTTATGCAACCAGACTCACAGCGTCAACCGATAACAGTATTTACCAGCAGCTTCCGCAAGGTGTTATTTTTCCTAAAAGCGAAAAAGACATTCAAGTTGCTCTGCAAATAGCATCGCAAGACCCTTTTTTATCGTTAACTTTTGGTCCTCGCGGTGGCGGCACAGGAACAAATGGTCAATCTTTAACGCCTGGTATTGTGGTTGATTTATCACGTTATATGCGTGAAATCCTCGAGATAAATGTTGAAGAAGGTTGGGTACGAGTTCAAACCGGTGTGATAAAAGATCAACTTAACGACTTTTTGAAACCGTATGGATTTTTCTTTTCACCCGATTTATCTACTAGCAACCGCGCCACTATTGGCGGCATGATCAGTACTGATGCATCGGGGCAAGGCTCCTTAGTTTATGGCAAAACCAGCGACCATGTTTTAGGGCTAACCACCTATTTAGTTGATGGCACTGCAATGTCTACCAGTCCAATAGACATTGAAAAAGCAAAAATAATTGCCGATCAGGAATCCTTAATTGGCAAACTCTACAAAACAGTATTAGACATATCACTTAATGAACGCGACGCTATATTAGCCAAATTTCCACGGTTAAATAGATTTTTAACCGGTTATGACCTAGAGCATGTGCTAAGTGAAGACTTACAAACTTTTGATATGAGCCGCTTAATAACCGGATCAGAAGGCTCTTTAGGCATAGTTACTGAAGCAAAATTAAACCTAACACCTATCGCAGAATTTAAAACCCTCATAAATATAAAATATGACAGTTTTGATTCTGCGCTTCGCCATTCACCATTTTTAGTTGATGCCCGCGCAACTTCAGTTGAAACCGTTGACAGCAAAGTATTAAATCTTGCCCGCGAAGATATTATTTGGCATTCAGTATCGGACTTAATAACCGACGTTGCTAATAAAGATATGCAAGGACTCAACATGGTTGAGTTTAATGCCGTATCACCAGAAGACATAAAAGACAAAGTAGACACATTATGTAAATTATTAGATGAGTGTGTAGCTAACCAAACTAATGGCGTTATTGGCTATCAGTTAACCAGTGATAAAAGCGATATATTAAAAATTTATGCAATGCGTAAAAAATCAGTGGGTTTACTAGGGAATGTAAAAGGCAGCCAAAAGCCTCTCGCGTTTGCAGAAGACACCGCCGTTCCACCAGAAAATTTAGCCGATTATATTGTTGAATTTAGAGCGCTACTTGATAGCTATAATTTACAGTACGGTATGTTTGGTCATGTTGATGCTGGCGTTTTACATGTTAGGCCGGCACTGGATATGTGCGACCCTGAACAAGAAAAATTACTGCGCACTATTTCAGATGAAGTAGTAAAACTCACCGCTAAATACGGTGGTTTAATGTGGGGCGAGCACGGTAAAGGTTACAGAAGTGAATACGGTCCTGAATTTTTTGGTGAGCATTTATTTACGCAATTACGAAAAATAAAATCGGCGTTCGATCCAAACAACAAAATTAATCCAGGTAAAATATGTACCCCGCTTGAAAGTGAAGACTTACTAGTTAGCGTTGATGGGCAAAAGCGTTCTTACTTCGACAAGCAAATTTCAATTGATGTTAAGACCAGTTTCAACAATGCAATGACCTGTAATGGTAACGGCTTATGTTTTAATTATGATGAAAACTCTCCAATGTGCCCGTCGTATAAAGTAACTGGCGATCGCCGTAATTCGCCAAAAGGTCGAGCAGGGCTAATGCGTGAATGGTTACGTCTTCAAGAGTCAAAAGATGTTAATTTACTTGAGGTAGAAAAAGAACTTAACAAAGGTGAAGTCATTACTTGGTGGGAGCGCTTTGTTCATAGCAGAGAGAAAAAACAAGGCGTTTACGATTTTTCGCATGAAGTAAAAGCCTCAATGGATGAATGTTTAGCGTGTAAAGCGTGTACTACGGCTTGCCCAATTAAAGTAGATGTGCCAACTTTCCGTGCCCGTTTTTTAAATTATTATCACAGTTATTATGCCCGCCCACTCAAAGATTACTTAGTGGGTAATATAGAAAACAGTGCACCGTTAATGGCAAAATTTGCTAGGGTTATTAATCCAATTGTAAAAACATCATTAGTTAGTAGTCTCATTAAAAAAACCGTAGGCTATGTTGATACCCCTCAGCTAAGTATTCCTGCACTCAACAAACGTGTAAACAAAGCGCAAAAATTTAATTTAGAATTACTTAAAAAACTAAGTGCCGATGAGCAAAATGATTATGTACTCATTGTTCAAGACCCATTCACCAGCTTTTACGAAGCAGAATTGGTTGAGAGTTTTATTACACTAATTACTCAGCTTGGAAAAAAACCAATGCTGTTACCCTTTAAACCCAATGGCAAACCTCAGCACGTGAAAGGTTTTTTGCATGAATTTAAGCTAACGGCAAAAAATGCTTCAGAGTTTTTAAATCAGCTTAATGATATTAATGCGCCGCTAGTTGGTTTAGATGCGTCGTTAGTGATGTGTTATCGCGATGAATATAATACAATTTTAGAAAATAACCGTGGCGATTTTAATGTGCAACTTGCGCATGAATGGTTAGAAACACAATCGTTCAGTGCTTTAGAAGCTAAACAAATAAATACTGAATTTACCTTATTAAGTCACTGTACCGAAACGACTGCATTACCAAAAGCCGCAAGTGTGTGGAAAAATATTTTTGATCAGCTTGGTTTAACATTAAACACCACAAGTACTGGATGTTGTGGTATGGCCGGCACTTATGGTCATGAAGCACAAAACCAAGCAAACTCCAAAGCACTTTATGAAATGAGTTGGAAACCTATCGTTGATAAAAATAAACCTGAGCAACTTTTATCAACTGGCTTTTCATGTCGTAGCCAAGTAAAACGTTATGAAAAATTTAAGCCTAAGCATCCAATAGAGCTACTGGCAAAAGTACTTAGTTAATGATTTAACTAAGTAAGCTGTAAAATAAAAAGGCGCAACTTATTATTAAGTTACGCCTTTTTATTTTTGTTTATATTTATTTAGTTTTTTTAGCAAAACTGTCTGCAATGGGTTTTGTACTAATACCATGAATAAATACACTAAATAAAATTGTGGTCATAGCAATGGTCGCAATTTGAAATTTATTTTCTATTTGTGTATCAATAACCATTAAAGTAAAAACAATCGAAGCCAATCCTCGTGGCCCAAACCAAGCAAACGTTAAACGCTCTTTTATTTTTAATGACGTAAATTGCAATGACAACATAACAGGAATTATTCTGATCAGTGTTGTACTAAGTAGCGCATAAATTATTATTTCAGTATTTAATTTCGGGATCACTAAATAAGCACAAACAAAACCGAATAAACACCAAATCATTAAAGAGGAAAAGTCAGCTATATGCTCTGAGTCTTCAATCAGCTCTTTGTTTATTTTGGTGCTCGCGTATTTATCAAATAAAAGCCCCGCTACAAATACGGCAATAAATCCACTGCCATGAAAATATTGTGTAAGTGAAAATACAGCCATAGCAAAACCCAATAGTAAAAACGGGCTAGTGTTTTGGGCAAAGTAATGTCGCTTCATTGCAAAGTTTAAACACGGAATAAAAACAGCAATACTTGCAAATGCAATTAATAATGCAACTCCCAACTCTCTGCCAAATACACTTAACGTTTGTGTTGCAGTAATTGCGGATTCAGGATTTTTTGCAAGCAGAATAAATATTAAAAATATAGGCACACATAAGCCATCGTTTAAGCCACTTTCAGTATTAATACCTTCGCGTATTTTTTCAGGCACTTTTGTATTACTTAATAACCCCTTACTTAACGCCGCATCGGTTGGGGTTAATATAATTGCGATAAGTGCTGCTTGAATTAATGAAAGCTCAGCAAATAAAAATAACGCAGTAGCAATCCCGAGTAATAGGGTTAAAGGTAAGGCAACAAATAAAAGTAAACTAGGATATTGAAAACTATGCCTTAATACTCCTAATTTTGACTTTGCTGCATCGGTAAATAAAAAGATACTGAGCGTTAATTCTATAAAGGGCAGTAAAAACCGCAAGCCATTTTTAAAATTTTCACTTTCGTTCGGAGCTATCAATGCTAGCAGTATCCCCCCTATAACAAAAAACATCGGCCCGGTAATTTCTGTTTTTTCTAATTGGCGCAGTGTTATAGAATAAATTAAAAATAATGCACCAATAAAAGCAATAACTAAGTATTCCATTAAATCTTCCTTTTTATTCCAGACTTTGCCCGTTCTTTAATATTTGTTTGAATATATATTTGATCGGTTGTGGCTATTTTTGCGTGACCTAAATCTTCAGATAAATGCTTTAAAGGTCGAGTTTGTGCGTCATGCGTTGCACCGGTATGTCGAAGCCAATGTGCAGTGGCCGCCTCTAATTGTTCCGCGTCATCTTTAAAGCCATCATCAAGTAATGACTGCTGAGCAATATCAAAACTTTGTTGTACTAAACGACGAATTTGTCTTACTGTCATACCACCTTGGCCACGAATTTTATGTACTAACGGGTCGGATTCGTCAACACGGGGCAGGGCAGGCAAACCACGGTATAACCGATAACGTTTTAAATACTCAAGAAAATCATCACTTAAAGTTACATCTCGTAATTTATTTCCCTTACCCATTATGCGTAAAAACCAAAAGCCATCGTTATCTTGCCAAAAATGAGACATAACAGGTGACCATTGTGGACGTTCTGATAATTCTGATATACGTAAATATAATCCTTTTAAACAGGCGAGAGTAAAAAGGTTTCTTTCATATTCTGGTTTTTGTTCACACAGATCACGCGTTACACCAAATACGTATTCCCATTGAATATCGCTTAATGTATCGGGAATTTGTATTTGTGATTGTACAACCAAGTAGGGACTGTTTTTCTTAACAACAGGTACAAAGTTAGCGAAGGTTTTTTCTTCTAAAATAGCGAACTTGTAAAATACATTAAGTGCAGTAAACATTGCGGATAATGTTTGCTGACTCGCAATAGATTCTTTTTGCATGAAAGGGCGCCAATTTTGGTTTAACCTACGTACTCCTTGCTCATCTTTATAGCGCCACTGCACCGAAGTTGATGCCCACTTTTTATCCGGCTCGACCATAAAATCAACATACGCCTCAATATCTTCACGCTTTAAATCGAATACTGATTTTTCAGCTATAAGCCATGACCACAAATAAAATCGTTCTAATTCATTGCGAAAACGACTATAAGTTGCTTCTGATTTTCGGCCATAAACATATAAAAACTGGTATAAAAAATTTAGATCGGCCTTTGATTCAGTTACAGTCAAGCTGACTTGCTGTATAAAAGAGTCTAGTTCTGGATATTCTGATTGGAGTGTATTATCTTCAAGGTGAGCTATTTGATAACGTAATTGTTTTAATGTATCGACCAGAGCAACAAGCATAATAGTAAAATATATAAGAAAATAATAGACTTATAGATTAACCTTAAAGTCCGATACTGTCTAGTATTGGACATAACGAAATTTTGATATTTATGCTAAATGCAGATTTATTAACCATATACCTTATTAAAGGAAAAATCATGAAAAAATTACTTCTGTTGAGCATGTTAGTTATTAGCATTTTATTAACAGGTTGCGCTACTACAGGCAGTGCTTCTCCTGGAGAAAAACGTGCTTTAGTACAAAGTATGAAATCGAATACATTAACTGCTCTATACGAAAAAAAACCAGATGTTAAAACTCAAATTGCAAACTCTGCCGGTTATGCTGTATTTGATAATGCCAATGTAAACGTTATTTTAGCCAGTTTTGGTGGTGGGTACGGTGTAGTAAAAAATAACCTAACCGGAAAATCTACCTATATGAATATGGGCGAAGCTGGTTTAGGCTTAGGTTTAGGTGTTAAAGATTTCAATATTGTGATGGTTTTTCACGATCAAGCAGCGTTAAATAGATTTATTAAACATGGTTGGGCGTTCGGTGGTAATGCTGATGCTGCTGCAAAATACCAAGATAAAGGTGGCGCTTTAGTTGCCGAAGCTATTGCTGACCAAGTTACTGTTTACTCTTTAACCGAAAGTGGCCTTGCACTGCAAGCTGTTTTAAAAGGCACTAAATTTTGGGTAGATTCTGAGCTAAACTAAGCTATCAAAACCCTATCATAAGTGGGCTAGTTTGTGTGATTACGCCCACTTTAATTTAAACGCCTCAATTTAACATAACGTAATTTATGGGTTGCCATATTAATTTCTATTTTATGAGAGCTGTAATTATATTAAGTCAAGCCTCTAGTTAAATTCACCTATTGTTTCATGAAGAAGTCTCCAAGCAGATTCTTTATCCCCACTAAGGAGATTGACCAGCTTATTAAGACTAATAGCGCAGAAGTTTCTTTTATTTAAGAAGTCTATTTGTGATGGATGTATAAATTTACTAAGCCGTTTATCAAAATCATGTCCAATTGGACCATTGAAGATAAACAATCCTTTATGTGGTGTTGGATGTTTAGTCATACCTCCGCTCCAAGTGAACTGCTCAGATGAGCCGAGTCCATGTTTTCTAGCATTTTCTTCTCCTGATAAGTTAAAAACCCAGTCATCTAATTGCCTAAGATCACTTAACTTTGGAGATACATTTTTAGAAGATTTAACCTCAATTACAATACTATCTTGAATTGAAAAGTTATCATCTGGAGTGATAGTAAAATCTTCATATCCATTTCTACCGTTATTAATATTGAAACCCGCTTTCTTAAAAAGCTCTTTAACCCTTAATTCTAAAGGTTTACCTGATAGATCTTTGTCATTACCTAATGATAACTCACCAGTTTCATGCAGCATTTCTAAATTGCATTTCAGGAATTCTTCAGCTTCTCCGATAGTTGATATGCTAGCTTCTTTTAAAATAGCTAAAAGCTTTTCTTCATATTTCATTTAAACCTACAAAATTAAAGTTGTGAAAAGTACAGAGTTTTCATTATACATCTAATTAATTTTGATTATCCTACTAAGAACTTAATATTGTTTAAATTTTCATGCAATTATTCAATGATATGTAATAATTTTATGACTTAGTTTAGCATGAAAGTATTTTATCAAACGCCTCGGCCAATTTCTCCGTTTCACTAAATACGGTATTCCAATATTTAATACGCGTGTCTGCATCAAGATCAGTAAAGTCGTTTCTGTCTGGGATTTTTCCGTAAGGTAAGCCGGCTATAAATTCTTTTGATGGGGTGATCATCACAACGTTGTCGTAATTTTCTGGTGCTACTTTTCGTTTTAAATTTTTATCAAACCACCCTGCTTTTGGATCTGAATTAAAATGTGGATACAAAATTAAGCCTGGGTTATTAATTTTTAAATCAAAGTGGTAATCAATAACGCCGCCATCGCGGTAAATCCCTGGTGGCGAACCGGCAATATTTTTTATACCTTGCATTACAAGTGGTATAGAGCCCGATGCAAGTAAGGCATCTTTTAAATTTGTTTGTGTGAGTTCAATGTTTTGTGTTTTAAACTTATAACTGTCGGTAATACTTAAATTACTATTGGGCGCGCCAAAAATAAAACGCTCGTACTGAGCGCCTAATAATTTTCGATTAATTCTGTTAAGCATATAACTTTTTGATAAACCCAAAAGCTGTATTAACTTATGTTCGCTGGCAATAAACCCGTTAGATTTTGCGACAATAAAATGCGCTTTAAAAACAGGATTATTTATAATTTCAGTAACACCATCATCACCAAATACATCATCTAATAATGCGCGGGCTTTTAGTGTAATTTCAGCGGGCGTTGGTTTATTACTAGAATATCGGGTTTGTGAATAAGATTTGGCTAAACGCTCAATGGCAGCAACGGGATCGTTTTGTGCAAAACAGGCTGAACGAAAAGCCCCAGCAGATGAGCCAATTAAATTAAGGGGTTGGGTGCGATGTTTAAAAAATTCGCCAAATATATATTTGTCTAAACCAAATAAGGTAAACCATTTAGGGCCACCACTTGCCCCTAAAAAAGAGGTAAAAAGATCGGGTTTAAAACCTTGTTCGTTTATTATTTTTGCTGCAGTTTTACCCGCATAAATGTCGATCATCTAAAAATACTACCTGTAGAGTCGCAGTTTAATGTTGTTAAAGCCAAACTTAAAAATGAATACTTATGCAATAGCAACACGTTTAAACTTTAATCTTAATCCCAAATTCCGTCTTCACATTTGCCCTGCACTTTTACGTTTTTTACCTTAAACTCAGGCTCTATGCCTTTGTCTCTTTGTGCGTGGTAGTCGTTAGTAACAGACAAAATAGTCGGTGTGAGTAGTATAATAGCGATAACGTTTACCACTGTCATTAACCCTAGAGCAATATCAGCTAAATCCCATACTTGTTTTAAGGTGGCTGATGCGCCCCACAACATCATTGATAAATAAAGCAAAGTATAAATACTGCGCCCTACTTTGTTATCGAGCTTAAATAAGTGGAGGTTACTTTCGGCGTAGGCGTAGTTAGCAACTACCGAGGTAAAAGCAAATAAAGTAATGGCAGCGGCTACAAAATACACGCCGCCTTGCGCTAAGTGTGAGGTCATAGCGCTTTGTGTTAAGCGTATACCTTCCATTTCACCGCTTATATCTACATCGGCCAATAAAATAATAACCGCGGTACAACTGCACAATACGATGGTATCGAAAAACACCCCTAACATTTGTATGTAGCCTTGTGTCGCTGGGTGATTTGGCATTGGACTGGCACTAGCCGATGCATGCGGCACACTTCCCGCGCCAGCCTCATTAGAATATAAACCGCGTTGTATACCATTTTTAATGGCTGCACCCATGGCGCCTGCACCAGCTTCTTGCAAGCCAAACGCTGATAAAAGTATATCTTTAAGCATGGCAGGTACTTGGGTGAAGTTAATCAGTGTAATTACTACAGCAACAAGCACAAACACGATGCCCATAACAGGCACTACTCGCTCGGCGAATCGGGCAATGGCTTTAAAGCCACCTAAAATAATAGAGCCTGCTAAAAGTGTGATCACAACACCTGAGTAAAAAGTGGGTATTTCAAATGCGTAATTTAGTGCATCGGTAATGGTGTTGGTTTGCATGGCGCTAAAGGTAAAGCCGTAACCTAAAAACAAACAGGCGGCAAACACAATAGCAAATGCACGACTGCCTAAGCCTTGTTGAATATAATACGCAGGGCCACCTCTGAATTCGCCATTGCTGTCGCGAATTTTATATACCTGGCCTAAAATACTTTCTGCAAACCCGGTTGCCATACCCAGTATAGCAATGACCCACATCCAAAATATGGCGCCGCTACCACCGAGTGATATAGCCACAGCCACACCGGCTAAATTACCTGTGCCTACTCGAGCACACAGCCCAGTGCAGAGCGCTTGAAATGATGAAATATCGTTTTTATTACACTTACTACTGCCTTTTAGCAGGCTAAACATGTGCTTAAATTTAACTAATTGAATTGCTTTTAAGCGTACTGAAAACCAAATACCTGCAAATAGTAGTATATAAATTAGTATTTGGCCTTCTCCCCATAATAGGCCATTTACACTTTTTACTACGGTATCGAACATGGGCTAATCCTTTTGTATTTATTATGTTTTTACTCATCGAGTAGTTGAGTAATTTGCATTTAATAATGCATGTTAGCCATAGCTTAGCGGAGCTAAGCTGCCTTAGAATGTTGACTTAGAGGTAGGTCATTTACTTTGCAGGTGTATACCCGCAATCATGCATCTAACCGAACCTCCCGCCGACTCTATGGTTGGTATAGGTAACGGAACAAGTTTAGCTGTTTTTTGTATTGCTGCTTTTTGCTCGGTTGTAAGTGCATTAAACGCCGTTTGTGAGAGGGCTAAAATACGACTATTTGTACCTTGTAGCTCAATTGCATTGCCACAAAAGCTATTTATTTGCTCACTAGTTAAGTTTATTACTTCTAAATGGCTTTGTATAAAATAGCTAGTTAATTGTTTATGCTGACTTTTTGGCACCATATTTAAGCTGATCATGGCAAACTCTGTGGCTACACACATCAATACATTAGTATGATAAACCGCAATACCTTGCTCATCGTAGGCATTAAATACAACGGGTTTTAGCTTTAATTGCTCGCATACTGTATTAACCACAGCTTTAGTAGTACGCTTAGATTCTACTGCATAAGCAAGCTTATGTGGGTGGTCAATAACAAGCGATCCTGTACCTTCTAAAAATGCATTTTCTTTCGCTAAAAATGAATAATCAGTCACAGACAACACTTTATAGTGATTAGTCAAAAAATCAATAATATCTTTTCGATATTCTAATCTTCTGTTTTCTGCGTACATTGGGTACATAACTAGCTCGCCACTTTGATGGGTAGAAAACCAATTATTTGGAAACACAGAATCGGGCGTGTGTGGATGTTCGTCTTCAAAAAGATGAACCTTTACGCCCTCGTTTTGTAATAATTTAACCGCATTAGTTACTTCGTCAAAGGCAAGCTGACTCTGGTTTTGTGAGTTGCAGGTACTTTGAAACGTGTTGTCTAACATAGTTTGTGGGTTAGATGTAAAGTGATGCGGGCGCACCATAACCACCGCTGTTGGTGCTTGCTTTATGTGGCTCATGCGACTTGCTCTTGCTTAGTTGTTTTTGATGTTTGCGCACTATTAAGTACCGAAAATAAATTACGCGGATCGGCTTGTTGTGTAATTAAATCAAGTAATGAAAACTCACCCGCAGCCACCAGCGCGTCTTTAATATAAACCAGCGAGGTAAAGTCTTCGCTCGCAAAACCTACCCCATCAAAAATAGTAAGCTCGTCGTTACTTATACGCCCAGGTGTTTGTTTATTAATTACTTTATGAAATTCTGTTACATCAAAACTACTGCTCATTTGTTGAATTTCGCCCTCTATTCTGGTTTGTGGTTCGTACTCTACAAATACATTAGCGCGTTCCAGTAAAGCTGAATCAAGCTCAGTTTTCCCAGGGCAGTCGCCACCAATGGCATTTAAATGCACACCTTGGGGGATCATATCGCTGGTTAAAATAGTGGCATTTTTTTTATCGGCTGTGCAGGTTGTAATAATGTGCGCACTTTGCACGGCTTCTTCTGCGCTATTGCATATAGTTATATTTAAACCGTAACCACTTAAGTTGTTATAGGCTTTTTTAGAGGCGTTCTTATCAATATCGTATAAACGAATGTGGGTAATGCCTAATACGGCTTTAAAAGCTAATGCCTGAAACTCAGACTGCGCACCATTACCAATTAATGTAAGTGTTGTTGAGTGTTTGGGTGCTAAATACTTTGCCACAAGCGCCGATGTAGCCGCTGTGCGTAAGGCCGTGAGTAAGCACATTTCGCTGATCATAACCGGATAGCCGCTATCAACATCCGATAAAATTCCAAATGCCGCAACCGTTTGAAGTTCTTTAAACGTATTTTTTGGATGACCATTTACATATTTGCAGCTAAACATTTCACCGTCGCTTACGGGCATAAGCTCTATTACGCCATCAGGAGAGTGCGCCGCATAACGTGGCGATTTATCAAATTCGTCCCAGCGAGCAAAGTCGTGTTTTAATCTTTGGGTAAGCTCAAGCAATACGTTTTCTATTCCGACTTTATTTATAAGTTTGGCCATTGTCTGTACGCTAACAAATGGAACACCTTGTTTTGGCTCTGCTATAAAATGACTCATAAATACCTCTTTAATGACTAAATAAATTAATAGAAATAAGTTTATAGGCCAGAGGTGACAGTTAAAATGCCAAAAGTTCATACAAATAGTATTATTTTTTAGCAAATTGCTATGCATTAAAGTACAAATTTAGTAATTTGTAATAAACACATAACCCAAGGCGTTTTATGCCCCCTTACATTTACGACTCTTTAGATAACGCATTAATAGCCGAACTAAGAAAAGATGGCCGCGCTTCTATTTCAGCCCTAGCCGATGTTTTAAAGGTCTCGCGCGGGACGGTGCAAAATCGCTTGGACCGCTTAGTTTCATCGGGCGCTATATTAGGCTTTACGGTGCGTGTACACGAACACATAGAAACCGAAGCTGTAAGAGCAGTAATGATGGTGGAAGTGGTGGGTAAATCTACATCACAGGTAATTAAAACCCTGCGCGGCATACCAGAGCTAACAAAGTTACATACGACCAACGGCGCTTGGGATTTAGTAGCTGAAATACAGGCTGCAAATTTAGGTGAGTTTGATGGCGTCCTTAGGCAAGTGCGCGAAATAGAAGGCATTTTAAATAGCGAAACCAGTATATTATTGTCATCTACTTAGGTTTAATTAACGCCATTCTTTACTTAAAGTATTTTAGGCAAGACTCGATTTATTTATTACCGGTTAAACTTAATGGGATTTAAGTTTTACCTTAATACACAGCTACATGGCGTAGCTGTGTGCATAATCTACTATACGTGTATTTTGGCTTTTTAAATAAGCGCGTCCTGCTTTTACACCTAGCTTATGATCAAAGCGTAAATCGTCGTTAGAGCTGCCTAACAATTTGCTATGTAGCTTTTCGTCTGCAAAAATTTGTATAATTTCTACATCACTAGGCGGATTGGCTATAAATGATAGTTCGTCTAGGTATGCTTGCTCGTGTTGAATCAAGTAATCAAGTGTTTTTGGGCAGTAGCCTGATGCACATGCAAATGTTCTTAGCTTTTGAACCCATGCAGTTTGCGCTTGAAAATTCTCATCAACGGTTCTTATTACCACGATTTTTCGTGCGCCACGGTTATAAGCTTCGCGTACAGGCAATGGCGCAGCCAAGCCGCCATCTAAATAAAAATCTTCATTCGATTGCTCTGCAGCTAAATGTGCTTCGTTTGCCGCTTTTGAGCCTAACCAAGGAGTGAGTTGAACACCTTGTTTATACAAAAAAGGTAAAGCACTTGAGGCTTTTAATAGTTCTCGCCAGTGTTTACCATCTCCAGTAGGAGATAAATAATACGGTTTACGATCACGTGCATTGGTTGCAGTGATCAGCAACTCTCTATTACCAAGGCTATTTTTTGCTGTTTTAAAGTCTAATGCTCTATTAACCTCAGTGGTTTTTTCGAAATACCAGTCTAAGTCAACAATGTGTTTACCCATTAGGCCACGACCTAATTGAAAAAAACGTTTATGACGCGAAAGCCCTCTGATCAAGCGTTTAGCGTAGCCTTTTTGACGCGCTAAATAACTGGTTAAATTTTGCGAGCCCGCAGACGTGCCTATAAATAAGTCAAACGGGTCGTAGTTTTGCTCTAACCACGCGTCAAGTACACCGGCTGTAAATATCCCTCGCTGGCCTCCACCTTCAGCAATCAATGCAGTTTTAGGGTGCATAGGCTTATTGAATGTGTGTGGAGCAACATTTATTTGAGATTTCACGGTGTACCTCTTAGTTGTTAACTTAACAGATTATGGCTTTATTTTAACGTGCTTGATTAAATCCTTAAAAAAGATTAATTGAATCAGTTCGATTGAAAATATAAATCACTTATTTTTACTCAATCTGTAACTCAATTCTTTATTTCACTATTAGTTTAACAATGGTTGAGTGTACGCTTGCTTAATAAACAACTTAATTCTTTATTTCTATTAGGATTTGTAACGCTCGATGACGTTTTTCATCGTCATATAAATCGTTGGTGAATATAAGCTCATCGACCCCTAACTGATTCACGATCATTTCTAATTTGTGTTTAATACTTGCAGGCCCACCAGTAACACTTAATCCTAAAAAGCTCTCAACATGAGTACGCTCTTGTTCGCTCCACAAGCCTTCCATTGTTTCAACTGGGGGCTTTAACCACAACTCGTCGCCTCTAATTAATGATAGCACTCGCTGTTTTGAAGTGGTTGATAAGTATTGTGCTTCTTCATCTGTATCGGCAGCCACTAAAGGTAATGCCAACATTACATAAGGCTTAGCTAATACATTTGATGGTTTAAATTCTCGTTTATATAAGGCTATTGCATCATGTACAAAACGCGGTGCAAAGTGCCCCGCAAATACATAGGGTAATCCTTTTTGCGCTGCTAACTGGGCACTAAATAAACTTGAGCCTAAAAGCCAAATAGGCACATTAGTGTTTTCACCGGGTATTGCTCGTACACGCTTAGCTCCCTCGTATGGGCCTAATAGTGTTTGTAACTCGCTCACTTCATTAGGAAAGTTTTCAGCGCGGCTAATGTCGTTATTTAAGGCGCGACTGGTCACCGGATCGCTACCTGGGGCACGCCCTAGCCCTAAATCAATTCGACCAGGATACAAACTCTCTAAGGTGCCAAATTGCTCAGCCACAACTAAAGGCGCGTGATTAGGTAACATAATTCCACCCGACCCTACGCGTATTTTTTTAGTGTTGCCGGCTATGTGCCCTACTAAAATTGAAGTGGCGGCACAAACAATCCCAGGCATATTATGATGCTCGGCTAACCAAAAACGGTTAAAACCTAATTGGTCTGCTTTTTGTGCGTAGGCTGTACTTTTGTTTAAGGTGTCACTAACCGTGGCCCCTTTTTGCATAGGCGCCAGTTCTAGTAATGAAAAAGGGATAGTTGATAACAAAGTAGCATCTCCAAATTAAATAGCGACTTATGACGTGCTAGCCATAAACAATGAGTTTAAAATAAGAGATGGGTGTGTATTACAACTAATTCAAGCCAGCTTATCTTGAAAAGCTAAGGTGTTGCGATTGAGTGATAACAAGGTTAACTATTTTTAGTTGCAGCTTTTTGGCGGTTTAGTTTATATGCCTCTGAATCAAGGCCTTTTTTCCAATAACCCGATGAAACAATTTGACTGCGAGGTATAGCTAATTCATCAGTTAATACGGTTTTTGCTTTGCGTACTAATCCGGCCTCTAGTGCCATAAATACAATAGGTTGTTGCTCACTAAGCGGCACCGATTTTAATGCGTTTATCACATCTGTATCTGGTTTATGTGTTATTAACCAAGTTACATCTCGCGGCGACTCTAAGCTGATCACATCATCTTTTGTTGGTGCATGAATAACCGCGTCAATTTTTGCGTTTTTAGGCAGTTGTTGCACGTAGCCTTTAATTGCATTAACTGAAGTTAAATCGCCAAGTAGTATGTAATGTGAGTGTTCATAATTATCAAGCTTTTTAGGGCCTGGTCCTGCTATACCTACCTCATCGCCTACTTTTGCTTTTTTAGCCCAATTAGTTGCCGGACCTTGGTGCATATTAATTACAAAATCGAGGGTAAGTGCGCCGGTGTGCTCATCAACATGCCTTATAGTGTATGAACGCATACATGAAGTTTTAATATTATAATCAACGCGGCCATTTTGCGGAATAAGCACCTTTACGTAGTTACCAATATATTGAGCGTTCAAGTCGTTAAACTCATCGGAGCCAACAATAATGCGCTGTAAATGTGGGGTTATTTGCTCTGTGCTTAATACTGTTGCTTTGCGTACTTTTTTACCCATATAAATTTACCTCATTAAAAAAGATGAATTGCACAACGCCCAATTGGTTGATAAAATCAACTATATCAATTTAATTGACTTTGTCAACCATTATGGATTCCCTATGCATATCTCATTAGCCAATACATTATTTGCTTTAATACAAAATTATCGCGTTACCATACGCGAAGCTATTAATGCGGGCGAGCTTGGCTTAAACGCAATGCACGTACGTTGCCTGCATATTATTGCAACAACAACTCAGTGCACTGCTAACGATATTGTTAATCAGACCCAGCGCGACAAGGCCCAAATAGCACGCTTAGTGAAAGAGCTAATCGCATTAAAGTTAATTAACAAAGATGCCAGTGAGCACGACAAGCGCTGTTTTATTTTGTCATTTACCTCTGAAGGTCGCTCGCTTTATGGCAAGCTATTAGCCGCCGAGCAGCAAGTAAATGCGCAAATGTGTAAAAACTTAAACCCACAGCAAATCAATGACTTTTTACATACTGCCCAACAAATGATCAAAAACATGGATTGATCTGCCATTCATTACTTGGCATAACGAATATAAAACGCATATACTGTACACTTATACAGTGTCTGCATTTTAGGTTGTGTTATGTTTGTTATTCCCATTTATATAGAGGCCGGTGTTTGCGGGTTTGAATCGCCTGCAGCACAGTATAGTGAGTTAGGGATATCACTCGATGAGCTATTAATAAAACACCCAGATGCTACGTTTATTGGCGTTGCCTCAGGGTGCTCTATGCAAGAAATTGGTATTTTTGAGGGCGACTTACTGTTAGTTGACCGTGCAGAGATTCCTAAAGATGGCGATGTTATTGTGGCGAACTTAAATGGTTTATTTGTATGTAAGTTGCTAGATAAAACCAATGCGCGGCTGCTCTCGGCTTCTGCTGCTTATAAACCCGTGCAATTAACCGAATCTGATGAATTTCAGCTTGAAGGCGTGGTAACTCGCTCAATTAGGTTACATCGGCAAAGTCCTGAGATACTTTCATGTATGCCTTAGTTGATGCGGTTGCTTTTTATGCCAGTGCTGAAAAGGTATTTGACCCCGCAATTCGTTCAAAACCAGTAGTGGTGCTTACCAATAACGATGGCTGCGTATGTGCGGTATGCCCTATTGCCCGTAAGCTTAATATTCCTAAATTTGGCCCCTACTTTAAAGTTAAGCAATTATTAGCAAAACATCAGGTGGTGGTGCGCTCATCTAACTACGAACTATACGCTAATTTAAGCGATAGAATGATGAACGTTATTGCTCGCTTTTGTGATACCCAGCATATTTACAGTATTGACGAATCATTTTTGCACTTTAAAGGCTATCAGCCATTAATTACCGATTGGCACCAATACGGACAGCTAATTAGACGTACTGTATGGCGCGAAACCAAACTCCCTGTTGGGGTTGGCTTTGGGCCAACACCGACCTTAGCCAAAGCCGCGAATCATGCTGCTAAAAAACTAGCTGGCTTTAATGGGGTTGCCGTGATTGATGATGAAGCAAGCCGACAAGCTATTTTACAGCAAATGCACTGCCAGGATGTATGGGGAGTGGGCAAACGTATAGCTAAAAAACTGGCGCTAATGAATATTAATACCGCATGGCAGCTGGCTGAGCAAAGTCCAAGAACAATTCGTCGTCAATTTAGCGTAGTGCTTGAGCGTACAATTAAGGAGCTCAATGGCATTACCTGTTTAAACTGGGATGATGTGCGCCAAGACAAACAAGCTATTTTTTCAACACGTAGTTTTGGCCAGCGCCTTAACGATCCTGATGCAGTGAGAACCGCATTAATAAATCATGCCAGCGTGGTTGCACAAAAATTAAGAGCGCAACAGTCGCTCACTCATCGTATTTATATTTTTGCGGCCAGCTCGTCACATGAGCAAGCCTTTTATAAAAAGTCAGCTATGCATCAATTTGATCCGCCCACTAACGATACCCGTGTTATAGCAAGTGCAGTATCAAAGAATTTTGAGCAGATATATCAACCGGGTATTCGTTTTTATAAATGCGGAGTGGGTGCATTAGAGCTCAGCCCACAGCAGTTTCAACAACATACGTTATTTGAGCAACAAACCGATAACCCGCAGTTAATGGGCTGCTTAGATGCGATAAATCATCGCTTTGGGAAAGGAATGCTTAGCGTGGCAAGCAGCCAACTAAACGAACGCTGGCATATGAACAGGGCTTTTTTATCGCCACAATATACAACCCGTTGGCGCGATATTCCTAAAATACAGTGTTAGTCAGCAACTTTAATAAATTCGCATTCTACACTTGGGTTATCTAAGGTGTATTTAAGGGTGTTATCGGTTAAAAAAGTAATAGTTTGTTTAATGGTTCTTTCGTGAATTGGATTATCACATCGACTCATACGTAAGCCGTTTTCTAGGCCATCAGTTTTATATTTAAGCGAGCTGGTAATAAAACAATAATTCGGCTTTTGAATAGTACGAGTGCCATTGTGTAAAGAATTAAACAAAATTTCTTTGCCTAAGCTAAAACCTTGCTCGGGATCTTCAGGGTTATTAAATTGCAATCGACTGTTAGTGCACAAACCCGAGTTACTTGAGGTAACTTCGTAATTACCTAGCTTAGTTTTTAATAGTGGAATAAAGCGAGTTTTATTACTTGGGCCTGCCACTGCATAACAGCTAAAAAGGCTTATGGTAAGTAAAACCAGTGTGAAACATTTCATTATAAGCTCTATCCTCGTGTATCAACCATGATCAAGCACTGTGATTATGTTTAGCTATTTCTAACTATAACAGAGATTTACTATAAAAGATGCGAAGTCGCTTTACTATGAGCAGCTGCACAAAAACTAAATTAAAATACGTAGCTAACAACAAATAAGATTAAACTAGACGTAAGCTTTATTACATAAAGGGGGAAGAAAATGCATTACTTGTGATTAACCTGAACTCTGGTTAAGAGATTTACTAACATGTTTAATCAAAAAATATTTTTACCTACTTTTCTCTAGCTAGAAATTTTTAGTGAAAACAAGGCGAAATTACGCGTCAATAGCTAGCCTATTGCAAGTAAATTCAACGCAGTTAGCGCTGAAAATAGCTGCTTGGGATGGATTTATTATCCGCAGTTCAGGTTAATTAAGTAATGCATTAATAACAAGCTGAGTTATTGCCAATACTTAGCAAATAATTGCGGGTAATTTTGTTTTAAAAACTTAGGTTTGTCTTTAAAGCGCTTACCTTTAGGTTGGTCAAGCCCTGATGGGATAAAGGGTAACTCATCGTCGTTACGCTCTTCATATAACAAACCTGCAATTAGGTCATACTCATCTAAATACGGATAAGGTTGCTCGTTTAAAAAATAAAGCGGCGTGCACTGAGCGAGGCTATCTGGGTTTTCTAGTGCAGCTTTAAATGCGGCTTCACCACGAGAAATTAACCAACAACGAAATTCTGAAAAACCATATTCATCATTACAGCCCGCCATAACAAACGCGGCACCAAATAAATCCCAGGTATAACTTTGACGCATACAAATACTAAACTGCTTATCAAATTCAATTAATTGCTCATCTGATAAGTCACTCAGTGCCGACTTAAGCGATTGGCACACTGAGTCAGGCTCTGCGGTTTTATCTTCCACTGTAACCAGTCGCCAAAAATCAGTTAAGGTTAACTCACTCATGCAATGATCTCTTTTACCCGACCCACTTGGCCGTCTTCTAATTGTACTTTTATTCCGTGCGGGTGATTAGGTGACTTGGTCAATAAACGCGACACAATACCATTGGTTAGAGTACCACTGCGTTGATCTTGTTTAAGCACAATATTAACCTCTGTGCCTGGCGTTATTTGCGAGCGTGTTGGAACGGCCATATTTAATCTCTATTACAATTTTTTTGCGATTATAGCCTGCTTAATAGAATCTCTCCATATTAAAGCTTTTACTAAGACCATAAATGCCAAATACAGCTTAAAATGAGAGATAATTAAACAAAAACACAGTACCGATTTTTACTGCTTAAGAAATGAAATAGCATTGTTTTTTATATGAATATTTAAACTAGCTAATGCATTACAAATAAGCTGCACAATGTAATCTAGCTGGTTATTTTGTTTAGCCTGCTCTAGTGCAATATCATCAATAAAATAACAACTTACAGTAAACTTAGAAGGTAAATTGTTTAAATCAACCGAGTGAGTAAGAAAGCTAAAGCCCTCAACGTTATCTTTTATTTGCTCGCAAGCAATTGTTAATTGTTGACGAATACGTTTATCTAGCTGCTTTTGGGTTTTGGTCATGGTTTATTACTGCTCGGCGATTTGTTGTTTTTTAAATTCTTTGTAGCTGTCTTGTTGTTGTTTAACACATTCATGGTATTCCTTGTCGGCCATATGACTGCACTCACCTAATCGGGCTGATTGAATTTCATGATAGCGGCTATCGCTGCTACACCCTGCTAACACTACGATTACAGATAACGAAAGTAGATACTTTAAGTTATTATTTAACATTCAAAATTCCTTATATTTTCACCGGAAAACTACTAATTTTCGTTACTTTTGCTGTATATTGCACTGGTTTTATATTTATAACCGTTAAGGGCACGTTATGATGTTGTCGCAGTTACAAGAGCTGTTCCAGCGTATCGATAAAAGTAAATTATTTCAATCATTTGTTATTGCAGTTATTGTGGTTTCTGCACTGACCGTGGGTGCACATACCTATTCATTACACCCTACTGCTGAGCTATTTCTACATTGGATGGATATAGGCATCACAGTGTTTTTCTTGATCGAATTGGTTATTCGTTATATTGCCAGTAAAGGAATCAAAGACTTTTTCTCCAAAGGCTGGAACATATTTGACTTCATTATAGTGATAGGTAGTTTATACCCTGCGGCAGGCTCGACTATTTTTATTGCTCGACTACTACGCATTTTCCGCGTACTACGTTTAGTGTCTATGATCCCAGAGCTGCGCTTATTAGTGAACTCACTAATAAAAGCCATCCCGCAAATGGGCTATATCGCGCTGCTAATGTTTGTGATTTTTTATATTTATGCTGCCACAGGTAGCATGTTGTTTGCTGAAATAAACCCAGTACTGTGGGGCGATGTGTCTATTTCTATGCTTACCTTGTTTAGAATCGCCACCTTCGAAGATTGGACCGACGTGATGTACGAAACCATGGCGGTATACAAATTAAGTTGGATTTTTTACTTAACCTTTATCTTTTTAACTGCATTTGTATTCTTAAATATGATGGTGGGGGCTATTTTAGAAGTAATGAGTGAAGAGCATCGCAATGCACGAGAAGAGCAAGCCGATACAGACTCACTGCCCGCAACCCAAGGCCAAGTAAACGAATTGAAAGCACAACTGGCAGAGTTAAAACAATTACTCAAAAATAAGTAGCAGATTGAATAGGGCAAGTATGCACTTGCCCTATTGTTTATACTTTAAACTTACCTACTAAATCAGTTAATATCGATGAAAGACGACTCATTTCATTGCCATTCTCACTGGTGCTAACAGCAATATCACTCACCTCATCAGCCGAGTTTTTAATTTCTGTTACATTTCGATTGATGTCTTCAGCGACGTGTTGCTGCTCTTCAGCAGCGGTGGCTATTTGCGTATTTAAATCACTAATATTAACAATAGATGCCGTGATCTCACTAAACTGTTGTTGCGCAGAATGCGCAAGTTCTACAGTTTTATTGGTGGTTTCTATGCTGCGTTCCATGTCTTTAGAGACTTTAGAAGACATCGTGCGTAACTTATCAAGCTGCGATGCAACTTCTTCGGTCGACTCTGCAGTACGTTGCGATAACGCACGAACTTCATCAGCAACCACTGCAAAACCACGCCCATGCTCACCAGCTCGCGCAGCTTCAATTGCAGCATTCAATGCTAATAAATTGGTTTGCTCTGAAATGCCACGAATAACGCTCAAAATCGACATAATATTTTCACTTTCAGTATCGAGTTGAGTAATGTCTGCTGAGGCATTATTTATTACATCACAGAGCTGCACCACACTTTCTACGGTTTGTGTAATAACCGATTGCCCTAAATCTGATGCTTGTTGTGTTTGAACCGCTAAATCGGCCGCATTCGCACAACTACTCGACACTTCATTAGCAGTGGCAGCCATTTCATTAATAGCCGTTGCCGCCATTTCTAAAGCTTGTTGTTGTTGGCTAGTAGAGCTTGTTAGTTGGGCTGCTTGTGATGATGTTTGCGATGAGGTTTTACTAACATTTTGTGCGCATTCATTAATTTGCTTCACCAGCTCACTGATTAAATTTAAAAATAAGTTAAAGCTGGTGGCTAATTTAGCGGTTTCATCTTTGGTTTTTATTGTTAAGCGCTGGGTTAAATCACCGCCGCCTTGCGATATTTCAGTTAAACCATCGCTCACCTCAACAATTGGAGCAGAAATAAGTTTAGAAATATAACTCGCTATCGCAACAAATACGGCAATTAATATCGCGCTAATAATTAAAATGGTGTACGCCATCGCATTGGCCGCACTCATTACCTCAGACTTTTCTACCACCCCAATAAACTTCCAACCTAAAATGGGAGACGTATAAATATTGGCCATATACTGTTTTCCATCAATATCTACATTAAACAGGCCTTTGCTATTTTTAGCTAAATCGGCGTATTTAGCCCCCTCAATATCTGCTAGGTTTTTGAATCGGTAATCTGGGTGTTTCACATCCACCAGCACACTGCCGCTGTCTTCAATCAACATTAAGTAACCTGTTTCGCCTAATTTAATATCGGCAATAATATCGGTAAGCCCGCCCAATGAAACATCCATCCCTTGAGCACCAATTAATTCACCGTTATCAATAATAGCTTTAACCGTGGACACAATCACTAAATCATCAGCAGCCCAGTAATACGCATTAGTACGGGTTGTTTTACCGTTCGCTTGTTTAGCTGTTTTGTACCATGGGCGCTGACGAGGATCATAATTGGCGTTTACGTTTCCCATTGGCCATTGAATATAACCACCTTGTTCATTCCCCATGTAAATATAAGCAAGCCCAGGATGAGTCTCACCAAAATGATTAAATAAACTGTAAGCAGCTTGCTCCGTCGGACTTTGATTAGGGTGATCAAGCATTACCTTAGTGCCAACATTCATATGCGTTTTTATGTTTTCACGGGCATTTTTAATCGTTTGGTGGGAGGCTAAGTAGTCCACGTTTTTAGCAATTTCAGCAAAAAACATAGTAATTGCATTATCAACTTGGCGGGCTTCACGTTCACTTAACTGAGAAAAATTATCAAGTGCTTGCTCTCTGGTTTGGGAAATAACTAAAGCAGCTATAATTAATAACGGCAAGGCAATTGCAGATGCAAAAGAGAGCTTTAATTTTTTTGATATATTCATGAAGTTAACCTCTAAAAACACTCTTAAGAATATAGTGTGACTAAAAGGGTTGAGCAAGAAATAATATGAGAATGTTTCGAAGAGGCAATAAAAAAGGCTAGCAATTTGCTAACCCTTTAACTTGATGAACTAGAAACTTACTCACCGTCTACAATAATTCGTAGCATCCGGCGAAGTGGCTCCGCTGCACCCCATAAAAGCTGATCGCCCACGGTAAAGGCGCTGATGTATTTTGGCCCCATGGCGAGTTTACGAATACGACCAACAGGGATACTCAGCGTACCGGTTACTTTAACTGGAGTTAAATCGGTACTGGTAATGTCGCGCTGATTAGGAATAACTTTAACCCACTCATTGTGCGAAGCTAAAATTTCTTCTATTTTTTCTACACTAATATCTTCACGTAGTTTAATTGTCATCGCTTGGCTATGACAGCGCATTGCACCAATACGTACACATAAACCATCTATAGGCACAGGCTGTTTAGATGAGCCTAAAATTTTGTTGGCTTCTACTTGCGCTTTCCATTCTTCTTTTGATTGACCGCTTGGCATAGGCACATCAATCCATGGGATTAAGCTACCTGCCAGTGGCACACCAAATTGGTCTTGTGGCAAATCACTCGATGCCATTTTTTCGCTGACTATTTTATCAATTTCTAAAATAGCTGAACTTGGATTATCTAATTGCTGTGCGACACTTGCATGAATAGCCCCCATTTGGGCAATAAGCTCTTTCATATTTCGCGCACCGGCGCCCGACGCAGCTTGGTAAGTCATTGGGCTTACCCATTCAATTAGGTCGTGCTCAAATAAACCGCCCAGTGCTAGTAGCATAAGTGAAACCGTGCAGTTACCACCTACAAAGGTTTTAACGCCTTGCTCAAGCCCTTGTTCAATGACATCTTTGTTAACAGGGTCAAGTACGATAATACTGTCGTCGCTCATACGCAGCGCAGAGGCTGCATCTATCCAATAGCCATCCCAACCCGATTCACGTAATTTGGGGTACACCGCATTGGTATAATCGCCACCCTGACAGGTAACAATAATGTCCATTTTTGCAAGTTCAGAAATATCACTAGCATCTAAAAGCGGTTTAGCTGGACCTGCTAACTCAGGGCCAAGCTGACCTGCTTGTGAGGTGGTGAAAAAGGTGGTGTCGATATGAGCAAAATCATGTTGTTGTTCCATTCGCTCAAGTAACACCGAGCCTACCATGCCGCGCCAACCGACTAATCCTACTTTTTTCATTGTTTGTTCCACTGTTTGATTCATAAAAGGAGCCTATACATTAAAAATTAAAAATTCATTGCGTGAGATTTAATTTTTACAGCCCTAAGCTAACACCGCCAGCACACTAAAACTAGTCAATAAACTGTAACTTAAATATTTTTCATACACATAAAAAAGCCCTGTACAAAATACAGGGCTAATAAGTAGTTAGGCGTTGTTATAAATCCTATCCTTGGGCTTTTACTTAAAACTCGTAGCTAAAGCTGACGCTCAGTTCTCTAGGCGTTTCTTGAGAACGAATTAACACATCATTTTGTTCTACTTCAAAGTTTTGTCCCAACATATTTTTCACTTTAAGTGTTAATGTGGTATTAAACGTTGGGTAGTAACTATAAACCATGTCTAACGAGTTTAAAGGTTGTTCGTAAGCGTCATCAAAGTTGTTAACACCCGCAGCTAAAATACGGTCACCAAATACGTTATAAATAACTGAAGCTTGATGCATGCCATCATGCGAATCGTAATTCAATTGTAGGTTGGCAACATACTTTGAGTGGCCAGTCATACGTCGCTTTAGATTTGTAAGGTCGGCGCGCTGTTCTTCTGCAATTTCAACTTCTGAATCACTAACCGTTAAATTACCAGAAGTAAAAAAAGCACCTCCTAATAAATCACTATGCAACTCAGTTAACCATTCAGCTTCTATACCGTAAACATAAGCTGTATCTGCATTATCAAACTGCAGAGTAAAACGACCGTCACTTTCGGTTAATAATGCTTCGATTGGGTTATCTATATCTTTATAGAATGCGCCAACTGAGTAGTTATCACCATTGTCCATATAAAATTCGATACGTGCATCAAAGTTATCTAGGTAACTAGATTCTAAGAATGGATTACCAAGCGTTCGATAACCAGTCAACGGATCTTGGAATTGAACAGGGCTTAGCTCACGCAAGTCAGGACGAACAACCGTGCTGCCATAACCAAAACGAACTTGGTACGACTGCTGACTGTATGTCATAGATAATGAAGTAAAATACTCATCTTCCATCACACTTGCTTGTTTTATCGCATCTGCACTTAATTTATCTGCCAATAAAGCAGGATCGAATGCTGAGCGAGAAAAAGCGAGAGCAACTTGGCGGAAGTCCTCGTAACGCACACCACCACTTAAACGCCAATCTTGAGCAAAAGTGATATCAAAAGAGCCGTAATAAGCATCAATCATTTGCGCTGCTAGGTAATCATCGGCTGTAGGTTCTTGAAACAATAACTCTACATCCGTTGAATCGATCACAGCATCATTAGCAAAGAAACTACCAATTGACAGTGCTTCTTCTTCACTTTGTGCTAAATCTAAAGACTGTGTTTGGCTGAAGCGATAGTTAAAAAAGTCTGTGCGGTAATCACGCGTTTTTTCAACAAAATAGCCGCCGCCCGCGATTTCAACTTCGGCGTTATCAAAGTAAAAAACTTTGTTAACATTAACGCCCCAGTTTTCTACATCGTCTTCTAGCTCAACAAATCGATACAAATAAGGATTGCCACCTAAACTGCCATTATAAAAAGTACGTTGATATTCGCCATCGGCGTACTCATCACGCACCGTTACTTCAAGCTCGCCAGGTATACTCGTCGTCGCTGTTGAATCAGTGTATTGCCAATCTACACCAACACCTTCAAGAAAACTCCACTCTAAATTGTGCATTCCACGAAGTTGAAGTATTTCAAGTTCACGTTCCTCAAAAGAGGTTAGGTGGCTTCGCTGTAATTGCCCAGCATCAATGCTTAATGACTTTGAAGGCTCTTGATAAAGCGCAACAGAAGCTTCATCTTCAGTATCTCGTAGCATCATATAGGTGGCTGTTAAATCATGGCCGCCAATTTTATAACCTAAATTTAGAGAGCTATTTAATTTTATATTATGCTTTGTTGATACTTCTTTCTCTGTGGCAGAGTAACAAGTAAAGTCATCTTTTGAACATTCAGATTCAGATGCGTCAACAGAAGAAAGTACTGCGCTAAACTTCTCTGCATTAGACCATTCATTTTCATAAGCAACTGATGCTAAGAAACCAAAAGATCCGTCTAGGCCAAATAAGTTATCAAATCGGTCGCCATAAACAGCCTTAATGCCTGCATCAGGGTTTAAGCTTTCTTTTTCTAAGCCAAAATCTCTTGGTAGTGCTTTTGATAAACTTTTATTTAAGTCTATTGCAGCTGCTTGACCAATATCAGCCCCCTGACGTCTTGACTCCACATCTCTTATATTTCTGTATGAGATATCAGACAAGCCATTGATATAGGTATTTAGCGCCGTTTTAACGGCTCCTGGTAAGGCGCGTGTACCATCGTCTTTACCTAACCAATCATCACTGCCGCCATTGTATGTATAGCCTTCATCGTTTGTATCTTTATAGCTAGCACCAATCTCAACTTTAAATAAAGTATCACTTGGAATGCTTTTCGTCCTGATATTAACGTCACCACCACCAAAAGCCGCAGGCATATTAGGTGAATAGGCTTTTTGAACAGCTAAAGACTCAATAATACTTGATGGGAAAATATCAAGTGGTATTACATTTCTGGTCAGATCTGGGCTTGGAACAACTGCACCATTTAAACGCACGCTTGAGTAACGCTCACCTAAACCGCGTACATAAATAAACTTATCGTTAACTAAAGATAAGCCTGTAACACGGCGAAGTGCTGAAGCGGCATCGCTATCACCCGTTCTAGATATTTGCTCTGAACCCATTATATCAGCAACAAATGCCTGATTTTTACGTTCATCAATTACGGCACTAGCACTGCCTTTAAGGCGTGTACCTGTTGCAACAACTTCTTCTATCGCTTCTTCATTGATTATTTCTTGTGCCTGTTCAGCGAAAGAATTAAATGAAGAAAAAAGGGAGAGCAGAGATAACGTTATTAGATTAGTTTTAAACTGCTTTTGATGTTTCATATTTATATCCTCTAAACCTAAAATTCCCTTAAAAAAGGCGCCATAGCGCCTTATAATTAGAGCCGGTCTAGATTAATTACTAGCGCGTTGTAAAGATGCGGCTACAAAATCAGCCCATTCACTTGATTCACCTTCTTTAAGTGCACCAATATAACCTGCGTTAGTAAAGAAAGAGTCAACTTCACTCATGTCTTTCGCCGTTGTAGCTACCGCAGTACCTTGTGAATCTGTAATAGTTGCTGCAGTTGAAACACCATCAGCACCAAGCACATTTGCAAAATCAGCAAAACCAATCAGCTGATTATTTTCGCCACCAGTAAACCAGGTATTGATATCAAAGCTTGCTAACGCACCTGTTAAAGGAGTGTTTACGTCTTCAAAATTCTTACCACACGCAAATATTGAACTCACAAATGCGATATCACCGTTGTTTGCATTGGCATGCACACCGGCATCCCCTGATTTATCTTTTTCATTATATAAATCAAAACAGCCAGCACCATCTACAGATGATGAGTTTACAAACAACATATTAGCTAATTGCGCTTTACCCCATTCTTTCATTTCCATACCGGCACCAGTACGACGCCCTTCAGCACCTTGATCACCAGTAGTAACAACGGTTGCATTAGCAATAGTTGGGTTAGAAACAGTCGTTACTAAATCTTGTGCGTCTGCAGATAATGGATCTACTTTTGCGCCATCTGTTTCAAATCCATGATTTCCATATTCATTTGAACGTACAAGAATGTACTGTCCGTAACCTTTCCAACCCTCATCCCAGTCAATACCGTCATCACCAGTATCAGTAACAACAATATGTTTAAGATTAACGCTACCACCAAAGAGTTCTATACCATCATCAAAACCATTATGTACATGAACATAATCAATGGTTGTGCCTGAGCCAACAGCATTTAGTGTTAAACCATTTAGCTCATCACCTTCAACGCCAAATCCTGCATACTTAATAACAATATGCTTTAATATACCGCTACTATCTTGCGGGTCATTACCACCGTAATAAGATACAATACCTTCAGCTGAGTGATTACACATGTCTTGTGCCGCAGCAGTCGCTGTACAACGAATAGAATGGCCACGTCCATTTACCTGAACACCACCCCAATCACCAATTTGAGCGGTTGTTGAATCATCACCATCAACTTCTTTAATACTTGTGAAAATAATTGGCTTATCTACTTCACCAATTGCTTCAATATTTGCACCGCGAGCAATACGAATAAAACTCTCTGGCTTGGTAAACGCAATGGTAGCGCCTGCTTCAATAGACAATGTTGGGCCATTAACATCAATAGTAGCGCCTGTAGATGTGTCTACATCGTCACCTATAAATAAAGCACCTTCAAATACATGGGCACCGCCATCGTCTAGCGCAGGGATAACAAAAGAGCTAGTAATTTCTTTTGCATTACTTGCAAATGCTTGGCTGTATAAACAGTTTACGCCTTCTGCTTCACCTGTAAATGTAGCTCCATCTAATGTGTATGTGGCGCAACTTAATGTATCGCCACCATTATCACCACCTGGGTTAGTCACTGAATTGTCTACACTGTTATCAACTGTCGTAGGTGTAACGTTAATATCTCCACCACCACAACCAGCCAGTGTTATTGCTGTAGCCACTAAGCTGATTTTGAATAAGCCAGATAATTTCATTGTTCACTCCGTAAAAGTATTTAATTATTGTGTTAGCGCATTAAGTAATAACTTAAGTCACTTTAAGGCACGATACTCATGCATTAAGGTCACTTGAGTTATCGAATACGAAGTACAATACGGGAGTGATATGACAATGAAGTTACACTTTAATAAACATAAAATGACAATGTTAATTAATTAAAAATCAATTGGTTGCTTTAAAAGCGCGCGCAAAAAAACCACACAAACTAAATGTTAGTGTGGTTTGAGTAGTGCAATTATGAAATGGTTTTTAGTGCGTCAATTAAGAACTAATAATCGCACTATAAAAATTAAAGCAGTGCTGTTTTTAATGTTTGCGCATGCACTTTTTCGCGTTTTACATATTTGATCCATTGCTGGGCTAAACGTTGCGATTTTTTGTGCTTTTCGGCTTGTTCAAACGCAAGGATAGATGCATCAAAATTTTGTAAATTGTATTGTGCCATTCCTAAAGCAACAAACGCATTTGATTCAAAATCAAGGCCGCCTTTATCCAGTGCCATTCGTGCTGCATCAGCTGCTTCGTCATACTGCTCTGTGTTTACATACACTTCAGCCAAGCGCTGGTCGTATTTACCATGCTCTGAACGCTCTGCAGCTTTGGTAAAGTAACTAATCGACTTAGCATCTTCTTTAGCTTGTACCATGGCCTCGGCTACAAAGGCATAATTTTTAGCTGTTGGTTCAGCAATGCCCTGCTCTATTGCCTTACTCATTACACTGGCGGCTTTGTAAGCAAGCTGATTATATAAATATACCTGTGCAAGCTGTCTTAGGTCAGATTTAGAGGTTAAAAATCCTTGCTGGTAAGCCGCTTCTAAAACACTAAGCTGCTGTTTTTCTTGCCCAGTTTCACCGTACATACCGGCTAATTGCACCCAATACTCAGGTTTGTTGTATAGCTTTACCATACGCTCAAGTACGCTGACTACTTTATCCGTTTGGTTAAGTGAGTAATACATAGCACGTTGCAGTACCAGCCAGTTTTCTTTTGGTACTTTGCCTTCGCTATCACTTAAGTTAATGGCTTGGGTAATGTAACTCAGGCCTTGCTCATAGTCTTTTAATTGATAGTAGGTTTGCGCTCTTAATAAATAATATGCATCAGTTTTTGGCTTTGTATTAATGGCATCCCATTTATCTAAAAATGCGATAACCTTTTCATAGTCGCTGTTAGCCATTGCAAGCTGCGCTAAACTGAATGTCGTGCTCAAACGCAATGTTTCTGGAATGCCATCTTCTGCAATCACTTTTTCAAATGAGGCAATCGCTTTTACAAGGTCGTTTTCATTGTAATAAATAAACCCATAAAAGTTATGCATCATCGCAATTTCATAAGAGTTCATACTTGATGAGCGCGCTTGTATGCTGTCAAGCGCGTCTAAACCTGCTTTACTGTCGCCATCATCCGCAAGTTTTTGGGCGCGAGCTAATTGGCTGTATACCTTTTCACGCAGTGCGGGAACTCGTGTTGTTTTCTGCTTTTCAACAGCCTGTACTGTCGCCAAATTTACACCCGGAAGTACACTCAATGCACTTGGTGTAACAACGCTGGCACTGATTGCAACAGTGCACAACATGCTAAGCTTTAATAGCTTGGTTGTTAGTTTTAATTTCATAATTGCCTCACGTTCACTCTTTACTTACTTAATAGAATTAACCATTAATTTGGAAAGAAATTTTATTTTGCACACCGGCTACTTCAACAGCTTCGCCATTAACAACGCGCGGTTTATATTTAAACTTAAGGGCCGCATCCATCGCTGCTCTGTCAAACAATGACTCTGGCTCGGCTTTAATAACTTGTGGCTCTTTCACTGTGCCTTGCTTGGTCACTGTAAACTCAACAATGACATACCCTTCAATACCACGCGACAAAGCACGCCTTGGGTATACCGGTGCCACTTTTACTATCGGTAAATACTCACCATCACTGGTTTCTAATGCTAATCCACCCGCTAGATTTACATCAGCATCGACATTTGCAGCAAAATCAAAGTTGTTGCTAGCAGCGTTGTTATCGCTACTTTGCATTTGTGGCGATTCCATTGGCGGTGGTGGCTCTTTAGGTGTTGGTGGCTTTTGTGGTTTACGCTCCTTTTTTTGTACCGCTTCTTCTTTTTTCAAACGGACAAAATCTAATACATTCCCTTTTGCAGGCTCCGTCATGGCGCCTTCTCCGCCGGTGATCAATGCCTGCATACCTAAAAACAGCATAAAGGTCACCACACCCGCTATAATTAACGCAAGTACATAACGCATCACTCGTTACCCTTCTTGAGCCGCTATTGAAACATCAAATACACCCGCTGCACGCGAGGCATCCATCACTTTTATCAAGGTTTCTGTAGTGGCTTTTTTATCGGCCTGAATAACCACACTGCCTTGTGGATTTTCAGCTTTTAAGCGTTCAATGTTGGCTTGTACAGCACGTACATCAATTTGACGTTTATTGATCCAAATTTCGCCTTGATCTGAAATAGCCACTAATATGTTAGCGCGTTCTTTTTTTACAGCCGTTGCCGCTTCAGGGCGGTTTACATCAATACCGGCTTCTTTTACAAACGAGGCTGTAACAATAAAGAAAATAAGCATAATAAATACAACATCCAGCATAGGAGTCATGTTTATTTCTTCTGCTTCATCTTCTTGGAATAAATTACCTAATGGGGCTCTCATTTTACTTCTCCTAGAATAAGCGGTGATTATGTTCACCGCTTTTCAATAATTATTTAGTGGTCCAACACCATAGTGTCTTGCAACAATTCAACTTCACGCTTTGCTTTACGCTGTAAATAGGTTGAGGCAAACACCCCAGATAACGCACCGACCATACCTGCCATAGTGGGTATGGTTGCTTTTGACACACCCGACGCCATAGAGCGTGCGCTGCCTGTACCTGTAATAGCCATTACATCGAAGACTTCTATCATCCCTGTAACTGTGCCGAGTAAACCTAATAGTGGACACAGCGCCACCATCACATTAATCAGTGGTAAGTTTGCGTTTAATCGCATACTGGCGCGTGACACCATGGCCTGGCGTATTTGCTCTGCATTCCAGCTGTTGCGTTCACTACGAGTTTTCCACGTATTTTTAACGTCTTTTTTGTAGTGTCGATAGCCATTAAAAAAGTACATAAATCGCTCGAGTATCAATAACCACATCGCGAAAATTAACACGGCAATGACCAAGAGAACTTGGCCACCCGTGTCGAGAAAATCACGGATAGCATTGATTGAATCAATCAATAGCACCATGGTTTAAGCTCCTTTCTCGCTTCGCTCGGCAATAATACCTGCACTTTGTTCTTGTAAAATAAGCAGTAAGCCTTTTGAGCGAGTATTCAATAAGGTGTATAAAAACACCGTTGGAATGGCAACAACAAGGCCTAATACCGTAGTAACCAGGGCTTGCGAAATACCGCCTGCCATTAGTTTAGGGTCGCCAGTGCCGAATAAAGTAATTGCTTGGAAGGTATTGATCATCCCAGTTACCGTACCGAGTAAGCCCAGCAATGGCGCTACCACAGAGATAATTTTAATAAGCGTTAAATTACGGGTGATTTTTGGCATTTCGCGTAAAATGGCTTCGCTTAACTTAAGTTCAAGCGTGTCGTACGCCACATTAGGATATTGGTCTTTCACTTTCATGACGCGCCCTAGCGGGTTATCATCACGGGCTGTATCGTCTTTTAATTGACGACGGATTTTTCCACCCATCAGCAGGAGCGATACAAAACGCTCTAACGCAATTAATAACGCTAATAAGCCAACGCCTAAAATAACGTAACCAACTGCACCACCTTGATGAACTTGCTCGCTGGTATCAGGGGCTTGTACTAACAAACCTAAAATTGAACCACCCGTTGGGTCAAGCGCAAACGGCACCACACCGGTGTTTGCTTGCTGCAAATCAGCCGCAGTCGCAGTAAAGCGGCTACTTGGTTGGCGAGTAAGCTGGCTAATAGTATTGGTAGAAGGCGTATACTCTAGGTACTGACCGTCACTAATAAGGTTAAATGCACCCACACGTACCACTTCTTTTTGTACTTTATTGCCACCGTCAACAATTACATCAGTATTGAAGCGGCTTACTTTTCCTTGTTCGGTCATTTCGCGTTGTAGCTCAAACCAAACCTTTTCGATATCTTCAATAGACGCAAGCTTTGAGGTAGAACCCATTTTTTGCGCCAATTCGTCCATAAAAGTACTACGCCCAGGTAACTGAGCCGATACCACCGAGGTTGCAAACTTATTACTAGAATCTCCAGCAACTTGTTGTAGCACACCAAATAGCTCTTTTAATGAACCCATACGCTTTGATAAAGTATCGGTCAGGTTAGCCAATTTAATTTCGTTTTCTTCAAACTGCGTTTCTAAACGCTCTGACTCGCTAAGCATTTGGTTTCGTTTTGCTTGGGTGTTTTTAAGCATTTGCACTTGTTCATTTTGACGTGCTGCAAATTCTTGTTCGCGTTGTTTATTTTGTTCTGATTGCGCTGATTTACCCTGCTCTAACGTTTTTAATAAGGCATCTAAGTTCATTGGTTCAGCGGCACACATCGCACCTGAAAAACCTAAGCTGGCTGCAAACACGGCCATTTTTGTCATTTTTGTTAATAATTTCATGGTAAACCTCTTATTCTGCAGCATGAATTGGCAGTGTTAACATATCGGGGGCTAGTTGTTTGCGAGCAATGCGAAGCCCTTTATTAATTTGGCTAATGGTTGAATCAGGCAGTGCAACAAACGACTGTGTTTTTTGATCCCAACTACCTGCTTGTTTGCCATCGCGGGTAAGGTAAATGAGTTCTAAACGGCCAATGCGCAGAAAGTCGACTTCACGTTCTTTATTGTCCACATCAAGCAATGCGGTATACGCTTCAATAGTGCGTCCGTAATCAACTTCAACTTGATAAGCTTCTAAGACACGACGGAATTTTTCACTTGATGTAATATCAGCGCGTTCCATCATTGCATTTAATGATTCAAGACGCTGCTTTCGCTCTTGCTTTAAAAACGGCACGTCTAAGGCAACAAACTGTTCAAGCCCAGTGATCATACGAAGCATTAAAGGGGTTATTTGGCGCTCAATAATCGATACTTGATCCATCGATAAATTAAGCGATTCCATCTCTTCTATTTGATTATTTAACTGTTTTGTAAGCTGTGCGTTATAAACGGCTAAACCATCTATTTCTTTATTTAGAGTTTTGAATTGCTGCAAACGCCCTTGCATTGAATCTGCAATCTTGTCTATTTTTGTTTGTGATTGCGCAGCTAAATTATTAATTTCGCTGCTTTTATCAATTACCGTGTTTAAATCATTGGCGTGGACTGCTGCACTTGCGGCTACAATACCAGCTAAAAATAATGGTTTAACGCCTTTCATCGTATACACCTTTGCTCGTTAATTATCGGATTTACTAATCGCTTTAGCCTGTTTATAAAAACAATTTAAAGCGAGATAGTTTCAATGAGCGAAATTGTATAGATTAAAAATGACAAGCGTGTTGCGTAAAAAAGTCGCTTTTATGACAGCGGTAATAAATTAGCCTTATTGACCGAATTTAAAGTGCAGGGGTAATGTTTGAAGTGTAAACTTTATAAGTAAGATTGTATTTCACTTAGCGTTTGCCGCCAATCTGTGTAGTTAATAGCAATGGGGTATGCGCTATTGTTTTTTATTAATACTAACGACGGAAAACCTTGAATAGGTAAACTGCGAACATAATTGAGCTCATCATCAAAGCGACGCTTAAGTTCATTAGAATGTAAGTATTGAGAAAATAAACTAGCATCTAAACCAATTTGTTCGCTTAGTTTAATTAAAACCGCCTCATCCGATGGATTTTGCGCCTGTAAATAATACGCTTGTTGAATGGCGTCAATCATCTGTGGCTCTTTGTTAAAGCTACGAGCAATTAAAGCCGCTCTGCAGGAGGGATAAGTAGAACGGCGCGGTTGGCATTCTCGCCAAAAATTAAAATTAAACTCAGTGCCTAATTGGTTGCTAATGTTTTGCCATATGCCTTGTAGTTGCAACTGCATATCGGCACTCATTGGCTGGTCGCTATCAGCAGCTAAACCTCCGATTCTATATTCTATAGACAGAATATTTTCTAGAGCCGATTCAAGTTTTTGCCACGTAGGCTTATATCCCCAGCACCAGCTACACATAGGATCATGCACATAAATAAGCTTATTGACTGACATACTCGCCATGCGCAAATATGACTTTATTGCGCCCTTGTGATTTTGCCTGATATAAATACTCATCGGCTTGTTTTAATGCACTGTCGTAGTCATCAATATGATTAGCTTGTGCAATGCCAATGCTACAAGTTAACGATACTCGTTGTTGTTTATCAGTTAATATTACATGATGTTGCACGCATTCTCTAAAACGATTAGCCAAAATACTGGCTTCTATGGTGGTCATCTGCGGTAAAATAACCACAAACTCTTCGCCACCATAACGGGCTTTAAGGGCGGTTGCAGAAAATTGCGACTCTAATAATTTAGTAAACTCTATTAATACGGTATCGCCAAAATCATGGCCGTAGGTATCATTTAATTGTTTAAAGTTATCTAAATCAATGAGCAAAATAGACAGCGGCAAATAATGCGCTGGCCGTGAAGCAGCAAGCTTTAAAAAATGTGAAGTAATAAAACGACGGTTGGGTGCGCCTGTAAGCTGATCTGTATAGGCGTGTTGTTTTTGTTCTAAGGTGATATCTGCAATGGCAAGGTGGCTTCTATGACGAAAATACTCACCGATAAAAGAAAACACCAGCACTAATGAAAATGCAGCAACAAAACGGGTCTTTTCTACCTCACCATACATAACCTGCCCCATATCGGGGCCATATAACATAACAATACAGCTCAATAACATGGCACTACTTAACCATGCGCCAAGTTTAACACCCAGTATGGCAAATACAGCTACAGGATAAAACATTAGCCAATATAACGCGGTGTTTTCTTTACCGCCGGTGGATACTAAAGCTAAGCACATCACAAATACAATCATCAAGGTAATTAATGCGATAGCATTAAGCTGTTTAGTTTTTATAAAATAAACAATGCATCCTACAATAGTTAAATTAACTGACACTAAAGCGGCAGTTAATATGGGCTCATAAATGCGATGGTTTGTAATCACTAAATAGGTAATTAACACCAAGGCAATCGTTATCATGGTAAATAACGAAAACGCTTGGCGTTGTCTATCAAAGCTATAAACACTGTCAATATTGATTAAACTGAGCCAGTTTGGTTTATTTATTTTTGTTTTACTGCTCATACTTTGAATTTTTTAACCATGCGCTCTAAGTCACTGAATTGATGTTTGAGCTTAGTGCACTCTTCTAAAGTGAGGTTAAGGTTAGATTGACCTTGAATCGATAGGTCGCTAATAACATGGATATCTGAATGTAATGATTTAACAACTTGATTTTGCTCATCAGTAGCATTAGCCACACTATGATTAGCGTCGGTTATTTGCTTTATCGCACTAATTATTTGTTTCATTACATCGCCAACTGCATCAGCTTGCTGAACACTTTTTTCACTTTCTTCTAAACTGGTTTTCATCAGCTCAACGGCAGAGCTTGAGCCTTTTTGTAGTTCAATTACCGTATTTTCAATTTCTTGCGTTGATTGCTGAGTACGTTGTGCTAATTGCCTGACTTCATCAGCAACAACGGCAAACCCTCTTCCCGCTTCACCTGCACGTGCCGCTTCTATTGCCGCATTTAAAGCAAGCAAGTTAGTTTGTTCACTCACGCCTTTGATTACCGCAAGTACATTACCGATATTAGCAGTATGTGAATCTAAACTATTAATTGTTTCTTGTGCTTGCTCTATATTTTGCGAAAGTTGATGAATGCTCGAAACGTTATTCGTTAGTGTTTGCTGATTTTTAGCGCAATATTGATCAGCATCTTTAGCAAGTGTTGAGGCATTACTTGCACTAGTTGAAATTTCTGTTGCAGTGGCTGAAAACTGGTTAATTGCAGATGCCACACTGTTGGTACGTTCACTTTGGTCGTCATACATAGTTAATGTTGAATCTGTTTGGGTAACCAGTTTAGCAACCGCGGTTTCTAGCAACTGTGTTGAAGACTTAACTTGAACAATTGAATTTTGAATTTTTTCTATAAAAATATTAAATGAATTACTTAACTGACCAAACTCGTCATCGTTCTCAACACTGAGTCGACAAGTTAAATCGCCTTCACCTTGTGCTATATCTCTAATAGCATCATTAAGACGATACATAGGTCGCATTAAATAACGCAGTAAAAACTCCAGTGATGCAACAATCACTAAAATACCAATAATTAAAAAGACAATTGCCTTTTGACCAAACGAAGAGACACTTGAATACGCTTTATCTTTATTGACTACTACACCCAGATACCAATCAACATTTTCAATACCACGAATCTTAGTAAAGGATACCAGCGAGGTTTCACCCGCTACTTGATACTCTGTAAATTCTCTTGCTAACGGTGCATTTTTACCAATCAAATCTGCGACTTTTTTTGAATTTAATTTACTATCAGGGTGACTTAATATTTGCCCTTTATTATCAAGTAAGAAGCCATAACCGAGTCCCAAGAAATCAATATCGCCAATAATTTCAGCGATGGTTTGCATATCAATATCTGCTCCCGCTACCCCTTTAAATTGACCATTACTATTAATAGGCGCAACGGCTGAAATTGTCAGTTCGTTGGTGGTCACATCAATATAAGGGGTTGTAAAAGCCGTTGTTGTTTTATTTTCTACTAATTTATACCAAGGGCGACTTGTAGCATCAAAATCGCTGGGGAGCACAACACTTTGATCATTTAAAATAAATGTCCCCGATGATTTACCTATGTAGGTATTTTTAAAATCCCCGGCAAGCTCAGCGGTATTTAATTGCGAAAGCGTTAAAGACTTCGTATCGTTATCTTGATATGTTTTTGCGATAGAGATCACAATCGCCAATTTATTATTGAGCCAACTTGCAATGTTTTTAGAAACCGATTCTGAGTTTTGCTCTAGCACCAGCGACAACTGCTCTTGAGTTTGATGACGCATTGAAAAATAGTTATTTATAGTGAAAACACCTAACACTAAAACTAACACTAATGACGCAGCGATGGTGATTTTGGAGGTGAATTTTAGCGAGCTAAACATAAGTACCTTAAGAATTAATCATTATTACCACTGCCTTTTTAACAAATTTTTAACTGAAAGTCTTAGCAAATATTGTTCAGGCGAGGTTAATAATTAAAAATAATAATAAATAATGAGATTTAAAAACCAAAAAGAACGGTATTTGGTTAAATCTTAAACTTATGACAAGTTGTAATTTAAGCTATATAAGCTTAGCTTTGTTGCTGGCATTGACTAATTATGGGTAACTGTCGCAGAACCTTCATCTGTGGATCGATAACGATAATGTCGCTTTTTTTGGCATTGATAGTGATCAGTCCATCCACTGGAGTGTGAGTTGTCAACTTCCCGTTTATAGAAATAGGAACAGGCATTTTAAACGCTGTGCCATCTTTTTCGCTGTTACTCCAGCTTAAATAAATGACTGTGTTGGTTCGCTCCATTGTTAAGGTTGGTAACGCGGCTTGCTTTAAATACACATCAAATAACCACGTATAATCATCGCCCGTGATCCGGTTAACAATATTAATAAACTCTTGGCTACTGCGATAACGCGACTCGATTGGGTAACTCAAATTAGCTGTTTGCGTTTGACCATATACTAACTCTCGGGCAGCTTGCCAAAATAACTCGTCTCCAATTAGCCATCGCAGAGTGTGAAGCGTCCAACCACCTTTACCATAAATATCTGCATTAAACGCTTCTTTAGAAGTAACTTTCCCTTGTTTAACAATAGGATGGCAATTTTTTAATCCTAAATACGCGGTGTACATAGCATGGTTATAAGCAGCTTCACCAAATTTAAATAAGCTGTAAGCGGGTTGCATATAGAAACCAAAGCCTTCGTGTAACCACGCATCGTTGAGTTTTTCATGGGTCATTAAATTGCCAAACCATTCATGAGCCAACTCGTGCTGAATAAGCCAGTCATAGCCACTTGGATCGCGGGTATACCCTTTACCATAAGCGTTAATGGTTTGATGTTCCATACCCAGATGCGGTGTTTCTACAAAGCCTAATTTTTGCATTCCCCAAGGGTAAGGCCCTAATACAGATTCAAAAAATGCGAGCTGTTGATATACATCATCATTGAGTAGCATAGTGGCTTTGTGGCTGTTTTCAGGTAATGCCCAGAATTCAACAGGTACCTGCGTGCCGTTAATACTTTTATATTGCTGTTGAATACGTTCGAAGGGACCAATATTTAGCGCAATATTGTAATCACTGGCAGGCTCAGATAAAAACCAATCAAATTCAGTTGTATTATTTTTTAATGGCATAATTTTTTTAAGTACACCATTACTAGCAACACTTAACCCCGTAGGTACTGTCACACGAATACGCATACTGTCGGCTTTATCACTGAAGTGATCTTTACAAGGCCAAAATAAATCACAGCCCTCGCCTTGTACTGCCGTTGCTATCCAAGGCTGACCTTGTGCCGTATGGCTAAATACAAAGCCACCACTCCACGGAGGATTAGTAGCTTCATGAGGGTGTCCTGAATAGCTAATGGCAACCTCGACAACTTCACCTGGGTATTTAGTTTCATACAGATCAATAATGATAATGCCCTGCTGGTGACTAAAATTGACTGGTTGCTTTGCAACAGTGACATTTTCAATAGAGAAACGATTATCGAGCTTGAGTTCGACTTGCTGCGTTTTTTTCAGCACGCGAAACATGGTTTTACCTATGCCAGAAATTTTTTTCTTACTGGGCAGGACAACTAGCTGCAAATCGTAAAAAATGACATCAGTGGTTTGGGCTATCGTGGATAACGACTCACCAGTACTTGCTACTTGAGGATCTAAAGCTGCAGGCTTTGAATAACAGCCTGTTAGCGGAATGCTTAGTAACATTAGCCAACAACAGCAAAACAAGTAACGTACCCTATGCATAAAATGTAAAACCTTGTAGTTATTATTTTTTCATTATAATTACATATTTTTACACTTATAGAGTTAAAAAAAGACGAACTGCTTATTTTTTAAGTTGATTAGTTACTTTTATTTACATTTAACTAGGATCTGTTGATGCTTTGCGGATTAATATTTTTTTAAACTGGGGGCGATTTAATCGTGGTGCGAGGTTGGTAAATTAGTGGTGGGCTCGATAACTGCTCCTGCGCTATTCCATTAGCTTACATCCATTTAAGAATAAGTAAAACCGAGCAAAGCTACCACGTCCTGTTCACGCTTATAATGTGTATATTAAGGTTGTTTTTTCCATTTCATTTTATTATTAGTATCGCGTGAGGAAATAATGGTTTCATCGCTGCTTTGAATTCCGCCCAATTTCGCGAGTCGGTCATAAAGAACAACATTACAAGTTGCCGCTAGATTCATACAACCTATAGTTGGGATATACACAACTTCGTCGCACCATTTTAAAACGTCTTTAGGCACAGAGCCGTCTTCTGGACCAAACACATAAAATGCGTTCTCAGGATGAGTAAACTCGGGTAAAGGAGTGGCACCTTCAATTAGCTCTATTACCACTACTTTTGCGTCTTGTGGCTTAACTGATGCTAAATTGTCGGTGGCGGTTAATGGAATACGTTGCACCACATTTTTAGTATCAGTATGAAATTTTTGTGCATTTAAATAACGGTTGCCGGTAAAAAACACCTGCTTGGCGTCATAACAACCTGCTGCGCGTAATACACCACCCACATTGGTTGGGCTTTTAGGGTTTATTAAACCAATACTTGCTTGTAACTTACTCACTAGTTGCAATCCTTGGTTGGCCACTCGGCAATATACAAGTCAAAATCTTCCAGTTTTACATCACAATCTTTTACTGTTTTATCTTTGACTGAAATATTTAGCTCATGCATTTTAGTTTTATCGCCGTTATTAAGTAACGGATGCCACGTTGCTAAACCGCGCCCTTCATGAAGTCGGCGGTAGCTACAGCTTTGGGGCATGAAAAAGATGTCTTTTAGGTTTTCTTTAGTGAGCTTAACGCACGAAGGGACTAAGGTTTGGCGGTTTTCGTATTCACTACAGCCACAGGTATTGTTATCAAGGTATTGGCAAACAATATTAGTGAATATAAGTTGCTCGCCTTCTCTTAGCTGATCGGTAGCAGTAAAGTCATCTTCGTCTTCACTGTCAATAAAGGTGTTTAAACAACACTTTCCACATCCATCACAAATGGCTTCCCATTCTTGTTGGTTCATTTCATTCAGGCTTTTGCTAAGCCAAAATTGGGTATTTGCTAATTGTTGATCAAACATGGTGTTCTCGCCCCTTTTAAGAGCGCGCATTCTAACGTATTGCAGCAAAGCGCGCAAAGCCAATCCCTAATATCTGCATGGCTTCGCGCGATTTTATTACTGCTGAGATTTAACCCAACGTTTAATTTTTTTCTCCAGAATAGGCATAGGTAATGCACCATCAATCAATATTTGCGTATGAAACGCTTTAATATCAAATTGCTCACCTAATTGCTGGAGGGCGTAATCTCTGAGCTCTTTAATTTTAAACTCACCCAATTTGTACGATAATGCTTGCCCAGGCCATGCGATATAGCGCTCAACTTCAGCGATAACATCACTTTTTGCCATTGAAGAATTTGCTAGCATGTAATCAATGCCTTGTTGACGTGTCCAACCTTTGGCATGAAAACCTGTATCAAGCACTAATCGCATCGCTCTTAACTGCTCATCGTTAAGACGCCCATACCACATATACGGATCGGTAAATAAACCCAGTTCTTTGCCTAAGCTTTCTGCGTATAATGCCCAACCCTCAGCAAACACCGTGTAGCCGCCGAATTTACGAAAATCAGGTAAGCTTTGCACCTCTTGTTGCAGCGCTATTTGAAAGTGATGCCCCGGAGCGGCTTCATGAATAGACAGCGTTTCGAGCAAGAACTTAGGCTGTGCTTTTAAGTTGTATGTATTGATATAAAATATACCTGGGCGCGAACCATCAGGAGCTGGTCCTGCATACGACGCTCCCGCAGCCGATTGGGCACGATAGGCTTCAACCGCTTTAACAATATAAGGAGCCTTAGGCTCAACATTAAATAACTTTGGTAAGCGAGCGTCTATTTTTACTTTAATTTGTTCATAGGCGGCAATTAACTCATCGGCTGTTTTATAATAAAACTCATCTGAGTCACGTAAGTGGTTAAAAAAGGCTGATAATTCTCCTTTAAATCCTACGGTGTCTTTAACCGTTTTCATCTCACTTAAGATTCTTGCCACTTCACTTAAACCAATCTCATGAATTTCATCCGCTGATAAACTTAACGTGGTGTTTTTCTTTATTTGGTAGTCGTACCACGCTTTACCGTTGGGTAAATCAGCATAACCAACAGAATCGCGGGCATAAGGAATATAATCGTTAAGTAAGAAATCGCTCATTCGCTGATATGCAGGCACTAACTTATCTAAAATCAATGTTGTATACTGCGATCTTAACTGTTGCTTTTCATCAGCTGAAAAAGAGTCGGGCATGGCTTTAATGGGCGAATAAAAGAGAGAATCTTTTGCGCTTGTAACAACATGCGCTTTAAATTGCGTGAGTAATTTTTTTGCTAATGGCATAGGCAGTACCACATCGGTTTTAACGCCTTGCGCCATTGATTGTTCAACACTTGCAAGCCATTTAACGAAACCATCTGCACGCTTGATAAATTTTTGGTAATCGGCAACGGTATTAAAAGGCTGAGCACTTTGCCCTGAACCAAATCCAGCGAAGGTATTATGCGCACCCGACATTTGATTTATCGGTAACAAATAATTTTTATATTGCATCCCCTCAAGCTTGAGGGCTAAATCTCGGGATAATACTTCAAAATTCAGTAGCGCTTGACCGGTCAGTTGTGATTCATCAATCAGCGTTAAGCGTTGTTGATATTTTTTGTAAAATGCGGCTTTTTTATCGCGATTAAGCTGCGATATTTCAGGCAAAAATTGATCATCAAATTCATGGCGGCCATTGTAAGTAGCGCTTAATGGATTAAAAGCTAATGATTCATCGTAGTACTGAGCAACGATCACATCTAATTGCTGCTCAGCTGATAATTCGCTTATTACAGGTGCGACTGACTGATTTGTGTTTAATTGTGAGCTGGTGCTCATACAACCACTTAAGGCAAACATAACGCTACTGGCAACCAGTGCTATTTTAATAACTTTCATAAATTCCCTTGTTAGTTTTTACCCGCCAATTATGCGGTTTTAAATAGCTTAAATAAAGCAATTATGGTCAATGCTATTCGTCGCTATATTATTTACTCAATAGCGCATGGTTGCTACATTCAAGTGAATGAAAATAATTATAATGACTTAAACATGAAAAAACATTTATTGACTCTATCAATCGCATTAATGAGCTTAACCAGTGCAAGTACACTAGCCACAACCTATATATCGGCAAAAGCTTTACTAGATGTTGAAACAGGCGAACTTAAGTCTAATCCGTTGATTGCCATAGATAACGGTGTTATTAGCCAAATCCAATTTAATAAAAAGCCCAAGCTTAGCAGTAATGATGAACTGATAAACCTACCAACGCTTACCCTGTTACCTGGGTTAATGGACATGCACGTACATTTAACCAGCGATCCAACCGTGTCTCGAAGTGAACGTTTAGGGCAATCTGTTCCGCGAATGGCCATTAAAGCCAGCTATTTTGCTAAGCAAACCTTAGAAGCTGGATTTACTACAGTAAGGAACTTAGGTGCTGAGGGCTACAGTGTTATTGCGGTGCGAGACGGTGTGAATGCAGGTGATATTATCGGCCCACGCATTTGGGCTGCAGGGCCTTCTTTGAGCATTACTGGTGGGCACTGCGATAATAATCGCTTACCTCCAGAGATGAAATATACTGCCACCGGCGTTGCTGATGGCCCGTGGGCTGTGCGTATTAAAGTGCGTGAAAATATAAAATATGGCGCTAATGCAATCAAACTATGCGCCACAGGCGGTGTATTCTCTAAAGGAACAAAAGTCGGCATACAGCAATACGTCTTTGAAGAAATGAAAGCCATTGTTGATGAAGCGCACATGCGTGAATTACCTGTTGCCGCTCACGCACATGGAACTAACGGTATTAAAACGGCAATTAAAGCCGGTGTAGATAGTGTTGAGCACGCTAGCTTTTTAGACGATGAAGCAATCGCGCTTGCAAAAGAGCATGGAACTTGGCTGTCTATGGATATTTATAATACCGAATATACGCTAAGCTTTGGTGAACAAAATGGCGTGGATGAAGAAAATCTAAATAAGGAACGTCTGGTATCAAAAAAACAACGCGATAGTTTTAAACGCGCGGTTGAAGCGGGTGTAAACATGGTGTTTGGAACCGACGCAGCTATTTACCCGCATGGCGATAACGCTAAGCAGTTCTCGCGAATGGTTGAATTTGGTATGAGTGAATTACAAGCCATCCAAGCCGCAACCATTAATAGTGCTAAATTATTAAAAGCTGATAAACAACTAGGGCAAATTAAAACTGGTTTTGCAGCTGATATTATAGCGGTAGACACTAACCCATTAAAAAACATTTCTACACTAGAGCAGATCCCATTCGTTATGAAAGCGGGTGTGGTTTACAAACAGTAAACCCAAAACGTCTCTATAAGGTTGGGCTGCGCTCAACCTTAACAGTTTTTTTGCAAATGTAGCAAAGCAGCTCATTTAACCATCAATTTTTTATTTAAAATAATCTTTCCGTTAAACCAACTAACTACTGTAATACTCCATTGAAATTTTCAAATATGATTACTTTTAAATCACATTGAATAACAATCAAGCAAACGTGCGAATTAAAGTAAAAAAGTTTGAACTTTTTATTTAAATTTAAAATGATAACTATTATCATCCGCGCAAATTAACAAATGCGAATGGTTATCAGTTTATGAAAAGGTTTCAATACTCTCTCCTCACTCTGGCGTGCTTAAACGCAAGTTTAGCAATGGCTAACGAGTCACAAGTTAATTCAGATATTGAACGAATTAGCGTTTACGAGCAACAAAACCGAGTAGTGATGAATTCAGGTTTAGCGACTAAATCAGACATGTCACTAATGGAAACCCCTGCACCCGTGGTTATTGTTGATAAAGCACTGATTGAATCACAAGGTATTGATAGTCTTCAGGATGTGATCCGCAATGTGAGTGGACTAACTCAAGCGGGTAATAACTATGGCATTGGTGACAACTTAGTTATTCGTGGCTTGGGCGCTAATTACACTTACGATGGCATGTATGGCGGCGCAGGCTTAGGCAATACATTTAACCCTACTCGTTCTTTAACCAATGTTGAATCGATTGAAGTGTTAAAGGGTCCTGCAACTGGACTGTATGGTATGGGTAGTGCCGGTGGTGTGATCAACCTGATTGAAAAAAAACCACAGTTTAACGAGCAACATACCCTAGAAATGGATATCGGTCAGTGGGATAGTTATTCGCTTTCACTCGATAGCACCAATGCACTAACTGATGATTTAGCTTATCGGGTAATGGCCAAAACCGCCTCTAGCGATGGCTTTCGTGATTTAAAAGAGCAGCGCGATGAAATTTACTCGTCTTTAAAATATGTGCTTAATGACCAGCAATCTTTTGTATTGTCTGGGGCATATATTAAAGACGCTATCGCAGTGGATTCTATTGGGCACCCTATTCGTATTTTTAACAGTAAATCGGTTAACGGTTTAACTGCAGGAGAAGTATCAGGCGCCGATTTAGTTAATGACCCTACAGCAAGTGGCTTACAATTGAGTGAAGCACAACGAAATGAACTCGCTAACTCTTTGGCAAGCAATGATGGTTTAACACCCTTTAACTTTGGTACCAATGGCATAATATCACCGATGGCAAAGGATAACGAAGGTGAAGAGCTGCGTTTTAAATTAGCGCACAATTACTACATTAGTGATGATTTATTTTTAAATCAACAGCTACAGTACCGTAATTACACCTCTAGCTTTGCTCGCCAAACAGGTGCTTATAATTATGTGTATTGGAACCGACGTGGTGTAATTAACCAAGATCCACGCGCACCGTTAGTTGTTGATAATGTATTACACCCTTTCGCAGCTAGACGCCAAGAATATCGCCAAGTAGAAGCAGATGAGAAATCATGGCAATACTTTTTAGATTTACGTTATGACTTTATGCTCGGTAATATAGAAAACGAATTACTGGTTAATGCCAACTACGAAGACCGAGATATTCGTTTTAAACAATACTCCATTTATGATGCCGATAAGGTCATTAAAAACAAAGCCGGAGAAGTTATTTACCAAGGTGTACTACCGTATATTTTTGATATACGCCAGCCAAATTGGCCTGCGGATGAATTTGCTGATTATGATCCGCTTAAAACCAGTGATTACAATAAAAAAGTACAAGCATGGGGCGTAGGCCTTCAACATGTTGCTTACATTAACGATAAGATCACTACTCGTATTGGTGTTGCTCATAATCGTATTAAACAAAGTTACGAGCACTTTGGTGTTGACCCTCGTTATAGTCAAAGCCGCGCAAATCCAACGCCAGAAGCAAATACCTCAGACAGTGGTTTAACGTATAACCTAGGTGCTACTTATCAAGTAAACGCTGATATGGCTTTGTTTTTAAATCACTCTAAAGGGCGCACAGCTTACAGTGTCCTTGGCTCTGTTGCCGGTAATGAAGCCGATAGAGACGATTCCGAATCTGTGAGTAATGATTTAGGATTTCGTTTTAAAGCATTTGATGACCAATTACTGGCATCAATTGTGGTATTTGAAAGTGCGCGTACTAATTTAGAATATGCCAACCCTCTTTATGAAGCCGGCGTGTCAGCACCTAATGTAGTAGAGAGCTTCTTTGATGGTGAAGAACAAACAAAAGGTGTAGAGATTGATTTAAATGCCTATTTGAACGATCAATGGAAAGTTAATATCAACGGTGTTTATCAAGACGCCCGCGATAAAACCAACCCAAATCGTGACAGCTATAATACTCGTCAAAAAGGGGTGCCTTATGTAACAGCAAGTTCATGGGTTACTTACTCAGCAGCGCTGTTTGAATTACCGCACGCAGTTGATTTAAGCGCAGGTTTAACATTTGTTGATAAGCGTAGTACTAACTCAAGTTCATTTGGTATTGATAATGGCTACGTACCCGCTTATACCGTATATGATGCTGCGGTTAGCTATAAAGCAGACAACTGGCAGATGCAATTAAACATTAATAACCTGTTTAATAAAAAATACTATTCTAAAGCCATGTTTTTAGGCGGAATGCCAGGTGAAGAACGTAATGCAAAGCTAAGCTTTAGTTACACACTTTAATAGTTTAATAATTTAAAAAGCACGGTATTTCAATTGAGATACCGTGCTTTTTTCATGTAAACCTTAATATTAAATCGTAACAACTATGCGGCCGTTTATTTCGCCTTTAAGCATGTCATCAAAAATTTCATTAATATCTTCAAGTTTTTTCTCTTCAATGATGGCTTTTACTTTGCCTTGCGCAGCAAATTCAAGACATTCTTGCAGATCTTTGCGTGTACCTACAATAGATCCAACCACTGAAACACCATTTAATACGGTGTCAAAAATTGGCAATGGCATATCTTCAGGCGGTAAACCAACCAATACACATTTCCCCCCTCGGCGAACACTTTTATAAGCTTGTTCAAAACCTGGTTTTGATACTGCCGTACAAACAACAGCATGCGCGCCACCTACTTGCTCAAAAATAGCCTCACTGGGCACCACTTCTTTAAAATCAAGCGTAATATCAGCACCCAACTCTTTAGCTAGCGCCATTTTCTCTTTACCAGTATCTACCGCAATAACATTAAAGCCCATTGCTTTTGCATATTGCACTGCTAAGTGCCCTAAACCACCCACACCGACAATAGCAACCCATTGACCTGGTTTAGCACCAGATACTTTTAAAGCTTTATACGTTGTTACGCCGGCACAAAATAAGGGGGCCGCTTCAGCAAAACCTAAACCTTCCGGTATTTTGATGATGTAGTCACCATGAGCTAAACAGTATTCTGCATACCCACCGTCAATAGAGTAACCCGTATTATGTTGCGATAAACAAAGGGTTTCGCGTCCATCTAAACAAAACTCACAATGGCCACATGCACTGTATAGCCATGGTACGCCTACTCTATCGCCCACTTCTAAGTGCTTAATATTACTTCCTAGTTTTTCTATTACACCAACACCTTCGTGTCCAGGTACTAATGGCATTTTTGGTTTTACCGGCCAATCACCATGACATGCGTGTAAATCAGTGTGGCACACACCACAAGCGGCTATTTTTACTAGGACGTCGTCAGGGCCTACTTCTGGAATAGGTAAATCGGTGATCGCTAACTTGCCTTTATATTCTGTATTTATTGCTGCTTTCATAGTCATTCCATCGTTTATAAAAAGTTTATGCTATTTAACAAGGGCGTTAAACGGCAAGATTATGTTGCATACCCGCAACATACCTCACTATAAATGCTTAAATATTAATCTATATCAATCATTAGTCTTAAAACGTGGTTTTTTATCCCAGCTTAAGTCTTGCCATACTTAACCAGCGTGCTAGCATAGATTTCATTTATTTTTGAAACTTGTAACAATGACATTATCAGAAAAAAACTTTGCCTTTGTAATGCATTGTGGTGAGATGGGCAGCCGCTGGGGATTTAATCGCACCATTGGACAAATGTGTGGTTTATTGATTATTACTAAAGATCCAATGACGGCAAATCAAATCGCTGATGCGCTAAGTATTTCTCGCGGTAACGTGAGTATGGGGATCAAAGAATTACAATCTTGGCAGCTGATCAAAGTAATGCATATCCCAGGAGATAGAAAAGAGTACTATGCCCCTGCAGGCGATATTTGGGATATGGCAAATCGCGTATTCGAAGAGCGCAAAAAACGTGAAGTTGAGCCTACACTGAGCTTACTCCGAGATAACTTACTAGACGAAGCAAGTAACGACGATGAAATTTATGCTCAAAAACAAATGGGCGAAATCCATAACTTACTTGAAACAGTAACTAAATGGTCCTCAGAATTACAACGTTTAACTCCTGAGCAGCTTAATAAGCTAATGAAACTAGGTTCAGGGATTGGCAAAGTCATTGACCTAAAAGATAAAATATTTAAAAAAGAAATTTAGTCGATATGTAACTCACAAAAAAGCCGCAATTTGCGGCTTTTTTTAGTTATTTGCTTTAGCTTAAATCTTTGGGTAAGCAATTCTATCTGACAAATAGCCCACGCTAGTTGCAAAGTAATATGACCGATTCCAGTGCATAAATACCTTGTAGTTGTCGTATGCTAAATACATGCGCCCATTTACATCATCAGGCATCACTAGTGCAGCATCCACAGCAACATTTGGTAAATCGCTGCCATCAGCACGACGAACCCCTAATGCTTGCCAATCAGCGAGTGAGCGCTCTGAATTGTTCCAATATTCAAGCCATTGCTTACGTGTTTTAGTACCGCGCTTTAAAATATACTGCTGGTCAAAATCAGCAGGTAATTGAACTTGGCGACCCCAGGTTAAGTTGTCATTCCAACCCTCTTGCTTTAAGTAATTAGCAATAGAGGCAAACGCGTCTTCCTTGGTTGTCCAAATATCTTTGCGGCCATCATTGTTGTAATCTACAGCATAGGCATTAAATGAGGTTGGCATAAATTGAGTTTGCCCCATTGCACCTGCCCATGAGCCTTTAAATTTATCAAGCGTAATATGACCCGACTTTAATATATCCAGTGCTGCCCATAATTGGCGCTTGTATAGAGCTTCACGGCGTCCATCAAATGCCAGTGTTACCAACGATGAAATCACGTTGTGGCCACCTTGAATGGCACCAAAATTACTCTCTAAGCCCCAAATAGCCACAATAAAGCGTGCTTGAACACCAAAGTCTTTTGCGACCTTCTCTAAAACTTCTTGGTTTTCTTTATATAATTTACGCGCACGATCAATTTTCCATTGAGGCACACGTTTTGGTAAATATGTTTCCAATGTTTCTTTTACTTCAGGCTGATTTTTATCTGCAGAAATCACTTTTTCTTTATAAGATGCAGTGGCAAATGCTTGCTCAATTAACTGAGTATCGTAGCCTTTAGCTATTGCCTCTTGCTTTAAATTAGTAAGGTATTGTTGAAACTCAGCTTGGGTTTTTGCCATCACCGATGAGCTTAAACATACACCACACAATACAACTGCTAATTTTTTAATCACTATCTACTCCATTTTGTTTTCTTAATTGACTCAGCAAGTTTTCCTCTGGTGGCGGAATTTGTAAATAATAGCCTTGGTCGCTAAGCGACTGTTTTAAAGTGTCTAAATCCGCTACGCCTAATTGAGTTCGCTTAGCTAAGTTAATGATCATCACGTACTGAGGTTGACCAAACATGGCCATTAAAGGTTCCGGAACTTTACTAAAATCGTCTCTTTTTTCAATAAATAAGAAAGTATCTGCTTTTTTCTTACTTTTATATACCGCAGTTAGCATTATGGCCCTATAAAATCTTGCTTAACAGTGCTACACACTATAACATGGCAATAATAATAAGTTATAAAAATTAGTGTGGAAACTTTAATAAAAGCCTTGTTCAGCCTAGGTTTATATAAAGTTACATGCTAACTAGACAATCCAGTTGAGCATCTATGTCGGACCAAATTTTTGAGCTAAAAGGCAACCTTTTTACGTTATCAGTTTTACATCTTTATAGTACTGATATTAACCTTTTAGCAGAACAACTGTATGTAAAAATAGCCCAAGCCCCAAAATTCTTTGAGGGTGCCCCCATTGTCGTTAATTTAATTGAAGTAAAAAACAGTACAATCGACTTTGTTCATTTAAAATCACTTATTGAACGCATGAGCTTTAATGCGGTGGGTGTATGTAATGGTTCGGATGAGCAACACAAACAAGCAAAAGCTGCAGGGTTATCTGTTTTAAACTATTCACAAGACGTTAAGAGTGAACCCGCAAGAGTAGAGCCTAATACGTCAGTGGTTGAAAAAACCGTGTATTTACCAGCACAAATTATTAATGGTGCAGTACGCTCAGGCCAACAAGTTTACGCCAAAGACCGTGATTTAGTGGTGTTAGGTGCAGTAAGCCATGGTGCAGAGGTGATTGCCGATGGTAATGTACACATTTATGGAACTCTACGCGGCCGTGCTATTGCCGGTGCAAAAGGGCTAGAAAACGCATATATATTTTGTAATAAATTAGAAGCAGAACTCGTTTCAATCAATGGTAATTACTGGATCAGTGACTCACTGCAAGGTGAACACTGGGGTAACGCAGTTCAAATACAACAAAAAAATGAATCTTTAGAAATTTCAGCTTTGGTTAAAGGATAAATCTCATGGCAAAAATAATTGTCGTTACCTCGGGTAAAGGGGGTGTTGGTAAAACAACATCAAGCGCAGCAATTGGTACAGGCTTAGCACTAAAAGGCTACAAAACTGTTATCATCGATTTTGATATCGGCTTACGTAATTTAGACCTAATTATGGGTTGTGAACGTCGCGTAGTGTATGACTTCGTTAATGTAATCAATGGCGAAGCCAACCTTAACCAAGCACTCATAAAAGATAAACGTGTAGAGAAGTTATTTTTACTTCCTGCATCACAAACACGCGATAAAGATGCACTCACACGCGAAGGTGTTGAACGTGTACTTAATGAATTAAAAGAAGACTTTGACTACATAGTCTGTGATTCTCCGGCAGGTATTGAAGCCGGTGCAATGATGGCAATGTACTTTGCTGATGAAGCAATTGTAACCACTAATCCAGAGGTTTCATCAGTACGAGATTCTGATCGTATACTAGGAATTTTACACAGTAAATCTAAACGCGCCGAAGAAGGTTTAGAAAACATTAAAGAGCATTTGCTAATAACGCGCTATAATCCAGATCGTGTAACAAAAGGTGAAATGCTATCTGTTGAAGATATCCAAGACATTTTAGCCATCGACTTACTTGGTGTCATACCTGAATCTCAAGCAGTACTTAGTGCATCTAACTCAGGACAACCCGTTATCCTTGATAGCGAATCTGACGCAGGCCAAGCTTATGCCGATGCGATCAGTCGTTTATTAGGTGAAACGGTTGAATTTAGATTTTTAGATGTTGAGAAAAAGGGTTTATTCAAACGGATATTTGGAGGTTAATGTGTCTTTACTTGACTACTTCCGCTCAGAAAAGAAAAACAGTGCGTCATTAGCAAAAGAGCGATTGCAGATCATTGTCGCGCACGAACGTTCTCAGCGTGGTACACCTGATTACTTGCCGCAATTAAAGCAAGATATATTAGATGTCATTCGTAAGTACGTAAATGTAGGCGCCGATGCGGTTCAAGTTCAGTTTGATCAAAATGAAGACGATTTAGCCGTACTCGAGCTCAATGTCACATTACCTGACGAAGAAAAGAAATAACAAACAAGGGCGCTAAGCGCCCTTTTTATTTGTTTGTCACTCGCCTTTATGGCTTTAATTATCCCACTCTTTAAGGGCATCTTTAACAAAGTCATAGCGCCATGAACTGAGTAAATCTGGCTTTATGTGATTTGCTTTTTGTTCATCCGTTAACTTCCAATTCCAACTAATTAGCTGATTAATTTGCTTTTTAGATGCCATGACGTCTTCTGGTATATTGTGCTCTTTAGCAACTTTCGTAATTTTTTGTTTAATTTCTTTCGCTACTTTTTTATACGTAGGAAAATCAATTAAACGTTTTAGTACTTGTGGGTGCTGCTCAGCTGGAATGGCTTTGGCCTGCTCAATACACTTTAAAATTTCAACCCCTGAACGATTCACTTCAATAGGCTCAACACCCGAAATTTGTCTTAGCGCATTTAAACTTGAAGGACCTCGTTTAGCGATTTCAGTCATGTTATGCTCTTTAAGAACAAAATTAAGCGCTAGATTTTTTCGAATTGCTTTATTTCTTCGCCACACAGCTAACTCTTTAAGTACCGCTAATTCATGCGGCTTAAGCTGCCATGCATTTTTAATCTCTTTATAAAGTAACTCATCTGGTGTTTGAAAAGCACGCTTGTTTGCCACTAATTCACTTTCATTGATCACAATGTCGAATAAATCAGCTGCTTTAATGCTGTCTATAATTAACTCAAAACAAGGCAATAAGTGATATGTATCAGCTGCAGCGTATTCAAGTTGTTTTTGAGTGAGAGGACGTTGTAACCAATTGGTGCGCGATTCACTTTTATCAATTTCAATATTCAATAAGGTTTTTACCATTAAGGCAAACCCCATACAGTTACCCTCACCTAATAGCTGAAGTGCAAACTGAGTATCAAACAATGGATAAGGAACAAAACCTGCGTATTTTTGAAAAACTTCAATATCTTCTGAAGGAGAATGAAGTACTTTTAACACGTTTTGATCTTTAAGTATCTGCCAAAAATCAAATAAGGAAAGCTCTGCTAGCGGGTCGATAAGTGCTAAATGTTCGCCATCATAAACTTGAATGAGTGCAACTTCGGGATACAAAGTACGGCGGCGCATAAACTCGGTATCAATAGCAAGAATCGGTTTGTTTTTTATTTGTTCTACAAACGTATTTAGCTCATTTTGGGTTTGGATCAATTGGTAGTGCACTGAGTCTCCTACAATAAAAAAGCCGACATATGTCGGCTTTTTTATAGTTGCTAATCTTTTAAGGCTCTTCTGAGAATTTTACCCACGTTAGTTTTGGGTAACTCATCCTTAAACTCAACGAGTTTAGGAACCTTATAATTAGTTAAATTATCACGACAATGTTTTATTATATCTTTTTCAGTTAAAGAAGGGTCTTTTTTCACAACAAAAACTTTAACTTGTTCACCACTAATGTCATGAGGAATACCAATTGCAGCAACCTCTAATACACCTTCGTGCATTGCAACCACTTCTTCAATCTCATTTGGGAAAACATTAAAGCCTGAAACAATAATCATGTCTTTTTTACGGTCAACAATATAGAAGAAACCTTCATCATCGTACGTCGCAATATCACCGGTTGCAAACCAACCATCTTTTAAACATTCAGCAGTGGCGTCTGGGCGATTATAGTACCCAAGCATAACTTGAGGGCCTTTAACCCATAACTCGCCTGGCTCACCTTTAGCCGCTTCTTCACCGTTATCAAGCATTAACTTAATATCTGTACTTGGCGCAGGTAAACCAATAGAGCCATTATATGCCTCTAAATCGTATGGGCTAATTGTTACTAATGGAGCACATTCAGTTAAGCCATAGCCTTCCATTAATTTAGTATTGGTCACTTTTTGCCACTTTTCTGCAACAGGACGTTGTACCGCCATACCGCCACCCAATGACATTTTAAGGTGACTAAAATCAAGTTCAGAGAAACCAGGAGTGTTTAATAAACCATTAAATAGAGTATTAACCCCTGTAATAGCAGTAAATTTATGCTGGCTCAGCTCTTTTACAAATCCAGGCATATCACGTGGATTAGTAATTAAAACGTTTAAACCACCGTATTTCATAAATGCCAAACAGTTAGCTGTTAGCGCAAATATATGATAAAGCGGAAGCGCGGTAATAACCACTTCACTACCACGGTCAAGAACTTTGTCTAAACAACCAGACACTTGTTCAAGGTTGCCTACCATATTGCCATGGCTCAACATTGCGCCTTTAGATACACCGGTAGTTCCACCTGTGTACTGTAAAAAAGCTAAGTCACTTAGATTGACGTCTGGGCGTGTGTAACCATTTGGATCAGCTTTTAATAAATCACAAAATTTAATCGTGTTAGGTAACGTGTAACTTGGCACCATTTTTTTGAAATGCTTAACTACAAAATTAACTAAATGCTTTTTAAGACCCCCCATCATGTCACCTACTTGGGTAACCACAATGTGTTTCACGTCAGTGTTAGGCAGCGCTTTTTCAAGCGTATCAGCAAAGTTAGCTAGTATAAATATTGCCGATGTTTCAGAATCTTTTAACTGATGCTCTAGCTCACGTACGGTGTAAAGTGGATTAACGTTAACCACAACGCACCCTGCGCGTAAAATACCTAAAATAGCAATAGGGGTTTGCAACAAGTTAGGCATCATCACAGCGACTTTATCGCCTTTTTTTAGCCCTAAGTCGTTTTGAATATAGGCGGCAACACGTTTCGTTGCTGCATCTATTTCGTTGTATGACAATGTTTTACCCATATTTGTAAATGCAGGTAAATCTTTGTATTCATTAAAACTTTTTTCAAACACTTCGAGTAACGAGTTGTAGTGCTCAGGATCGATTGTTTCAGGCATACCTTCTGGGTAGCGCTTAAGCCAGATTTTTTCCACTCTTAGCCCCTGTTTATAATTATATTTTTATTAACCTTAATCTAAGTAAGGCACTTTCACAATTGAGCAAATACTCTAATCTAGAGATAATCCCACATTTATCGGTAATATACAATTAACATGCACTACTTTGCACCATAAATGCGTGAATGTGTTCAAAACATAGCCCACTACTTTGCATATGGCAATGATGTCCACCGGGCACATCTATTACACTCAAGTTATTGTAATATTTACTATACTTGTCTAAATTTTGTTTTACAAATGGATAACCTTTATCACCTAATATTAATTGACATGGTGCAATTAATTCTTTTATTGCACCAATACATTGCGCTTCATCAAATCGAAAACCTGAGTGATTTTTAAGCTTAGGATCAGTCGTTAACTCAAACCCACTGTGCATTTGTTTTATATTTCTGTCCATCAGCAACGCAATTAGTTCATCATTTAAATCAGTTGTTTTTGCACGCGCTTGATAAATTTGCTCTTTAGAAGTATATGTCCTTGATTTTTTAATCGTTAACCGTGCCCTGTTAAGTATGGCATTTCTTAGCTGCGAAGCGACTTCATTTGCTTGCGTGGTAACGCAGCCAATTCCTTCAATAAAAGAAACGGATTTAACATACTCGTTAAAACAACTCGCAAATAAACCCGCGACCATCGCCCCCATCGAATGACCGACCAAATGTACCTTTTTTAATTTAAGCGCTGTGATTAAGGCATACACATCATCCACATAATCAATAAAGTAGTAATGTGCCTGAGGGCTTCGCCAAGATGATAGTCCATGCCCTGCAAAATCAATACAATACCATGTTTGATTTGACGGTACGTCAGTTAGCATAGGTGCAAAGCTAGCACTGTTATCTAACCAACCGTGAAGCGCAATAACAACCTCTTCACCGTCTCCAAATTTAAGGCCATGTATATCTAAGTCGTTGGCTTTGACAGAAAATGGTTGCAATGCAAACCTCTACTTTTTATTTGGTTATAGCAATAACATACAAGAGTTATTACACAAATAATAGAACCGAGCTAGAAGAGCACACACTTAAATCGCGAGATTTCATAACATATTCATTTATTTATCTGGTCATCAGTATACAATAATAGTCGCTATTAAAATAAGTACACTTAAAGGGTACACACAATGAAAAAACAGTTCGGCTTATTAGCGCTTTTATGTACAACAACAGGAGCATTTGCTCAAACAGCGCCTAAAAATGTTATTTATATGATTGGTGATGGCATGGGTCCCGCTTTCACAACCGCTTATCGATATTACAAAGATGACCCAACAACAAAAGAAATAGAAACCACCGTTTTTGATACCATATTAAAAGGCATGGCGCACACGTATCCAGATGACCATACCTATGTTACAGACAGCGCAGCAGGTGCAACTGCACTTAGCAGCGGCCATAAAAGTTATAATGGCGCTATTGCCGTCGACACAGCTAAAAAGCCTGTTAAAACCATGCTAGAAATTGCAAAAGAGCAAGGAATGACAACAGCTTTAGTAGCTACCTCACAAATAAACCATGCAACACCAGCAAGTTTTGCCGCACATAATGAATCAAGAAGAAACTACGATGATATCGCTAATGACTACATTGACAATAAAATTGCAGGTAAATTACCGGTAGATTTAATGTTAGGCGGTGGTACTCAATACTTTATTCGTGATGACAGAAACTTAGTAGACGAATTTAAACAAGCTGGTTATCAATATGGCGATGATATTCAAAACCTTGGCCAAATCACTCAAGTGCCTGCTATAGGTTTATATGCACCTAAAGGCTTACCGTTTGCTCTTGATGAAAACCCAACAAGATTAAAGCAGTTAACTTCTAAAGCGTTTGATTTGCTTGATGGGCAAAATGATAAAGGCTTTTTTGTGATGATTGAAGGTAGCCAAATTGACTGGTGTGGTCACGCAAACGACATTGCCTGTGCAATGGCTGAAATGGATGACTTTGCTAAATCAATCGAAACGGCTAAAGCCTATGTAGATAACAACCCAGACACTATTTTAGTGATCACGGCAGACCACTCAACAGGCGGTTTAACTATTGGTGCACATGGCCAATATAAATGGGAAACAGATGTCATCAAAGGTGTAAAAGCCACTGCGGGCACATTGACCAAATTACTAATGGGTTCTGATAACCTTAAAACGGTATGGCAAGCTAATACCAGTATTGAATTTACAACTGAAAACGAAATTAAGCTTAAACAAGCCAAAGCTATGGGCGAGAAAACCCTAAACTTGGCCGTTAAAAGCATTATTAATGACTTAAGCTTTACAGGTTGGACTACGGGCGGTCACACAGCGTCTGATGTACAAGTATTTGCCTATGGCAAAAATAGCGATGACTTTGTTGGCTCTCAAAATAATACTGATATAGCTAAAAAATTAATTGGTTATATAAAGCAGTAGTCTTTGAAACTTAATAAAAAAGCCCGAATAATTCATTCGGGCTTTTTTTGTTTTTTTAATCTTAGCTAAGCGTATATATCAACACCAATTAAACTTTGAACTTCAGCTCTTCGCTCTAAATTAGCAAACTCAGTATAAGTAGAAATCGCTTTGCTTACTTGAGCACTGGGTTGATCGTAAATAGTTTGGCTGTATTGGGTATCTTTGCTGTTCGCTTTTGTAAACTCTTTTGCAAGTTCAAGCCCTTCTGGGCTGCTTTTGACATAATCGGTATTAGTTTTTTGTGGTTTGGCTTGCTCTATTACTCGTTCAGGCTGCGCCGGAACTACCGAAGTAGAACGCACCTTAGCAGGTATATCACCTGTAAAAAAACCTGAACTTATAGGTAGCGACACAGCGCTTCTCCAACCAACAATATAACTAAATTATGATTTAAAATTGCTTAATTTGCAAACAACCGTGTTTGTTTATTCACGGCCCGGTAATTTTTTCCATGTTACCGTATCACGCACATACTTTGGTTGTGCATCACTGGCTTTTACACCCTTACCTGCAAGGTACTGCGCCTCTACGAGTGCCAACATATAGTGTGCATCCGGTAAGGTTATTTCAGGCTGTATGGTTACATTATTAAATGGCGTTAGTGCATCAGGGTAACTTTTAAAACCAGTCCCCACGGCCGCAGCATCAATATTTGTATCTATCAAAGTTGCATCTAACAATTCAGGTTTGAATACTCGCTCTTCGCCTTTAAGTGTCATTAATCCATCTTTTGCGTGGTATTGAGCAAAGTAGATTTCTCCCATACGCGCGTCAATACTAGAATAAACATCGTTAGCACCAAACTGTTCAAACGCCTGTTGCGCCATGACTGCTAAAGTAGATACCCCAACTAATGGTAAATTAGTTGAATACGCAAGACCTTGGGCAATGGCTACGCTTATACGCACGCCAGTAAAGCTACCTGGCCCTTGGCCAAATCCTATTACGTCTAAATCTTTTAATTTACAGCCGGCTTTACCAAGTAGCTCATCAATAAGTGGCAGAATTTTTTGGCTATGCTGCTGCGGACACTCTTCAAAATGATGAAATGTTTTACCCTGATAATGCAAAACAATAGATAATGCTTCAGTAGAGGCATCTAGGGCGAGAATGTTACTTTTGATCATTTTTGTACTCAATTAATATGTTTTAAAAATGTATTGGCATCTTCTAAGCTACGTGTACGGCGCATTGGCGGTAAACTCTTTAAAAATACTTGTCCATATTGGCGTGTTACTAAACGATTATCGCAAATCACTAGCACGCCTTTATCTTTGTTGTCTCTTATTAAGCGACCTACCCCCTGCTTTAAGGCAATCACCGCTTGAGGTAATTGAATATGCGCAAACGGGTCTTTGCCTTGCATTTGGCAATCTTGCATTTTAGCTTGTAGTAAAGGGTCATCAGGTGCAGCAAATGGCAGTTTATCTATAATAACACAGCTTAAGGTACTACCTCGTACATCAACCCCTTCCCAAAATGACGCGGTGCCCAGCAATACCGCATTACCATGGCGAGTAAATTTTTCTAGTATAATTCGTTTAGACATTTGCCCTTGCATATAAACTGGGTAGTCCATTTGCGTAGTTAAGCCCTCAGCCACTAAATGCATCATACGGTAACTGGTAAATAACACAAAACAACGCCCTTTAGCCGACTTAATAAGCTCTAAGGTTAATTTTACAATCGCATGGGGCATATTATCTTCATGCGATTGTGGTAAATAACGAGGTAAGCACAGCAACGCCTGATTCTCATAATCAAACGGGCTATCTACCATCATACTTTGCTTTGGTTTTAAGCCAAGGCTCGCATTAAAGTGGCTCAGTTCATTGTCGACCGATAACGTGGCCGAGGTAAAAACAAATCCTGAACCCGACTCTTTCATCATTAAAGCAAATTTAGCCGATACATTCAGAGGCGTAATATTAATAGTTAAATAGCGCCTCGTGGTTTCGTACCAGTAACTAAAACCTGTTTGAGCAGTATCGAATACGCGCTCTAACTGACCTTTAAAAGCCAATACTCGTTCAAACGGATGTTCTATTTTATCACTTCGCTCTAAGCATAACTTTAATACCTGATACACAAACTCTAAATCACTAATAACCCGGTGCAAGGCCGAGCAAATAAGCTTATTACTGAGCTTTTCACGCCAGTCACCTCGACTGCCATCTACTCCAAACTGCAGCCTTAAATCAGCGACACTGGTTTCAAGCTTATTTAAACTTTTGCCTAATTGCAGCATGTCTGGAATTTCAGCGCGATAAATAGCGCGCAAATCGTTAATTAAATCCACCAGCTTTTTGGTGCTCATGGTTTCGCCAAAATAGTCACTGGCAATTTCGCTTAATTGGTGAGCTTCATCAAATATGTAGGCATCGGCATTGGGCATTAGCTCTGCAAAACCAGATTCCTTTACCGCCATATCAGCAAAAAACAAATGGTGATTTATTACCACAACATCGGCATCCCCCGCTTTTAAACGCGCTTTGCGAATATAGCATTCTTGAAAGTCTGGGCACTCTTTGCCTAAGCAATTATCAGCAGTTGAGCTTACATACGGCAACACTTTGGCATCTTCTTCAATACCAATACAATCGGCTAAATCGCCGGTATGCGTTTCACTGGCAAATTTAGCAACCATAGCAAGCTGATGCATAACATCAGGGTCGTCTGTTGGTACATGTGCCACATGTTGAGTTAGCCGATAAGTGCATAAATAATTGGCACGCCCTTTTAACAGTGCCGTTTTTTTAGCCGCACCTAAGGCTCTTACTAATACGGGTAAATCGCGGTGATACAGCTGTTCTTGCAGTGCTTTAGAACCGGTTGAAATAATTGTTTTGCCCTTAGATTTAAGAGCGGGAGCTAAATAAGCAAAGGTTTTGCCTGTGCCAGTGCCTGCCTCAACAACAAGTTGAGATCGGGTTTTTAATGCATCCTCAACCGCCACCGCCATATCGATTTGAGGCTGGCGTGGTGTGTATCCATCTATTGATAAAGCCAAAGGCCCGGTCGCACTAAACAGCTGTTTGATAATACCAATCACTATGTAAAAAATAATAGCGGGATTCTACGTAAGCTGTTGAGGAAGGGCAAGCCAAAGTGAGTGAGAATTTAACCAATAAAGGGGCGTGTGCCCCTGTTAATTATTCTGCATTAATAGTTAAGGTAATGCCATTTGCATTACGATAACCTTTAATATCTATGTACCATAAACCTGCTTGGGGTGCAGAGACAGTACATGTTTCTGTGTTGCCATTTTTATAAGGGCGACACACATATTGTGTATTAGATGATGGCGCATCAAAATTTAAATACAAATCAGCATCGCCAGTTCCACCTGAAATAGCAACATTTAGCGAAGAATAGCCTGCAACTAAACGTTGTTCATAACGCTTCCAATCACCTGCATTTACGCTAATGTTATCTTCTACGCGATTGATTGGCTCTAAAGCACCAGCTTGCTCAAAACTACCTATCAAAGAAATATTGTTAATTGCGCTATATGCCTCAACCATTACATAGTAAGTTCCATCATCGCTGGTAGGAATATCACAACGTTCATTACTTGTGGCAGACGTACTTTTACAATCGAAATCGCTTAATGTTGGCGCCTGATTAAACTTAACGTATAAATCGGCATCGCCATTATCACCTGAGGTTTCAAAGCTTAAATTTTGCGCTCCTTTTGGTACATTTAATGTATAGATAAGCTGCTCTTTAGCAGTAGCATTGATACCAGAAATTGGCTCTCCATTTACTAACTCATTATTACTTGGCGGTGTTACATCACCAGCGTTTTTTGCCAATTCAGCTACAAAGCTTACAGCTAAGTTAGCAAATTTTATTGCATGATCAGCATCGAAATTACTGTCATTTTGTGTATGAATGAGTGGATTAATATCATTCATTTTTGATTCAAACGGCATAGAGGCAGCAAAGCCTTGTTGGTACCATGAAGCATGATCGGAGCAACCATAACCACATTGGTCAAAGCCATAACTAATTTGGGGTAAGTATGTATCTATAAGCTGCGCTAAAAACTGGTTTTGAGCATTATTTGTGTAATCCGTCATCATAATAATATCTTCGATACTGCCGTTGTTGCCGGTCATATCAAATTGCACCATACCCACTACATTTTTACCCTGCGCACGATAACTACTGGCTATATCTTTAGAGCCTCTCAGACCTACTTCCTCTGCCGCAAATGCTATAATTTTAATGGTTTTTTGCGGTTTATAATTTGTTTCAACTATCGCTTTTAAAGCTTCAGTTAACACTGCAATACCCGATGCGTTATCATCCGCGCCAGGAGAGCGTCCTTGTGCAGGATTCGCTTGGTTAATCGAGTCTAAATGGCCTCCAATAACTACAACCTCATCTGCATTTTCAGCACCGGCAATGGTTACAATGACGGATGATTGCGCCCAACTATGCTGATAACTTTCAATGGTTATATCACTTCGGGTAGTTGCAATTTGTTGCCAATAACTTTGCAACCATTGTGAAGCATCAACACCGGTTTGCGAGGTATAATAACGATTATTAAAGTTAGTCAGTGAATTTACTGTGCTTTGTAAGTTAATCGGACTTTGTGCATTAATTAAACTTTGTACCGTCTGCGCATTATCAATAGAATAATTGTAAGCTAATAATGCTTGGCTATTTTGAACGACCGCTAATTGTTTTGCGTAATCACTCGCTTCTTCAAACGAGCTATGAGCAACAAACCCACCACAACGATTGTAGTTATGATGCATAAACTCACTCAAATTATTTACCGTGTTACTAGGTACACTGAGTAAATCAACATCTGGTATAGGGCTTGATTTTCTGTGAGAAAAAGGTATTTTTTGTAAAAATGTACCTTGTTCATGTTGATAATGCTGGGCTGCAGTTGAATCAATAGTTACCCAAATATTGTCTGGATTTTCATTTGCTAAGCAATTAAAACTCATAGTTAAAGTAGTAATAACTGCTAGTTGTTTAAAGTAATTCATAAATATTCCTTATCATTTCACTTTTATTTTAAGCATTAAAAAAAGGGGCTAAGCCCCTTTTATAACTATGCCTAATTAGCAGTTACATTGAGTGTTACACCGCTTGCTATGCTGTAGCCTCTAAGATCAATGTACCAAGTACCCGATTGCGGGTTCTCAAATGTACACTCTTCATTGTTGCCATTTTTGTAAGGTCTACATAGATAAGAAGACGTACTTGAAGGCGAACCAAAGTTTACATAAAGATCAGCATCACCACTGCCACCAGCAATACTAATATTTAAAGTGCTATACCCTGCGGATAAATCTTGAGTGAAGCGACTCCAATTATTAGTTGTCACATTAATATTAGACTCAGTTCTGTTGATAGGCGTTACCCCACCATTATCACCTGAGTAACTACCCGTTAATGATACGCCAGATATAGCATCCCATGCTTCAACCATTACATAATAAGTTCCCGCTTGTGCATTACTTATGTTACAGCTTTCTGTACTAGTAGATGTTGTGCTATTACAGTCGTAACTATTTAAGGTCGGTCGGCTTGCAAATTTAACGTATAAGTCTGCATCACCTGAGCCGCCAGTAGTATTGAACTGAAGATTTGTCGCGCCAGCGGGAACATCTAAAGTAAAGAATAGTTGCTCTTTTTCAGCGCCACTGATACCCGTACGCGCTACCCCATTGGTTAATGCTTCATCGTCAGTCGGTGGTTGTGTTGTTGCACATTCACTACCTGAACTAAGATTTGAATTAACCCCAACGGCAGCTAAAGCAGCTTTAACATCATTTGGGTCATAATTTAAATCACAGGCTGCATCCATCACCCCGTTACCGGCTAAATCCCAGCCTACACCCGCACTCCAATATAGTTGGTTGGCACGAGCCATTACGATAAAGGCTTTTTGCGTATCCCAACCCGGCGTGGTTGCTAAATTATAAAATGCCTTATTATAAACCCCTGAACTATAATGCACGTCCATACCTGAATAATAGTTGCTTTGGTTATCTATTGAACGGCCATCTTGGGTAGGGTTATTCATGTAACGCAGCGCACCATTACCTTTAAAAATATCCTTACCAACTAGCCAATCGTTGCTGCCTTTCATATAAAATTCAGCAGCTTCACCAGCCATATCCGAAAATGCTTCATTTAATCCACCTGGTTTACCATTGTAAATCAAACCTGAATTTTGCTCAGTAAAGCCATGGCTAACTTCATGTGCAGATACATCTAAACTTACCAATGGATAAAACGTATTTTGGCCATCGCCAAAGGTCATTGCACTGCCATCCCAAAATGCATTTTCATAATTACTTGAATAATGAACGCGCATTTGTAACTGAAAACTCAAGGGTGCTGTACCTACCCAATCGTTATACATATTAAAAATAACGTTACCAAAAAAATGAGCATCATTTAGCGGTGAATATGCGCCATTAATTTCTTTGACCGTATTCTCAGGACACGTAAATGAATGTGCGGAAGAGCCACTCGTTCCACCATTTAAATTAATAGTGCGAACATTTGCGTTATTCATGGTACAAGTATTACCCGATTGACTAACATCTAGACTGTCAAAATCAGTTCCATAAATATACTTGCCTGTCTTTAGATTTCCGCCTGGACCTGTTGCATTGGCATGTTGTAAGTTATCGTAACTAAGTAATACCTCACCAGTATTAGCATCAATGATCTGATATGGTCTTGATGGTGACTTGCCATAAGTAACATAAGACACCTCATAAACTAAATGCGCCTTATTCTGATCGTCAACCCAAATAGCGAGCCTTGATTGCTCGTTATGTTTTTTCAAGCCGACTGATTTTGCTGCAATGCCAGTTTTTGATCCTTTTAAAATCGCATCTTTTTTTGTCAACTTAGCTGAAACGTCCGCTAAATCTTCATCAATGTTGTAAACAGCGGCACCATGGGCTTTTTTAAGCATCCCATTGTTAAATGTTAGGCTGACTGTATCACCAATAACAGGAATGCCTTGATACGTTTGTTGGTAACGACGTGTTACTTCTCCGTTATTGCTAGTAAACTCTTTTAATACAACTAATTCGTTCCCTACACTTAACCCAATCAACTGATTTGGACTTACTGATAGCAAGGAAGCAGAGTTTGATTGCACCATGTTATTAATTGTCGGTTGTTGATTTAGATATTTCTTATTCGCAGCTACTGCATTTGTTGCTTGAACCAAAGTTAAAGCAGCAAAAGTTGCTATTGTGATTTTAGATAAATTCACGTTTACGCTCCGTTAAAGTTTAAGTTTTTAGTATATTTGTATTAATCGGCACACCTTGTACCCGATTAGGGATCAGCATAGACCGCAAACTGCAATAACGAAAATTAAACATTTAATTTACAATTAAAGTATTAGTAATAATATTTAGTGCTTTATTTACAGTGTGTTACAACTAACCCTATTTACAGCAAAAACAAAATATAACATTATGTATACATATATTTACATTCTAAAGTTCAACAAGGGGATTGGTTTTATAAGTTGCACTAGTAAATTTTCATCACTCAACGATGACTAAAAAGTCGTGTTCTTGCTGTAAAAATTTAAACTAATGTGATTTGTAGAGAGTTAAACGGAATTTAAGCCGAGGGCTTAATTAAGTGAAGGAGGTTTTGTAATTACCTTTATACTCTGACAGGCAATAAACTTTATTTAAGCCCATGTATCTAGATGGGGTTTGTCGTCATCTTCTTCAGCGGTGTTATTGCGCGATTTATTTTCGTCAAACGACAGCTTATGTTGTTTTTCTACCTCTTTTTTTCTCCGCTCTTCTAGCTCTACTTTTTTGGCACTGGCACTTTGTTGAACCCCTGCAATATGAAAAGCCCCTTTAGATTCAAGCGTCAAACGCGTAATAGGCCCTAAATAAGGGATCATTATATCCATGCATGCCTCCATTGAATTGAACGTAATTTAATCACTATAAAGCTGTTGATAAATAAAGCAATACTCTAATTATTATCGGCAGTTATAAGATATTCTTTAATTAAAGAATATTTTTCTTGCCATGATGTTAGTGAATGTGTTTTTATAAATGCGAAATTTATTAAACAAACAGCAGCTAAGCGTTAACATAGTAACGAATAGCTAAACAGGATATAAAAATGCTTAATTCACTGACAGTTGTACATCACCACCATCATTCATCGGAATAACCTGTCAGGTCTTTCGCTGAGAGGTTGTTCCTAAAAGGAAACCTCTGGCGAATCAACATACCAAGATTCATTTTCGCCCTGAGGTTTCCCTCGGGGTTTTTAGTTTTTAAATTAAAGGAAAATGAGTAATGAATAATAGTAATCGTCTTCGTATCGCCATCCAAAAAGGTGGCCGCCTATCTAAAGATTGTCAAGATCTACTTAAACAACTGGGTGTAAAACTCAATCTTCGTGAGCAGCGTCTAATAGCACACTCAACCAACATGCCTATCGACGTTTTGCGTGTGCGCGATGACGATATTCCAGGCTTAGTTATGGATGGTGTATGTGATTTAGGTATTGTTGGCGAAAACGTATTAGTTGAAGTACAAGCAGAAAGAGAACGCCAAGGTGTACCGAGTGAAGTAACAAAGCTTGCTAAACTTGACTTTGGTTACTGTCGTTTAGCACTCGCATGGCCACAAGAACTTGGTAAGCAAGACAAGAGCTGGTTTGAAGGCAAACGCATAGCAACCACTTACCCAGAAATTTTAAGCCAATACCTAAAACGCGAAGGCATCAACGCCAGTACAGTAATGTTAACAGGTTCAGTGGAAGTAGCACCACGAGCAGGACTTGCCGATGCTATTTGTGATTTAGTTTCTACAGGCGCAACGCTTGAAGCAAATGGCTTAATGCAGGGTGATACAATTTTAGAGTCAAATGCTTGTTTAATCCAAAACACTCAACTACAAGATCCTGAAAAATTAGCGCTCATCAATAAACTAATGCCTCGTTTACGTGGTGTAAAGCAAGCTAAAGAAAGCAAATACATTATGTTACACGCACCAAAAGACAAGCTTGATGAAATTTGTGAAATTTTACCTGGCGCTGGCCAACCTACATTATTGGCTCTTGCGGGTAATGATGAATATGTTGCCCTACACATGGTGAGCAGTGAAACCCTATTTTGGGAAACCATGGAACAACTTAAGGCCCTTGGTGCCAATTCTATTTTAGTTATGCCAATTGAAAAAATGATGGAGTAACAACAATGCTTCGTTGGAATGAGGAATCATCACAAGTTCAAGCAGCGGCGCTTATGCGCCCTGCTGTATCAGCGAGTGAAAAAGTAGAAAGCATTTGCCAGACTATTTTGGCAAAAGTAAATGCGCAAGGCGATGCCGCTCTACTTGCATTAGCAAAAGAGTTCGATAATAGAGCCGAGCCGCGTTTACGTGTACCACTTGATGAAATTAATGCCGCTGAGAAAATGCTAAGCCCAGAGCTTAAGTATGCAATTGATACCGCTTATGCCAATGTGAAATGTTTTCACCAAGCGCAACTGCCAAAAGATATTAAGTTATCGACTCAACCAGGTGTTGACTGTGAACTGAAATATCAAGCCATCGAAGCAGTCGGTATTTATGTACCAGGAGGGAGTGCCCCTCTTCCATCATCGGTTATTATGCAAGGTGTATTGGCGCAGTTAAGCGGTGCAAAAACCGTGGTATTAACCACCCCAGTACAAGGTGATAAAGCAATTAACCCGGCTATTTTATATGCCGCTAAATTATGTGGTATCACTACAATTATTGAAAGCGGCGGTGCAGGCGCGATTGCTGCTATGGCCTATGGCACAGAGTCTGTTCCTAAAGTGAATAAGATTTTTGGTCCAGGTAACAGCTTTGTCACCATGGCAAAGCAATTAGTTGCACAAACGATTCCAGGTATGGCGATTGATATGCCAGCAGGGCCATCAGAAGTGTTAGTGATTGCAGATGAACGTGCAAACCCAGAGTTTATTGCTGCCGACTTACTCTCTCAAGCAGAACACGGGGCTGACTCACAAGTTATTTTATTATGTAACAGTGAAACCATTATTGAACAAACGCAAGATGCACTCACTCGTCAACTTGCCAACTTAAGCCGAAAAGACACTGCCGAACAGGCATTGGCTAATTCGTCACTTATTCTAGTTGATTCAGTAGCCCAAGCGTTTGACGTATCAGCGCAATATGGGCCAGAGCACTTAATATTACAGCTTGGCGATGCCACTCCTTATTTAGATAAAGTAAAGAATGCAGGCTCTGTATTTGTTGGCGATTACACCCCAGAGTCAGCGGGCGATTATGCCTCAGGCACTAATCACGTGTTACCCACTTATGGTTACAGTGCAACTTATTCTAGCTTGAATTTACTTGATTTTTTCCGTACTTACACAGTACAAACCATCAGTAAACGTGGCTTAACTGAGCTTTCAAAAGCTATTTTACCCTTAGCAGATGCAGAAGGCCTAGATGCCCACGCTAATGCGGTTTCAATTCGTTTAGAGGCAATAAAAAATGAGCAATGAGAGCGGCTTATTACCTGATAATATTGCAGCGCTTGCTGCGTATAGCTCAGCTAAAAGTGAAAAACTAACCGGCACAACCTGGCTTAATGCGAACGAAAGCCCGTATGCTAAAAACCTTGAAATAACAATTGAAGACTTGAATCGTTACCCCGATCCTCAGCCTCAATTGGTTATTGACCGCTACGCTGCCTATGCTGAGCTTGAAAACGAAAATGTATTAATGACTCGCGGCGCAGATGAAGGCATTGAATTATTAGTACGTACCTACTGTGAACCTTCAAAAGACAGTATTGCATTATTTTTACCAACATATGGTATGTACAAAGTAACGGCCGATACACACAACGTCGCAATCAATGGCCTAACACAAGCGCTTTTATTAAATGGCAGCGTGGATGAAATAATTGCCGCTGTGGGTAGCTCAAAACTAGTGTTTATTTGTAATCCAAATAATCCAACTGGAAGCTTAACGCCGCTAGATAAAGTAAAAGCCATTGCCACTGCGCTTGCAGGTAAAGCATTAGTGATTGTTGATGAAGCCTACATAGAGTTTTGTCCAGAGCAAAGTGCAACACAACTTATAAACGAGTTCAGTAATATTGTTGTGCTTCGTACACTCTCAAAAGCGTTTGCACTTGCGGGTTTAAGAACAGGGTTTACTCTCGCTCAGGCTAGTGTATTAGCGCCTATTCGTAAAGTCATTGCACCGTATCCGGTATCGGGTGTGGTGGCCAGCATTGCAGCGCAAGCCATTGCCCCTGATGCGATTACCTCAATGCGTCGCCAAGTGACGATTTTAAATAGCTTAAAGTTAAAGCTTATTGACTGGTTAAACGCCTCTCCTGCAGTATTAAAAATACTCACTGGTGAAGGCAACTTCGTTACTTTAAAATTAACGAACAAAGATTACTTTAAACAAGCGCTTAAACAAGGCTTAGTAATGCGCGCCTTCACCTTATTTAATGAAGACGACTGGCTACGTATTTCAATTGGTAATGAACAAGAATTAGAACAAGTAAAAATTTGGTTAGATGGCCTGCAATTGCCACAAACCGCAGCACAACAGGAAGTATCATGAGTAACCCCTATTTATTTATAGACCGCGATGGCACTATTATTGAAGAGCCAATCACCGATAAACAAGTCGACAGCCTTGAAAAACTAGCGTTTTTACCAGGTGTCATTCCTGCCTTATTGCAACTGCAAGCCGCAGGCTATCGCTTAGTGATGGTATCGAATCAAGATGGCTTGGGCACAGACAGCTTCCCAACTGCCGATTTTGACATTGCGCAAGACAAAATGATGGACATCTTACAAAGCCAAGGCATCAGCTTTGAGTCAGTATTAATTTGCCCACATTTTGATGAACAAAACTGTGATTGCCGTAAACCAAAAACAGGCTTACTCACTGAACTGATGCGCTCAGGCAAAGTTGATTTAGCACGTTCTTTTGTGATTGGTGATCGCCAAACCGATATTGGCCTTGCACAAAACTTATGTTGTGAAGGTATTTTATACGACGGCAGCTGGCCTGCCATTGTCACTAAACTGACCACGGCAAACCGTGAAGGTCGCGTAACACGCAACACTAAAGAAACACAAATAGATGTAGCGGTTAACCTTGATCAAACGAAAAATGGCAGCATCGAAACTGGCCTAGGTTTTTTTGATCACATGCTGGATCAAATTCGCACTCACGCCAATATTGGCTTAAATATTAAAGCCAAAGGCGATTTACACATAGACGAGCACCACCTTGTTGAAGACATTGGTATTGCTTTAGGTGTTGCCCTTAAACAAGCGCTTGGCACCAAATCGCAAATTGCGCGTTATGGTTTTGCCTTGCCTATGGATGAATGTAAAGCCGAGGCACAAATTGATTTATCAGGTCGGGCATCATTTGTATTAAACGCCAACTTTAGCCGTGAAAAAGCCGGTGATTTAGACGTACAAATGGTTGAACACTTTTTTAAAAGTTTAAGTGATAACGCCGCAATTAGCCTTATTTTATCGGTAAGTGACGGCAACTGTCATCACCAAGTGGAAGGCTTATTTAAAGCGTTTTCTCGTGCTTTGCGCATGGCTATTGCGCAAGATACCAGCCAACAAACAGCCAGCTCTAAGGGATGTTTATGATAGCGATAATTAATACCGGTTGTGCCAATATTAACTCAGTGCGGTTTGCATTTGAGCGTTTAGGGCAAAACCCTACGGTGATTACTTCGCCAGAACAATTAGCAGGCTATGAACGTGCTATTTTACCCGGTGTTGGTCATGCATCTGTTGCTATGAAGCGTTTGGTTGATAATGGTTGGCAGCAAGCAATTAACGAATATCAGCGCCCGCTAATGGGAATTTGCTTAGGCATGCAACTACTGTGTGAAAGCACTGAAGAAGGTAACGTGCAATGCTTAGGTAAAATACCAGGCCAAGTAAAATCACTGGATGTAGGGAGTTTAACGTCACCGCATATGGGCTGGAATAACCTATCTGTTCAACAAGCGCACCCGTTGACTCAAGGTTTGCACGCAGACGATCAGGTTTATTATGTGCACAGTTTCGCCCATACCGTTAATAACGCCACACTAGTCAGCAGCGAATACGGGCAAACATTTTCTGCAATTGTAGCTAAAGACAATTATGCAGGCATGCAATTTCACCCTGAACGCAGCGCTAAAGTGGGCACGCGTTTATTACAAAATTTTATTGATTGGCAACTTTAGGTTGCTCTTCATGCTTTTAAAAGAGAAATACAGTGATTATTCCAGCATTAGATGTATTACAAAATCAAATTGTCCGTTTGTATCAAGGTAAATACGATACTGCACAGTTTTATCCCTTTGAGCTTGGTGCTCGCTTAAAAGAGTATGCCGACAGTGGTGCCACTAAATTACATTTAGTTGATTTAGAAGGTGCACGGGATCCAAGTAAAAAACAGTGGCAACATATTCAAGCAGCAACAAAAGCTCTCAATGTACCTTACCAAGTAGGTGGCGGTATTCGTTCAGAGCAAGACGTGAGAGATTGGCTAAAAGCAGGTGCAAACCAAGTGGTTATTGGCTCAATGGCGGTTGAAAAGCGTGAGCAAGTGAAAGCTTGGATTGAACAATTTGGCGCCGAGCACTTTGTAATTGCCCTTGATGTAAATAAAACAGCCACAGGATGGGCACCTGCTACTCACGGTTGGCTAAGTGAATCTGAGTTTGGTTTACTTGAGCTTGTTGATTTTTACGTTGCTCTGGATGTTATTGACTTTTTATGCACGGACATCAGCAAAGATGGCACCATGTCAGGCCCTTCTTTTGCGCTTTATGAAGATTTAATTAATCATAATGCAAATATTAAAGTGCAAGCCTCAGGTGGGGTAAGCTCGTTAGATGATATTAAAAAGCTCAATGAACTTGGTGTGGGCGGCGTAATTTTAGGTAAGTCACTACTTGATGGAGCATTTAGTGTTGAGGAGGCGTTAGCATGTTATCAAAACGCATAATCCCGTGTTTAGATGTAAAGGACGGCCAAGTAGTAAAAGGCGTTAAATTTAAAGGCCATGAAATAGTGGGCGATATTTTAACAATGGCAAAAGCATACAGCGATGCTGGTGCCGATGAACTGGTTTTTTACGAAATCAGCGCAAGTGTTGAAAAGCGCCTACTTGATGTTAACTGGGTTGAAAACATTGCCCGCCACATTGATATTCCATTTTGTGTGGCTGGCGGTATTAAATCGGTAGCCGATGCAGCACGGGTTTTAGAGCGTGGTGCCGATAAAATAAGTATCAACAGCCCTGCTATTGCACGCCCTGAACTCATAAAAGAGCTACACGATGAATTTGGTAAGCAATGTGTTGTTGTAGGTATTGACAGCTTTTACGATGAAGTAACCGGCGAATACTTAGTGTATCAATTAACCGGCGATCCTAATGCATCAAGCCGCACCCGTTATAAAACCGAAGAATGGGTTAAACGCGTACAAGACTTAGGTGCAGGCGAAATCGTTTTAAATTGTATGAACCAAGATGGTGTTCGCAACGGTTACGACAACGAGCAACTCAGCAAAATACGCCAGCTGTGTGATATTCCTTTAATCGCCTCAGGCGGTGCAGGCAGTATGCAAGACTTTGTTGATGTCTTTCAACAAAGCGAAGTCGATGGCGCATTGGCAGCAAGCGTTTTTCACAAAAATGTGATTAACATTGGCGAATTAAAACAATATTTAACCGATAACCAAGTGGCAGCAAGATTATGCAATTAACACAACAAAACCAAACCCAAGTTGATTTTGCTAAAAGCGAAATGATCCCTGCTATTGTTCAAGATGCCCGCTCTGGCGTTATTTTAATGCAAGGCTTTATGAACAGCGAAGCGTTAAAAGTTACGCTTGAGAGCAATAAAGTGACCTTTTATTCGCGCTCTAAATCGCGTTTATGGACCAAAGGCGAGTCATCAGAAAACTTTTTAAACGTGGTATCGGTGCATACCGATTGTGACTACGACTCAATTTTAGTAATGGCTAACCCAGAGGGCCCAACGTGCCACTTAGGCACACAAAGCTGCTTTGGCGATGATGCTAAACCAAGCTTAAGCTTTTTAGCACAATTAGAAGATGTCATTGTTGAGCGTAAAAATGATGACCCATCAAAAAGCTACACTGCGTCACTGTTCGCAGAAGACTTAAGCCGTAGCTGTCAAAAAGTAGGTGAAGAAGGTGTAGAAGTGGCACTTGCAGCAATGAAACATGACAACAATGAACTTACCAACGAATCGGCCGATTTGTTGTATCACCTCGTTGTACTACTACAACGCCAAGGGTTAGAACTCACTGATGTAGTTGCTTGCCTACAAGGTCGTCATAAGTAAATACAACGATTACTGTGTGCGCCATTATGTGGCGCACATCGTTATAAAAAGCCATAATTTTTCTTTTTAATTCAGCCTCTCAATAGCATTTAATCCCTCCCTTAGGTATCCTTTAACTAGGGTCTGCTGACCTTTGCGGATTAATATTTGTTCAAACTAGGGGCGGTTTAATCGCGGCGCGAGGTTTGCAACCTAGTGGGCTCGATAACTGCTCCTGCGTTATTCTACTGGCTTACATCCATGTAAGAATAAGTAAAAACCGAGCAAAGCTTCCGCGTCCAGCTCACGCCCCTTACCTACATCCATGTAGGCAACAAAGAGTAAATAGCCTCTAGGCAGAACCCTTCGGGTAGCGCCTGTTTGGCATTGATGCTGCGTTATCGCCTATATATGTGGAATATTCACACTACTTAGGCTCTTCCTTGCCTAAATACCAAACAGACTGCTGCAAATTTAATCTCAAAAGGTCAACAGTCCCTAATTAACTTTGACTAAATTATTTATGCTTACCCGGTAACATAGAGCCCAATACGCCATCTTGCTTTATTAAACCATGATAAAGTGCAGCGCTTACATGCATAAAAATAAACAGTAAAAATGCATAAGCAATGAGGCCATGTGCTTCACGAAAAAACGCATAGGTCTCAATATTTTTACTAACTAAATTAGGCAAAGTAAATATACCAAAAAAGCTCACAGAACGTTCATCAGCACTTTGCATTAACCAGCCTGAAATTGGCATCAAAATCATAGACGCATATAAACCCACTTGGGTTAAATGTGCCGCTAAAGCTTGTGCTTTAGGCACACTTTGGGGTAATGCAGGGCTTTTATACAGTACTTTATTAATTAATCTTATCGTAACTAATATCAGTGCTAACACACCAAACGATTTATGTAGCTGTATAGCTTCTACTTGCCATACGGCTAAGCTTTGTACCATCGATAAACCAAGAAATAACATAGAAAGAATAATTAATGCCATTGCCCAGTGAATAAGCATACTCGACACTGAGTATTTTGTAATTGTGTTCATTGACTCGTTCCTGTGATTAATTATTTAAAAGTACTTCTTTAGCACGACGACGAAATGACTCTGCATACGCAGCGCCACGGGCACGTAAAATAGGATCGGCACTTGGCTCAATGCCTGTTGGTAATACCAGCGGATCAAAGTTCATGTTTTCACATACCCCCCCCTCTTGTGCTTGCAAGCGTGATATTACTAACGTACCGGCGTTGATGGTTTTGCGCGATTGTGGCCATAAAACAGTTGGGTTGTTTTCATCATCTTCTTCGGTTGCAAAACTAAACAGCATATCGAACTTAACCGAAGACTGAGCTACTTGGTCTTTAAGTTGTAGCTGCAACGCATCTGGTGAATCATTATTAAGTGGTTGGATGTTTTCATCACTTAATTGCGGTTTAGCTATCCAGCGTACGGCGTGCTTTTCATCATTTTTATCCACTAAATAAAAGGCATTAATGCTGTGATACTGCTCAGTGGCAAAGCTATTGGTTGGTGTATAGCTTGCCTTCCAGTTATTAAAAGCGGCACTTTCAGGGTGCGCTGCAAAAAACGCTTTAATTTTTTCTGGGCTGCGCTTTTTAGTCACCGGATCGGGTGAAAGTGCTTGAAGTTGTTTAAAAAACGCATCTGGCGTAGCTACAGCCATAACCGGAGGCGTATTCATTGCCACCCGCCATTCTTGGTTATCATCAGTAGTTATAGAAAACGCTAAACTACGCACAGGCGCTTTTAAATCAGGTGCAGTTGGATTATTACCCGCAATAGAAAAGCGACCTACAAAAGGGGTGGCCCCTAAATCAAATACCTTAGCTTGCGAATACTTAGCAAGTTCACCCGTTGACTCAAAAGAGCCAGCTAAACAAATACCTTTTGCATGTGCACGACGAAACCCCTCATGGGCATTATCGCCTTGCTGTAAATTAACAAAACGCTGTGCAGTTACTACGTCACGATTAAATGCGCCGGTAAAATATAAAATCGTTAAAGCAAATAAAGTGATTATTGCCATTAAGGTGATTTTTTTACTCATGGTAGGATTAGACCTCGTGTGATTATTTTTTAATGATTATGTTAGGAGTTATTCATAGTTAACATTACGTCTGTAAATAAATGGCTAACCATTACTGAGTGATGCCTTACGTTGAAGCGCTTTTATCAAGCGATACCAACATGACTTTTACAAGACCGCTGCTAAGCAATTAATATTTCAATTTAATTAATAAAAAATACAGTTTATGGTTTTAAATCTATAAACAACTTATGTTTACAGGCTTACACTTTTAAAAAACTGATTGTTAATTATACTTAGGCCTATATGAGCAAGTACTAAGTTGTAATTTTGGTGCTTTCTACACAATCAAACAAATTAATACAAAACCGTACAAGTAATAATAAACTGTTGAAATTAAAATGTTATTTATTCCTCATTAGCTAACGGCTGCTTCCATTCAAGTAGTCAGTAGTTACTACTTAATACATTGCATTTAAGGTAAATTTGAAAACAAACTCAATTGGCTATTTTATAATTTTTAATTGCTTAAAAATGCCAACAATTAACAACGCACTTTTTATTTAAGGTAAACCAGATGATCAAAACACCTTGTTTTACTCAATTTAATTTGATTAGTATCATGTTTCTATTTTTATTAGCCGGTTGCTCAGAAAGTGAAGTCAGCACGCAAAAACAAAACGAACCACGTGCGGTTAAACTAATAACCATAGGTGATGAGTCGCAATCAAAAACGCTCACCTACCCCGCCACTATCGACACTATAAATAGCTCAAAGCTTGCTTTTCAAGTTAGCGGAAAGCTAGAAACGCTTAACGTTATTGCCGCACAAAACGTAAAAAAAGGCGATGTAATAGCCGTATTGGAGCAACGAAACTTTATTAATGAGGTTAAGTCGAGCAAAATTCAGTTTGAAACCGCCGACAATGATTACCAACGTGGTTTAAAGCTCGCTAAAGATGGGGTTATTTCACAACGAGATATAGAGCAACTAAAATCTAAAAAAGAAGTAGCAGAATCACAGTATGACTCAGCACAAAAAGCACTATCTGACAGTAAAATTATAGCGCCTTACGATGCCATTGTTGCTGAGGTGCCAGTAAAGCAGCTTGAAAACATAAGCGCGGGTCAACATGTTGTTACTTTATTTGGTAAAGGCGAAATGGAAGCGGTGGTAAATATTCCCGCTTCAATTGTGGCCACGGTTGACTCTAAGCAAAACAATGTAGCGTCAGTTATTTTACAAGATGTATCGACTCCCCCCATTCCAGCAACATTTAGACGTGCCAATTTAGAAGCTGACTCTGCGAGTCAAACTTATGAAGTGCGATTTGCATTTGCTGTACCAAATAACCTTAATATATTGCCAGGTATGAATGCCAGTTTAAAACTTACACGTGAAGCCAGCTCAGCATCCACTCGTTTATTAGTGCCAACCTTTGCTATTTTTGAACAAAATGGTGAACACTTTGTATGGACGGTTGACGCTCAAACTATGCAAGCTTCTAAAACTCCCGTTACTATTGAAAATGGCATTGGAGAACAACTCATTGTCACTGACGGTTTAAGTGCTGGCGATGTAATTGTTGGTGCAGGTGCAAACTATGTAACTGAGGGTATGAAAGTACGTCCTTGGACTAAAGCATAGGAGCGCGGTAATGGATTTAGCAAAATGGACAATCAATAATAAATTAATTAGCACCATACTCATTATTTTAACGCTAGGGTTTGGTTTTTCATCCTATAAAAATATGGCGCGGTTTGAAGACCCCGAATTTATAATTCGCACCGCGCAAGTGTTTGTCTCGTACTCAGGTGCAAGCCCACTAGAAGTTGCAAAAGAGGTAACTGAGCCACTTGAACGTGCAATTCAAGAACTACAAGAAGTTGATACTATATCGTCCACCTCATCTACAGGTTTATCTGAAATTAAAGTAGAGATTAAATCAGAGTTTTCCCCGACTAAATCTGAGTTGCAAGTTATTTGGACTAAGCTCAGAAACAAAATAAATGACACACGTCCAACATTACCGCCTGGTACTGGCACGCCACAAGTTTATGACGATTTTGGTGATGTGTATGGCCTGAGCTATTTAATAACCGCCGAAGGGTACTCACCCGACGAGTTACATGCCTACGCTAAAGATTTGCAAAGTGACATTTTACAAGTAGAGGGCGTAGCCAAAGTTGCTATGACAGGCGTGCAGCAAGAAGGCATATTTGTAGAAATAGCTCGTGAAGAGTTAGCCTCTTTAGGCGTGTCTATTAATAATATTTACGGCATTTTAGATGAGCAAAACGCTGTATTGAGCGCTGGTAACACTCAAATTGGCGATCAACGTATTTTTATCGACCCTACCGGAGAAATAAACTCCGTTGATACCATTAAAAATCTATTGGTTAGTGCCAGCGGTGAAGGTAAAACAATTTATCTTAAAGATATTGCTAATGTATACCGTGGCTTTCAAAGTCCAGCAACCAAGTTAGTCCGTTATAACTCTAAACCTGCAATTTCACTTGGGGTCGCCAGTGTATTGGGTGCTAATGTGGTTAAAGTATTTGACCGCGTTGATGACAAAGTAAAACAAACTGAAAACCTCAGACCGCTGGGTATCACAGTGCATGAGTTTTACCACCAAGGTAAAGTAGTACAAGATTCAGTCGACAACTTTGTAGTGAATGTTTTAGTCGCACTGGTGATCGTAATGGTTACCCTGCTGCTATTTATGGGTTTGCGCTCAGGAGTTATTATTGGCGCCGTATTACTGCTAACCATTTTTGCGACCCTTGCAACCATGGATTTGAGCGGTATACCCATGCATCGAATTTCTCTTGGAGCGCTGATTATCGCGTTAGGAATGATGGTTGATAACGCCATAGTTGTGACCGAAGGGATTTTAGTTGGTACACAAAAAGGCCGTAAAAAGTTAGAAATTGCTAGCGAAGTCGTCAAGCAAACTAAATGGCCACTACTGGGTGGTACCTTGGTAGGCATTGTTGCCTTTGCGCCTATTGGTCTTGCCCCAGGTGATACCGCTGAATTTACCGGCCATTTATTCTGGGTTATTTTAATTTCTCTATTATACAGCTGGTTATTTGCCATTACCCTAACCCCCTTATTTTGTTATTGCTTGTTTAAAGAGCAAGATAGCGACACCTCAGGCTCAGCAAAACCAAATAAACTCATGGTGTTATATCAGTCTGTTGTGGTTTCGGCATTGCATCACCGCTGGCTTAGTATTGCCATTGTGGTTGCCACTTTCAGTGTGTCTATGTGGGGATTTCAATTTGTAAAATCAGGTTTTTTCCCAGCTTCTACTACACCGCAAATGGTAGTTGATTTTTGGCTACCACAAGGTACCGATATTGAAAAAACCAAAAAAGATATGCTCAAGTTAGAGGAATTTGTAAAGCAACAAAATGGCGTTGAAGGTATACAAACGCTTATTGGTGGCGGCGGGCTTCGCTACATGCTTATTTATGGTAGTGAGTCACCAAATAGTTCTTATGGGCAAATTTTAGCTAAAGTCGATGACTACAAAAAGCTAGATCAACTTTTACCTACCGTACAAAATTACATTGACGATAACTTTGTCGATGCTCAAGGCAAAGCATGGCGCTTTGTGATGGGCCCTGGTGGGGGCTCTAAAATAGAAGCCACATTTAAAGGCCCAGACCCAGATGTATTAAGAGAGCTAGCTGCACAAGCAAAAGGAATATTAATTGATGATGGCGGCGCTCTATCAATTAAAGATACATGGCGACAACGCATTAGTGTTATTGAGCCACAGTATTCTGCCATTAATGCACAGCGCGCTGGTGTAACGCGTAAGGCAGTTGCTGAAGCCTTACAGCAAAATTTTTCGGGGCAAATCGTCGGGCAGTATCGTGAAGGTGAAGAGCTCATTCCTATTATTGTTAGAGCACCACAAGCTGAACGTGTCGACATAAACGATATTGGCAACATTCAAGTACAAAGCAATATCACTGGTGAAACACTGCCCCTTGCGCAAGTAACCAATGGGTTTAAAACCGTCTGGCGCGATGGTATTTTAAAGCGTGAAGACCGCGAATGGACTATAAAAGCCCAAGCCGATCCACTACCAGGTGAACTAGCCTCAGAGTTATTTAATCGGGTAAGGCCTAAAATAGAAGCCATTGACCTACCTCAAGGGTATCGACTTGAATGGGATGGCGAATACGGACAATCGAAAGAATCTAACGAAATGCTGGCCTCAACTATTCCGCTGGGCTTTTTAGCCATGGTGCTGATTGTTATTGTGTTATTTAACGCTTTAAAACAACCAATTATTATTTGGCTTGTCGTGCCATTAGCCTTAATTGGTGTTGTTTTTGGACTGGTAACCACACAAATTCCACTAGAGTTTATGGGCATATTAGGATTGCTATCGCTCTCTGGTTTGTTAATTAAAAATGCCATTGTATTAGTAGATCAAATGGACATGGAAATTCGCCAAGGTAAAGCTGCATATAATGCCATTATCGATTCGGCAAATAGTCGGGTAAGACCGGTAATGATGGGCACACTGACCACGGTGTTAGGGGTTATTCCACTGTATTTTGATGCATTTTTCCAATCAATGTCTGTGGTTTTAGTATTTGGATTACTGTTTGCTACCCTGCTGACTTTAATCGTGATACCCGTGCTATATGCTATTTTTATGAATGTTAAACAAAATCAGTAAGCGAGTAATTAAGCTCTAAATTGTAGGATTCGGTTAAACAATGTTCTGCTTTGACCGGATCCTTATTATACTTTAGTCAAAACTACAGTTAATTTAATAAACTTTATAGTAATTCTCATCCTTTATAATTATTATATAGTTACAAAATGTTTTCGTTTTGAAATTCAATAATAACACTTACTCCACGGATACTTTCATGCCAATAAAACGCTTACTGATCCTCTTTTTATCTTTAGCGTTTAGTGAAGCTGTTATTATGCTTTTTTTAGCCGCATTTGTTACCCAGTTTACCGGTGTTTGGCTTTCAGTAATATTAGATTCCAGCCTTATCGCGTTAGTAGCGATTGTCACTACCCTTTACTTATTTCGCGATAATGACTTTGTAACTCACCAAAAGCTCAGAACTGAGTTCCTTATTATAAAAATAGCTATGATTGTGTTCACTGTTGAAGCAATCATAATGTTTGCCTTTAATTTTGATGCTCTCATGTTAAAACAATGGCAAATCATGCTCATTGACGGCTTAATTTTAAGTAGCTTAAGTGTCTCGCTTATTTATTTATTCGTAATTAAATATGCTTTTTCATTAAACCAATCACATAACACACAAAAAAACACGACAAAACTGACTAGTTCATTGGCCTACTTTTGCTCTGCGGTATTGTTATATATCGCCTTATATATGTTTTACCAAAGCCAATTACAAACACGTATTAATAATGTTATACAACATGAAAAAAATGAATTAAAACAAGCAAAAAAAGCTTTTTTACAACAACTTAATCATGCCTCTCGTGACTTGCTGATTTTAAGAAACAATCATCATTTTAAAGATCATGACATTTTGAGTTCGGTCAATAGAGCTCAGCTAGAGCAAGACTATGCTAACTTTATTTCTATTAAAAACTTTTATACACAAATTCGAATTCTTGATCTAACAGGTAAGGAACTATTAAGGGTGCATAGAGACAAGCACAATGTTGCTATAGTCTCAGCAGAGCAGCTACAAGACAAAAGCCATCGTTACTATTTTAAACAGGCTATAAAAATGAACCCGTCAGCTATTTTTATTTCCCCATTAGATTTAAATTTTGAAAACGGTGAGATAGAACGCCCTTTTAAACCAATGATACGTTTAGCTTCTGTGCTAATGGGACCCAAAGGAACTAAAATAGGGCTACTTATCGTCAACCTTGAAGGAGCTCACTTACTTAGCCAATTAGACAATATCTCAAAAAATTCATCAGGCAATATTATGCTGCTTAATAAGGACAGCTATTGGTTATTTGGAGATACCAATAAGCAATGGTCATTTATGTTTGCTAACAAACCGCAACACCGTTTTAAAGATCAACAGCCACACATATGGCAAAGCATGCAAACCCAAGCGAATGGAATTATTGAAAATGAAAACAATGTTTATATTTATGAGCACTTAACTTTATTAAACGACATGTTGCTCCCAAATAATATCGCTAATAGCCTAATAAACAGACCCGAATGGACATTAATAAATAAAGTTCCGCTGGCTAAAATTGAGAGTGAGTTTAGTAGCTTAAAGAAACTTATTATCGCTCTTTATCTTGGTATTATGACGTTAATGATATTTGTTATTTATACTTTTGCCATCCACACAATTAAAAGAAGAAAATATCAAGCCAAAGTAGAAAACTATGCTTATTTTGACAGTTTAACAGGGCTTTATAACCGCCGTATTTTTTTAGAGCAGCTTGATTTAGAAATCATAAAAGCAACGCAGCTTTCCTGCCCTTTGGTACTTATGTACCTTGATTTAGATTACTTTAAACCCATCAATGATGAACTAGGCCATGGTGCAGGTGATGAAGTTCTTAAAGAGGTGGCGATTCGCATCAAAAGTTGTTTGCGACAACAAGATATTATTGCGCGCATTGGGGGAGATGAATTTGCAGCAATTCTTCCTCAGTTAAACGATAAAAAAGCAATAGCGGATATTGCAGAGCGAATTATCACAAGTATTAACACCCCCTTTACTATTTTTGATCAGCAATGCAGCTTAGGTATAAGCATTGGTATTGCAACCAGCGCGTCAGAAACTCAAACCAGCATTAAGCTTAAAACACAGGCAGACCAAGCCCTTTATGAAGCTAAAAACTCCGGCAGAAACTGTTATCGCTTTTCCAAATAAACATTTTAAATTTAGTATTTTATAAATTTAAAATAAGCTTTGAAGCGAATACTTTTTTAAGGCATTAATTATCACTTTAAGTTCTAGCTTTAAGTATTAATATAGCCGGAGTTCTATTATATGGTGAGGCTAAGAATTCATTGCATAGTAATGCATTAAGATTCATTCATTAAATGAACTATTCAAATTTATCAAATAAATAACATATCAAGTGCAGTCTATGTGTCTTCTATTTAGTCATACAAACGATAAATGTAAAAACAGCTTTATTTCAAATCAAAATTTTAAAAACTAGGCATTCTCATGTTATCAAAACGCATAATTCCTTGTTTAGATGTAAAAGACGGCTAAGTCGTTAAAGGGGTTAAATTTAAAGGCCACGAAGTGGTTGGCGATGTACTTACCCTAGCTAAAGCTTACAGCGAAGCCGGTGCTGATGAACTGGTGTTTTACGAGATCAGTGCAAGTGTTGAAAAACGCCTACTCGATGTCAATTTGGTGGAAAACATTGCCCGCCATATCGATATTCCATTTTGTGTAGCCGGTGGTATTAAATCGGTGGCTGATGCAGCTCGTGTGCTTGAACGTGGCGCTGACAAAATCAGTATTAATAGCCCTTCTATTGCGCGTCCAGAGCTAATTAAAGAATTACATGATGAGTTTGGCAAGCAGTGTGTAGTTGTTGGCATTGACAGCTTTTTTGACGAAACAACCTGTGAATATCTAGTTTATCAGCTTACTGGCGATCCTAATGCGTCAAGCCGCAACGGTTACGACAACGAGCAACTCAGCAAAATACGCCAGCTGTGTGATACTTCTTTAATCGCCTCAGGCGGTGCAGGCAGCATGCAAGATTTTGTTGATGTATTTCAACAAAGCCAAGTGGATGGTGCGCTCGCAGCCAGTGTTTTTCACAAAAACGTGATAAACATCGGTGAACTAAAACAATTTTTAATCGATAACCAAGTGGCAGCAAGACTATGCAAGTAACCTTAGAAAAACAAACTCAAGTTGCTTTCGCTAAAAGCGAAATGATCCCTGCCATTGTTCAAGATGCCCGCTCTGGCGTGATTTTAATGCAAGGCTTTATGAACAGCGAAGCGCTTAAAGTAACACTTGAAAGTAATAAAGTGACTTTTTATTCGCGCTCTAAATCGCGTTTATGGACCAAAGGCGAATCATCAGAAAACTTTTTAAACGTGGTATCGGTGCATACCGATTGCGATTACGACTCTATACTCGTACTTGCAAACCCAGAGGGCCCAACCTGTCATTTAGGCACGCAAAGCTGTTTTGGTGATGATGCAAAACCAAGCTTGAGCTTTTTAGCGCAACTTGAGGATGTCATTGTTGCTCGTAAAAATGATGATCCAGCTAAAAGCTACACTGCGTCACTGTTCGCAGAAGACTTAAGCCGTAGCTGTCAAAAAGTAGGTGAAGAAGGTGTAGAAGTGGCACTTGCGGCAATGAAACACGACAACAATGAACTTACCAACGAGTCGGCCGATTTGTTGTATCACCTTGTTGTACTATTACAACGACAAGGGTTAGAACTCACTGATGTAGTTGCTTGCCTACAAGGTCGTCATAAGTAAATACAACGATTACTGTGTGCGCCATTATGTGGCGCACATCGTCATAATTTTTCTTTTTAATTCAGCCTTCTCAATAGCATTTATTCTCTCCCTTAGGTATCCTTTAGCTAATATTCAAGGAATAGCTATTACAAAAGGATAGCGCACTATGAAAACTTATATATCGCTTATACTCACTGGTCTTATTTTGTCTGGCTGTAGCAGTTTAACCAGCGAGCAAAAAGCCAAATTAGACAGCTTAACGCCCTGTGAAAAAATGGATGGCTTAATAACCGAATTCGATAATCGCTTTGATGCGTTAAAAGACACCAAAGTACAAAACTCATATTTAGATGTGTGGACTGCAAAGTACAACGTTTTTGGCGATAACTGCCAAGTGACTAGCTTTAACAATCAAACTGTGACCTATCAATGCCAAGAAAGCTACAAAGATCAACAGCAGGCGGTAGCTATGCATCAACAAGCAGTTGAACTCACTCGCCAATGTTTAACCAAAAAAAATAACTGGTTAGAAACACAAAAAGAGTCAGAAACGTCGCTGCGTACCACCTTTGTACTTGATGATAAGTCGCCGGTTATTTCTGTTTATACCAGCAAAACGTTATCAAAAATTAAAACTTGGTCGACCTCTTTAGAAGTAGGAAAGCCCGTCGCCACTAAATAATAACGAGAGAATTTATGCGCCAAACACCCAGTAAACAATCCACTCATTTAAAAACAGACTGTATCGGTGAATGTTATAGAATGAATGGCTACTGTACTGGGTGCGGGCGCACAAGTGACGAAATATTCGACTGGATTATTTTAACCGATGAGCAAAAGCAAGCTATATTGGCCTCCCCTCGTGAAGACGCCAAAAAAGACTAGCTTAAATTTTTAACCGTTAAGGCGCATTACGCTGTGATGGGTCACGTTTAAAATCTTTGCTTAATTGCTTAGGATCTAACGCTTCACGTTGTTTGCTAGCACCTTCTGCCCACCACATTAATTGATTAAAGGTGCGCGAAAAATAGCTATCCCACGATGTTTGCTCTGCCGCATTGTTTGCTTCACCACTTTCAATAAACACATCTTGCGCTTTTGGTACATGGATCATTGCTGATACCGGTAAACAACCCAGTTCGCTTAAAAAACTGCGCATACCAACAGCAGCGCGTACGCCGCCCCATTGCCCTGCAGAATAGGTCACAATCGCGCTGGGTTTATAGCCAAATAGAGAACTTCCAAAGTGGTTTAGCAAATTAGCGAGTGCCGGACTCATAGAATGATTATATTCAGGGCTTACCATAACAAAGCCATCACATGCTTTAATTTTTGCAGCTAAATCAGCTAGCTGTTTAGGTGCCTCAGCCTGCGAATAGGCAAAGTGCGGTTTAAACACAGGGTCTAAATCATAATCGAGCGGATCAATAAGCTCTATTTTATGCTCAGAGTAATGCTCAAGCAAACAACGCTCACATGCTTTCGCTACCCTTTCCCCTAAACGCGCAGGCTTAGGTGGGGTACTTTTTCTAACCGAACCGAGAAAAATTAAAAATTTCATGTATCAGCACTCCTTTTTAATTGCAAAAATAAATACCTCATAAAAGTTTGAGGTATTTACTGTACGATTTAAGCTTTATCGAGCGCTTGGCTTACATCGGCAATAATATCGTCAATGTTTTCAATACCCACCGATAAACGAACTAAATCGCGGCTAACGCCAGCATTGGCCAGCTCGTCATCATTTAATTGGCGGTGAGTGGTAGATGCTGGGTGGCAAGCAAGCGATTTAGCATCGCCAATATTTACCAAACGTAAAATCATGTTTAGAGCATCAATAAACCGCGTACCGGCTTCAAGGCCACCGGCAATACCAAAACTTAAAATACCTGACGCTTTACCATTGGTAATTTTTTGGCTCATTTCGTTATACGGGCTTGATTTTAATCCCGCATAATTAACCCAAAGCACCTTAGGATGGCTCTCTAAATATTCAGCAATTTTTTGCGCGTTTTCGCAGTGGCGATCCATTCTTAACCCTAACGTTTCAAGGCCAATTAAAATATCAGAGGCGTTTTTAGGCGCAAGCGCCGCACCGGTATTTCTAAGTGGTACAACGCGGCAACGACCAATAAACGCCGCCTCAGCAAACGCATCGGTATACACTACATTATGGTACGACGGATCAGGCTCATTCATCATCGCAAAACGGGTGGCATTGGCTTTCCAGTCAAACTTGCCCGAATCAACAATCATACCGCCAATCGCGGTTCCATGGCCGTTAATGTATTTAGTAAGTGAGTGCACCACAATATCGGCACCTAACTCAAATGGCCGACATAAATACGGCGTAGCCACAGTGTTATCTACAATTAAAGGCACCCCTTTGCTGTGGGCAATTTTCGCAAGGCGAGCAATATCAACTATATTTCCTGCAGGGTTACCAATTGACTCACAAAAAACTGCACGGGTGTTTTCATCAATGGCATTTTCAAAACTGTCAAAATCATCGGCTTTAATCATTCGCGCTTCTATACCTTGGCGCGGCAAGCTGTGAGCAAATAAATTATAAGTGCCGCCATACACTTGGCTGGTGCTTACAATATTAGTGCCCACTTCACATAAACATTGAATCGCATAGGTAATCGCCGCCATACCCGAAGCCACAGCCAGCGCACCAATGCCGCCTTCCATCGCGGCAATACGCTGCTCAAGTACCGCATTGGTTGGGTTCATAATGCGGGTATAAATATTACCTGGCACTTTTAAATCAAATAAATCAGCGCCATGCTGGGTATTATCAAAGGTGTACGAAGAGGTGTTATAAATCGGCACCGCCGCCGACTTAGTGGTGGCTTCAGATTCATAACCATGGTGCAACGCTAAAGACTCAAGTTTCATAATTTATTCCTTCAATATAGTTACATCTAACGTAGCATTTAATGGTTACAAAGTGCACATGAAATATACTAAAGAATGTTGAAGTAATTTGATTGAATGCTGTATCTAGGTAAGTGTTAAAACTATCGTTTGCTCATATATTCAAGAAAATGAGCCAAACGCGCATGTTACTCCTCTAAATAATTATTAAATACAATAAAAACTTAGTGATAGTAATATGTTAGGTAATTTGTTAAAACTATATAAAATAGAAAAGTGAGCGCGACATTGGCAGAGATATGCGCGATGAGCGCACTATTAAATTGTTAGCTCTCTAAGGAGCACGATGAACTCTGAATTGAAAAATAACCTTATAATGGCGTTAGTAGGAGCAATACTCGCATCAGCTGGTTTTCTCGTGAAGGGCCATTTTGAGGCAGAGGGAAAAAAGGAAAAGTTTGTCTTTGACCTTCATAAAAAGCTCTATGATGACGGTGCTGCATCAATTAAGGATCTGAATAGGGCGTATTCAGAACTCTATGCCTTGTATAGTGAAGGCTATGGGCTAACTCCGCTTGAGCTATCTGAAAAGCAAGAAGCTTTTCGTGAAACTCTAAAGAAATATTCAGATTATATTGATGAACTGGAACGTTATGGCACTACTGGGCAAGTTGAAGTAGCTAAAAACCATATTGAGTGGTTTTGGGGGATTTATTCAGAACTGGAGTTACAATATAAGACTGCTAATCGGGTAGAAAAGAGAGCTAAAGAGTTGTTGCTAATTAAGGATGTTGAGTCTGAACATTTTGATTTCGTTAATAAAGCTCTCGAATCTGAAGTAGAAAATTTGGTCAGAAGTGAAAACAGGCTATTTTATTCAGTAGGATGGTATAAAAAGCCTGTAGTTAATGGGATAGAGCAGTACTTGAACTTTCAGTTTAGAGAAGCCCTTGGCTTACCTGCAACAAGGGATATGGCGAATATAATTAATTCACTTCCCGAATTGAGTGAAAAAAGTAAGAGTTTTGAGTTTAAAGAAAAAAAGCTTCCGTTTATGTTTGCGGAAGGAAGGTCATTTCAAGCTCCAACATTAGAGTTTCAAGGTGGGGATGACTTTTTTAAAGAAAAAAATGATGTTCTCGCAGCAAATGTAAAAATGAAATTTATTGCTTCCGCTATTGAAAACGATAAATGGCTTCAAGAGGAGCTAAAGAAAAGGAAAACAGAAGCTGAGAGTGCGAACGAGAGCTAACAAGTTGATTAATCGGACAAATTTTACTGTACCGCTTTCGCGTTTCCGCTTCGCGGGCAAAAACCAGCCCAGAAAAATTTGCCAATTATCAAGGCGTTAGCTAGTTTAATTCACTTCACTCATAAGTTGCCAATGACGACACTCAAAAAAAATTTTGCCCACTTAGGAGCAATAACAAATTCAGAAGGCCTATTAAAGACGATTAAATCTTTTTTGGAAGCCAACGAGGTAGAACGTTCCACGAGAATTTGGGGCATAATAATTCTTTTTGAGGAAAAGGAATTAAAGAGCTGGACCGACTTACCAAAAACATTAATTTTCCACGAAGTATTAGAAGTTTTTGAAATTATTTCTATTCTTGGTCATATATGCCCAAAAATGATAGTAGAAGCAATTTCAAAAGATCATGTTAATGAATTATCAGGGAAAAGCCAAAAAGGTAGAAACACTCAGTTTGAACTATTTATTGCTTCTAAATACATACAAGCGGGATATAACGTTCAATTCGGTGAGCCTGATTTATTCTTTTATCACCTAGGTAATAGATACAATATTGCTTGTAAACGTCCTCAAAGTAAGAACAAAATATTGAGTAATATTAAAAAGGCATCAAAGCAAATTTCGTTACATGATGGCTTTGGTATCGTAGCCCTCGATCTAACTCCTACATCGATTAGAAACTTCGACTGGAGGAGTCCAGACTCGAGTAATGTATTTGAATCTGGTCAGGATTTAATTTGGAATAACTTTTTAAACTCAAACCGTAGAAAAATTAACGAATTAGTTGGGAAATACGTGTCGATCGTACATGTATATGGAGGCTTGAATCACAAGATAAAAAATAATTATGCATACTCTTTGTTTGATTATGCGCTTGAGATAAAAAGTAATAGGACCGAAAATGACTATTTTCACGAAATTATAAATAAAGTTCAAAGCGTTCGCCCTTGTAGAACAAGCTAACAAGAAATTAAACAAGGAAATTTATGAGTCTATGTCCTCGCTGTGAACATAAAATAGATGTTTTTAGCTTTTCTTTATCTGCATTCCCCTTTTACTTTAAATGTACCAGTTGCAAGACGAGATTGAAACTTATCAGCTCAAAATTATTTTGGGCTATATTTTTATTGTATTCGGCAGTCGTGTTTACATTGATAATGTATATTCCAATTTTTAGCAAATATGGTTTAGGCGTAATATTAGCCGTATCAGGCTGGTACTTTGTTTACTATAAATCGTCACCTTACATACTCAGCAAAGATAACGTAGTAATACATAGCAGCGACTAGCTAAAAACAGCTTTGTTTTATATCTTCCTCTAAAAGCGCAGCGTCTTTTCGCCCTCTTTGTGCATAAATCACTAAAAAGACCTTATTTAACAAAGAGAAGTGAATGAGCACAAAACACAGTAATAACGTTTACTCGCTCAGACTAAAAAAACAAAGTCGTTAGCTAGCTTGGCTTTTGGCTATTTTTCATCATTTCTAAATAGCGTCCTTCAATGAATTTTTTTTCTTTTGTAAGGTGTTTAAGTGCGTACTGGGTTTTTTCTAGCTCTTGCTTTAGAGTATCTAATTCCTCACTACTTTCTGGCCCGTCAGTTTGTAACTGCAATTGCTGTAGCAGTTGGTCTTGCTCTGCAATTTGCCTTTTATATTCGTTTAAAGTATTAAGTAATCTTGTTTGATCGAGCGTTGAGGATGCATCTGCGTTTGATGTTTTATCACTATTTTTGCTTGCGGTTTTAAGCGCTTCGTAATCTGCTTGTAACTGATCTTTTTCTTCTTGAAGTACAGTCACTGCATCATATTGTGCATATAGTTTTTGACGGGTAACTTTTAATTTTTCAACACTTTTATCCAAATCCCCTTTAAGTTTGCGAATTAGCTTATGCGAGCGTTTTAATTTTTTATTGAGATCATCGATTAGCTGTTGTTCTTTTTCGGTAACATGATCTTTGGTTGATGAAGTTACCTCAGTTAATTGCTGTTGTAATAGCATTTGTACACTGATTAACTCAGCGATAGTTTTTCGATTATCGTTAACATAGCTCATAGCATTTTCAACAGATTCTCTGCACATAGCTAACGTCGCATCATCCATTGTTCCGTTACTTTTAACCATGCTAAGTGCAAATGCCCTAAACTCTCTGAGTATCAATAAAAGAATATAAAACCACGCGGCTAAAATAAGTAGCCCAAAATTTATAGCAATATAATGATAAACCTCTGGCGGAAATACGGCATATGGCATTATTTAGTTATCTTAAATTAAGTGTTTATTTACTAGAGTTTAGCGCTGTGAAAAAAATCTGCCATAATAACAACAACATTAAAAAAAAGTTACCCGTGTGAAAATACTTATCGTGGATGATAGCCATGCAACACTTGAAATAGTACGCCGAGGGTTGGAAAAGTTTGGCTATCGGAAGTTATTAATAGAAAAAGCCAACAATGCTAAATCTGCGTTAACGCTGATTGGTAGTTGGCACCCCGATATTGTCCTTACAGACTGGCATATGCCTGATATGTGTGGAGTGACGCTATTACGTGCAATAAAGCAAAGACAACTTAATATAATAGTCGCGATGCTAACCACTGTTGATGAAAAGTCTCAAATTGAAGAAGCTATTAGCTTTGGCGCATCTTTTGTTCTATCAAAACCTTTTACCGATGAACAACTTCACGATAAGTTATTACCTCTGGTGCAACTTGTAGAAAATAACGAAGTCATTCCTGATGAAATTGAATTAAATGATGATTTAGCGTTACCAAAGCTGTCGCAATTAGAACGATTGTTTCATAAACATATAAGTCAGTCTTTAATCGTAAACACAATTCAACCGCAGGTATTCGATGAATCTAAAGTACCCTGTGTAATGGCTGTTTATGAGGATCCAAAGAGTCAAAAAGTACGTGCCATTGCCATACTTGATATTTACGCCGCGTGCGTAATGGCAAGTGGCTATAGCAGCTTGTCGGCTGAAGATATTAGTAACTCAATATTATCGGGCGTTGTAACGAATACAGCATTAAGCGCATGTAAAAAAGCGTTAACGGAAACGGCTTTTGCCTTTTTAGACAAACGAACACGCGTTAGTTTACAAATCAAAACGGTCAAAGTGATTACCACGCCTTTTCGTAAGCTCACTTTGCTGTATAAAACACCTGCTGAAAAGCGCATTGATTTTAGCTGCCAGCTTGAGGGGATGGCACAAGGTAAAATAATGTTGGTTGGCATTTAATAAATTAAACGTAACGTATTTACCTTTATCAAAGAAGTTTAAATTTAAAAACACCCTGCTCCTACAAAAGCGCAGCGTCTCTGCACCCTCATGGTAAATCAATTACTTAAAAACCTTATTACACAAAGAGAAGTGAATGAGTAAAAAATGAGAAACAAAAACCATCACACAGTCTTAAACGCGCCAGTGAAAAGTCAAATATTAGCTCCCTCGAACCCCGTAGCCCGTACCCTAAGTTAGATTAATCGCCAAAAATGTTTAAACAAAAAAGGCGCTTCCGGTTAAGGTAAGCGCCTTTTGTTATTTTAACTGCTGCTTATTTTACGATTTTCATTTCGTCTAATAAGTTTTGGGCGTTATCTACTTTATCCATTAGCCACAGCATGTAGCGTGAATCTACATGAATTGAGCGATTTAGTTCAGGGTTATAATCCCAATCACCAATAATGCTTTCGTACACACCGTCAAACAGTAAACCCACCAGCTCAGCATTGCCGTTAAGCGTTGGCGAACCTGAGTTACCACCTGTCGTGTCTACATTTGATAAAAAGTTAACTGGAACAGTATTCATGCCACCAGTGTAATCACCATAAAGCTTCGCTTTAATTTGCTCTTGCAGCTTTTTAGGCGCATTAAATGGGTCAACATCGGTGTTTTTAGCCAATAAGCCTTCAAGTGAAGTAAACGGCGTAGCCACTAATCCATCTTGCGGAGAATAACCGCCTACCGTGCCGTAAGTTACACGTAATGTGCTGTTTGCATCGGCGTAAACCGGTTTGTTTTGCGCTTTGTTAAAGGCAATAATTGCACTCATTAACTCTGGGCGAGCAGCTTGTAACTTACCTGCCAGGGCTTTTGACTTATCTTCCTCGGCTTTCATCACAGCAAATATAGCTTTTGCATATTGCATGAATGGGTCTTGGCTTTGGTTAAGCTGACTTAGTGTTTGTTCAAATAATGAATTACGTACAATTTCGTTATCTAATCTTGATTTGGCATACATTTCATCTAACAATGCACTTTGTTTTGCTTTATCAAAACCGTTTTCTAAAGCAAAAGCTTTATCAATTTCACTAAATCGCTCTGCTTTAGGTAATGCTGCATATTGCTCTAAAAAGTGCAGTAATATAGCTTTATCTACATTGGCATCAAAGCGACGTGACATACGCTCAAGAGAAGATTTAATCCGCGGTAAATCGCGTTCTTGGTAACCTGATTCGCGCTCACTATTTGGCTTTTGTTTTTCAACCGCTAAGCGGTATAAACGACGTGCCGTGCTGATCATTTGTGAGCGATGAACATAGCCTACCATACGGTCGCGCTCACTGTGCTCTTGCGATTGTGCTACTAATGCCGATAACTCATTAAGCACATTCCCGTAGCGCTGTTTACGCTCGCTATCGCTGTTTATCCAGCTTGTAAGCTCTTGTTCAAACTGTTTTTTACGCTCAAACATGGTGCCTTTTTTGAAGCTTTCAATCATCGAACCATAGTTTTTAATGTAGTTGTTGTAACCTGCTATGGTGCTTTCGTAAGCAATACGGGCTTTGCTGCCATCTTCTGAGTTTTCTTCAATTAGTGACACGTATTTAGTATTGTGCATGCGCGCTTTAGGGTAACTGTCGTTAAATACGTAATCAACCTCTGCGGCAATACGGTAACGATTGGTACGCCCTGGATAGCCAGTTACCATAACAAAGTCGCCCTCTTGCACGCCTTTAGCACTTACACTTAAGTAAGACTCTGGCACGTACGGTACGTTATCTTCGCTGTACTCTGCTGACTTGCCATCTTTACCTACATAGGCGCGGTAAAAACCAAAATCGCCTGTATGGCGCGGCCACATCCAGTTATCGATATCGCCACCGTATTTACCTACGCCCATGGCAGGTGCATACGCTAAACGTATATCTTTAATTTCCAGTGATTTAATGAGGTAAAACTCTAAACCACCATGAAACGAATACACATTACAACGGTAACTAGCATCAGCTTCACACTGTGCAACGAGTGCTTTTTGATTCTTTTCTAACGCATCATAGCGTGCTTTTGCGCTTAGCTCGTTAGTGCCGCTAATCACTTTATCGGTCACATTGGTCACTGTTTCGGTTACGTACACACGTGAACCTGGCGCAGCTGGTAGGTCTTCAGCCGGTGTTTTTGCTAAAAAGCCATTTTCTAAAATGTTATTTTCAGGCGTTGAATTATATTGCACCGAACCATAAATACAGTGATGGTTAGTTACAACTAAGCCTTTTGGCGAAACAAACGAGGCTGTACAACCGCCTAAGCTGATAACCGCATTCATTGGAAATTCGGTTAATTTTGAAATTGAATCAACGCTAATTTCAAGCCCTTTGGCTTTTAAAATTGACTCAAGCTCTGGTAGTTGATGAGGTTGCCACATGCCTTCATCGGCATGAGCCGTAGAAGAAAGAGCCAGTGAACAGGTTGCTACCAACGTGGCAACAAGAGGTTTTAAACGCATTATAGAATCCCTTTTATTATTGAACCAGCAGATTACTCATTAAGTATGAGTCAGGTCAACTGCGCTGAGATAAATTGTTACAATATAGCGCCCAATAAACAAAAAAGGAGCTCAGGCTTTGTGACCCTAAACTCCTTTTTAAACAAAATGATATACGATGTTAGTCGTCTTTTTTCACATCATTTGGATGCGCTACGCCCATCCATGCTTTAAACAGCGCTTTTTGCTCAGCAGTAGCATTTTTATTCGCGACTACTTTTTTTGGTTTGTCGAAATCTTCAGACAACACAAGCTCAGTCGACATTAATGCGTCACGGCGAATAAAATCAACGGTTACCTTGTCCCCTGCTTTAAAGGTTTCTAGGCTCGCGGTTAAGTTTTTCCCTACATGCTTTTTGTTAATAGCGACGAGTTTATCGTCGGTAGTTAAGCCACCTTGCCATGCTGCGCCATCGCGACGAACATGGGTAAGTGTAAGTAACTCGCCAGTATTTTTAGTAAATGCATCTAAGCTTGGTGTGGCCTTGGCTTTTTCAGGTAGCTCAAAGCTCAAACCTACTTTTGCTAGTAGTGCATCAAAATCTAGGCTAGCTGGTGAGCTAACATTTGTTTGCCACCAATTGCTGTAATCACGCCCTGTTAGTTGCTTTAAAATAGCTAATACGTCTTGCTCAGTAAAACCCGCTGGTAGCTTATGTTGCTTATAAAGTTCGTTGTGTACGTCTTTATAGCTTATTTTACCTTGGCTTTTTTCAAGTAGGTCTATATCTAACGCCATCGACAATAACGAGCCTTCAAGATAAATATTAGTGCCGTAATTACGTGCATGATCGCCACCTTGATTTATCCATTTATCAAAGCTGGTTTCACTTGCACTTTGCACTTCACGACCAGGGGTAGTGAGGTGGCGATTAATGGTTTTACTAAAGTTCTTAAAAAATTCATCGGTGGTTTGAATACCCGAACGCACTAATAAATGATCTTCAAAATAGCTTGTAGACCCTTCAGCAATCCACAGCAATTTTGAATAATTAATATTAGTGTAGTCATATGGCGCAAGCCCTTTAGGACGGTATGCTTTTACATTCCAAGTATGAATAAATTCATGTGCCGCTGTACTGATAAAAGCTAAATAGTCTTCACGTTTAGCAAAGCGATCACGTGGGCGTTGAATAATAGTTGAGTTTAAGTGTTCGGTTGCACCGCCCGCGCCCGATGTAGCATGCACCATAAATACATAACGCTCATACGGGTAGCTGTCCCAAATTACATTGCCCGTTGCCACTAGCTTTTTAAGATCGGTTAGCATCAGTTCTATGTCGTAATTACCTTCGCCCCACACCACTAGCTCATACTCACGGCCATCAACCTCAAAAGTACGCAGTTCATTAACACCGGTTTCTATTGGTGAATCAACAAGCACGTCGTAGTCGCTGGCTTTAAAGCTGTGTTTATTTTTATAGTTTTCCATACCCGACACAGAGCGCCATGCTTTAGGTACGTTTAATTCAACCGTAACTGGCTCTTGGCGAAATGACTCGCTAAACATAAAAAAGCCCGATGCATCAACAAACGCATGGCTATCGTCAATATGGCGAGCGCGCTTACCTAACTCATTGGCATACACTTGGTAATCAACATTAACTTGAGTCGGCTCGTTTAAATGAACACGCCATGTGCTGTGGTCTATTTTTTCCCACTTTAATGCATTACCTTCATCGTCGCTGGCTTTAAAATAGCGAACGCCATTGGCAAGGTTTAAAATTTCATAGCGACCAGTACGCCATGCTGGCAGTTTTACATCTAAATAGGATTGCGCCGTTTTAGGAAACTCTACATTTACATCACCTAAATGATGCTCTGGCTGAGAGATATTTAAAGCGTAGTTAACGTCGGCAAATGCTGGTGCTGAACAGGCAGCTAAAATTGATAAGGCAAGTAGCTTTTTCATAAAGGCTCTTTTTTATATAACGTATTGTTGTACCAAGATTAACAAGACCCATTTTAAAAGTGAATTAAAAGCGGTAAATGCACTTATATTTAAGATCGCTCGTATTTTGTTATTAAAAACATTAAGTTTTTGATCTCATCCCTACTATTAATATGTTTTTGTTGTAAACTAAAACAATAGAGGTATTACGATGATGGTGTGTAGGTGTCTAGGAGCTCCAATACGGTGGAACAAAAACTAAAGCAAGCAATCGACAGTAGAAAAGTAATAGAAAGTGCTCGCCAACATCAAGTGAGTACGCTTTCTAATTTTGCAGCTAAGTTGTCTTTAAGCTGTAAGGGACTTGATACTGAGCTTGATAACCGCCTAGCTAAGTTTCGAAGCGCGTTAAACAAAGGAATGAGTTTTGAAGACTTTGCTCCTTTAGTGGATGATATTTTAGCTTTGCTTAAAAACCAAGAAGCCATTCAACTAGCACATCAACGCGACCTCTTTACCAGTGTACAAAATGCAGGTAAGCAATTACAACAAACCAAAGGCTTGCCTGACGATACCCGCAGAACACTGCGTCATTTGCTTGATAACGAGCTAGACGATATTCAATCTGTACATGGGTTTATCCCTGTTTTAAATCAGCTGATCACTTTTTATCATCAAGCCTTAATTGCTAAAAGCAACGATACCTTTGAGCCTCCAAATCTAAGTGCTCTTACTGAAAAGCTATTTAAATTAGTTAGTCAGTTAGTACTCGAAGAAGAAGCCAACGATGAGCTGTATTTAATAAAAAAACGTATCGCTAAAAATAAAGCCGTAGACCAGCTACTTGATGCAGCAATTGATGTAATCACACTTATTGTACAAAGCATTCAAGTTGAGCGCGCGTCAGCACAAAGCTTCTTAACCTCTTTAAACCAAACACTGGGAGAGCTACATCGCTCATTAGTTTCGACCAGCGAGCATTCTGAATCGATGACTGTTGAGTTTGACTCAATTAATCAACGAATTGGTGAAAAGCTAAGAAATTTAAATACACAAACAAATAAAGCAACATCAATTACAGAGTTAAAGCAATTGGTTGAAAATGAGTTACGCTCATTGAGTGCTGATATTTTAGAAAAAGAGCAGCTAGAACAAAAAGATCGCCAAATTTTAATTTCTAGCTTTGCACAAATAAACGATAGAATTGGCAGTTTAGAAAGCAAAGTTAGTAATTATAAGAAACGTTTGAATGAACAACGTTTTAAAAGTTTACTCGACAGTCTTACCAAATTACCTAATCGCGCAGCTTTTGATGAACGTTATAATCACGAAATCAATGTATTTAATGAACGCCCGTCAGACATAACCTTAGTGGTTATTGATGTTGACCATTTTAAATCAATTAACGATCGTTTTGGTCACACAGCCGGCGACATTACCTTGCAAGTGATTGCCAAAGCGCTGCAAAAATCGATTAGACAAACTGATTTTATTGCCCGTTATGGCGGCGAAGAGTTTGTGTTATTAATGCCCCGTACCTCACTTGAAAACGCCGTCGAGCATCTCGATAAATTAAGACTGTCGATTAAAAAGATCCCATTTAAATTTAAAGACAAGCAAATACAAATTACTGTTTCTTTAGGCGCAACCCAATTTGAAGTGGGTGATACGCCTCTAAAAGCATTTGATAGAGCCGATGAGGCTCTTTACGATGCTAAAAACTCAGGCCGGGATCGTCTGTGTATTAGTAAATAGTGTTATGCACTTTTACCCTTGAGTATAAGGCATAACTACGCAGTAAATTTACCCAAGAAGTTTCAAGGAGAATGTCGATGCTAATACAATTAAACCCTACAGGGGTATTAGATTTATTGTCGCAGCTAGAAGTAGACTTACTCGAGCAATCATCAACTAGCGAACGCTACAGACTATTTAGAAACTGTGTATTGGCCGTGCTCAATGTAGGCAGCCACACCGATGTAAGCAATGATATTTACGATAAACACAAAGATTTTGATATACGTTTGGTTAGCCGTGAACGCGGTATAAAAATTGAGTTAGAAAATCCTCCGCAAACGGCCTTTGTTGATGGTCACATAGTAACAGGCATCCATGAACATATATTTTCGGTTATTCGCGATATTTTGTTTATTTGCCAAAAGTATGAAAAGAATCTCCAAGAAACTAAAGCCATTACCCATATGGTTTTTGATATGCTTAGAAATGCCGACGCGCTTAAGGTAAATAGCGAACCTAACATGATTGTATGTTGGGGTGGCCACTCTATTAACGAAGTCGAATATAAATACACCAAGCAAGTTGGCTATGAACTGGGGTTACGTGGATTAAATATTTGTACTGGCTGTGGGCCTGGTGCAATGAAAGGCCCAATGAAAGGCGCAACTATTGGCCACGCAAAGCAACGTATTACCAATAATCGTTATTTAGGTTTAACTGAGCCCAGCATTATAGCGGCAGAGCCACCCAATCCGATTGTAAATGAGCTGGTTATTTTACCCGACATTGAAAAACGCCTTGAAGCATTTGTTCGCACCGCACACGCTATTATTATTTTTCCAGGTGGCGCAGGTACAGCCGAAGAGTTACTTTATTTATTAGGTATTTTGTTACACCCTGAAAACGACAAGCAATGTTTACCTGTTATTTTAACTGGCCCTAAACAGAGCAAAGCTTACTTTGAAGAGCTTTGTAAGTTTATTCAAATGACTTTGGGCGATGCTGCGCTGAGTAAATTTGAAGTGATTATTGATGACCCTCAATTAGTTAGTCAAAAACTGAAATCGGCCATGAATGGGGTACGCGAATACCGTAAAAGCCAAGGCGATGCTTATTACTTTAACTGGACGTTGAAAATAGAAAATGATTTTCAGCAGCCTTTTTATCCAACTCATGAAGCCATGGCGTCACTTGATTTACACCTTGATCAACCCAAACAACAGCTTGCCGCTAATTTACGCCGTGCGTTTTCGGGAATTGTTGCTGGTAACGTAAAAGAAGAAGGCTTAAATGCAATTAAAGAGCATGGCCCCTATGTGCTAAGTGGTGAGCCTGATTTAATGAAAGCAATGGACAAGCTTTTACAAGCATTTGTAGAACAAGGTAGAATGAAACTTCCCGGAAGTAAGTATATTCCTTGTTATACAATAAAAGCGTGAGTTTATAATTGAATCCCCATTTACTCCTTATTGATGCGCTTAATTTAATTAGGCGCATTTATGCTGTTGATGCAAACCAAAGCCATCACAGCGACGAGCACATGTTAAAAGCCTGCTGTGCAAGGGTTGCACATGCATGCAAAAAACTTTTAACGACCACCAATGCAACCCATGCAATTGCGGTTTTTGATGGTGACAAAAGCTGGCGTTACCACTTTTATAAAGACTACAAACATTCGCGTGCACCTATGCCAGAGACCCTAAAAAACGCGTTACCCCATTTTAAAGCGGCCATTGAAGAAACCGGTATAGTGGTATTTGAACCGACTAACGATGAAGCTGACGATATTATTGCGACTTTAGCGCATAAAGCGGCTAATAATCAGATAAACAATACCATTGTCTCTACTGATAAAGGCTTTTTGCCTCATTTGAATGAGCATATTGAAGTATACGATTACTTTAAAAAGCAACACCTCAATGAAGAACACATTGAAGAGCGCTTTGCTGTCGCTCAACATAAACTCATCGACTTTTGGGCACTCGCAGGCGATAAAACCAACGACATTCCTGGTGTTAAAGGTATTGGTGTTAAATCCGCGCAGCAATTGGTTAATCAATATAGCTCTATTGAAGAAGCGCTAAATGATGAATCGTTAAATACGCGGCTACAAAAAAAGCTTAATGAAGATATGGATATGTTTGTTATTTCTAAGCAATTGGTGAGTTTGCGTACAGATATCCATTTAGGCTTTAGTTTAAAGCAGTTAAGGCTTAATTAGTCGCAAGTTAATAGCACTGTACACTAGCAATACGTATACTAGCGATAGCTATTTTGGTCTGGGTTGGCAATGTTTAAAAAGTTTTTTAGGTATTTAATATTAGGATTAGGTTTATACGCTCTAATAGCTACGTCAGTTATTATGTTCTATAAAGACGATCCACAAGCTATGATTTGGCAAGACAGAGAAGCATTTAATAAACGCTATATCGAAAAATTGCGTTTAGAAGATACCTTTACGCTAAATGATGTGCTTGAATATTTAGGTAGCCCAGATTTAACCTATGCTAAGCGTGATGGCGAGCAAGTATGGCAGGTGGTTTTTTATCGTACCCAACACAAAACCTCAGACGGTATCACCACCATGGATGAATGTACTGGGTTATTATTTAAAAATGGCCAACTAATAATGTGGGGCCCAAGTGCTTATGAAAAATATCTTGAGCATAATGATGGGAAGATTTAATGGAAGCTCCACTGTCGGGTAAACTAAAAAAGCTATTCGAAAGCACGCAACTGCTTTTAAGCTCCCATAACAATAAAAGTCAGTGGCATACTTTCTACCCTCTTGTGTGTAAGCTTTCAGAGCAATACGCTGCATTATACAAACAAAACCCAGCGGCCTTGCAAGCTCAGTTAAATTTATATAAAACACATTATAGTTACGCAACCAATTTAGTGGTTAACCAATGTGTATTAACCTGTGCTTTGTGTCGTAGTCAAAACTACGACAACGATTTAACCGAGCTTTATATTAGTGCCTCATTAGTTGAACACCTTTGTGTTGCCAAACAATTAAATAAGTTAGCTCAACAGCAAACGTTTAACGAAGCCGATAAAAAAATGTGGCAGTTACGCCATAAACTTGCAGCCAAAGTATTATTAACGGCTAAACAACCCGCGCACCAAATTGCTCATATTTTGGCAAAATTAGGCAAATACAAACACGCATTATTAGATACACCTAAAATTATGCTTTATGACGGTGCCAGTGTGTTGGTTTCTTTAGCTAATATATTAGCACTTAACGTTACTTGTAATGAAAAACAACAGCACATAAATTTTTATAAAGCGGCCGCTGATTTATATATAAGAACTCCCAATTCATTTGCACAAACGTTATTAAAAGCGCTAGTTGCACACGTTGGACAATACGTACCTGGCAGCCAAGTCGTGTATGCCGACCAAGCTATGGTTTATTTAGCCACGGATACGCAAGGTCGACATATTATAGTTAATAACGCCAATACTAAAATGGCATGGTATCGTATTAAAGCGTCCTTAATGGATGACTCAAAAGCATGGGAATGCAATGATAACCGCTTATCTTTAAAAGTATGGGACAGTGAATATCTTAATATCCCGAATAGTGAACTCTCTGCACAAACGCCCTTGTACCAATTAGTTAAACAAATAAAAACGCAAAAAGAATACAGCTTTAAAGCTTTGAACACCTTACTTACCCCCTACCCTGACGTTATAAAGTCAGTATGCTTAGCAGTAAAGCACTACAACAAAGAGCTATTACCCGCTAAAGATTTAAGACATAGTTTATCTATGGTAGGTTACGATAAAGCACCGGCTATTATTCAAGGGGTGGTGTTTCAACAATTAGTAAATAGTATAGCTCATCCTTTACATGCCTTTTTATGCACCCGTATTAGTTGTTTAGTTAATATTTTAGAGCTATTAGTAAAGCATAATCCCCGCGTTCAAGGTGAGCGTATTAGTTTAAGCTTATATGCTTACTTATATTATGTGTTGATACATTACAGCGCAGATGTTTCTAGAAAAATCACTATTGATCAAACACCGAATAAATCTCTCGATACACCTTTTAGTACATTTTTTGGTGTAAACAACGTAGATGCCTCTCATTTAAACAGTGAGCTTAACGAATTACTTAGTGGCGACCCATGGGCGTCGGCTTTATTAAATGCAGAGCAATTGCCTAAAAAGCAGCTTGATGATGCTGGTCAATTATGGGCGGCATTAAAGGTAGTGGCACAACGCATACTTAAACCTAACCAGCCATTAACAGCATGGCAACAGCAAATATTAAATCAACAACTTAGTCGCCATGGTTGGCAAAGTGAAGTCGATTTTAATCAATCGCTGCTGCGCTTAGGGCTACACAATAGTATTTAGCTGACTTATTACCACTATAACTCAAGGTTATACCCTGTATTCATACTATAAACTGGCAAAATGAGAGATAAATTGGTATAAATGCCGGCTCAAATTTAGTACCCCTGTCATATAAGTAGTCTAAACTCTGTTGAGTATTTTTATTTATGTGTGTATCCAAATCTTTAAAGGAAAAGTTCATGGCCAAACAAACCATAACAGTGATCAAAGGCGACGGCATCGGCCCAAGCATTATCGACTCAGCACTTGAAATACTAAAAGCCGCAGGATGCGATTTTGATTATGAATTTGTTGACGCTGGCCTAGCTGCGCTTGAAAAAACAGGCGAATTGCTTCCACAAGAAACAATTGACACAATTGCTAAGAATAAAATCACCTTAAAAGGCCCATTAACCACGCCTGTAGGCGAAGGTTTTACATCTATCAACGTAACACTTCGTAAGCAATTTGGTTTATACGCTAACGTACGTCCAGTTAAATCGTTTGCCGGTACTAAAGCCCGTTACGACGATATTGATATCATCACTATTCGTGAAAACACACAAGGTATGTATTCAGGTGCAGGCCAAGTTGTATCTGAAGATGGTACTGAAGCTGAAGCAAAATCAGTGATCACTCGCGAAGGCGCAGAAAAAATTGTAACGTTCGCATACGAACTTGCTGTGCGCGAAGGTCGTAAAAAAGTAACTGCTGTACATAAAGCAAATATTTTAAAATCAACCTCTGGTTTATTCTTAAAAGTGGCGCGTGAAGTAGCTGAGCGTTACCCAGAAATTGAATCAACTGAAATGATTGTTGATGCAACATGTATGAAGCTTGTAATGACCCCTGAAGAGTTTGACGTGATCGTTACAACGAACTTATTTGGCGATATTTTATCTGACTTATGTGCTGGCTTAGTAGGCGGTTTAGGCATGGCACCTGGTGCAAACATTGGTGAAGATGCTGCTATTTTTGAAGCTGTTCACGGTAGCGCACCTGATATTGCTGGTAAAAACCTTGCAAACCCTACGTCAGTGATTTTAGCCTCTATTCAAATGCTAGAGCATTTAAACATGGGCGATACAGCTGAGCGTATTCGTAGTGCTGTTGCTGATGTAATTAAATCAGGCGACCGTACTACCCGCGATTTAGGCGGCAGCCACGGCACTACTGATTTCACACAATCAGTAATTGACCGTCTGTAACTAGTACTGTTAAATTAAAAAGCCAGCATTTGCTGGCTTTTTTTATGCCAGAAACACAGCATTTAAATTTTCTCTCTGACCATCCCCAACCCTAAGTGAACACGCAAAACTGCATAATTTCTGCTTATAAAGTGAAAATAACTCATATCAAATAGATTATTAGATTAAAAAACATTTAAAAATGAATTTTTAATCCAAAAATCAGTTTAATGGGTTGACATGTGCGTTCAAAAGCCTTAAAAATAACCACATACAAAAATTGTTATTTAAACAGCATTTTATTTTAAAGAGCAAAACATCATGAATACACAATTTCGCCTTTTAGTCTTACTCGTACTGGTCTTAGTGATAAGCCCAGCGGGGATGTATTAAAAGGTGAAAAATGCTTTTTAAAACCCTCGCACTACGCGGGGGTTTTTTTTTGCATGTAATCAACAGAGGAATGAGGATGAGTAAACAAGAATATAATGGCTCTGAATTGGTTGTTAAGTCATTAAAAGAGCTAAAGGTAAAGTATATATTTGGTTATCCCGGCGGCTCAGTATTAGATTTATACGACGCACTTTTTCAGCAAGACGATATTGAGCACATTTTAGTACGCCATGAACAAGCGGCTACACACATGGCCGATGGTTACGCAAGAGCCACCGGTGAAGTAGGTGTTGTACTTGCTACATCAGGTCCCGGTGCAACAAACTGTGTAACAGGCATAGCAACTGCGTATATGGATTCAATTCCTATGGTGGTGTTATCAGGTCAAGTGCCCACAAGTCTTATTGGTGATGACGCGTTTCAAGAAACCGATATTGTTGGTTGCTCTCGCCCGATTGTAAAACATAGCTTTAATTGTAGAAGCGCTAGTGAAATTCCCAATATTCTTGCTAAAGCCTTTTATATTGCCAGTACCGGCCGCCCAGGGCCTGTGGTAGTAGAACTTCCTAAAGACATGCTTAACCCAGAGCTAACTTTTGCTTACAATTTTCCAGCGGCAACAGAACTCAGAACCTACAACCCTAATACCAAGGGTCACTCTAAACAAATTCGTAAGGCCGTTACTGCTATTTTAGAAGCAAAAAAACTGGTTATCTACTCTGGTGGCGGTATTGTGCTTTCAAACACCTCAGAGCAACTAACTCATTTAGTCGAGTCACTTAATGCCCCTATTACTAACACGTTAATGGGACTGGGCGGTATATCGGGCGTTCACCCTAACTTTATTGGTATGTTGGGTATGCACGGCACATTAGAAGCCAATAAAGCGATGGCCAATGCCGATGTTATTTTAGCACTTGGCGCACGATTCGATGATCGGGTTACTAATAATGTTCAAAAATTCTGTCCAAATGCCACTATTGTGCATGTAGATGTTGATCCAACCTCTATTTCTAAAACCATTAAATCACATATTCCTGTTGTTGGCTGTTTGGCAACGGTACTGGAGCAATTACAAACTGCCATAGATAACAGTTCAATTAAAATTGATCGCAGTGCACAAGAAGATTGGTGGCGACAAGTGATCAGCTGGCGTGAACAAAAATGCCTTAGTTACAACAGCGATGGTGACAAAATAAAGCCTCAGGCAGTTATCGAGGCAATATATGAAGCGACCAACGGAGATGCTTATGTCAGCTCTGATGTTGGCCAACATCAAATGTTTGCCGCGCAGTACTATCCATTTAAACACCCTCGTCAGTGGATCAACTCAGGCGGCCTAGGCACTATGGGCTTTGGTTTACCTGCGGCTATGGGGGTCAAGCTGGCTTTTCCTGATAAAGAGTCTTTATGTGTGACTGGAGACGGCTCTATTCAAATGAACATTCAAGAGCTATCAACCTGTTTACAGTATAACTTAGCAGTAAAGGTGATCTCCTTAAATAACCGTTCATTAGGTATGGTAAGACAATGGCAAGACATGATTTATGGCGGTAGGCATTCTTCATCGTATATGGAATCTTTGCCTGATTTTGTAAAGCTTGTTGAAAGCTATGGCCATGTTGGGATCAGAGTAAACACCCTTGATGAATTACAACCCGCGATAGACAAAGCCATGTCGATAACCGACAGATTGGTATTTTTAGATATTTTAGTAGACGAAAAAGAACATGTTTACCCAATGCAAATTAAGCACGGTGGTATAGACGAAATGTGGTTAAGAAAAGGAGTGAAGGCATAATGCGTCGTATATTATCTATATTATTAGAAAATGAACCTGGTGCGTTATCACGTATAGTGGGGCTTTTTTCTCAACGAGCATACAATATTGATAGCTTAACAGTGGGTACTACAGATGATGAGTCTCTTTCTCGTATTACGGTAACCACTAAAGGTGATGACAGAATTGTTGAACAAATAACAAAGCAAGTAAACAAGCTGGTCGATGTACTCAAAGTTATTGATTTAACCGACATGAGTCACATAGAACGCGAATTGCTGTTAGTAAAAGTATTTGCCAAAGACGAAGCGACTCGTGCGGCAGTAACTCGTGTTGTTGATGTATTTCAAGGGGCTATTTTAGATATGGGTCGTCAAAGTTACAGCCTACAATTGGTAAGTAGCACCGATAAAATAGAGTCGTTCTTAGATACTTTACGCCATGAAACCGACATAATTGAAGTGGTGCGCTCAGGCGCAGTCGGCATTGGCCGAGGAGATAAAGCGCTTAAAGCTAAATAAGCGTTAAATTTACAACAAAAAAAAAGGGCTAAATAGCCCTTTTATTATATTTTATAAACCTATAATTATAGATTTACTTGGTCTTTAAGACCTTTACCTGGTTTAAAGCTTGGGATAGTCGCTGCTGAAATTTGGATTTCTGCACCCGTTTGTGGGTTACGACCCGTGCGTGCAGCACGTTCTTTAACTGAAAAAGTACCAAAACCAACTAATGCAACAGAGTTGCCTTCTTTTAATGAAGAAGTTACAGCGCCTGTGAATGCGTCAAGTGCACGTGTAGCGGCTGCTTTAGAGATTTCTGCGTCAGTAGAGATTTTTTCAACTAGTTGAGCTTTGTTCATTATTAGATTCCTATTCGTTATTATTTTGCCTTCGCAAATCCTATCTTTATGCATTTTCGAAGAGTTAGCAACAGCAAATTACGTTTTTTATCTAAAATACTAAGAAATTAGTAAAAATAGTAAAATTCACTGTAAAATACAGCGAGTTGAGTTAACAAAAGCTTAATTTAAGCACACTATTAGTGCAACTTTGCACCTTAATGACTCACTCTACCTTTTCTATTACTAAGGTTACTTCCCCAACCTCAACACCAAACTTAACAATAGACGTGCGGTTTATCAAGCGTGTATTTGTTACTAGGTACATCCAATCATCAAAATTAACTTCTAAAGTGCTGCCATCGTAAGGGATCTCTACATTATAATTCCAATGAAACACACTGCCGTCACTTTCTCCTGTAGCTATCCCTAAAACATCAGAGGCTGTTCCTGTTAATGTGTTATCGTCGTTTAAGGTAATTTTCCAAATGCGTTTTTGTGTTTCTCCATCATCGTAAACAAAGTCTTCTTCAATAGTGCCCTTATTGCCATCCCATGTAGCGTTTAAGTCAACAACAAGCTTTCGGGTTAATTCACCTTTAAAGTCTTGTACAACGCCATAGGCTTTCAAATCACCACTAAAGAAAGTCTTAAAATCGAAATTTGGTTCTGAACCCTTGTAATGTTCAACACTTGGGGCTGAACAACTGGCAATAAAAAAGCTAACGGCCAATACCATGGCAACTTTAACGCGTTTTAGATTAATCATATTAAATCCCTAATAGTTGATTTCTAATTGATGGTTCTGAGGTGTTTTCACTTAACCAAATAGCTAAAAAATCCTCAGCAAATGCGGCATCATCAATGCGACCTATTTGGTTATCGTTATGGAAAAAAGTACTGTGTCCTTGCTGATCAGTCAGCAAGGTTAACGATTCACCTTTTTTAATATTTGGCCATATCGAGAGTAATTTATCAGCATAGCGCTCTGAAAGTTGAGGTTTACCTAAGTGCTGCCACTGCTCATTAGTCGCTTTTACAATGTCTTTAGCGTCAAAATCGCGCAAATAAGTTAAGGTAAATTTAACAGGCGTTTGTTTTGCGGTGTAACTACCAGAAGGTGTATAAAGCGTTGCATCATAAACATCCCAAAACAGGTATTCCATGCGTGCTTCACCCACCTTGTTAAACTGAGTATCGGCATTAGCTACAGGGCTAAATAAAGCATAAACAATAAGTAAATTTAAAAGCGTTTTCATCGTTATCTCCAAACTGTATTGTGTTATTGCTTAACAAACTCGCCTATTTTACCGTTTAAAAATAAAATAAACGTAAATGTTGCAGCCCATAAAGCACCGTAAAGTGGCCAAAACTGCCACAGTGGCATCCCTAACTCTAATACCTCAAATCGTGAGCCGGCCCAATAACTGCCAGGGGCAAATAATAAACACACAGCAAATGCTTGCCATGGTTTAAGATTTGTCAGAAACGACATAGAGGTATTGATACACAGCAACAATGCGACCCATAAAAACACCAACCAAAATGGCAGAGGATCGACTTTAAATTCGAATAACCCTAACTGAACCGCAATAAACTCACACAACAGTGCTATTGGCAGGGCTTTTAAAACCAGCAAAGCATCTTGTTTTTTTTGTGCTGATAAATAAAACATCAAAGCGATGACTACAGCAGAGTATACAATTGCATGCTGTTCAAGTAGCAGGCACATAAACCACACTACTTGAAACAGCGCAAAATTAATAAGCGAGTGCAATCTCATCATTACTACTCGTAAAGCGGGGTTTGCGTGCCATTAAATGCACTGTACTGGTTGCTCGGGTTCTAAATGCGCCCTCGCAATAGGCAAGGTAAAAAAGCCATAAGCGATAGAAACGATCATCAAACTTATCGCTATCAAGCTTTGGCCAGCTGGCAATAAAACGCTCTCGCCAATCAGCAAGAGTGCGGGCATAGTGAGCACCAATGTCGTTTATGGTGTGAATATTCATGTCGGTGTTATTTTTAATTTGTTCACTCATTTCGTTAAGCGAAGGCAAACACCCACCGGGGAAAATATACTGTTGTATAAAGTCTGAATTTTTTAAATAGTGTTGATAACGCTGGTCGCTAATCGTAATTGCTTGAATAAGCATAGCACCGTTGTCTTTCAATAACTCACCGCACTTAGTAAAGAAGCTGGGTAAGTATTCATGCCCAACGGCTTCGATCATCTCAATTGAGACTAACTTATCGTATTTGCCAGTCAATAAGCGATAATCTTGCTTGAGCAAGGTTATTTTACTTTCAAGTCCAAGCTGGTTAACTTTGTTAGCAACATAATCGTGCTGTTCGTCAGAGATGGTTGTAGTTGTGACATGGCAGTCATAATGAGTAGCGGCATAAATAGCAAACGCCCCCCACCCGGTACCAATTTCAATAACAGTGTCGCCTTGTTGTAGCTCAACTTGTTCGCATATACGTTGTAGCTTGTACTGCTGTGCTTGTTCTAAGCTAGCATCTTTACTTGGGTATACTGCACTCGAATAAAGCATTTCTTTACTTAAAAAAGACTCGTATAAATCATTTCCTAAGTCATAGTGAGCGACAATATTCTTTTTTGAACCCGCATGTGAGTTCTTGTTTTTTATGTGATTTATACGGTGAGCGATGTTGCTAAAAAACGCGAACTTTTTTTCAAATGCATCTAGTTGATCTTGGTTAATCGCAAAAATTTCGATTAACCGAGTTAAATTATCACATTGCCATTGCCCTAAAATGTAAGACTCGCCTGCCCCCACGCTACCAGAAAGAGCGAACGCTTTATACATGGCATTGTCGTTAACGGTGACAGTAACTTTCAGCTCTGAAGACGCATCCCCAAATACAGACTGTTGGTTATTCTCAACCAACACTATCTGCCCCGTTTCAATTGACGAAAACGCTTTAAACACTAACTTTTTATATAAATTAGTAAACCAACTGGTGCGTTCCTGAACGCGTAAGCTCGATACCTTTTCCATATACTTACCTATATTATTGTTATTACTTATAAAACAACATAAATTAAATTTAAAGTTTGCCTGAATGACCTAAAAATGGGACTTTTTTAACAAACAATTTAAATGCCTGATAGTAAATACCTCTGAAAATAGACCATGTCATCGCAGGAAATCGCTTCAACAACTTGCTCATTTGTTTATTGCACAAGGGTTGGCGCTGTAACCTTAACGATGCATCAAAAAGTAGTTCTTCATCGCGCTTATTTTCTATACGTATCAGTATATTGTCTTTCTTTTGACGAACAGTCCAATGATAGTTCATATCCAAATTCATAAAGGGTGATACGGAAAATACTTTCTTAAAGTTCACTTTTTTTTGTAGTGGAACCAAGTAGTAATGTCGCTCATTCCATGGGGTATTACTCACCTCAGCCACCATGTAGCTAAATTCATTGTCTTGATGGCCAAAAAAATAAAAGTTAACTGGACTAAAATAAATCCCCAAACAGCGTAATTGCCCTAGCATGTATACATGGCTAAATTTGTCATCTACACCCAGCTGGGCTAACTGCGCATGAGCACGCTCTATGATGGGCTGATGCTGACTATCGGGTAACCCTTTTAAATAATCAGATTGCTCAAACTTCAATGCTTTAAACCCTGAAGTTCCAAGCTGCTTATGGACGCCATTAAGCGCATGAGTATTATTTAAATCAACCCACATCATATAAAGTGGGTAATTAAACGCATGGTGTTTTACAGCAAAACGGCGATGCTTTACATCGCCTAAATACACTGCATTAGTCAAACTCTACTCCAAGTTGTTTTGCAACATCGACGGCACTGCGCACACCATCCTCATGAAACCCGTTATACCAATAAGCCCCACAAAAATAAGTATTTTTTTGACCGTCAACCGTATTTTTCAGCTGTTGAGCAGCAATAGATTGTTGATTAAACACAGGATGGTGATAAGTAAACTCACGTAAAATCTTACTTTGATTAATCCCTTCTAAGTGATTTAAAGTGACACAAAATTGGGTATCAGACTCTATTCCTTGAAGTATATTCATTTGATAAGTAACAACAGCGGCTTTGTCGGTATTATTATTTAGTAAGTAATTCCAGCTCGCCCAAGCTGCTTTCCTATCTGGTAATAATGAAACATCGTTATGCAATACCACCGAGTTCTCAGTGTATGGAATAGCGCCCAACACCTTATTTTCTTGCTCGCAGGCATCACCGAGTAAAGCTAACGCTTGATCTGAATGACACGCAAAAATAACCTTATCAAACAGGGCTTGCTGGCCATCAGCAAAAGTAATGGTGGCTCCCTGCTCGTCTCTGGTTACCGATTTAATGTCAGTGTTTAACTGTATTTTATCAGCAAAACCAGCAATCAACGGTTTAATGTATTCACGAGAGCCCCCCGGAATAACGTACCATTGCGGCCTATTGGTAATGTCTAATAAACCATGGTTAAAAAAGAATTTTACAAAAAATTCTACGCCCACGTTTTCCATTTCTTTAATGCTTGTCGACCAAATAGCTGCACCCATTGGCAAAATATAGTGGTATTTAAAAAAGTCATTAAAGCGATGTTGTTGTAGCAACTCACCAAGTGATTGCTCAGTGTATTGGCCTTTTTCATACAAAGCCTTGCACAGTTTGTTAAAGCGCACAATATCGTACAAAAGACGCCAAAACTTAGGTCTCACTATGTTTCTGCGCTGAGCAAACAAACTAGTAAATGTATGCCCGTTATACTCAAAGCCAGTTGCTTCATTATGAACACTAAAGCTCATTTGGGTCGGTTTACGTTTTACACCAATACGTTCAAGCAGCTTTTCAAAGTAAGGGTATGTTCTATCGTTAAATACGATAAAACCGGTATCAACTGCGTAGTTAATACCGCTGTGATTTACATCTACCGTGGCAGTATGGCCACCAATATAATCATTCTTTTCAAATAGTGTGACATCATAATGCTTATGCAATAGGTGTCCGCAAGTTAAACCTGATACACCAGTCCCAATTATTGCTATTTTTTTCAACGGGTTAATCCTTTTGCAATTTTAAGCCAAAGCGAAAGTGGCAATATTCGCAGTGCTTTTAATATAAGTGTGAAACGATACGGAAAATGAACTTCTTTACGACGTTTGTTAACGCCTTTAATTATATAGTCAGCCGCTTTTTCAGCACTAACAGCCATAGGCATAGGAAAATCATTTTTGTCTGTAAGCGGTGTTTTTACAAAACCAGGATGGACTAGTGTTACATCAACGTCGTTTAAATCAACCGCAAGGGTTTTAGCTAAATAGCTTACGCCCGCCTTTGATGCGCCATACGCTTCTGAACGCGGTAAAGGTAAATAAGTAACACTCGAACTGACCATCACTAATTGGCCGCCTGATGTTATTTTGGGTAAAAGAGCTTCTAAGCAATACCCCATAGAAAGTAAGTTAACATTAATAACACGCTCAAAGAGGGCGCTATCAAAATTGCGTGCATCATCAACATACTCGCAATTACCGGCGTTAAGAATAACGCGGTCAAATTGCGGATAGCCGAGAGTGGCAGCTTTAATATCTTGCAAGTTGGTAGCATCAAACTGGCAGGTTTCTATGTTGTTATGTTTGGCAAGTTCAGCGAGCTTTTGCGTATTTCGTCCACACGCAATGACTGTGTCACCTTGCTCTGCATACTTTATCGCGAGTTGTTCACCTATGCCTGATGTTGCACCTGTAATAAGCGTAATCATAATTAACCAGCCCTTTTATCAATAAAATTAATAATGTTGCCCAGTAATGGAATATGCTTATACAAAAGCTCTCCAGCATTAAAGTAATCGCGGTGTTTAATAATTTTCGCACCTTCAAATACTAGTTTACTGTGCCCTTGCACTGAAATTGTATTGCCCGCGTTAAGTTTTGGGTGAGAATAATGCATTGTCCAGTATACAAATGCATTATTATCACTGGTAAATGAGTCGGTTATGTCAAATCGACAATACTTAACATTACTATATAAACCACAAAAATAACGTCTTAGATCTTCAAGACCATTAATTTCGTGCAGTGGATCTATAAAGTGAATGTTTTGACCGTAAATTTCAGTTAATAACTCTAGGTTATTTTTATCAAGCTTTTGATATATTTCTACAAATTTATCGACTGATAATTGGTTATCCATATCACACCTTAAATGCAGCTAAAGCCCTCGCTCGTGCCGCTTTATGATCAACTATTGCTGGCCAGTAACAGTGTTCACTTTGTCCCGTTGCTGCTAAGTAAGTATGTGGGAAATGAATGTGTTTATCTGGCACTTTTTCTAATTCAGGCAGATATTTACGAATAAAATCACCATTTGGATCAAAGCGTTCACTTTGGGTAATGGGGTTGAATACTCTAAAGTAAGGTTGTGCGTCACAGCCGGTACTTGCAGCCCATTGCCAACCACCATTGTTTGAGGCTAAATCGCCATCAATAAGATGCTGCATAAAAAACTGCTCGCCTTTACGCCAATCAATCAGTAGGTGCTTAGTTAAAAAACTCGCAACCACCATTCTTAAACGATTATGCATCCAGCCTGTTTGCAATAGCTGTTGCATGGCGGCATCAACAAGTGGATAGCCTGTACGGCCTTCGCACCATTGCTTAAACTCAGCGTCACTGTCACGCCAACTCACACTATCGTACTTTTCGTTAAAATTGGCACCGCGTGAAAGTTTTGGAAATTCAGCAATTAGGTGTTTGTAAAATTCACGCCAGATCAGTTCGTTAACCCAGGTAAACGTTTTACTTTTTGAGGTGGTCAGTATATCGGGGTAATGTTGTTGTATATTAACCATTAATTGTTTACTACTAACAACCCCTAGTGCTAAATAGGGGCTTAAGCCCGATGTTCCTTTTACACTGGGTATGTCTCGTACGTCATCATAGCTTGCTAATTTATCATGAATAAAGTTATCGACTACGGTTGATAGAGTATCATCATCAACGGGCCATTTTTTTGAACTTTCATCGCCACTGAGTAACTCACACGGTTCAATTTCTATCGGTTCTTCAGATAACGGCCACTGCACTAAACTAAAGTGTGTATCTTGATACTGCTTTAACCATGCGCGTTTAAACGGTGTAAATACTTTATACATTTCATTATTTTGAGTGCGCACACTACCTACAGGAGCAATGATATCGCCCTCGTATAAAGTAAATGTTATTTGCTGTTGGTCGCACTGTGCCTGAATCGCTTTGTCCCTATTAAATTCATTTAGCTCATACTCAGTGTTGGCTATTATGTGTTTAATATCGTGTTGCTGACAAAAATCGAGAAGTTTAGTTTGGCAATCGGCAAAAAAAGGGGCGTCTATTACATGCAAATTTACGCCATATTTGGCAAGCTTTTCGCGAATATAACTCACCCTGCGTTTAAGTAAGTCAATTTGAATGGCAGCAGTATTATGCTGTGCCCATTGTTTTTCGCACACAAAAAAAATGGCGTGTTTAGCACCATTATTTAGCGCTTCGATCAGCGCCTCGTTAGAAAAAAGGCGCAAATCGCGCCTAAACCAAAATAGTGTATTCATTACAAACCGTAACGTAGCTTAAGTTCATTAGGATAAGGGTTAAAGTAAATTTGCTTACTTAAATACTCATTTGGATGAACCTTTAAATGATGTTTAAGCAATGTTAGTGGTACATAAAGCGGCACCAACCCTTGGCGATACTCATCAATTGCATCTCGCATTTCTTCCTTTTCGATTTTTGATAAATCTTTTTTGAAGTAACCTTGCAAATGCATCAACGTGTTAGAATTATTTTTTCTTGAAGCAGGGCGTTTAAGCGCATTCATTAAACCTAATATGTACTCGTCGGCCAAAGCATTAACATCGTCACCAACAAACGTTCCGAGTAGATTGCCTAAATCACGATACGCTTGATAATTATGAGCCATTAACAAATATTTGTATTGAGCATGGAACTGGGTCAAACGATGCACAGTAACGGGCTCTTTCACTAACTGTTGCCAGTTATGTAATGTATAAACACGCATTACAAAGTTCTCGCGCAAATGAACGTCGTTTAAACGTCCATTTTCTTCGCAAGGTAGTAAGGGATTATGTTTCATGATTTGTTCAGCAAAGAAACCAACGCCTTCAGAGGTGTTACCGGTTCCTGCTTCATTGTAGATTTTTACCCGCTCCATGCCACAGCTTGGGCTCTTAGCACAAAAAACGAATCCGCTTAGGTGCCCTGCTTGTTCTGTAGCTATTTTTTTACCGTATTCTGTGAGCTGTGGGCCAACATCTCCCGTGCCATCCGGACGACACACTTTGATAGTATCGCCTGTTTTTACTTGACGAATGGTTGGACGAGGTATTGGTAATCCTACCGCAACCTCTGGGCAATACATTTTATATTCAACATGCTTGGCCAGCTCTTCCATACAAAAATTTGATTTTTTATGGCCACTGTCAAATCTTACCTTTTCGCCTGCCAAGCAGGCGCTAATACCTATTTTTATTGTATCTGTTTGCATAGATTCTCTTAATAAATCAAGCCACCAATTGGGTTAAGTAACTTGCTAAGTCCTTTATTGAAATGTAGAGCACTACTAACAACAGTAAAGCACAAACATCCCTCTTTTGTTAGGGGGGTGTGTTGATGACGGCCATCTTGCCAAATAAAGTCACCAGGAACATAACTGCCCTCTTCGTCTGTAAATTCACCATCAAGCAGTAAAGTAACCTCAAAACCGGTATGTGTGTGCTCCGGAATTTCTCCACCAGCATCTATATGTAACAAGCTTGAACGTAAATGGCCATCATCAAGGGCTATTCGAGAACGCGCAAGCTTACCTACTTGGGTAAATTTACCATGCGAGATCCGTGTTAAAGCTCTCGGCAAGCTGTAATTATGCTCATTAACATTAATACTAACTGGTTCAACAGAATATACTTCATCAATCGAGTCATCGGCCGTGATCATATCAAGTAAACTTGATTCAATTACATCATCGGCTTGATCGGCTTGCTCATCAGTTGCCACATCCATATTGTCACTAAAAACTGCTCGCGCATTAGCCGCTTCAAGTTTTTCAACTTTAGCTTGGCACACTGGGCACATATCAACATGTATTGATACGGCAAGGCTAAGCGATGCTGGAAGTGTTGCTGCACAGTATTGTGTCAGTAGTGTTTCACTCGGGTGATGTTTAATCATGCTGATCTCCCATTTCATTACGTAATTTCTGCAAGGCTAAACGTAATCGTGATTTTACCGTGCCTACTGGAATGTTTAATTGTTGAGCTAACTGCTCTTGCGACATGTCTTGAAAATAAACGCCGCGCACAACTTCTCTTTGCGCTTGAGGCAATTTATCTAAATAACGTTTAATTTGTTGGTCTTCAAGGTGGTCGCTGTATTCGTGATGTGTATCTTCAGATTCGTTCAATAACGGCCAAATGTCTTCGCTAATATTTTCTTCTTTGTTACTTTTCATTTTACGAAGCATGTCAAAAGAGGCGTTACGCATTACGGTATAGACCCAAGTAGTAGCTGCACCCTTTTCACTATTGTATAAGTGGGCTTTTCGCCATACGGAAGTGAGGGTTTCTTGAACTAATTCCATTGCTTGGGCTTCTACACCAAACTGCTTTATGCCGAAGCGCTTAATCTTAGGTGCAAAATATTCAAACAAGTACGCGAAAGATTTTTTATCGCGAGATTGAGCTACATTAACTAATGCTTCCCTGAGTTCCGTACTTGGTGTTTCTGGCATGGCAGTGTACTTACCTGTGTTAGGTTCACAACTTAGTGATTGTTGTTGACTTACCATAGTAAAATGTCCCGTTATTGCTTTAGTAAATACCATTACGAGCAATGGTTACAAGCGGATCATAATTATTTTAGGCAAATTCGTTATTAATCACAGTATGGAGGAAACTAAGCAAGTTATCAAAGTTAGTCTCAAATGCAAGTTGTTGTTTTTTCTCAATAGAAATGGGAAGTAATTCAAGCCAACGCGCCACAATCCACGCAAGCTGATTAAATTTGGTGGTTTTATAAAGCGATTGCAAATCGGGGTTATTCGCAAAAACGTCTTCTAGTGCTACTTGTAAAAGTTGGTGTTGACCAATTTCGTGGTTATCTTTGTTGTACCAATAAGGTGTGTTGCAAGCGGATACATCACCATGGCGAAGTTCCTGCTCATCTTGATACACGTTATCTATTTGCACACTCTTAGATGCAAATACATCAATTAACAGCATACCGCTTTCGTCTTGATCAAAGTCAATAACATCCATTAAACAGCCTTGGGCGCTTATGTTTAACGGGGTGTCATGCTCAAAGGTACATAAAACAAAACCGCTATTGGTTTTTAATGCGTTTTTTACCATCGTTAAATAACGAGGCTCAAATATACGTAATCGCGTATAGCCTTCAGGTAATATAAATATAGGTAATGGGAAAATCGCACGTTTCATAAAGTCTACTTCTTTCAAACACTCTGCCTTTATTTACGTGCGCTTTATTCAAGTCGATCAGCTTTAGTTACATCAATTGCTTTACAGTGCAAATGCATCCGCTAATTAAACCTCGTTCCCACATTTTTTATCATGTAAACCAAGTAATAAACACTCAGTATACTTGCCACAGGTGCCAACATTAAGGCTAATAATTCGAACTCACTGTTCATTACTTTTATTCCCTTTTTATTGCTTTGGTTGTGCTTTAACTACACGTTGTTTTTCGTCCATGTTGCTGTTATCAACCACAGGATTATTTTCAAGTAAGCTGTCAAGAATAACCTGTGCATCAAAAGAAACGGCTTCTTTTACAGACTTTTCAAGTTCGTTGCTTGCCTGTGACACATAAGTAGACACAGTGTTAGTTAGCATATCTGTAATATTTAAATCGACTTCTGTAGCGTTAACGTTAGTTGAACCTAATACAAGTAAGCTTGCGATTGTGATGTTGATTGAAGTATTCATAATAGTATTCCTTGTTTATTTATTGGTTAGTACGCTTAGTTACAATCAAGGGCTATGCCACAATGGAAAAACTTTATAAACCATTGTTTTAAAATGAAATAAATAAATTAAAAAGAAATCCACAAAATCTATATTAGTAATTTTGACCAATGAATTTAAAAATAAAACCAAATAATAGTGTGTTTGTTAATGTTCAGTAAATTAATGACTTTATTTCGTATTTGAAAATTTCAGCGTACACATGTACACTAAAATTTATTCGCAAAGTGGTAGGATCTGTTATGTCTTTTGAAGCTCCCTATTCTAAAAAAGAAGAGCTGTTAAATGTTATTAGTCATGCCTTAGGCATTGTATTCGCTGCTTTTGTTGTTTGGGATTTAGTAAAACAAACTAATAGTGTGAAAGGCTATGCCAGTACTCTGGTATACGGCAGCAGCTTGTTTATTTTATTTTTATCTTCAACGCTTTATCACGCCAGTGTGCGCCCAAGATTGAGAGCGTTTTACAAAAAATGTGATCATTGCGCCATCTATTTACTGATTGCAGGCACCTACACGCCCTTTTTGTTGCTGTCGTTATCTGGGCTCTGGTCTTGGGCTACCTTAGCCTTTATTTGGACAGTAGCGTTTGCAGGCATCGCTTATAAGCTATTGGTTAAAAATGGCAATAAAAAAGTTTCACTGGCTACTTATTTATTAATGGGATGGTTTGCATTAGCCATTGTGTATCCGCTTTATTTAAACGTGCCTATCAATGCACTTTATTGGCTATTAGCTGGCGGCTTATTTTATAGTGTAGGTACTATTTTTTACAGTGCAAAAAGCACTCAATATAGCCATGCTATTTGGCACCTCTTTGTTATTGGTGGATGTGTTAGCCATTATATTTCGATCAGTAATTATGTTTATTAGGCTGGTTAAGCCATTTAGATTAGTCTGGTTTGAGCGAGGAACTGCCATTGAGATTGACTAAATATTGTCGTTAATAGATTAGTTAAACTGTTCTTGCGAATATATTCATGAAAATGAGCGCTGTGCGCATATTGATGCATTTAACTTTACCTAAATCATTTAGAAAACTTAGTGATAGTAATGCCTTAGATAATTTGTTAAAACTATATAAAGTAAATAAATGAGCGTTAAGTCGGCAGAAATATGCGCGATGAGCGCACTATAAAATTGTTATGCATTTCCGTAAGCTGGAGAAATCAGTGAACCCAATCTACGACACGAGTAATACTTTCGCGAAGATTATTGCTGGAGAGGCCCCCTGTGTAAAGGTCTATGAGGATGATTTAACGCTCGCATTCATGGATATAATGCCGCAGAAGGATGGTCACGTATTAGTAGTACCCAAGGAACAAGCGGTCACAATTTACGATCTGTCTGCAAAAGCTGCTCAAGCATGCATGCTAACCGTTCAGAAAATAGGTAAAGCTCTCGAGCGCGCTATGGGGGTGACTGGGTCAACCATATTCCAGCACAATGGCTCTTCTGCCGGTCAAACTGTGGGGCATTTTCATTTTCATGTTTTTCCAGGACCTTTGTTGGTGATAAAAGACCATGGCGTGCAGTTTGAAGAGGTTGGGAAGCTTAAAGAGATAGCTGCGTTAATCATTGCACAATTAGAAAGTCCACATGCATAACAAGTGCAGGCACGGCGACGCCCACTACATTGCGCCTCCGGCTCCATTTCGTGGGCGCGCGTGCTGCAAGCGTTATGCTACTAAAGGAGTATCTAGCATTGGGTGATCTAATAACAAAAATCAAAAGTGTCCCTAACGAAATTTGGTGGAGAACTCTTTCATATATTCTTTCCGCTTTTTTTCTTGTGCCAAATATTACGATGATCATGTTTCTAATTTACATGGGGGAATATGACTTTTTCTCTTACGACTTCTTTACGGAAGGTGTATTTGGGATGAAATTGTTTTTCGTAACAACTGCTTTTTTCTTATTTATTAGCTCTTTAGCAATATTTAGCCCTGTGTTATTGATTGTTGGAAAAATCAAGAAAAAGCAAATTGATAAACAACTAATTGCCCTAAGTATTTTATTTACTTTAATAACTTGGTCTCTCCTTATTTTGGAGCTCATTTCTGGTGCTGATACTGCTCGGATTTTGTTTGTATTAGGGATGTGTACGGTTATTATTGCTCATATTTCAGTGCTAATTTACTTTAAGGCTAAAGCACAATTTATTAGTTTAGGGGCTATTACTTTTTGTATAGTTTTTATGTCTTTTAATTGGCCTGCTCAATCCTCTAAAGTAATTTCAATTGGCTTACAGGCGTTTGGTGTTGGTGGTGATTTACCAATAACAATAACTAATGCTCAATCTGGGGTTATAACTAAAGGAAAGCTAAAATTAATATCCCCTAAATTTATATACTTTACCCCTTCAACTGAAAAAGGCGTTGCTACTTATTCTTTATCAAATGTAGGTTATTATGTTGTGGATAAAAAGTAGCATAACAAGTTACTCAAACGGACGCTGCTTAGTAAGGCGTTATATTTTTTTGAGGTCAGTATGTCTAAAATTTCTTTAGTCGTTGGTAATGGATTTTCTATTAGCTTTGGCTATTTTTCTGGATTAGTTGACGAGCTTAATTCTCAGGAGCCGATTACGTGGGATGTTACTTGCCCTTCAACAGGTGAAGCGTTCTTAACTAGTCTGCATAGATTAGAAACTCTGTATAAATTAAATTCAGAGAAACCCCACTTTGATGTATTTAAATTAGCCTTAGACGAGAGCTACTGCAACAGCATTGGTTTGGACAGCTTCAAAACAGCCCTTGAATCGAGGCATTTTTTAACAATAGCTTTTTCAATGTATAGCCAACGACAGCGCGAGTTATTTTCAACTGATTGGGCTTGGTTTCGATGGTTGAAATTACACCGAGATGAAATTACAGCGGCATTCTCGTTGAATTATGATTTATTGCTTGAAACAGCTTTAGACCGCTTAAATCGAGAGTACTACTCTCTTCAAGTTAACCATCATGGTTATGGTATTCCGTTGGTTAAACCACACGGGTCTGTGGATTTTGAAATTACGCCTAATAGCATTTGTTATACTCCTAACTATCCTTTGAACAACTTTGTTGATCTGAACGATACTGGAATCATCAAACTGGAGGAGCATGAGCTTATGTCTCCTAGGAGGCAAGCTCTATGTATCGTGCCAAATGAAGCTAATAAATATGCTTCATATCAATGGGTCGCCCCTGCTAACCAGTTGTTTGAAGGCAAGCTAAAAGACAGTGAGTATTGTTTATTCATTGGTATATCTTACTTCGAATGCGATAGAGCTGAGTTAGATAAAATAATCGATTCTCTTCCAAAAGATTGCGTTATTATTGTTGCGAATCCATTTCCGCCTAAAGCATTTATCGACAAAATTAGTGATAGGCCATATATCGTTTGGGATAACCCAGAGGGACCAGTGGATGAGAATGGTGCAATATTAAGTTTAAAATGCTTGGCTACAGGGAAAGCATTGAGAAAGTGTTTTTGTCGAAGTGGCGTTCCTTATCAGTACTGTGGTTGCCATTAAAAATATAACAAAGCGTTTAAGCCAGATTCCCCAACGCATGGCATTTTTTATTCCATCGTTGGGTTTTGTGTTTACGATGGTATGGCTCGGTTTCGTGGTGGCGTTGCTCACTACCTAACGCGGCGTTAGCTACCTAAAGGAGTATTGTTTTGAATTTAAGAATTGCATTAGCAATCTCGGTATTATTTTTAATTGGCTGTACATCTACTGTAAAAAAAGATGTCAGTAAACTTAATGAAACTAACGTCTGCTGCACTAGCGCTAGTGACTTTAAATACACTTCATTAAGTCCAAATAAAGAAACCACTATTAAACTAACATCCAAGTCACTTTCGTTTAACTTTGATAGTGGGAAAAGCTACTTTAAGCCTTTTGTTCTTAAAAACACTCAGTCAAAATTTACTCTTATAATCAAAAGCTATTTTAACAATACTTTCTCAATAGTTGGCGGAGATCACACAAACAGCTTTTTAAAACCACAAGTTCTGGTTTACGACAGTCAGTTTAAGTTGCTCTGTAATTTGAATAGTGCGGCTAAATATATCGAGCCAACATGGACTACTGATGGACACTTTCTTTTTAATTACTCGTATTCCAATGAGCGAGCAAAATATTTGGTAATTACTGCAAATACAGAAAACCTGACCTATTCAAATGCGCGGTTAAAAGAGTCAGGCAATTACGGTATAAGCTATCACACAACAAAAATTGATCATTCTCCAAAGGGAAAGCTTAAAGTAATACTATCAAACGGTAGCTAGCAAACACTTCAACCAAGGGACGAAAAACAGCAAGCTTGCGCTCCTTCGTCGCTAATTTTAGCCTGCTACTTTGCGCCGGTTAAGCGAGGCGTTAACGTCCGCAATTGGCACTCAGTCAATATAGGTGGTTTAACTTACAGTATAAATCAGTTATTTATATCGCTAACGTGTAAATTGGGTTGTTTCTGGTAAATTCATTATTTTTGTCGGGTGGCGTGGCTCCGCCACTTGTCCAACCTACACGGGCACTTATCTGACGAGAGTGGTGATATCACTCCCATCTACACTCGCGCATATTCACTTTATTATTCTTAAAATTAACACCTTCTAATAACAGTTTTTGTCGTTGTTCTTGGTATTTATCACTTCCTTCGGGAAACGATATTTTACCTTGGCTATTAACCACTCGATGCCAAGGGATCGCCGAATCTTTTGGCATCTCTTTTAATAAACGACCTACCAACCTAGCATTATTAGGATAACCCGCAAGTGCTGCTACTTGGCCATAACTGGCAACACTGCCTTTGGGTATATTGGCTATGATAGTGTAAATAACCGTTTCTTTATTAACGTCCATTCTTGCTTAAATACTCCTGACTGAGTAATTTAAATTGCTGCCAGATTTTACGCGCTACAGGCCCATGATGCATAGCATGCTGACGAAAGGCTCTAATTTGCGCACTAAACTGGTGCTCTCTGTCGGTTACAATTATTTGCTGTAATGAGCCAGCGGCTATTTCTTTTTTACAATGCCCTAAACTCATCATTGCCCAACCCGCCCCTGAAAGTAGAAAAGACTTCAAGGTAGATATATCATCAATTTTCATCACCGCAGCCCCTTTTGAATAGGAAAGTCTATCGCTGTCTATGCTCAAGCCACTTTCAAACATAGCCAAACACGGGTAAAGCTGTAATTCATCATAGCTAAGCTGCTTAGGTAAAACCCCTTTAGCTCCTACAATGCCAATATCTAGTTTACCAATGGGTAGACTTTCTAAATCACCAGTTGCATGAAATAAATCAAACCACGGGCCTATTCCAAGCTCGGCTTGACCGGTATTAACTTGTTCTAAAGATACAAACCGCTTACCACTGGTTAAACGAAATTCGGTACTCGAAAAATGCTTAAAAGTATTACTTATGATCTCGTTATAACTTTGCATATGACAAATTTGCTCGTAGCAGACTCTATATTGCGCTTCATTGCCTAATGCCAGCTCTGTTGCGAGCTGAGTAAGTTGCTCATTAGCGGCTAATAGCTGTTTAGCCTCGCGATGAAAAATACGTCCCTTTTCGGTGAGTTGTAAACGATAATGAGAACGGTCTAGTAGGTCAAAGCCTAACTTAGCTTCTAAGTTTTTAATCGCCAATGTGAGCGCTGGTTGCGTTTTATGTAGCTTTAATGCCGCTCCACTTAAACTCGCGCTTTGCACAATAGCATCTAATATTTGTAATTGGTTAAGTTTCATCGGCCACTCAGCACATCATAAGTAAAACTTATTGAGTTTCTAAAATTTAATGAATTTTATTTTATATGTTTGCAGCGTATGCTGCACACACTTATTTAGCCTTTTTTTATCATGGAGATATCATGCCACTGTTTCGCTTATGTTTACTATCTGCGACATTACTAAGTTTAATAGGCTGCTCAGAGCCCGAGAATATAGCTAAAGAAGAGCCTATTCGTCCGGTTAAATTATTTAGCATTGGTCATGATTCACAAACTAACATTCGCAGCTTCCCCGCTGAAGTGGTTGCAAACCAAGGCTCATATCTTGCTTTTAGGGTCAACGGTGAGTTGGTTGAATTTCCTGTATTAGCTGGTGAACAAGTTGAAAAAGGACAACTATTGGCTAAGTTAGATCCTGAGGATTTTCAATTACAATATAACGAACGTAAAGCACGATACGAACTGGCAAAATCACAGCTAAAACGCATTAAACAATTATTCGACAAAAACATCACGAGTCAATCAGAGCTTGATCAAGCGGTTGCTAATGAGCAAGTTGCCGAGTCAGCCTTTAAAATTGCAGAAACCAATTTAGAATACAGTGAGCTTCGTGCTCCTTTTGCTGGCATAGTAGCTAAAGTGTTCGTAAAAAACTTTGAGAGTATTCAAGCAAAACAAAATGTTCTGCGCCTAGAAACTCGTGATTTTATGGATGTAGAAATACAGGTTCCTGAAAAAATAGTGGCGCGCATTCAAAAAGATACCCAATACCAACCTATGGTTGAATTTGATGGCTATCACGACAAGCAATACAAACTCACACTAAAAGAATGGGATACTCAAGCCGATCCGGCAACGCTTACCTATAAAGTGGTGTTTTCATTACCGGTGCCAAAAGATTTTAATTTGCTTGCGGGTATGTCTGGCCAAGTGATGATAGATTTAAGTAAAGTAACTCGCTCACAAACTCCCTACACTATTTTACCAATTGAGTCGGTTTTTTCAGATCCGAATAAAAGCCTAAGCGATAATGCTCATGTGTGGGTTTTTAATAAGCAAACTGGCACTGTACATAAGCAAGCAGTGCAAGTAGGTCAATTACATCACGACACTATTGAAGTGCTTAGCGGCGTAAAAGAAGGCCAACAAATTGTGTCTGCCGGTGTTCACTCTTTACAAGAAGGCATGTCTGTTCGCCCTTGGAATAAAGAGCGAGGCTTATAATTATGGGCTTTGCGCAACTATCTATTGAAAAGAAAGTCATTAGCTGGATGTTTACGTTGTTGCTATTAATAGGCGGCAGCGTGTCTTACTTTGATTTAGGCCAGCTAGAAGACCCTGAGTTTACTTTGAAAAAAGCCATGGTAATCACTTTGTATCCGGGCGCATCTCCACAGCAGGTAGAAGAAGAAGTAACATTTCCAATTGAAAACGCCATCCAACAGCTCCCCTATGTTGATTATGTCACCTCTATTTCATCTAATGGTAAATCACAAATTACCGTAGAAATGAAAAGTAACTATCGTAAACAAGAGCTAAGGCAAATATGGGATGAAATGCGTCGAAAAATTAACGACCTAAGCCCGTCGCTACCAAGTGGTGTTTACCCGAGTAATGTAATTGATGATTTTGCCGATGTTTACGGCGTTATGTTTGCCGTTACTGGCGATGGCTACTCTTATGATGAATTAAAAGACTATGTTGACTATTTAAAGCGTGAACTTGTTTTAGTCAAAGGTGTGAGTAAAGTCACAATTGCTGGGCAACAACAACCACAAGTAATGGTTGAGGTATCGACCCGCAAGCTTGCACAGCTAGGTATTGCACCTAGTCATATTTATGACTTGCTGCAATCACAAAACACGGTGTCTAATGCTGGACGCATTCGTGTCGGTGATGAGTCTATTCGCTTACATCCAACCGGTGAATTTAAAGATGTAACGGAGCTGGAAACCTTATTAATCTCAAAGCCTGGAGCGAGCGAACTAATTTATTTAGGCGATGTTGCACAAGTGTACCGTGAATATGCTGAAGTACCGACCAATGTCATTCATTACAATCAACAACAGGCGCTGCTTATTGGTGTTTCGTTTATGTCTGGGGTTAATGTTGTTGATGTAGGTAAGCACATAGATGAACATTTAGCATCTCTTGAATATCAACGCCCACATGGTATTGATATTAGCTCGGTGTATAACCAACCAAAAGAAGTAGAGCAGTCTGTAGATGGTTTTATTGTTAGCTTAATAGAAGCCATTGCAATAGTTATTGTTGTGCTACTTATTTTTATGGGCTTGAAAAGCGGTGTTCTTATTGGCGGTATTTTATTACTGACGGTATTAGGCACCTTTATATTTATGAAGCTGTTTGCAATTGATCTACAGCGTATATCATTAGGCGCGCTAATTATTGCGCTAGGTATGTTGGTTGATAATGCCATTGTTGTTACCGAAGGGATTCTCATCAACCTTAAGCGCGGTCAAACAAAGCTTAAAGCCGCAGTTAATATTGTAGATCAAACGAAATGGCCATTACTTGGCGCAACGGTCATTGCTATAACTGCTTTTGCGCCTATTGGTTTAAGCTCAGATGCCAGTGGTGAATTTGCTGGCAGCTTATTTTGGGTGCTGTTTATCTCATTGCTATTAAGTTGGATCACCGCAATTACCCTCACCCCATTCTTTGCCAATTTAATGTTTAAAGAAACCGAATTTAAACACGAACATAATCAAGAACATGAAGACCCTTATCAAGGAATCATCTTCAATGGTTATAAAGCGATATTAAATTTAGCTATGCGCTTTAGAAAAACAACCTTATTCCTTATGGTTGCCCTTTTATGCAGCGCTGTAGTGGGATTTGGCTCGGTAAAACAATCGTTTTTTCCAGCCTCAAATACACCGATGTTTTATGTGGATTACTGGCAAGATCAAGGTGCTGATATTCGTGCCACCCTTGAGGGCATAAAAAAGCTCGAAGCTTATTTACAAAAGGATGAACTGGTCACAGAAATCACCAGTACGGTGGGCCAAGGTGCGCCGCGCTTTATGCTAACTTACGCGCCAGAAAAGTCTTATCCTGCTTATGGGCAGTTAATTATTCGTGTCACCAACCGTGATGCGGTCGCTAAAGTAATGCAAAAGGTGCGTGATTACGCACAGCAACATCCGCTGTCAGCAAAGCTAAAAGTAAAACCAATGGAAATTGGTCCGTCAACCGATGCTAAAATAGAGGCGCGGTTCTCAGGCCCCGATCCGGTGATATTAAGACAGCTATCATCTCAAGCAAAAGAAATTATCGCCAAAGACGACGGTGCCTTTAACATTCGCGATGATTGGCGTGCACGCACTAAAATGATTCGCCCCCAATTTAACGAACAAAAAGCACGCCGCTTGGGGATCACCAAGTTTGACCTTGACCAAGTTCTGTTAACGAGCCTGTCGGGTAAGCAAGTGGGTGTTTATCGTGATGGTACGCAATTGTTGCCTATTATTGCCCGCTCACCAGCTAGCGAGCGCCTAAATGTAGACAGTGTTCACGATTTACAAATTTACAGCCCAGTATTACGCGTGTTTGTGCCGGTAACTCAAGTAGTTGATGAATTTATTGTTGAGTGGGAAGACAGCTTAATTATGCGTCGTGATCGTAAACGTACCATAACGGTAATGGCAGATCATGATGTATTGGGTGATGAAACACCTGCAAAATTATTTGCTCGGGTTCGCGCTGAAGTTGAAGCAATTGATTTACCGCGAGGCTATGAAATGCAATGGGGCGGTGAGTTCGAATCATCAAGCAAAGCGAAAAAGGCTATTTTTGGTTCGTTACCGCTGGGTTATTTAGCCATGTTTGCGGTAACAGTATTACTGTTTAACTCAGTGAAAAAGCCCTTAGTTATATGGGCAACCGTGCCATTAGCTATTATTGGTGTAAGCGCAGGCTTGTTAGTAATGAACGCCCCCTTTAGCTTTATGGCGCTACTGGGTTTATTAAGCTTAAGCGGCATGCTGATTAAAAACGGTATTGTATTGGTCGATCAAATAAACTTAGAACTTAGTGAAGGAAAATCACCCTATCAAGCTGTGTTTGACTCAGGCGTAAGCCGTGTGCGTCCTGTAGCCATGGCCGCTATCACTACAATACTTGGCATGATCCCATTATTATTTGACGTATTCTTTCAATCAATGGCGGTCACCATTATGTTTGGCTTAGGTTTTGCCACCATACTAACCCTGATTGTGGTGCCGGTTTTATACACTGTGGTGTTTAGAATTGACTACCCTAAACAGTCTTAATCATTAATAAAAAACGCAGCCTAGGCTGCGTTTTTTATTTGCTTGATTTATAGCAACTTAATTACTTTTTTAAGCTTAACGTGCCACTGCTCTTAGCTTTAGTTCCTGATGCGGAATTAGCTTTATTGGCATTTGATTTACCAACATAGGTGGTTGAACGTTTCTGATATGGCGTATTACGGCTGCTTTTGTTGGCTTGCTTATGTTGTTCGTTGTTCTTTGTACCTCGAGGCTTGTCACCTTGATACTCACGCTTATGCACTGATTTTGCTTGGTTGCTTATGGTTAGCCCAACGTTATTATTCGATGTACTATCGTCATACAATGAGTGTTCTTGTGTTTTACCTGAATCAGCAATCGAGTCGTTAATAACCGCCATTTCTGCATCGCTTAAATGACGCCATTGCCCTACTTTTAACCCTTTAAGGGTTACATTCATAATACGCACACGCTTTAATGTAACCACTTCGTAGCCTAAATATTCACACATACGACGGATTTGACGATTTAAACCTTGAGTTAAAATAATAGTGAATTGCTGGGCACCCGTTTGCGTCACTTTACATTTTTTGGTCACGGTATCTAAAATAGGAATACCGTTTGCCATTTTATTCACAAACTGGCGGTTTAGTGGTTTATCTACGGTAACCACGTATTCTTTTTCGTGGTTATTGCCAGCACGAAGGATTTTATTAACGATATCCCCTTCATTGGTTAAAAAAATCAACCCCTCTGAGGGCCTATCCAAGCGACCAATAGGAAAGATACGGTCAGGATAATTAACCGCTTTTACAATATTACTTTGAATTTTTCGTTCTGTGGTACAGGTAATACCGACTGGTTTATTGTAAGCAATGTAAACCCGTTTTGGTGGTGCTTTTAATGGCTTACCATCAACCAATACCACATCGCTTTGTGCGACTTTAACACCCATTTCGGGTAATTCACCATTAACAGTAACACGACCTTGCTCAATATATTTATCGGCTTCACGGCGTGAGCAAAACCCTGTTTCACTAATAAATTTATTTAAACGCTTTAAGTCTGTCATATGGCAAATCTTCTTAAATATAAAGGCGCATAGTTTAAACTACTCAAGCTATTTTTTCGCGCTTAATTTGCGCTAATTTACGCCATAGGTATTCAAGAGGCCCTTGCTTAAAATAACGACAGTAGAGTGCAGTAAACATAAGCTGTACAACCACTAAGCAAATAGCAACAAGCCAATAATCGATGCGGTTAAAACTAAGCGCCCACTGAGGGAAAAGCACTTTAAACAATAATAACTGCATAATGGTTTGGCTTATGTATAAAGTAAACGCTAACCGCCCTACGTGTTGAATGAGCCCCCCTATTTGCGCGCTGTTATTGCATAGTTTAACGATTAAATGAATATAAAGCAGCGCCACACATAAAGCAGCCAGTTCATTAACAGGCTCTTGTAACGCATAACCAATACCTTGTTCATATGACTCTAACACTAATCGTAAGCTAGTCAGCAACACACTTAACACAGCAAGTTTAATTAGCCCCGACCTGCTAAATCCATCACTAAACACATTACATTTGTAGGCAACAATACCAATTAGCATAAAGCCAGCACTTGCCCACAGTAATAAAATAGGCACTGTTAGCAACATATAAATGCTCATTGTTATATTTTGGCTAAAATGCGCACCAATACTTTGGTAATAACTATTATATATCTGGTAAAACTCGGGAGAATCCCTATAGAGTGGTTCTTCATTAAGCCCTAACATAAACATTGCTGTGGCAAGTAAAGCGATAAAAGTAAAAAAGGCCGCTTTGCTTTTAAGCTCTTCGTCCGTGTAATCTAAATAGCGTAATACCAGTAATGCTGACACCCCATATAAAAACAAAATGTCACCCGCCCACAGTAACAACCCATGTATTAAGCCAAACACAATAAGCCAATATAGGCGTTTTTTTAATGGCTGAATACATTGCTGACGCTGAAACTGAATATAAAGACCAGCACCAAATAATAACGTAAATAATGTGCGAAACCGCCCTTCAACAAATATAAGGCTTAAGGTGTGTAAAAAATTATCGCTAGCTGGAGGTGTGGTAAGTGGAGTGTAATTGAGTTCAAAAATTGCAAAGGAATAGCAGTTAATAAATACCAGTCCAAGTACTGCTATGCCCCTTATAAAGTCCATATTATAATTGCGCAAACCCTATCCTTTTAAATATTATCTTTATAGCTATCGGCCCATTTTACAGCTTGTTTGTATAATTTTGGTAAAAAAGCACTGTCTAAATTAATGAGTGATACCGCTTTCTCAAGCGCCCACCAACTTCCGGTTTCATATGCTTTTACCGTTTCAAGAATATAATATAAGTCATTTTTCTCGCCGGTTAGTGCTGCTTTAATTTCATCGGGGAATGGCAGTTTATCAACCAACAAGTCCATTGGCTTATCTAAAATAGCATCAAGCAAAGAAAACAGCCCAGTTAAAAATGCCTCACCTTGAACTTGTTTGGCGACTTTGCTGGCTATTAATTCACAAAAGCGAGCGCGAATAACACACATTTGCATAAGCTCTATCGGCTTAGTGCGCGCGGTGTGTGCTGTAACAATTAGGCTAACAAACTTTTTTAAACGTGCTTGCCCTAGGTAAACCAGCGCTTGTTTTAATGATGATATTTGGCTTTGCAGGGGAAATACACCACTATTTAATAAACGCAATAGTTTGTATGCTAGTGCTGCATCAAGCTCAAATAACCCGGTGATTACTTTCACATCAGGATCTGGCTTCATTACTTCTGAATAAATGGCAATGACAAGACCATAATTATAATGAATATCTTTTTGCTCTATCATTGCGGGGCGGGCAAAGTAATACCCTTGGAAATAATCAAACCCCATTTGGCGAGCTAATTTATATTCTTCATCGGTTTCTATTTTTTCAGCTAACAGCTTAATATTTTTGTGTTTTTTTAGCTTATTGACCACCAGTGGAATTTCATCCAGTGGCGTGAGCCGAATATCAAATTTAATTAAATTAACTAGCTTTAAAAAACGTTCCCACTGCGGTGAGTAAACAAAGTCATCAAGGGCTAATTTATAGTTACTGTGAAAGAGTTTACGGCATAGCTCGTAGGTATCGTCGGTGGGCTCTATGGTTTCGAGTAATTCAATAACCACATCTTTACAGGGTAAAAATTCGCATAAATCGAGTTTTAATGATTCAGGACCAATATTGATCAGTGCTTTTTTACCCGAAGTAATATGGCGAGTACCTAAGTTAAGCTGGTTTTCCATGATCAGGCGAGCCGTTGCTTGACCATCAGAAACACCAGGAAAGCAATTTTCAGGGCTATCGCGAAACAGTAGTTCATATGCAACTACATTTTGATTACGATTAAGGATTGCTTGCCTTGCCACAAATACCGACACATTACCTACTTTTTATTATTTCCACCAGACTAAGTAATTAAAGCGCAAATAGGAACGGATGTCACTGAACTTTAATAAATTTTTTAATATAAGTAGGTAATATAATCAGTTACAACGTCATCCCAACCAAAGCGGCTGTTCTTAGCGCTATTTTTTATCGCTTGCCATTGCTTAGGATTAGCGTGATTTACATTCAAGGCCTCAGATAAACTATGCAACAGTGCCTCTGCCTGAGCTAATAAGGTATCACCAGTAAAACTAAAACCAGTCACATTATGCTCAACTGTATCTTTTAAGCCGCCAACACTGTGCACAAGACAGGGCTGACCTGCTCGCATTGCCAGCATTTGGCTAATGCCACACGGCTCAAAAGAACTAGGCATTAAAAATAAATCCCCTAGTTGATACATTAAATCACCAACACCTTGGCCATAACCTTTTAAAAACAATAAATTGCTATTTCGAGCCATTGCAGTGGTAAATAATTGTTCTAGTTTTTTATCGCCCGAGCCCAATACAATCAAGCGACCATTATATTGGTTTATAACCTTGCATACCTCATCAATAGTTAAACTATTGTTGTGTGGCTGGCACAGCAGCAATACTTTTTGCTCGGTGAGCCGCCCTACACTGGTCACTAAAGGCCCTTGCTGCTCTGATGCCATAAATTGTAAAACACGTTGGTGAGCAATATAGTGGCTGCTGTCTAAGTGTACGTTTTTTGCCATCCAGCTAAAAAGCGTAGCTTCTATCTGCTCTAAAAGCTCGCTAAGCGTTGCCTGCTTCGGGTGTTGAGTTGTGTAATCACAGCCGTTGAGGATCCCAATCAGCTTGCCCTGCTCAGCCGCTTGTTGTAAATCACGCTCAAGTCCTTCACCACCAAAAAAACCGCCTGCATCGTTACTCGCAATCTGCACTTCTTGGCTATAACTGGGTGAAACCACATGTACTTTATCGGCTAAATTAATAGCACTGCGCATGGGGTTAAAGCAATGAGGGTAACGGGGATCACAAAGCAATTGGCCATCATAACTTAATGAGGGAAACCACGCTTCTAAGCTAGAGTCATCGTCTTTAAAAGGGCGAATACCTTGTAAGGCTAAGTTATGAACCGTGTACACCAAGCGCAGCTTAGCAAGTTTACGATAGCGAGGCTCAAATTTTAGTAACACCGCCACACAAGCACTGTGCCAGTCGTGTAAATGTAACGTGTTTGGTTGTTTTAAAACCCCTTGTAAAAGCGCTTCACAAATCGCGGCATTAAACAGTGCAAACTTACTCGCATCAGTAGCAAATGGACGATTGTCATCATCGTTGCAATACACACTATGTGATTGGCTGAACAAAGGGTGGCTTATTACTATTTGCCTCACTGCATTTTGCGTTTGTGGAATTTCAAACAGCGATAAAACGTGAGAGGCTGAATTAAACGCAACGTTGACTTCACCAATAAAACGGCGCTCACCCAATTCAAAGCCATAATCAGGAATTACCACATCAATCGTTAGTCCCTGTGCCGCTAACGCTTTAGGTACGTCACGTATGACATCGGCAACACCACCGACTTTGGCATTAGGTAACGCATCATTTTCTGCGGCAACCATTAATACATGCATTTATTTACTCTTATAGTTAGCTGCAAGGCTTTCGCCTTGCTATTTAATTATTGATTTAACTTAGTGTCTAACTTTGTCAGCATCTCGCGGGTTACCAAAACAATTCCCTTTTTAGATACTCTAAAGCCATTGGCTTCGTCGGTTTTACGATCATAACCAATTTCTAATCCTGGGGGGATCTCACAGCTTCTATCAATAATGGCACGTTTAATTTTACACCCACGGTTAACTATAACACCGGGTAAAATAACCGACTCTTCAATAGTACAATATGAGCGAATATGTACATTAGAAAACAGCAATGACTTTCTCACTAATGAGCCTGAAATAATACAGCCACCGGATACGGTTGAATCAACAGCCATACCCCGACGATCGTCATCATCAAAAATAAACTTAGCTGGAGGAAGCTGCTCTTGGTATGTCCAAATTGGCCAAGTAGGGTCGTACAAATCCAATTGAGGCTCAGGCATAACCAACTCCATGTTCGCTTCCCAAAATGAATCTAAGGTCCCTACATCGCGCCAATAAGGTTGCCCTACTTGTGCAGGATCTCTAAATGGGTAAGCAAACACATTATGCTCTTCGATAATGGCGGGAATAATGTCATGACCAAAATCACGTCCTGAGCCTTCGGTTTGTGAATCTTTTTGTAATTGCTCAAATAAAAACTCAGTATTGAATACGTAATTACCCATTGACGCTAAACACGTACCTGGTTTGCCAGGCACAGAGCTTGGTTCAGCTGGTTTTTCGTCGAATCGTCGCACTCGATTTTCTTGATCAACGGTCATTACCCCAAAGGTGTTCGCTGCTTCTTCAACCGCGACTTCTAAACAGCATACGGTCATATCGGCACCATTTTCGACATGCTTTGCTAACAAACCGCCGTAATCCATACGATATACATGATCGCCTGACAAAATCATTACATATTTAGGTAGTTCATGGCGAATAATATCCATATTTTGAAATACCGCATCGGCAGTACCGCAATACCATTCATCACCATTACGCTGTGATGCTGGTAAAATCTCAACTGACTCGCCTAATTCCTTTTTAAAGTGCCCCCATGCACGATTTACATGGCGTATTAGCGAATGAGATTTATATTGCGTTGCAATTCCGACACGTCTTACACCAGAGTTAATACAATTTGATAGTGGAAAATCAATAATACGGTGCTTGCCGCCAAAATAAACGGCTGGTTTTGCACGCCAGTCTGTTAGCTCATGAAGACGAGAACCTCGTCCGCCGGCTAGAATGAGTGCATAGGTGTCTCTGGTTAAATTACTTATATAGCGATTTGCATAACTGGGCATATTACTCTCTCCATTTAGTGTCAGCTATTAGTGTCAGTGTTTGTTTTTACTGTTTGCTGTGAAGTATCTAGTGGGGTTAAGTGCCATATGTCATCACAATATTGGCCTATTGTTCTGTCACTAGAAAATAAACCACTGGCCGCGGTATTTAAAATACTCATTTGAGTCCAGTGGGTTTGATCAGCGTACGCTTTATCCACTTCACGCTGCGCTGCAATGTAACTGGCAAAGTCATGTGCGGTTAGCCATGCATCGTCTTTGCTTTTAATGCCGCTAATGACATCATCAAATAAGCCGGGTTCAAATAGATTAAAATGACCACTTTCAAGGAGATGCATCACGCTATTTAGATCTGAGTTATTCGCAATAATTTCACTGGGATTATAATGCGCTCTAATTTCGTCAATGTGCTCGGCTTGTGCGCCAAATAAGAAGAAGTTTTCAGCTCCTACTGCATCGCGGATTTCAATATTCGCGCCATCTAACGTGCCTATTGTGAGCGCACCATTCATCATAAACTTCATGTTGCCGGTACCGGATGCTTCTTTACCTGCTGTAGAAACTTGCTCCGACAAATCTGTTGCAGGACATATAGTTTCCATGGCGGTCACATTGTAATTTGGTAAAAAGGCAACTCTTAAAAACATCGATACTTCAGGGTCTTTGTTGATCACCTCAGCAACATTATTAATCAGTTTAATAATTTTCTTCGCCATCATATAACCAGGTGCGGCTTTACCTCCGAGTAATACACAACGAGGTACCATGCCTTGTGTATCGCCACGACGAATGCGGTCGTATAAATGAATAACATGTAGGACATTGAGTAACTGGCGCTTATATTCATGAATACGCTTTACCTGCACATCAAATAGCATATTTACATCAAACTCGACGCCACACTTTTGTTTTACTAAATCGACTAAACGCTGCTTGTTTTGCCGTTTTGTCTGCTGCCATGTTACGTGCAATTGCGGATCATCATAAAAACGGCGTAATTGGCTAATTTTTGCAAAGTCGCCTACCCAGTCTTTTCCTATTTTCTCGCTAATAATATGGCTCAGACCCGGATTACAATAAGCAAGCCAACGCCTTGGTGTCACCCCATTGGTTTTGTTATTAAACTTTTCAGGCCATAATGAGTAAAAATCTTTAAACAAACCCGCAGTTAATAACTGGGTATGCAGTGCGGCTACGCCATTGACTGAATAACTACCAACAATGGCTAAGAAAGCCATGCGAATTTGCGGCTCTTCGCCCTCTTCAATTAATGATAAGTCTCGTTGCTTTTGCACATCACCCGGCCAATGCCTTGCAACCTCTGCTAAGAAACGGGCATTAATTTCATAAATAATTTCTAAAATACGTGGTAATAATTTAGCAAATAACCCCACTGACCACTTCTCTAATGCCTCCGGCAATAAAGTGTGATTTGTATAAGCCATGGTTTTGGTTGTGATGTTCCATGCCTGATCCCAGTCGAGTTCATGGTCGTCAACTAAAATTCGCATCAGCTCTGCCACGGCAATACTAGGATGAGTGTCGTTAAGCTGAAAAACATGATGCTGAGCAAAATCAGTAAAATTATCTCCGTATTGCTCAATCCACTGGCTCAGTACATCTTGAATGCTTGCCGATGATAAAAAGTATTGCTGGCGTAAACGCAGTTCTTTACCATTTTCACTGCTGTCGTTAGGGTACAACACCATGGTTATTTGCTCTGCGAGGTTTTTTTGTGCCACCGCTTCTGAATAACTACCGGCATTAAATTCGGCTAAATTAAATTCATCGGTTGCTTCAGACTTCCAAAGCCTAAGGGTATTAACAATATTATTTTTATAGCCCGGAATGGGAACATCATAAGGAACCGCAAGCACATCTTGGGAGCTCATCCACTGGCGATGTTCACGACCAAATTTATCGGTATAACTTTGTACATAACCCGAGAACTTAACTCGTTTAGCTTGCTCTGGTGCGCTCAATTCCCAAGGGTGACCTTCGCGTAGCCAGTTATCTGGCTGCTCAATTTGGTAGCCTTCTTTTATTGATTGATTAAACATGCCGTATTCATAGCGAATTCCATAACCCACTACTGGCAGCGCTAAACTCGCGCAACTATCTAAAAAGCATGCCGCTAAGCGCCCCAAGCCACCATTACCTAAGCCGGCATCATGCTCTGCTTGTTCTACATTTTCCAGCTCAGTACAGTAAGCTTGCAGTGCAGTACTTACCTGAGATTCTAAATCAAGGTTGAGTACCGCATTACCCAGTGCTCTACCCATTAAAAACTCTAGCGATAAATACGCTGTTTTGCGGCGTTTTTGTTGTTTAATTTGCTGATTAGTTTCTCTGCAACGCGCAACGAGTCTATCTCTTATTGTCAGCGCCAATGCATGATATAAATACAACTGCGACTCTCCCACCACATCACGCCCTAAGGTGTAATAAAAGTGGCGAGTTAAATCATCACTTAAGGTACTTTCATCAATAACCGGGCCTTCTTGCCAGCCTTTTACCACACACACTTGCTCGTCTTGCTTAGTCATAATCTTCGCCTTCTAAATTGGCACTAAAAACCCAACTACTTTGTGCTGAAATATTCACGGTTGCATCTTCTTCAACAACAGTTGATGCGTTATTTACGCTTGATAACACTAACGCCCATGTCGCAGTAATGGGCGATTGTGGTAATTGGCAGACCACGGGCTGTTTACTGGCGTTTAAAATAATTAATAAGGCGTGCTTATTTTGCTTATCAAGTAAGCTATACATTAAAAATTGTCGCGTATCTTCATGCCAATGTGTTTCATCCATTTTTTTACCTTGCTCGGTGAACCACTTAACGGTGAAACGTTCATCAATATCATCTAAAAACACACTGTGTTTAAACGCACTGTGACCGTGCCTAATTTTTAATGCATCATCTATAAACTGAATTAAGCAATGGTTTAGTTGTGAGTCTTTCCATGCCAGCCAGCTTGTGCGGTTATTCTGGCAATAAGCGTTATTATTACCACCTTGAGAATGGGCCATTTCACTGCCAGCGGCTATCATTGGCACCCCTTTAGAGAGTAGCAAGGTAAGTAAAAAGTTTTTTTGTTGTTGGAGCCGTAAGTTTATTATTTCAGGATCGCTACTAAATCCCTCAACTCCGCAATTAAACGAATAATTAGCGCTGTGGCCATCTTGATTGTTTTCACCATTTGCTTGGTTATGTTTGTGCTCATAACTGACTAAGTCGGCAAGGGTAAAACCATCATGACTGGTAATAAAATTAATACTATTAAGCGGGCCGCGGTTACTGTGTTCAAAAATATCAAACGAGCCATGTAAACGCTTAGCTACATCACTAATAATGCCTTTTTCACTTTGCCAAAAGCGTTTAATCACATCACGGTATTGATCATTCCACTCACGCCAAGGAGCAGGAAAAGCACCTAACTGATACCCGCCAGGCCCTATATCCCACGGCTCACTAATCAGTTTTACCTTATTTAATATAGGATCTTGTGCAACGGCCTGTAAAAACGTATGAGACGCACTAAAACCCGTACTTGAACGCCCTAAAATGGTGGCTAAATCAAATCGAAAGCCATCAACCCCCATAACTTCCACCCAATAACGCAAGCTATCAAGAACCAATTGCAAGGTTTTTGGATGATCAATATTTAAGGTGTTACCACAGCCAGTATCATTTATATATACATTGGGCTGCCCATTAATAGTGCGATAATAAGTGAGGTTATCGAAGCCACGTAAAGACAATATAGGTCCATCACTGCCGCCCTCAGCAGTATGGTTGTATACAACATCTAAAATAACTTCAATATTGGCGCGATGTAGTTCGCTGACCATCTGTTTAAATTCGTTTATATCGTCATTAACCAAATAGTCTTTGTGGGGAGTAAAAAAATTGATGCTATTGTAGCCCCAGTAATTTTGCAGGCCTTTAGTAATTAAAAACTGTTCACTTATAAACGCATGCACAGGCAAAAGCTCAATAGCGGTCACCCCTAAACTTTTTAAATGCTCAATAAAGCACGGGTGGCTTAGGCCTAAAAACGTGCCTTGCTGTACTTTTGGAATACCTGGATGACGACACGTAGCACCTTTTACATGACACTCATAAATTACCGTATTAGCCCAGCTATGCTGTGGCTTTTTATTGGTATAAGCAACCGATGTAGTCACTTTAGATTTAGGCATATCTATCGCATTATTAACCTCGCTTTTAGTGCCTATCGGCATTTGTCCGTAATGGCGCTCGCTCCAAGTAAACTCGTTAAACAAGTCTTTTGCATAAGGGTCAATCAGCAACTTATGTTCATTAAATAGCATGCCCTTTTCATGGTTATACTCACCATCAACCCTAAAGCCATATAATGCGCCAGCGCTAAGTGGCGCAACGTGAATACTCCACACCCCGCCTTCATTAATATTCATAGCTATTTTTAATATTTCTGTATGGCCACTTTTATCAAATAAACAAACAAAAGCTTGGCTTGCATTAGGGGCGTATAAGGCAAAGTTGACGCCGTTGTTTTGTACAGTCGATCCCAATGGAAGAGATGCACCATGGGTAACCTCAAAGCAATTACTCATCATTCACCTTTTGCAAGTAAACAGTGGTTAAGCCACCCATCTGTAATGTAATACTGTGATCAAAGCCATGGCTTGGTTGATTAATTGAATGAATAAGTTGGCTTGGCTCATCAGTGATATTAATGCCTGAGCCAAAAAAACATGACTCATCAGTATTTAATATCACCTTATAACTGCCTTCAGCAGGCACGCCTAAAGTAAAGTGTTGATATGCTGTAGGGGTAAAATTAGCGACAATAACCATAAAATCGTCAGCACTTTTGGCATAACGAATAAAGCTAAATATACTTTGCTGACTGTTATTATTATCTATCCATGAAAAACCAGTAGCGCAACTATCAAGCTCATAAAGTGCTGGATGTGCTTGATACACATGATTAAGGCGTTTAACCGTATCTTGAATACCTTGATGACTTTGGTGTTCAAGCAAGTGCCAGTCTATTGAATTGTCATGATCCCACTCTTTTCGCTGTGCTATTTCGGCGCCCATAAACAGTAGTTTTTTTCCTGGATGCGCCCACATAAACGCATAATAAGCCCGTAAATTAGCAAACTGTTGCCAATCGTCACCAGGCATTTTGTTTAGTAGTGAGCCTTTGCCATGCACCACTTCATCATGACTGAGCGGTAAAATGTAATTTTCACTAAAGGCATACACCATAGAAAATGTCATTTTATGATGATGGTATTTCCTAAATAGTGAGTCTTGCTGCATGTAATGCAGGCTGTCGTTCATCCAGCCCATATTCCATTTGTAACCAAAGCCCAAACCATTATGCTCAACGCTTTGCGTTACTCCGGGCCACGCCGTTGACTCCTCAGCAACCATCATAATACCGGGGTTATTTTTATAACTGCGTATGTTTACCTGTTTAAGGCACTCAATTGCCCCTAAGTTTTCTCTGCCACCGTAGCAATTAGCCACCCATTGCCCTTCTTTTCGGCTGTAATCAAGATACAACATAGATGCCACCGCATCTACTCGCAGTCCATCTATGCCAAATTGACTGAGCCAATACATTGCATTTGATATTAAAAAGCTTTTAACTTCAGGGCGATCGTAATTATAAATATAGGTATTCCAATCAGGGTGAAACCCTTGACGCATATCAGCATGTTCATATAAATGGGTGCCATCAAAACAATGTAACCCATGAGGGTCGCTTGGAAAGTGCCCCGGCACCCAATCGAGTAAAATACCGATATTGGCTTTATGGCATTGCTCAACTAAGTATTTAAAGCTGTTGTAATCACCAAAGCGGCTTGTAGGCGCAAACAAGCCTACCGGCTGATAACCCCAAGAACCATCAAACGGGTATTCACTGATAGGCATAAGTTGTAAATGCGTAAACCCCATTTTAACCACGTAACTTACAAGCTTATCTGCCAGCTCGCTGTAGCTTAAATAACGATTATGCTCAGCGCGTTGCCAAGAACCTAAGTGCACTTCATAAATACTAATAGCGGCATCAATATGATTACGCTTTTGCCTATTTTTGATCGCTTGTTCACTAAGCGTGATAGGGGTGGGTTTGTATTGTAAAATGCTTGCTGTACCAGGCGCTTGCTGCATTTTAAAAGCAAATGGATCGGCTTTATCTAAAACTTCACCACTGATTGTGGTGATAGCAAATTTGTAGCACATATCGGCGCACAGCTCCGGGATAAATAACTCCCATACTCCACTGGCCGGATGAAATCGCATAAAGTGACGATTGGACTGCCAAAAGTTAAATTCACCAATCACTGAAACGCTGGCAGCATTTGGCGCCCACACACAAAAACGAACACCGTCAACGCCCTGTTGAGTAATAAATTGCGCGCCTAAGTGCGCATAAGCATGCTCAAGACTCCCTTCATTGAACAAGTACATTGCTTGCTCATCAAGGGTACTACTAAAACTGTATTCATCGTAAAAGGAAATATTATTGCTTTTATAGCTAACATGGCATCGATACACACTGCTCGGCATGCTTGATAGCTCAGCTATAAATAAATCACTTTGTTTATAGCGCAATGCAGTAATTGTTTGATCACCAATTAACAATTCAACCTGCAGTGCTGCTGGCAAATACACTCGAACTTCTATGCCGCTTTGTGTACTGTGCGCTCCTAAAAAACTAAATGGGTCTTTAAAGCGTCCTGCTGCGAGCGCAGTAACTTGTGAATCATAATCAGTCACTGGCGTTGATTTCATATTTTTTATACTGCCCATTTATCCATTCCTCATTGAATGTATTGCAGTCAAAAGTGATGCGTTATCAGTAAAAATATCCTCGCACGTATGTGTTAACACCCGTCTCCAATTGGGATACTCTTTATCTGTACCCGGAATGTTAACTGGGTAGCATTGTTTGTCTAAGTCATCAATTTGTAGGGCAAATAATCGCGATGGCGACTTTGCTAAACACAAAGCCAGCGCGCTATAAATCGCAAAAGCATCGGTGTTTAATGACATGTCAGAATGTGTGTCTTGTGCATTAATAAAATCAACTAACCGTTGTTGCTCTTGTTGACGTTGCTGCACTAGCTGCTGGTGTTTAGTGGCATCAATCAGCTGATACTGTTGTTTGAGGGTTAAATCACTATGCTGCCACCAGCCAACAAATGGCGGTACGTCATGATTGGCAATCATTAGCAGGCATTGTTCGCTAAGATCATCACGATTAACAAATTCATCATTTTGTTGTTTTTCGAAATAAAATAAACTGTTTGAAAAAATTCCACTGCTCACCAGCGCTTCTTTTACTTCAGGTGGCACAACACCTAAATCTTCGCCTATCACGACAGCCTTATTTAGGTGAGATTCTATTTTCAAAATAGCTAACAAGTGCTCGAATGGATAGTAAACATAGCAACCATCTTGGCTGTTATTATTGTTAAAGCACCACCATAAACGTCTAATTGCCATAACATGATCAATGCGTAATCCACCCACAGCATTCATATTGGCGCGTATAAGTGAGCGGTAAAAGTAATAGTTATTGTCAGCAAGGCGCTGAGGATTTATTGCTGGCAAACCCCAATTTTGGCCACTTTCAGCCCAAGGATCTGGTGGAGCTCCTACAGTCGCATCTTGGCTAAACAGTTTCTGCTGATGTTTATATTCGCTGCCCTCTTTGGCACAGCCAACTGCTAAGTCGTTAATCAAACCAATCGCCATTCCTTGGTCGATACAATGTTGTTGGCACAGTATGAGTTGGCTGTGTGCCTGCCATTGCAGGTAATGGTCGAATGTCGGCTGCGTAGTTTCTAGCATAGCAAGTACATCGCGGTGCTGTTTACAAAAGGCTGTAAACTCGTCTTGCCGTGCTTGACTACCCTGTTGTTGAAAATGCGCAAAAAGCAGTTTAAAGGCATTATATTTCTGCTCAGTAACCGTTTTATAATTAATAAAGGTTATATCTTGCTCGCTGTGCGACGTTAAACAACAAGAAGATAAGTAATCATCTAAAGTGGGGTTGTTAATACTATCTGTCGATAAGTTAATTGCTATATACAATGGATTGAGTAACGCGCGGTTACTGGGGTTATAGGGACTAGCGCACTCTGGGTTATCTGCAAATAATAAGTGCAGAGGATTAAGTAAAATATAATCCATTTTTTGTTTTGCACATAACGTGGTTAATTCAAGTAAATCATTAAAATCACCAATTCCCATTCCGGCTTGGTTTTTTAATGTATATAACTGAATTGATAAGCCAAGGCGTTTACTATCGGCAATTTGATAAACTTGTTTAGGGATAGACCAAATTTGTGTAGTTGCCGATTGCGCTCCCATACTCAGCAACGCATCATAATAACCCGTAGGTAAATGGGTAAGTGGCAACGCTATTTCAATATAACGGCAGTCATTTAAAAAATACTCGCCTAATGGCGCATAGTCAGCAATTTGTTCAAATTGTAGCTTAATATTTAATGCAGGTATGTTAAGCGTAATTTTATGGTGCGCGTCGGTTTCTTTAATACGTACTTTAAGCACATTGCTAGGCTGTTTTACTAAGCTAACAGCCGGTGCAAGCGTTAACCAAGTGGCCGCATCTAATTGGTAATTTAACTTATCTATTTGCTCTGCATCACTGGTGTCAACGCCACAACACTGTAAGGCTAACTTGCGCGTTTGTTCGCTAAAAACAACGTGTTCACCAGTGTACTTAGTGTATTCATAGCCTATTCCATGCAAATAAAATAATTGCGATAGTGCGTCCATTCACCAACCTTAATTAATGCGTTGTGTATTTACTATACTGTTCTCTGAACCAAAATTATTAGCCCGATAACCATCAGCCTGATGGTCGTTATCCCACTGCTTACCATTAATCAAATAACGAAAGTGAAACTCTTTATCAACAGGCAAACGCTGTTTACACTTAAACACACCCAACTTTTTATTTAATTTCATTGGCACTGGCTGCCAATCATTAAACTCCCCAAGTAAACAGACATCATCAGCATCAGGATGAGAAAATTCAAACGTGACTTCTGCTTCGTTTTTTGTCTTAAAAAAGCGTTTATTCAACATAATAGGCTCCAACTAAACCGTAAGGGTTATTCATCTTTGCCACAGGCCAAACAGCTTAAATAGGCGATGTGGAATCCATTCATTCACATAAAAACAAGCTTAAAGTTAAACAAAACTTTATTTACGCATTATTACAGTGCGTTATTTATTTTACCGCACTAGGTTGGTGCAGTTTTTAACCATTTTGAACAGGTTTTTAGGTAAGCTCTTTAACTGAGCAATTTTTAAACCAACTACACCCGATTAAATTTCTTTTACAACAATTCACACATAATCGTTTTTTATTACCGCATTGAGGTTAAAAAACCTTTAGCTTAACCACATCATCAGCGATAATAATTATCTACCTAGCCAATGCCGATAAATATTTAAAAACTATGATTAAAAAAAGTATTCTTATTACCTCTGTTATTGTTTTTCTCACTACCATCGCTGTTGTGGGTAGTTCAATTTATACACTATATAGTAAAAAGCTTGTCTCTGTAGACCCAAAGTTAAAAGAAATTTCCGGCATTGAGTTTGATAAATATAAACGTCTGTGGGCTATTAATGACAGTGGCGACGAACCTAAGCTATATAGACTCAATGACAATGGCTCTATCGCTAAAGAAATTTTAGTCAGCAACGCAAAAAACATTGATTGGGAGGACATGACACAAAATAAATTTGGTCATTTTTTCTTGGGTGACTTTGGTAATAATAAAAATGAACGTAAGTGGCTAACCATTTATAAAATAGAAAACCCGATTGATATTAAAACAAATACCACTGAAGCCGAGATAATTAAATTTACCTACCCAGAATTAGACGGCAGTCCAATACAACCTGATCAACGCAATTATGACTTAGAAGCTTTTGTCGCTTTTGGCCGGCACTTATATTTATTTACTAAAAACCGAACTGAACCCTTTGATGGTATTACCAATGTTTACAAAGTAGGCGATCATGCAGCAAATTTTGACGCCCAGCTAATTGACTCATTTAGAACCTGCACCACCATGGAAAAGTTATGCTGGATCACCTCTGCAGCACTCAGCCCAGATAGAAAAAAACTTGCGCTACTAGACTCAACCAGCATTTGGCTGTTTGAAAATTTTAAAGGGGATAAGTTTTTCTCTGGTGATGTGTCTAAAATTGATCTTGGTATTGTGACCCAAAAAGAAGCGATCACGTTTTATGATGATAATACAATTGCCTTTACTGATGAGGAATTTAAAGGCATTGGCGGTAATGTTTATTTTTTAAAGCTCGATCAAGTTACTAAGGTAAAGGTACAGCGAAGCCACGCACAAGCCCAGTAGGTTAAAATAAATCTATTTCTGAATCGTTTTCTTGTACGTTGATTAGCTGTTCAGCGATTAAATCTTCGTATACACAAAACTTATCTCGGCCATTATTTTTAGCGTAATACAGTGCTTTGTCGGCGCTTTCTATTACAGTGATTGGGAAATCATAAGGGCTAATACGTGCTAAACCAGCACTGATCGTCATGTTTTCAACAAAAGGAAACGAAGTATTTCTGACGAGTTGTAAAAATTCTGCCATTTTATTACATATGGAATCTGCATCAGTGGGCTCAAAAACAATCACAAATTCTTCACCACCAAAGCGAAAAATTAAATCGGTTGAACGAAAAAAGTGACGCATTTTTTGCGCTAATATCAGCAGTACTTCATCACCGCAAATATGACCATACTTGTCGTTTATATTTTTAAAATGATCAATATCTAAAATAGCTAACCAAGAGGTAGATGCGTATTTTTGTTGCCTTTTACCCTCATCTCGAGATGAACTGTGGACTTTTAATACTTGTTTTTCAATCAGTTGCTTTATTTTTTTCTCAAAAGTTTGTCTATTTAATAGTCCTGTTAATTTATCTCTTTCGTTTTCATGAAGAATCACTAAATAATTTTCAAAAATACGACAAAAAGCATTTAACATCACCTGGGCTGGACTATCTAGGCTGTTTGAAACCACAGAAATTGCGGCGACTGTTTTCTCTTGGCGGGTAATGGGTAACCAACGGCGTTCGATGCCATCTGTTGATTGCACCGTGATAATGCAAGCAGAACGTAAGCATGATAGAAGCTCATCCTCGGGGTGTGCAACAATTTGTCGTTGTACCCACTCAAATTGCTTTTCACCAGTCACTTTCAAACAAAGGCTTTGTTCAATGGTAAGTTGACCCTGAACTTCTATGTCTTTATAAACTGAAACTTCTTTACACCCAATAAACTCTTGGATGGTCGATATCAAGCTGTATTCAAGTGAGTCTACGTCTCTGTTTTTTGTTATTTTGATAACTGAGTTTAGTAAATTTTCTTGCATTGTACTCCCTAAAGCAAACTGGGCATTAACAACTCATAAATTCAGCATAGACCACAGGGTATAATATGCTAATTAAAATATTGAAATACCAATGTCACCCAGTCAAATAGGGAGTTTCGGGCAAAATTTGAACAAAATATAACTTAGCTATTCGTCATGCAATTTATAAATTTTTCAGATACGAGCGTTATGGCAACCTTATCAGTGTACATAGCCTGACTATTTTTTGTAATAAAGTCAGCACATTGCGCTTGTGATTGTTTGAATTTTTGCTTACATGAGTTTACTGACTCACCAATAACTTCTTGATAAATACTTTCATCACATAAGCTATTGGCAAACTGACTCGCGCCAGTAATAATCTCATCAATATTGACGGGTGAGGATTCTAGTTTAAAAAATATGTCGCTGTAAGTTTCAACCGTTATGTTATCGCTTGAGTCAAATAAAGTGGCCTTTGCACTTAAATATGAGCCACCTATTATTAATAGGGCTGCAGCAGCTAGTGTTGTGTATTTCATAACATTTCCTTGTAATGTTTTTGAGCTGTTTTGCCAAAACGTCCTGTTTCTCACATTGTAATCAACTAGTGTTCTTGCATGTAATAACTATACTTATCAGGTTTGTTAAGTATTGGAGGATTGTGGCAAATGTAGGGGCGAAAAGCCTATTGATTTGGCAAAAACAATCCTTGTTTCTAATAACGAGGAGATTACAATTAAGTGAGCCTAAATGCAAATAATTAATACTCACTGAATGGTTAGAAATAAATCTAATTAACGCTTAAATTTGGTTTCTAAAATTACCGATGAACGAGTGCGCTCTACCCCATCTAAATTACCTATATCGTCTAATAAGTGGCTTAACTGCTCGAGGTTTTGAGCTTCGACAATGGCAATTAAATCAAATTCACCGCTAATTGCATACAACTGAGATATGGCATCTATTTGTTTTAACTCTACGTTGGTTTTAGTCGTTAGCTTTTGTTTGACCTTTATTGAGACATGTGCAGAAACTAAGCTATTTAAAAAATCATCTCCAAAGTCAACGTTATACCCTTTAATCACCCCACTTTGCTCCAACTTAAGCATGCGACTTTGTACTGTTGAGCGGGATAAATTTAAATGCCTTGCAAGGTCAGAAATACTTGCTCTAGCGTTCGTTTTTAATACTGATAGTAGCTTTTTATCTTGGGGAGTTATCATAATGCTAATAAGGTTCGTTATTTTGACTATTATTCTAATCATTTTTCACAAAATAGCACTGCAAATTTAATCCATAACCTTTGATAATGACATTTTTAATAAGTATGAACGCATTGTATTGCTGAATAAGCCTGAGCTTATCGTTATTTTTCAGCAACGTTTTTTATGTGATTAATTTAGGTGTAAAAATGCAAGTAACCAGAGATTTATTTAACGACGTAATGGTCCCTAATTACAACCCATCTGCAGTTATTCCCGTTCGTGGTGAAGGCTCACGCGTGTGGGATCAAAATAACAACGAATTTATCGATTTTGCCGGTGGTATTGCGGTTAATTGTTTAGGTCATTGTCACCCTGCATTAGTGGGCGCACTAAAAGAGCAAGGCGAAAAAATTTGGCACTTAGCAAATGTAATGACCAATGAGCCAGCACTTCGCTTAGCTAAGAAAATGGTTGATGCTACCTTTGCAGAAAAAGTTTACTTTGCAAACTCAGGAGCTGAAGCAAACGAAGCGGCTTTAAAGTTAGCGCGTCGCTTTGCCTTGGAAAAATTTGGTGCTGAAAAGTCTAAGATCATCGCTTTTAATAAAGGCTTTCATGGCCGTACTTTTTTCACTGTAACTGTAGGTGGCCAAGCCGCTTATTCTGATGGTTTTGGGCCAAAGCCTGCTGATATTGTTCATTGTGACTACAATGATATTGCTGCCTTTGAAGCCTTAATTGGCGATGATACTTGTGCAGTAATGATGGAGCCATTACAAGGTGAAGGCGGTATTGTGCCACCAACCAATGAGTTTGCACAAAAAGTACGTGAGCTGTGTACTAAACACAACGCACTGCTTATTTTTGATGAAGTGCAAACGGGTGTTGGCCGTACAGGTCACTTATACGCATACGAAGGCCTAGATGTTATTCCTGACATTTTAACCACGGCTAAAGCATTAGGTGGCGGTTTCCCAATTGGAGCTATGATCACGACTACTGAAATTGCAGCACACCTAAAAATAGGGACTCATGGTTCTACCTACGGTGGTAACCCATTGGCATGTGCTGTTGCAGAAGCTGCATTTGATACAGTAAATACCCCTGCGGTTTTAAATGGCGTAAAAGAACGTGAACAAATGTTCCGTGATGGTCTAAATGCCATTAACGAAAAATACCATGTATTTAGTGAAATCCGTGGTAAAGGCTTACTTATTGGTGCTGCATTAAATGAAAAATTTGAAGGCCGTGCTCGCGACTTCTTAATTGCAAGTGCTAATAACGGTTTAATGAATTTAGTAGCCGGAATGAACGTTATCCGCTTTACACCTTCATTAGTGATCCCATTTGAGGATATTAAGGAAGGCTTAGCTCGCTTTGAAAAAGCAGTAAGCGAAGTTGTAAACGGTTAATCACTAAGTAAAACATATAAAGCCCTTAGATAAATGTTTACCTCAGGGCTTTATTGGAGCAAGTAGTTAATGCAAGTATTACGTCCTATTACTGTCAATGATTTTGCAGCACTTAAAGAGATTGCCATTGAATCAGGCCATGGTTTTACCTCTTTACCTGTCGATGATGGACAACTACAAGAAAAAATAGACCGTGCACAAAACAGCTTTACTAAAAATGTAAATAAGCCTATCGATGAAAGCTATTTATTTGTTTTAGAAGACAGTGACACTGGCAAAGTAATTGGTACTACCGCCATAGAAGCGGCCGTCGGTTTGTCTGTGCCTTTGTATCACTACCATTTAGGTAAAACTGTCCATCATTCACCCACCTTAAACGTTTACAATACCGTTGATATTTTAAGTATGTGTAATGACTACACAGGCTGCTCAGAAATATGTACTTTATTTTTACGTGAAGACAGCAGAAAAGGCTTAACAGGGCGGTTTTTATCACGTTCACGCTTTTTATTTATGGCACAACATAGTGAACGCTTTGCCGACACTGTAATTGCTGAAATGCGTGGCGTAAGTGATGAACAGGGGCACTCTCCATTTTGGCAATGGTTACAAGAACACTTTTTTAGTATTGAATTTCCACAAGCTGATCACTTAGTTGGTTTAGGCGATAAAGTATTTATTAGCGAGCTTATGCCTAAATACCCTATCTATGTAAACTTGCTAAGTAAAAAAGCACAAGCGGTGATTGGTCATGTTCATGATAAAACCAAGCCTGCACTTAAGTTGCTTGAAAAAGAAGGGTTTGAACATCGTGGCTACGTTGATTTATTTGACGCAGGTCCCACGGTAGAGGCAAAGCTCGGTAATATTCGCAGTATTCGTGATTCACAAGTGTGCCCAATTACCATTGGTGAACTTGAACATATTAATGAGCAAAGCTCAGATACCCTAGCTATTTGTAATCAAGGGGTTAGCGACTTTAGAGCCACGTTCACTAAACACGCTCATTATAATCAAGCAAAGCACACCTTAGTTATCAGCCAAGAAGTAGCTGATGCACTTCATTTAAATCAAGGAGATGCAGCGCGATTTTTTCGCCTGTAACACTATTTATGAACACACAACTAATTAATAACCAATGGCACGCAGGCCAAGGCCCTGCTTTTAATTCTGTTAATCCAAGCAATGGTGAAGTTGTTTGGCAAGGTAATGGTGCCAGTCCCGAACAAGTTAGCAGTGCTATTGAAGCGGCAAGAGCCGCGCAAATTCAATGGGCAGATATGCCAATTGAACAACGTATTACCATTTTAGAAAACTTTGTTGCCCAATTAAAAGAACACAGCGAAGAATTTGCTAGCATTATTGCTCGTGAAACAGGTAAACCACTATGGGAAACGCGCACAGAAGTCGGTGCGATGACAGGCAAAGTTGCTATTGCTATCCGTGCTTACAATGAGCGAACTGGCACAACCGAAAACCCAATGCCTGGCGCAAAAGCCTTCATTCGCCACAAACCACATGGTGTAGTGGCTATTTTTGGCCCATATAATTTCCCTGGGCATTTACCAAACGGTCATATAGTCCCTGCTATATTAGCGGGTAATACCGTGGTGTTTAAACCATCAGAACTAACTCCTCACGTAGCACAGTTTACTTTAGAGCTGTGGCTAAAAGCAGGCTTACCTGCTGGGGTTATAAACCTTGTTCAAGGTGAACTAGAAACAGGTAAAGCACTTGCTTCACATCAAGATATCGATGGCTTATTTTTTACTGGTAGCTCAAACACAGGGCATTTATTACATAAACAATTTGCAGGCCATCCAGGTAAAATCTTAGCGCTTGAAATGGGCGGTAATAACCCGCTAGTGGTTAAAGATGTTGCTGATGTGAGCGCAGCAGTTCACGATATTATTCAATCGGGCTTTATTACTTCGGGTCAGCGTTGTACTTGTGCACGTCGATTATTTATTGAAAAATCAGCCAATGGCGATGCTATTTTAGAAAAGCTGATCAGCGCAACCAAAAATATCCTTGTAGATGATAGCTTTGCTGACGTTCAACCATTTATGGGTGCCATGATCAGTGAAAAAGCCGCCTTAGGCATGGTTGCAGCGCAAGCTGACCTAGTTAAACAAGGTGCTGAGGTACTCGTTGAGCTTAAACAATTAAAACCAGGCACTGGCTTTGTCAGCCCAGGTATTATTGATGTCACTAAAATCGATGAAATCGCCGATGAAGAACACTTTGGCCCGCTAATTAAAGTATATCGTTACACTGACTTTGATAGCGCTATAGCAGAGGCGAATAACACCAGCTTTGGTTTATCTGCAGGTTTACTTGCAGACAGCGAAGATGATTACAGCCACTTTTTAAAACGTATTCGTGCCGGTATTGTTAACTGGAACCGCCCTATTACAGGCGCATCAAGCGCAGCGCCATTTGGTGGCATAGGTGCCAGTGGTAACCACAGAGCTAGTGCATACTATGCTGCTGATTACTGCGCATACCCAGTGGCCTCAGTAGAGTCAGAAAAAGTTAACTTACCGCAAACCCTCGCGCCGGGCTTAATTATTGAATAACAATTTTAGAAAATTTAAGGATTTACCATGCATACTGATGTAAACACATTATTTGATAACTTATGGCAAAACTACCTAACAGTAACGCCATCAGCTGATAAAATTCATGACTTATTAGGCTCAACGCAAAAAGACGACATTATTAACGACCATATTGCACTGCGTACTTTTAACATAGAAAAAGTAGGCCTTGAAAAACTAGCTGCGCACTTTTTAGCTATTGGTTATAAAGAATGTGGTGAATATCACTTTGAAGCAAAAAAACTCTACGCCAAGCATTATGAGCATAGCGATCCGACACAGCCTAAAGTGTTTATTTCTGAATTATTAGTTGAAAAATGTTCGCCTGAGCTACAAGCAATCGTTACGGATATGGTGGCACAAATTGACGAAAGCGCTGTGACTGCCGATAATTTTTTATATTCAGGCACACATTGGCAAGTAAGCACTGATACTTACAAAAAGTTATTAGCTGAGAGCGAATATGCAGCGTGGATGTCTGCGTGGGGTTACCGTGCAAATCATTTTACTGTGAACATTAATACCTTAGCTAAATTTGATAACATCCATGATGTAAACCAAGCTCTTAAAGATGCCGGTTTTGCACTTAATACCTCAGGAGGCGAAGTAAAAGGCTCACCAGAAGTGCTATTAGAGCAATCATCAACATTAGCTGATGAATACGCTGTGACCTTTAGCGATGGCGATATGCGCATTCCTAGCTGTTTTTACGAGTTTGCTATTCGTTATCCAAAACCTGATGGTGAAATTTACACTGGATTTGTTGCAGCCTCTGCAGACAAAATTTTCGAGAGCACCAACGCACGTTAACTGTGTTGTGCTAAATTAAAAAAAGCCCATTTTGGGCTTTTTTTGTTTCTGAGAAAAAGCTCACTTATAAATCATAAAAACAACGGCTTGTAGTCGTTTTCTAATTGTTCAAATGACAAATTACCAATAAAACGACCAAAGCTCAGCCACGTAGCAAGTCCTCTTAAATCTTTAAAATGAGGCGGCACAAATTGTGGGTTTTTAATCACACCTAAATCATGTAGTTGCGATATTAACCTAAAGTCATCAATTGATATTTTACCCACCAGCAATAGCGGTAATTGGTCAATTCTGCCAAGCTGTATCGCCACCCGAATTAAGTTATAAACCAATACAAAGCCTTTTATATAAGCAATGTCTTTAGTAAACGGTAAGCCGGTTGCGGTGCTACCTCTAAATACACGCTGTGCAAGGGTGTAGCTGTCGTCTTTTGATAACCCTTGTGCTACATAATCTCGGTATATATCTACAAACTCAGCACCATCAATCACTTTGGTGACCGCTTGAATACGGTTTACTAATTTTGATAAGCGACGTGGTGTTGATTTAAGAGTGATTATTTCGGTCAGTACTGCAAGCCCTTCTTGGGTAACGGTAGAGCTTGGCGTGCCTTTACTCAAGCAAGTTAAATAAGGTTGCGCTAAGCCATTTTGAGTGGTGCCTACATGGATCCAGCCCTCGTGCACCTCTAAAATATCTAATTCGCGCTGAGAAAACTTAACATCTTGATTAAGCTTTATATTGTTAGCTCCTGCTGCCGCATCACTGACAATTCCATCACTAAGCATTACTTCCACATTAATCCCTTGCATACTGGCATTGACCTGCTCAGACAAAATACGCACCGCATCACTGGCATCAATATTTTTAGGATCTTCAGGCAAAATGTTCGCATCAAGCAAACTTTTTAATGGCTGCTCAAGCATATTAGCAAGCTCAGATAACGATGGCTCACCAGCATGAAAAAGGTCTTTTGGATGCCCAAAAAGCTCTACCGACAAGTCATGAAATTCGGCAGTACCTCGGTACTCCAGCATATTAAGCACTGTTTTATATTCGCTACACATTTTACCCATATATTGAGTTATTGGGTTTAATTGCCCCAACTGATTAATAATATTTCGGTGCAGTGTTGAAAATGCTTGGCGCAACTCACTAGGCACAAACCCTAAATCTCGCTGTTGGTAGTAAGCACGGTCTATTAAAGGATTTTTTTGGCATTTTTGCCGAAAAAACTCTTCTTTAGTCTGTTTATCCCAATTAATTGCATCGAGAATTCTAATTGGGGTTTGCAGCGCAATGAGTTGGTCGGATAAGTCACGAGTTTTTAAAAGTAACGCCTTGTCTATCATGGTAAAAGCTCAACATAGAGTGAGCTCTGAGCATAATTTATAAATTAAAAATAGCAAAGCAATATCACACATTCTTGACTATTGTTTTTATGATGATCGACCCGCATATCTATAGCGTATGAAAGAGTAAATAAAGGTGCAGACAATGAAAAATGAAATCGACAACAAACAGATTCTAGCGGTTTACGAACGTATCCAGCAACGAGGTGAAACCACAGAAGAAGGTAAGCTTTATCAGGGAGTCACTGCATTTTCTGATATTGACGGCTATACCGTTTACTTACAAGGCAGTGGCGTGTTACTACGCTTTGGATTTCATAATACCTACCATTTAGATTACGAACATGACAAACACAAAGACGATTTTTTGAAGAAACTTTACAACATAGCTAACGAAGAGTAATGCGACCAACAAATAGACGAAATAGACCAACTAGTTCGCGCAATTTGCAGTTTATTCACCAAGTTATTGCGCAATTAAAGGCTGAGCCTGAAAAGCTGCAACTGATAAAAAAGAATCTTGCTTATTACCGCGAACAAACACACTTAAAGCGCGGTTTTTTGCTCGCGATTGAACGTTTTGATTGGGTGTTTGAAGCGACTGATAACATCGACGAAATTTGTGAGCAGATCATGGCCGATGACTATATTGGCAATCGTTTAAGACGTTATCCCTTATTATTTAAAGGTGTTGTTGAAAGCTAAACAGCGCCTTATTTCCCTCCTACTTCGCGTTAACATTTGTTTAATTTACCTCCCATATTTCTCTTTGAAACCTAATTTTGATCGCAACAACATATCTATTCCCTTTACCTTTATATAAATGCCCTGCTGGTAAAAAATACAATTAGTACTCTAATAGTTATCGCACTAACAAATAAATCACCAAAAGTTTCACTCACCTCGTAAAGAATTGATTACACTATAAAGAACAACACCAATAAAACATACAAACCATTGTTATTTAAAGACTTTAAACAAGGTCTTGAGTTGTTAATTTTGCATCATTTCATACTCATTTTGTTAATTATTTATCCATACTTTACTCTCTTGCCATTTACACAAGCCTTGAATTGTTAGAGCTATTACCTTAAGCTTATCTTTATTGAACGATCAATTAATAAAAATTATGCCTAAAGTTGGAATGGAACCTGTAAGGCGTCAGCAGCTAATTGACGCGACTATAGAGTCAGTTGCTCAAAAAGGATTACAGGCGACTACGATCAATAGTATTAGTAAAAATGCTGGAATGTCATCAGGCATAATTAGCCATTACTTTGGTGGGAAACAGGGGCTAATTGAAGCAACTGTGCGTTACTTACTCTCGAACTTGAAAGACGACTTAATTAGTAAGGTTAATGAAAATACCACAGCAACTCAAAGGTTAATGTTTATTGTTGAATCAAACTTTGCGCTAGTACAACAACGTAAAGACACCACGCGGACGTGGTTAAGTTTTTGGGCGCAATCAATGCACGATAAGGAACTTCATCGTTTACAAAATGTAAACAGTAAACGCTTGCAAAGCAATTTAACTGTTTCATTTAAGCAATTAATGCCTTTAGCGCAAGCAACTCTCGCGGCTGAATTAACCGCAGCAATGATTGATGGCTTATGGCTTCGTGCCGTATTAAGCCAATCAGACGAAAATCAGTTTAAACACAGTGAATCACTAGCTAAAAACTACGTGCATTCACTTATCAAGCAATATGGAGCCTAACGTGACTACACCTATCTATCAAAACTTTATCAACGGCCAATTCCTTGCAAATAAAAGCGGCGAAACATTTGATGTAGTAAATCCTGCAACCGGCCAGGTAATTTATGCCGTTGAAGTCGCTGACCAGCATGTTCAAAACGCAGCGATAGAAAGTGCAAAACAAGGCTTTAAAGTTTGGTCAGCGATGACCCCTATTGAGCGCAGCCGTATTTTACTAAACGCCGTTGCTATTTTACGCGAGCGCAATGATGAGCTTGCACTGGTTGAAGTGCTCGATACTGGTAAACCAATGCAAGAAGCTAACTGCGTAGATGTTGAAACAGGCGCAGATGTAATTGAATATTTTGCAGGTCTTGCCCCTGCACAAGTTGGTCAACAACAAATGGTTGGCGATGACTTTTACTACACACGCAAAGAGCCTTTAGGTATTTGTGCCGGTATTGGTGCATGGAACTACCCATTACAAATTGCATGTTGGAAATCAGGCCCAGCCCTCGCAGCGGGTAATGCATTTATTTTTAAGCCGTCTGAAGAAACGCCGCTTGGTGCAATTAAATTAGCCGAGGTGTTTATTGAAGCAGGCGTCCCTGCTGGCGTATTTAATGTAGTTCAAGGCGCTGGTGAAGTAGGCCAATGGCTTACTGCACATCAAGATATTGAAAAAGTATCATTTACTGGTGAAGTAGATACCGGTAAAAAAGTAGTCGCCAGTGCTGCAGGCACATTAAAAGATGTGACTATGGAACTAGGTGGTAAATCGCCATTATTAGTATTTGATGACGCCAACATTGAGCAAGCAGTAAGTGCTGCCATGCTAGGTAACTTTTATACCCAAGGTGAAATTTGTACGAACTGCACTCGTATTTATGTTCACAAGAATGTGTATCAACAATTTATTGATGAACTTAAAACACGTACCGAAAACAATATTATTGCCGGTGACCCGCAAGATTTAAATACTAACTTTGGCGCGCTTATTTCTAAGAAGCATCAAGATTTAGTGATGAGTTACATCGACAAAGGCCTTGAAGAAGGCGCAACATTATTAACCGGTGGCTCAACGCTTTCACCAGCATCAGCGCCAAATGGCTATTTTGTAGCGCCGACAGTGTTTGTTGATTGCAACGATGAAATGACCATCGTTAAAGAAGAAATTTTTGGCCCAGTAATGAGCGTTTTAGTATTTGATGATGAAGATGATGTAATTGCACGTGCTAACGGCACTCACTTAGGTTTAGCTGCAGGCGTTTTCACTAGCGACATTAAACGCGCTCATCGCGTAATTCATCAACTTCAAGCCGGTATTTGTTGGATTAATGCTTACGGTAACTCGCCAGCAGAAATGCCAGTGGGTGGCTATAAGCAATCGGGTATTGGTCGTGAAAATGGTATAGAAACACTTGATCATTACACGCAAACTAAGTCTGTTTATGTTGGTATGGCCGACATAGAAAGCCCGTTTTAAGGAATCATCATGAACTTTGATTATATTATTGTAGGCGCGGGCTCAGCTGGCTGTGTGCTAGCAAATCGCTTGTCTGAAGATTCAAGTAACAAGGTATTGTTACTTGAAACCGGCGGCAGCGATAAAAGTATCTTTATAAAAATGCCTACCGCATTGTCTATTCCAATGAATACCGATAAGTTTGCGTGGCAATTTCATACGCAACCAGAGCCACACTTAGATAACCGTGAAATGCATTGCCCTCGCGGTAAAGTACTTGGTGGCTCATCTTCGATTAATGGCATGGTGTATGTTCGTGGCCATGCTAAAGATTTTGACGAATGGCAACAGCACGGCGCTAACGGCTGGGATTACCAAGCGTGTTTACCGTATTTTAAAAAAGCAGAAAGCTTTTACCTAGGTGAAAATGCTCATCGTGGTAGTAAAGGCCCACTAGGTGTTAATAACGGCAATAACATGGAAAACCCGTTATACACTGCATTTATTGAAGCGGGTGCAGAAGCTGGTTACTCAACCACAAATGACTACAATAGTGCTCAACAAGAAGGCTTTGGCCCTATGCACATGACTGTTAAAAACGGTGTGCGCAGCTCTGCTTCTCGCGAGTACTTAGACCCAATTAAGCATCGTAGCAACTTAACAATCGTTACCGGTGCACTTGCTCAGCGCGTTATTTTAGACGGTAAAAAAGCAACTGGTGTTGAATACAAACTCAATAGCGCAGTAAAAACAGCACAAGCAAGTAAAGAGGTTATTTTAAGTGCGGGCTCTATTGGTTCGCCACACCTACTACAGCTTTCAGGTATTGGCGATACACAAACCCTTGAAAAAGCAGGTGTTGATGTAAAGCATCACTTACCAGGTGTAGGTCAAAACTTGCAAGACCATTTAGAGTTTTACTTTCAATATAAGTGTAAACAACCCATTACTTTGAACGGTAAATTAGGCTTGTTTTCAAAAGGCTTGATTGGTGCAAAATGGCTGCTTACCCGTAAAGGTTTAGGCTCAACTAATCATTTTGAATCATGTGCCTTTATCCGCTCAAAACCCGGTGTTGAATGGCCAGATATTCAGTATCACTTTTTACCGGCAGCAATGCGTTACGATGGACGCAGTGCTTTCGCAGGGCATGGTTTTCAAGTGCATGTAGGTCATAACAAGCCTAAGAGCCGAGGCAGTGTCACTATTGCATCAGCTGATCCAACACAGCCACCTAAAATTGTATTTAACTACCTAGAGCATCAAGATGATATTGAAGGCTTTAGAGCGTGCGTACGATTGACGCGTGAAATCATTGAACAACCTGCCTTTGACGACTTCCGTGGTGAAGAAATTCAACCAGGGCAACAAGTTCAAACTGATGAGCAAATTGATGCCTTTGTTCGCCAAGCTGTAGAAAGTGCTTACCACCCTTCTTGCTCTTGTAAAATGGGTGAAGACGACATGGCCGTAGTTAATTCAAACACTCAAGTGCATGGCATGCAAAGCTTGCGTGTGGTTGACTCGTCAATTTTTCCAACAATACCTAACGGTAATTTAAATGCACCTACCATTATGGTTGCCGAAAAAGCCGCTGATATTATTTTAGGAAATAAGCCCTTGGCTCATACAGGAGTTGATGTTGTGAATGCCACTAATTGGCAAACTACACAACGAAATAAAATCCTTTAATTTAGCCTGCCATAAAGGCCACTCTTTTAAGCAAAATGCTTTAAGGAGTGCCTTTATGCGCCTTGCAGTGGCTCACAAGCATAAATAGGTTATGTCTGTGTTAATGCAAGCACAATAAAAACGGAGTATATATGTGTTACTTTTATTCATTCTGGGAGGGCGATAATGACTATTTGGCTTAATGCTGGCATTATTTTCACCTTACTTGCGATTGTTGCTATTTTAATTAAATGGGGCAATGTACGCGTAGTAGGCGTCACACCAGTGAGAACATTCACCTTTATAGCAATCCTGTTTACCTCGGGCCTAGACGTTGGCCTCATTATGTTTCCTTTAACCGAATTTGCCGGTTATGCAGACATAAAAGCAAGCCCAGAATATGCATTTGCCAATCCTCTCTCTATTGAGTTTGGTTATTGGGGATTTTTAATTTGGGGATTTTATTTTCTTACGTGCTTTTATTTCTGTGTAATAGAACCCAAAGTAAAATTTTTTGAAATTCCATGGGTTAAATTTTTAAACAACGTAGTCATCATTGGTACTTGTGCGTTTACCGCTTACTTACTATTGAGCAACCTACCGTGGTATTTACCTGAACTCGGAGACGGCTCAAATGTTATTCCTGAGTTTTACTTAATCGTGCTTGCCGCTATTTGTTTTGCGGTGTATTCAAGCACCGATATTAAATATGTTCGCTTTTTAAGCATTGCTACTACTTGGTTGTTTATCGCGTTAATTGGTTTTATGTGGGCTGATGCCTTCTTATTTGGCGATAGCGAACTCTCTGCATTTACTAAAAACATTGGATTAATTGGTAATTACTTTGCCAACATCAATGAGTTTGTATTACCACTGAATGATTACCATGAGTTTTACCTATTTTGGTGGTTTGCGTGGAGCATCATGATTGGCCAGTTTACATCACGTTTTGTGGGTGGTTTAAAAACATACCAAGTACTCGGCGCTATGTTAATTTTCCCGTCAATACCAATCGCTATCTGGTTCAGTGTGTTATATCACTACCACGAAGCGGGCATTCCAACTGCAGGCATTAAAAACTTTGCCATGGTGTTTGTAGGTATTGTGTTTGTTATTAACTCGCTTGATTCACTGATCCGTCTATACACAGATAATTTAAACTTAACTGTAAAACGCTTTGGTAAATTTAAGTATATTGCCATGAATGTCGTCGCTTTATCATTATTAACACTGTTATTTAAACTTGAGTTTTTGCAAATTCAATGGGTTGGTGCTTTAGTTATAGGGTTATTCTTTATTTGCATTGGTTTTATTGCCTACAGCAAACTTAAAACAGTCAGCAATATCGAAGGATCGCCTAAAGCGAATAAAATTGATTACACAAAAATAGAAACTATCAGCTAGGAAATCACATGAACAATAAATTAAAACAACTTTTTATCGCTTTACCATTAACTGTTTTATCAACAACAGCAGCAGCTAACTGGTCAACAACAATTACTGCTGCATCTGATTACACCTTTAATGGTGTTACTCAAACAGATAACGATCCAGCGCTACAAGCAAGTCTTGACTATGCGTACGATAACGGTGTTTATGCCGGTGTATGGGCATCAAACGTAGATTTTGGTGATGATACCGACTTCGAACTAGATGCATATGTAGGCCGATACATTCAGTTAAACCAACAAGTAAGCCTTGATTACGGTATTGCTTATTACACTTACCAAGGTAATAACAGCGATGGTAACTACGCAGAAGCGTATACTAAATTTGGTTACGCCAGTGACTACGGTCAAACAGAGCTTAACTTTTGGTACAGCTGGGATTACTTTGGCTACGATACTGGCCATGTGATTTCGATGATTGCGCACACTTTCGAGCTTGCACCAAATCATGCAATTCGTGCCAGCTTTGATATTTCAAACTCACTCGATGGCAACAAATTTCAGTGGGATGAAGCTAAGGGCGACAAATCGTATCACCATTACCGCTTAGCTTACCAAACAAGCTATGAAGGGTTTGGTATTGAAGTAGCTGCTGAGAATACCAGCTTGGACTACGATTACGCAGATGAGCGAATTGTACTCGCTATTTCACGTACTTTTGACTTGTAATAACTAGGTTTACCATTTAGTAAACACAAAAAAACACGCTACTGGTTAGCGTGTTTTTTATTGCCTAGCAAAATCTTGCTTTTATAGTATTTATAGCGTTATAACTGCCACGCATAACTGACTTTAGTAAAGAAAGTACGTTGGTCACGCTCAATGCTTTTTAACGAGTCATCCTGATAGCCTTTATCTGAATAACCTAAATAAAATAGCGTTTGTGCGTTAATTTTGTATGAGTAAACCAGCTGACTACCATAATCTTTGTTGATTTCGCTAACCTGATAAAAATAAGCATCTTCATTTCTGTCTATGTCTTCAAACTGTAAAATCAACTTAAGCATAGCGCGCATACTAAACTTATAATAAAGCCTAAAATCAACAAGGTTTGCGGTAAATACGCGTCGCCCTTGGTAATCATCTAAATGACTATAATTATGTCTAACATCTAACTGCCAGTGATTATTAATATCCCAAACAGCCTGTGATTGTGTAGTTAAAACATCACCTAGCTGCTCATTAGTGTAATCTATACGGCTTGCGTATTCGGCGTATAACGATAGTCTTAAGTCTTTAGTAGGTCTAAAAGCCGTATATAAATAACCAATATTTTGGTTATAAAAATTGCCATTATAGTTTTCATAGCGATTTAATAAACCAAGCTCAAATACAGACTGCTTTTGACCTTGAAAGGTCATGTAACCTTCATATTCTTCTTCAAGCAAGTCGCCATTTTGAGCCCACGTTTTATCCCAATCGGCGGTGTATGACCAAGTTGTTAGCATATCATGTTCATCACCATACCAAGTTTGACCGCCACCAAAGCCTACTTTTTCGTAGTCTACTTTTTCTTGATAACCTAAATCGGTGCGGTAATCCTCACCTATATTGTCATAGGTAGCGTAAAGCTTATAATCGCGCTTATCGCGGGTCAGCTTTAATGCATAAGCCATATCAGACTGAGACTCTGCTAAATTGTAGTTATCAACTAAAAACTGCGAGTTGTTGGTATCAGCATGGGCTATTTGGTAATTAAGCGTATCTGACTGATTAAACCAATAGCTGCCATCAACCGATAACACCGTATTATGGTAATCACTACTTTCTCTATGTGTTGAAGTAACGCCAATAGTGCCTTGTTGGCCAATATCATATTGGTATCGCGCCACCGCCGCCTTGGTTTTATCATTTAGGCTGGCAAAGCCTGAGCCTTGGTTGCTGGGCAGTAAAACATTACTGTTGTCGTCATCAGCAAACATTAGCGCATAACTGTGGCTATCGGTTTTACCGGTGAGCTTTGCACCAATATTAGGCTCAGCTATGGTACGGGTATAAAGCAGTTCAAATAAATTACTTTTGAAATATGATGCGCCATCTAAGAAAAACGGACGTTTTTCAGCGTAATAAATAGAATATGTGGTATTTACATCCAGTTCTAACGAATCGGTTTCTACTTGAGAGAAATCAGGGTTTATGGTGGCATTAATAACTGCATCTTTAGTGACGCCCCAACGCAGATCAAGCCCTACTTCTGTATTTACATCGCCGTTATCCCACGCACCAGGTACCTGTGTTTTTTGATCGTTTCTTAATGCGGTTAAGGTTGGCGTTAATTGCAGATTTTTACTCGGTGCTAAATTATTAAATCCAGTTATTTTGTCAAACTGACACAAACTACATTTAATATCACGGTCAAAGCCTGTACTTGATAATTGATACAACACATCACGCTGATAGTTGCGCATCATCGAAAAGCCCCAAGTAGAGTCGGCTTGGTTTTGTGCAAAGCGCAGAGCTTTAAACGGAATACGCATTTCAACCACGTAACCTTGCTCGTTTATGGTACCGGCACTATCCCAAATAGCATCCCACGATAAATCAGATGCCCACTCATCGGTATCCGTCATGCGAATGTCGCCTTGGGCACCCAGTGGGTTTACATAAAACTCATAGCCAGTACGCTCATCGTTAAAGGTATCAATCACCAAACCAACGTTGTCATCTTGCCAAAGCGTGTCTCTATCACGAAGTGCAGCGCGAATTTTACTCGGCTCTGGGTCATAAGCAACAAAAGCTACATACAAATTATGACCATCGTCATAAATATACGCATCGGTTTTTACCGGTGGTGTGCCCTTTTCATTCGGCTCATCTTGATAATTTACCGCAACACGGGTTGCTTCTTGCCAATGCGGCTCGTTAAGCACGCCATCTACATCAATGTTTTTATTAATGTGTGCAAGTTGATAATTAAGCTTATCGGCAAGTGCATAAGGGCTGAGAGTTAAAACAAGGCTGAAGCTGATCAATAACAGCAATTTTATTATTTTTGTAGGTATAAAGTACTGCATAAACATCCATTTAGGTTTATTTACTTGTTGAAAGTAAACTTTGGTCTGGAGTGTAAATTATACAGGTACGTTTGTTAATACTTGCGTGTTAAAATTTGCAATAAAATTAACAAAAAACTAATAATAAGTTTTAGGAAGTAGTTATGTGTCGAGAAGTTTTAATTTATTAGCCACACCATTCCAGCTATCGGCATCTTCAGGTGCAGGTTTAACTTGCGTTATACGTGGCCATATTTCTGCCAGTTCTGCATTAAGCTGGGTGAATTCTTTTTGCGACTCAGGTAGTTCATCTTCTTGATAAATGGCATCAGCTGCACACTCAGGCACACATAAACCACAGTCAATACAGTCTATTGGGCTAATAGCCAAAAAATTAGGGCCTTCAAAAAATGCATCTGCAGGGCACACCGATACGCAATCAGTGTACTTACATTTTATACAGTTTTCGGTGACTACAAACGCCATAGTGGTTTAATACCTAATATTTAATTTTACCAGCTGCGGATCATACCCAACCCTTACCAAAACACAATAAATATGTGCCAAAAGCGAACAATTTAACGTAATATATGGCACTTATAAATTAGCGCTTTGTGCACTCCCCTTATTGTGAGCGGTATTTACTTTCCGCTATGACACCAAAAGAGATATTAATGATACGTTTAACCGAAATAAAGCTGCCGCTTGACCATGACGAAAATGCTATTGGCCAAGCCATCATCAATAAATTAAATATAAGTCCAGAGCAGCTACACAGCTACAATGTGTTTAAACGCGGTTACGATGCACGTAAAAAAAGCGCCATTTTACTGATTTACACGCTTGATGTTGAGGTAGATAACGAAGCACAACTGTTAGCCTCGTTTGAAAAAGATCAACACGTTAAAGTCTCCCCTGACACCAACTACAAATTTGTAGCACACGCTAATAGCAGCATTAAAGAGCGCCCTGTAGTAATTGGCTTTGGCCCATGTGGTTTATTTGCCGGTTTAGTATTGGCACAAATGGGCTTTAAACCAATAATTCTAGAGCGCGGTAAAGAGGTACGTGAACGCACCAAAGACACCTTTGGCTTTTGGCGTAAAAAGGCCCTCAATACCGAATCAAACGTTCAGTTTGGTGAAGGGGGTGCAGGCACGTTCTCAGACGGTAAGCTCTACAGCCAAGTAAAAGATCCTAAACATTATGGCCGTAAAGTGATCACTGAATTTGTAGAGGCTGGTGCTCCTGAAGAAATTTTATACGTTAGTAAGCCGCACATTGGTACTTTTAAACTAGTAACCATGATTGAAAAAATGCGCGCCCGAATTATAGAACTTGGTGGTGAGATTCGTTTTAGCACCCGCGTTGACGATATCCATTTAGACAACGGCCAAGTTACAGGGCTGACACTTTCTAATGGTGAAAAGCTTGAAACTCGCCATGTGGTTTTAGCGGTTGGTCACAGTGCCCGTGATACGTTTAAAATGATCCACGATAAAGGCATTTATGTTGAAGCAAAACCCTTTTCAGTAGGCTTTAGAATAGAACATAAACAATCAATGATTGATGAGTGCCGCTTTGGCGATAACGCGGGTAACCCTATTTTGGGCTCTGCCGATTACAAATTGGTACACCATTGTAATAATGGCCGAACCGTATACAGTTTTTGTATGTGCCCTGGCGGCACTGTAGTTGCCGCTACCTCTGAAGAAGGCCGTGTGGTTACTAACGGTATGAGTCAATATTCTCGTAGTGAGCGAAATGCGAACAGTGCTATTGTTGTGGGTATTTCGCCAGAAAAAGATTTTCCAGGCCATCCTCTAGCTGGTATCGATTTACAGCGTAAGCTAGAAGAGCAAGCCTATGAGCTTGGTGGTAAAAATTATGATGCCCCAGCACAGCTGATTGGTGACTTTTTAAAAGGTAAATCGTCGGCTAATTTAGGCGATGTACAGCCTTCGTATACACCAGGTATAAAACTGACTGATTTAAGCAAAGTACTGCCAGCTTTTGCCATTGAAGCGCTACGTGAAGCAATTCCTGCCTTTAACAAACAAATTCGTGGCTTTTCAACCAATGATGGCTTACTCACGGGTGTAGAAACACGTACGTCTTCACCTATCAGCATCAAGCGCGATAAAACTTTCCAAAGCATTAATACCAAAGGGCTTTACCCTGCAGGTGAAGGCGCAGGTTATGCAGGCGGTATTTTATCAGCGGGTATTGATGGCATTAAAGCCGCTGAAGCGGTTGCGTTATCGATGTTAGAAAACGCTTAACTCTATTAAATTATACTTTATCGAAAAACCTCACAACGTGAGGTTTTTTTGTGCTAAAAATAACCTATGTTTTCACAAAATAGATAATAACAATGATTATAAAACGGCTACTTTTAACATTATTTGTTTGTACAATACCTAATTTATACGCAGCGGATAATAATACAGAGCTTAAAACCATTAGTGACATTCACAATGCCTATAAAAATAATACCACCACGGCTGAGCAGCTTACCCGCACTTATATCGACAGAATAAACGAGCTCAATCCTAAATATAATGCGGTAATTAGTATTGAGCCCACTGCAATTGAACAAGCCAAACAACTCGATGCGCTGTTTAAAGCCGGAAAATGGGCAGGCCCTTTACATGGTATTGCGGTATTACTAAAAGATAACATTGAAACAACAGGTACATTACCCACCACAGCGGGTTCATTAGCACTTAAAAATAACGTTACTAATAAAGATGCCTTTGTGGTTAAACAATTACGCCAAGCAGGCGCTATTATTTTAGGCAAAGCGAACTTAAGTGAATGGGCTAATTTTCGCTCATCGTATTCGTCATCTGGCTGGAGTGCCATTGGCGGACAAACCCATAACGCCCATGATGTAACTCGTAATCCGTGTGGTTCAAGCTCAGGTTCTGCTGTGGCGGTTGCTTTAAATTTTACGCCTATTGCGCTGGGCACAGAAACTGATGGTTCGATTACCTGCCCTGCTTCGGTTAATGGGGTGTACGCCATTAAACCCAGTATGGGGCAAGTTTCACGCGCAGGCGTGATCCCCCTTTCTAGTAGCCAAGATTCGGTAGGTCCAATGGCGCATTCTTTAAAAGATGCACTCGCGGTATTATCAGTCATTCAAGGTGAAGACTCAGACGATGTATCGACACTCAACGTAAATAGAACGCTTGATGGCATAGCGCCTAAGCCATCACTGAGGATAGGCGCGTTACCTGCCAGTAAGTTTACTGTGGCAACACAAAAGCTTTACGCTAAGCAGTTACAAACATTAAAAGACGCAGGTCATACCGTTGTCAATGTTGCAGTAAAAGATGACTTAAGCACGCTTTACGTTGATGAATACGCCATCCTACTTTACGACTTTAAAGCCGAAATTAACCACTACTTAAGCAAAACACCAACGCAGGTAACCGTAAAAAGTTTAGACGAGTTAATCGCATTTAATATCGCAAATAAACAGCAGGAAATGCCCTACTTTGAGCAAGATATTTTACAACAAGCTAACGCAGTTGATTTGAGTGAAAAACAACAATACAAAAGCACCAAAGCGCGATATCGCGCACTTGCAAAGCGCGCTATTAGCAATTTATACCGCAATAATAAGCTAGATATTGTAATTTCGCCCACCGTTTCACCGGCTTGGAAAACCGATTTAATTAACGGCGATAACTTTAAAGGCAGTAGCAGTTCATTACCTGCCATTGCAGGGACGACCCATATTACTTTACCGGTTGGCAAAGTAAGCCACTTACCGGTTGGTTTGTCGGTTATTGCTAATCAAAACGATGAAGCGGCTGCTTATGCGTACGCTGCTATTATCGATAATGTATTAGGCACAAAAAAACCTGAGTAAACTCAGGTTTTTTAATGGCTTAGCTGTCTTACTTTTTAAGTGACAGCTTTTCGCCTTTTAAGCTTTTACGTACATTAGAAATTCGCGAGCGGTTTTTCGCTCTCGCTTCACCGGTAGCCTGGCCTGATGGCTTATTAGCACGGGTGCGGCGTAAATGCGCTGGCTTTTTACCAATTTTATCAATCAGTACTTCACGATTACTTACTTCGTAACCTTCTAAGTAAACACGTTTAATTTTTTGACCAATTAAGGTTTCAATTTCAAACAACATGTTTTCTTCTTCGCGACTCACAAACGAAATTGCTTGTCCTTGGTTACCAGCACGACCAGTACGGCCAATACGGTGAACATAATCTTCAGCAAGCCAAGGTAAATCAATATTAATAACACGCGGTAAACCGTCAATATCAATACCACGGGCCGCTACTTCTGTTGCAACTAGCACGCGTACTTTGCCTTCTTTAAATTCACGCAACGCACGACGACGATTACCTTGCGATTTATCGCCATGACATACTGCCGCTGGGATACCGTCTAAGTTAAGTTCAGTTACTAGCTCATCTGCGGTTTCTTTCATGTTTACAAACACTAGCACTTGCTGCCAGTTTTTCTTACCAATCAGCTCAGAAAGCAACTCTTGCTTACGGCGCTCTTCTACTGGGTAAACCACGTGCTGTACTGTGCTTGCGGTGCTGTTAGTTTGATCAACACGAACAATTTCAGGCTGCTTTAACACTTTAGAGGCGAACTGTTTAATTGCTGCTGGGAAGGTAGCTGAAAACAATAAAATTTGACGCTCATCTGCACAGCTTTTTATTACGCTTTGCATATCATTAATAAAGCCCATATCAAGCATACGGTCAGCTTCATCAAGTACTAAATGTTTTACTTGAGCAAGGCTTAAGTTACCTAAACGAATATGATCAAGTAAACGTCCTGGTGTTGCTACTACAACATCAACACCTTCTTTGAGTGCAATTTCTTGTCCTGCGGTATTAACACCACCAAATAAGCTCACTACTTTTAACTGAGTGTACTTAGCAAAGTCTTTAAAGTTATTCGCTATTTGCTCTGCAAGCTCACGCGTAGGCGCAAGGACTAAGGCGCTTGGCGCATTCGTAGTGCTGCAATCTGACTCAAATAACTTTTGAATAATAGGGAGTGCAAATGCAGCGGTTTTACCTGTACCGGTTTGTGCACTTGCTAAAACGTCTTTACCTTTACGAACAGCCGGAATAGCTGCGCGCTGAATGGGCGTAAGGGTGTGGTAATTAAGTTCGTCTAACGCCTGAATAAGTTCAGGGGCAAAACTAAAAGATTTAAAATTCATTGCTGTATAACCTGCGGCCACATTATCAAGGGTCGCAAATTATACAGTAAAATCGCTTAAACAGTTAGTTTTAAACACCAGAAACCGCTAATTTATAAAATGCAGGATAATTAGCGATTATCAGCTGTTGTTTAAGTTAGCTAAATGGTATTAACTCGCTAGATTTATTCCCGTTAATTCGCGATTTTATTGCACTTTTATAAATTTTACACCGTTATTTTACATTGTGTTACATAACTATTTGCATTTAAATAACCAAAACAGGTAAACTTCTTCGCCCGTTTTGTGGGGTGTATATAAATTAAAGGAAATTAATAATGATAAAAAGATGTTTAACTGCTGCGGTATTAGTAAGCGCGTTCGTTTCAATGCCGTCACAAGCAAAAAGTGGCATCAACCCATGGCAACAATGTGGTATTGGTGCAATGGTTTTCCCAGACAATGGCGTTGCGGCAGCAATTTCTAATATTATTTGGGATTTAGGAACAACCGCGGTATCGTCTAACATTTCTTCAGTAGAGAGCTGTGAAGGCGCTAACGTAAAAACAGCACAGTTTATTCAACAAACTTTTCCTGTATTAGAACAAGAAATAGCACAGGGTGAAGGCGAGTATATCTCTGCAATGCTTAACGTACGTGGTTGTGATGTAACTGCTCATCAACAAATTATCACTTCGGTACGCAGCGATTACGCAAACGCACCAATAGACAATGCACAAGCATTTTATGAATTAGTTGAAGGTAAAATTACAACTAACTTTTCATCTCAATGCGCTGCAATCTAATAATTAAAGGGCTTAACAGCCCTTTTTTTTGGTTAAACAATGAAACCTTTATTTTATTTAATTAGCGTTTTTTTATTAATATCTTTCTCAAGTTCTGCCACGCAATCTATCTCTGTTTTAGCAAAACACCCAATATGGTTGAAATTAGGGCATTACAAAAATCAACCAACTACTATTAGTTATATTACTAACGCATCCTTTTTTATCGCAGATAACGGACGTAATGATCCGGTTGCCGAATTAAAAGCAACAATCCATGCTTTTAATAACCAGCCCTTAACACATTGTCGCTACCCTGCGCGTTACCAATGGCTTAAAGAGCAAGGTTTAACCTTTTCAATGCCAGCTGCAGAGTGTCCAAAGTTACAGCAATGGCGCGAGCAGCAAGCAATTCACTCTGTTAGTTTAGTATTTGCCTCTGGTTATATGAGTAACCCCGCATCGTTATATGGTCATTTATTACTTAAACTTAATCGCTCAACCGAATCAAAAAACAAATTATTAGATTACAGTATTAACTATGGCGCACATGTTCCTGACAATGAAAACGGCATAGTTTATATTCTTAAAGGCTTATTTGGTGGTTATAAAGCTGGTTTTTCAGATCAACTATTTTACCGCCACCAGCATAATTACGGCGAAATAGAGTTAAGAGATTTATGGGAATATACCCTAAATCTAAACGAGCGCGATGTGGCTTTTATTGCTAATCACTTATGGGAGATTTTAGGCACTGAATTTGATTATTACTTTGCCGATGAAAACTGCGCGTTTCATCTCGCACAGATTGTTGAGTTGATTATTGGCGATCAACTAACTAGCGAAAGCTCTCCTTGGGTAATACCTGCCACTATTTTTTCAAGGTTAAACTCGGCCACTTACCAAGGGCAATCAGCGGTTAAAAACATCACATTTACTCCCTCGCGCGACACTGTATTTTCAAAATATGTGCAATCTTTAAGTGAAAAAGAGCTCAGCTTTGCCAAACAAATCTTTGCCGAATCAGCAGTACTTAAAAACGAATCGTTTTTAGCTTTGCCGGTGCGGTCTCAAAAAGCCATTATTGGCGCTTTATTTGAACTTGTGCAAGTGAAACAAATTCAAAAGCAAACTCCTGTAAAAATAAGTGAGTTAAAAAATGCGCTAATCAAAGCGCGCTTAAAGCTACCCATGGGCGAAAACAAAGTTAAATTTCAATTTACCCAGCAGCCTCCACATAAAGGCCAAAAGCCCTCTAACAGCTCAATTTCTGCGATGCACACGGCTGAGCAAACACAGTACACTCTGGGTTTTAGGCTGAGCTATTTTGATACCCTTGCCTCTGATATTGCCCGCATTCCATTTTCTAATTTAGAAATGTTAGATACCGAACTGATGTTTACAGATGGCGAAACTTACATAAACAAAATTCATTTATTAGATTTGGAGTCATTCAATCCAAGCCAATTGTCTTGGGCTAATGAATCTAAGTGGTCATGGAAAATCAATGTGGGATTCGACAGACAACCAGCACTGTGCAGAACCTGTAAACGTAGTTTTGTTATGGGGGGAGCCGGACAAGCTTGGCAATTTAGCAACAACACCTTAGCCTATAGCTTAGTTAATGGTTACTTGGGTGATTTAGCTAAAAATAGCCACTTTTATGATTCGTCGGTAGAGGTGGGGATTATTACTGGTACTGACTCAGGTATTAAACTCAGAGCATCCTATGAAAAGTCATTCTTAAATGCTAAAAACCCAGCGCAAACCAAACTAGAACTGGCAGTGCCTATTAGCCAAGATATTGATATTAGATTAGCGGCAACACATGCCAATTCAGCTATGTGGCAGCTTAAACTCAACTACTATTGGCAGTGATATAAAAAAGCAGCCTCTGTGTTTACAGTAGGCTGCTTTGAAAATTTAGTATTTAGTAAATAATCTAACAGTTTAAGATAAAATCAAAACCTTACTAATATCTACACACTGCGCTCGACTACCGACAAAGTCTTGCTCATTAAGCTGATTAATTAGCGTTTCACCTTGTTGCTGTTGCTCATCGTTAAGCGGCACGTAAGGCATTCTAAACACAGGTTTTACCGCGCCGGTCATGATCATCGCAGTGTTAATCGCAATTGGGTTTGGCTCGCAAAACAGCCAGTTCATTAATGGTTGTAATGAGTTATTAAGCGCATCATTTTTACTATCCATTAATTGACGGAACAAACCCGGGATCAGGTTAGACGTAACTGAAATAACACCATGTGCTTTATGGATATGGCGTGCATCGTGTGCTTCATCATCATTACCAGACCAACATGCAATACCTTGTTGTTCATAGTGCGCTATACGCTCATTGCCACCACATTCTTTAACACCAATAAAGTGCTCATGCTGGGCCAGTGGTTCAATAATATCAGGGGTGAGGTCTTGACCTGTGCGCCCTGCTACGTTGTAAATAAACGCCGGACCAATATCAAGCACGCGTTTAAAGTGCTCTTTAACACCGGCAATTGATGTCCGCCCGTAGTAAGGGTTAATTTGCAATGAGGCATGCATGCCGCTGGCAAAACCATATCTTGTTGCTTTAATTGCTTCGCGCGTATTATTACTTCCGGTGTTACCTACAATCAGTAATTTATCACCAAATTTATTGGCACTGTGCGCAATTAGCATTAAGTGCTCTTCCCAGTTCATTAACTGGCCTTCACCGGTGGTGCCACCAACAACTATGCCGTCAACACCCGCTGCAATTTGTATTTCAACGAGTTCATCATACTTTGCAAGATCGATTTCACCATTGGCTAAGTAAGGTGTTTTAATTGCAGTAATAAGGCTTGCTTGTTTAATTTGTTCTAGGGTGCGCATAAAAAAATCATTGTTATTAATACTTGGCCTATTTGTACCATATTTACCGCGCTATTTGCAGTGATAGCCAGTATTTAATTATAAAATGGCTTGTGTTATTGGGTTTGATGATACAAAATAAATAGCTGTATAAATAAACAGTATTTTGTTTTTTACTATTAAGCGAGCCACTATGCGTTTATCTGACTATTTAAGCACTCACTTTTATCACACTGATGAGTTATGCCAAGCACTCAACATAGACACTGAAACTCTTGAAAATTGGCAAGCTCAAAGCATTTTTCCTAAGCCAAGTTATTGCATTAAAAACCAGATGAGTTGCAGCTCTTACTCAGGCTTATATGAGTGTGAAGAATACGACGATTATTATCCTCGTGGCTGCGTAAACTGGGGGCAAGGAGTTATAAAACAAAAAATTGAGTCATCTAATCAAGCGTTTAATTTGTTTGCCCAGCACTATACCCAATGCTTAGCTAAGCTTGCACAGCAAGGCTTTATATTTAACGAAGAGCTGTTTGGCTGTGAAATAGAAGAGCATTTACAGCAAGTGTGGCAACAATTTCTATGCAGCAAATATGGGGTGCTTACACAAAATGGCTTAATTGATGAAATTGTGGCTGTGGATATTGGCAGATTATTAGTAGACGATATAACCGAGCTGCGCAGCAAAGCCAGTTTAGATAAGGATGAGCGCACCCGCATTCACCCTGCCATGAAGCTTTTAAATAAAGCGCTAAGCCATGGCGCCGATCACGAAAAGCAACTCACATTACGAAGCCGCTATATTGATGCCCTTATTTTAAAATACGATTTATCGATTAAATAAAGGTTACAACTCCTACTTGGCTATTAGCTTTGTGCTGTTAACCAATGGTTTTATACACATCAATATTGATAGAGGTAATAAATGCACCTACAGCATCACCAAAGGCTTTAAAGTGAGGTGCGTTTTTATGGGCTTCGAAATGCTCAGTAGACGCCCATTGCTCACTCACTAAATAGCTAGTTTGCTCAGCATCGTTTTTAACTGATAGCTCGTAACGCAGGCAGCCTACTTCTTGCTGCGAGGACTGTTGTAAGTTTTCGAGCTCGGTTAATAGACGCTCTGCATCGCTATTTTCACTCGATAGTGTAGCAATTACCGTTAACATGGGTGTTCCTTGTTTAAAAAATAAAGGTGCAGCTCAACTGCACCTGTTTTGGTTCTGGCTTTTTGGTTATTGATCCCACTGTGGTGCAAAGTCGGGCGTTGCTTGGCGGTCGTTGCAATCAAGGCCATCAATTCGCGCTATATCTTCATCATCAAGTTTAACTTTGTCGTTAAAGTTATCCTCTAAGTTTTTACGCTTAGTCGATGATGGAATGGTGGTCATGCCGTTGGCATTTTCCCATGCAATAACCACTTGCGCTGGCGTTGCATCGTGCTTGTTAGCAATATCAATAATGGTTTGATCTGTTAATACCTTACCCACAACAAATGGCATATAGGCGGTAACATGAATTTTATGTTGATCGCAAAAAGCGCGCAGTTTAGTGTTGGTTAAATATGGATGTACCTCAATTTGATTAGTGAATATTTCGCGAGGATCTAAGGTTTGCATTGCCTCATTTAAGTTGGCAATGGTGAAGTTAGATACACCAATATGTTTAGTTAATCCCAGCTTTTTTGTTAATAGCAGCTCGGTTAAATATTCACTCATGGGTTCATTATTTACCGGTGCTGGCCAATGAATTAACAATAAGTCGACATAATCAAGCTGTAGCTTCTCTAAAGATGTTTTAACACTGTCAACAAAGTCAGCTTTGTTGAGCTTGTTATTCCATACTTTGGTGGTTATAAATAATTCTTCACGAGGAATATTGCTGTCTTTAATTGCTTGGCCAACTTGCTCTTCATTGCCATATATTTGCGCGGTATCAATGTGGCGAAATCCAACTTCTAACGCCATTTTTACAGATTCATAAGCTGTTTTACCTTCTAAACGAAAAGTACCCATACCTAAATCTGGCATTTCAATTACACGTTGTGTCATAGCTTTATCCTTGTTTAATAATAGGTTTAAAATTCAAACGACGCGTTTACTAAATACACCTATTACTTTTTTTGATTTAAAATTTTGACCTCATGTGAATACTGAGGTCATTAATTTTTATTTCAAGACTAACCTATATGAGTTCGGCTTTATTTAGCCTGAACATTATGTTTATCTAGCCTGCCACTGTATCGAGTGACTATTAAAGCCAGTAATGAAACAACGGCCCCAATCCATGCGGTATCTTTTAGTTCCATATGCTCGACTACAAGCCCCCCTGTAACAGAGCCTAAGGCTATTCCAATGTTAAACGCCGCGATGTTTAAGCCCGATGCTACATCTACCGCATTAGGAGTGTGCTTTTTTGCCTGTTTTACTACATAAAGCTGCAATCCTGGTACATTACCAAATGCAAATGCCCCCCATATTAAAATAGTCAGCACTGCGGCTACTTTTGATTCCATAGTAAAGGTGAAAGCCAATAAAATAATTGTTAACGCGCTAAATATAATACTCAGTGCACTAATTGGGCCTCGCTTGTCGGCTAATTTTCCGCCCCATATATTACCAACAGCCACCGACACACCATAAACCAGCATTATTAAACCAATAGCGGATGGTGCAAAGCCAGTTTGCTGCTCTAATATAGGCGCTAAATAAGTAAACGCGGTGAACGTTCCGCCGTAGCCTAATATAGTCATTAAATAAACGAGCAATAAGCGCGGCTTAACAATAACCTGTAGCTGCTCTTTAAACGTCGCCGGAATAGACTGCTTTAAGTTTTTTGGTACTAAAATAGCGCTGCCAATTAGCGCAATTAAACCTAATGCCGAAACCACTAAAAACGTTGCACGCCAGCCAAAGTGCTGGCCAATCCATGTTCCTAATGGCACACCCGTTACAAGCGCTACCGTAAGGCCGGTAAACATAATTGCGATAGCGCTCGCCTCTTTGTCTTTACTTACCAAGCTTGTTGCTATCATTGAGCCAATAGAAAAAAATACACCATGAGCTAATCCTGTTAGTATGCGCGCCAGTATTAGTGTTTCGTAACTCGGCGCTTGCCAAGCTAATAAATTACCCATAACAAATAAGCCCATAAGACTTATAAGTACCACTTTTCGGTTCCAGCGACCCGTTAATGCAGTGAGTACCGGTGCGCCAATAGCTACACCAACTGCATATAAGCTCACTAGTAAGCCTGCTGATGGTAAGCTCACGCCTAAATCGTTTGCAATAGTTGGCACTAAACCCACTATAACAAACTCGGTTGTTCCAATTGCAAATGCGCTTAAGGTAAGCGCCCATAAAGCCAATGGCATAAATACATCCTCATTTTTAATATAGATGCATAGTGTGTGTAAAAACTCCTTTGCAATAAATAGCATAAATGGCAAAATACTTTTGTTTATTTTGCAAATATAAATGAGTGAATTTATGCCTGTTCAAGCTAAAACTGAAGATCTAGAAATGTTTATTACCATTGTTGATTGTGGCAGTTTTTCCGGTGCGGCTAGTTTACTTGATTTAAATGTAGCTAAGGTTTCAAGAGCGCTATCTCGCCTCGAAAACAGGCTAAACTGCACATTACTAAACAGAACAACTCGGCGCTTAGAACTGACCGAGGAAGGGCATATATACATAGAATATGCGCGAAAGGCTTTAAACACGCTGCTCTTAGGGGAAGAAACAATAAAGCTACTTAAGCAAGCACCTAGCGGGCACTTGCGTATAGATGCAGCAAGCCCTTTTGTTTTACATCAACTAGCGCCACTAGTTAATGAATTTAAAAAGCAATACCCGCAAATCACGCTCGATATTACCTCACACGACAATATTATTGATTTACTTGAGCGCAAAACAGATTTAGCTATTCGCATTGGAGACTTAAAAGATTCAAACCTGCATGCGAGAAAATTAGGCCAAAGTAAATTAAAATTGGTCGCAAGCGCTGATTATTTAAAAAATGCGCCACCGTTACAGCAAGTTTTAGATCTTAAAAACCATAATTTAATTGGCTTCAGTGAGCCCAATACTCTTAATCAATGGCCCTTGAAGCATGAGCAATCACTGCACTTTGATTTAAGGGCTAGCAGCGGCGAAACCATTAGGCATTTATGTATTGCTGATCAAGGCATAGCACTTCTCTCACAATTTATGATTGCAGAAGATTTAGCCAAAAAACGATTAATAGAAGTTTTACCCCACAGCGTGAGTAGCCCAAATAATCGAGAATCTATTTATGGCGTTTATTACAAAAATGGGGCGGTTTCTTCCCGTATCGTTGCATTTTTAGATTTTATACAACCGCGACTAAGTTTATAAATCGCTTTTAAATTGGGTTTAAAGAGCAACTTAATGAAATAATTTACATTATTGACGGTTTTAAGATTAAGCTGAGTATAAACACTGCAGTTGCATTATTTGGATGAGGTAGTATGGATTCTTTAACACAAGTCGCATTAGGCAGTGCCGTAGGCTACGCGGTACTAGGCAATAAAGTAGGTAGAAAAGCCGTTGCGTGGGGCGCTATTTTAGGCACTTTACCCGATCTAGATGTATTTTTACCCTATGGCGGCAGTGTAGAGGCATTTACCTATCATCGCGGTTTTAGCCATTCTTTATTTGTGCATTTATTAATAAGCCCGCTAATTGTATGGCTAATATTAAAAATACACACAGGCATGCAGGCTTATAAAGCTCGTTGGTTTTGGTTAGTTTTTTTGTGCTTATCAACACATGCTTTATTAGATTCACTCACCGTTTATGGTACTCAGCTAATGTGGCCCTTAAGTGAATACCCTTTTGCGGTATCCAGCATGTTTATTATTGACCCCCTTTACACCTTACCGTTATTAATTGGTTTAGCTTTTACTTTATTACCTAAAATAAGCACAAGTAAAGCCTATAAAATCAATGCAATTACACTTAGCCTAAGCACAGCGTATTTATGCCTTGCCTTTGTGTTTAAACTCAATATTGACGACACAGTAAAAACAGCACTGAACAATCGCGATATTGACGCAACCGGCTATATTAGTACGCCTGCCCCGCTCACTACTTTACTTTGGCGTGTAGTAGTGATGTCTGACGGTCACTACTACGAGGGTTATGCCTCCGTGTTTGACTCGCCCAGTGATGTAACCTTAAATGCCTACAATACAACACCGTCTTTAATTAAGCCTATTGACAACCAATGGGGCATACAAAGGCTACAATGGTTTACAAAAGGGTTTTATTCTATTCGCCAGCAAACCGATAACGTGATTTTGTCAGATTTAAGAATGGGTATGGAATGCCAATATGTATTTAACTTTGTGGTAGGTGAGCAAGCTGATACCGGTATTAAAGTGGGTAGTTTTGAGCGACTCTCTCAGCGCCCTAGTTTAAGTAATGCCGGTAATATTTGGCAGCGAATTTGGCAACCTGAAGTCTCGCTGGCATCTCCATTAGCTAAAAATAACTGCTCGTTGCCATAGTTAGGGGTTAAGCAAGCACTGCCTGTAAAAAGAGCCAAACAACATTGTTGCTTAATCACTCGAATAGGGTCTGTTGACCTTTCAGGTTATATTTGCAGCAGTCTGTTTGGTATTTAGGCAAGGCAGAGCCTATGTAGTGTGGTTATTCCCCATAAATAAGCGATAACGCAGCATCAATGCCAAACAGGGGCTGCCCGAAGGGTTCTGCCTAGGGGCAATTTACTCTTTGTTGCTCGGTTTTTACTTAGCCCACTAGGTTACAAACCTCGCGTCGCGATTAAACCGCCCCTAGTTTGAACAAATTTTAATCCGCAAAAGTCAACAGACCCTAATAACAATGAATTAAGAATGCATGTAAGTGGTGTTTTTGCCGTTTGCCTTAGCCTGATAAACAGCGTTATCAGCATGCTTAAACAGCTCAGTAAACGTGCTGTTACTATCACTCATACATGCACCTACACTGACTGTTAGCCCTTCACTGCCCACTTTAATTTCAGCAATTAATTGGTGTAGTCTTTGGCAAAATATTAAGGTATCTGCACTATTGGTGTCGGGCAGCATAATTAAAAACTCTTCCCCACCATAGCGTGCAACTAAATCAGTTTGTCTGCTTATTTTTTTAAGACATTGGCCTAGTTCTTTTAGCACCCTGTCGCCCTCTAAATGACCATAGGTATCGTTGATCTGTTTAAAATCATCAATATCAATCACTAATAGTGCAACTGAGCGGTGTGTTCTTTTTGCTTGTTCGAGTAGTAAAACACTGCGGTAATCCATTTCACGCCTGTTTAATAGCGATGTTAGCTCATCGGTAGACGCTAAAGATTGCAAGCGCTCAGTTTGTGCTTCTAGCTTTTCCCGTGTTTTTATCAACTCATCGTAGAGTTTATCTCGCTGCGTAGCATTAAAAAAGCTCCAGTATATAAACCCCTTTTCGTCAAGCTGAGCATTAACGGTAACCGCCATTCGCTCCCCCTGAGCACTGAGCATAATTAACTGCATTTCTTGGCATTTTTTTTCGTGTATTAAGGTAGGAAGCACATAACTTTGTAAAAATATTTTTGAAGATTTAGTTAGGATTTTGTCAATATACTTGCCAATAAGTTCATTGCAATGCCAGTGTAGTTCCTTTTTAAAATAAGTATTTACATAAACAATTACGTTATCCGCATTGGTCACCAATGCGCCACTTAAAAAGTAATCAGCAGAGTAATCTGTAACTCTATTATCATCTAATTGATGCAGTGGCATTAAGGTTAACTCACAAAGTCAATAATCGAACGGCCGACTGTTTCTGGGTGAGTCATATGAATACAATGACCATGTGCGCTTATAACTTGGAGCGTAGCGTTAGGTATTTCATTTGCGACAAATTCGCCTACAGATGGCGCGGCTAAAGCATCATGTTCACTTTGTAAAACTAATGATGGCTGTTTTATATGTTTAAGCGTCGCGCGATAATCAGATAAAAAAGTGGCTTCTGCAAAGGTTTTTGCAATCAGTGGATCGGTTGAACAAAAGCTCCCCGATAACTCGGCTATAAATTCATCAGGGTGAGAACTACCCATAACTAAAGGTGCTAAATAATTGGCCCAGCCAATGTAATTTTTATCCATCAGGTTAAGTAGTTCATGCAAGTCTTGTTTTTCAAACCCGCCAAAATAATCAGGGGGTAAATTTAAAAAGCACGGTGAAGGACAAACCATAACAAGCTGAGTAAATAACTCTGGCTGCTCAATGGCGGCAAGCGCCCCAATTGTTGCGCTAACAGAGTGACCTATAAAAGTCACATCGCTTAGAGCAAGTGCGCCACATATCTCAAGTACATCTTTGGCATAGCCATCAAGGGTCGAATAACGCTTTTTGTTGTATTGAGAAATATCAGACTTACCAGAGCCTACATAATCAAACAGCACTAAAGTAAAATGTTGCTCAAGCACTGGAGTAACAAACCGCCACATATTTTGGTCACAACCAAATCCATGAGCCAAAACCAAGGTTTTATCACCCTTGCCAATTATTTTGACGTTGTTTCTTTTGCGTATTTCATTTAAGTGCGGCATTAGAATGATCCTTTTCTTTGTTCACCCAATAAAAGTAGTATATTTATTAAACATAGTGAGGACTACTGTTTATATAAATAAGTTTAACTCATTGCAAAGCTTTATACATCAATTAGTTAGATGAAAAGTCATCAAGAGAAAAAGTACATACTATTGTATTAAAAAGTGTGATTATTTATTTTGCTTAGGGATAAAAACACACACTTTTGTTAACATTAAATTACATCCTTAGCAGCCGGCATCATCTTAAATAAAATGGCTATTACAACCAAACGGATTAGTTCTGGTGCTCGTACTGCCCACGATAAACTTCAAATACTTTTAATACGGTGTGTTGTTCTTTTGAAAGCGCGTCAAACCAATCGTCAAATAATTCATCATCTTCTTGTTCGCTTAATGCTAAATAATGAGCAAGTAATTCAATGATGTCGTTATGAGAACACCCTAACGAATCAACTTGTTTAGCCAATATACTGTGGTCACGCTCTCTGAGAGTATCCATGACTCCTTGGTCGATTTGGTCTTGTTGTGCCTGAGCGTCACTCATAAAACTACCTCTATTAACGTTATTAAATTCTTATTATTTTGTTCGCTGAGTCTAGTTATAGCAGCCTAAATACTAATAGCCAGTACTTTTGATCTAAGTGCTTATTTTTTGACTATTTTGTGCAAATACACAGCAATTACACTGCGTTTAAGGCTATTTAAAATGATTTGCAAAGGGAAAATAAATACGTTAAATTAAATGATATACTATCACATAACACTAAAGGCATTTTATGAAGCCCAATATTCACCCTGATTACCATGTGGTTGCTTTTCATGATACTGCAGCTGATTCTTACTTTATTATTGGTTCAACCATTAAAACCAATCGCACCATAGAAATTGAGGGTAAAACATATCCTTATGTTCCTATTGATGTCTCAAGTGACTCACATCCATTTTATACAGGCAAACAAAAAACGCTCGCTACTGATGGACGCGTTGCGCAATTTAATCGTCGGTTTAAAAACCTCTCTACAGCTAAAAAGGAAAGCAAATGAAAGTTTTAAGTTCATTAAAAAGTGCAAAACAACGACCAGGTTGTCAAATTGTAAAGCGCAAAGGGCGAGTATTCGTGATATGTAAAGATAACCCTAGATTTAAAGCTGTGCAGGGTATGAAGAAAAAGTAGCAAGATAAAATAATGCCGAGTTTATACTCGGCATTATTATTAGGGTCTGTTTATTTAACTACAACAGAAAACTCAGGCACTGCTTGAATAACCTTTTTCACGGTACATGTATTCACCGCAGCAATCAGCGCTTTTTTATATTTAGCTGGGAAACCTTCTGGCAAGCCAATTTCGATTGAAAAAAGCTTCTTACCGTTTTCATCTACATTTTCGTTATTTTGTGTCAGTGTCATCCCCTCGGTCGAGATCTCTCTTTGCTGACAAAATTTACGCGCATAAAAACCAGCACACAACACCATGCTTACTAAAAAATAGTCAAACGGTTCTGGATGTTCTGCATCACCACCAGCGTTTATGCTTTGATCGCTTATAACTTCATGCTCACCAAACTTAGCACTTAACTTTTGACCATCTAACATTGAAACCGAAATTTCCATTACTAATCCTTATTTTCCAAACAATAATTCAAAAAAGCCTGGAGGCTCGTGTAATTCGTGATATTTTTTGCGCAAATTATCAATCGCCTTAAGTGGTTTTTTTGCCGACTCAAGCCCCTGCTCGTTCGCTACTTTTTTGGCTAACTGGGCTTGAATAAGCACCTTATCTAGCCCTTGCACCGACTTTTCAGCTTCTTTATAAAACTTGGCTTGCTTACTTTGCTCTATCAATTTAATAAATTCATCGATAGCGCCATTAAATTCTGCTAACTGGGTTGCTTCAACACTTTGTTTATAAGCAAGCCCAATGTTTTTCATGGTCTTTTCTAAGTCGCTCATTTCATTTGCGGCAACTGTTTGACTAAATATTAATACCATTAACAACAAAACTGCTTTCATTAATACACCCTAAAAAATAATTGTTGCATACATACTAAACTTACTGAGGTATTATATAGCATAACGCCTAGATGTCATACGGAGCACTTGCACAAGGATAAAATTGGGCTTTAAAAAGTTTACAGAGAAATGTATGTCCTTGTTTAAATTATACCGCCTGCTAACGTTTACCTGCCTTCTGTTGGGTAGTTATAGTGCTTATGCCCTAGAAGTCATATTTATTAACCCTGGTTTTTCTAACACGGAAAATGCACAGAACAGCACCGGAAACTTTTGGTTTGATGTTTCTAAAATCATGCAAAATGCAGCCACTGATTTAGATGTTACATTAACGATAAAATACGCCAACCGAAATCATATTTTAATGAAAGAGCTTATTCAGCAGGCTATAAATGATAAGCCCGATTACCTGATCCTCGTAAACGAAAAAAATGTTACCAGTAAGTACCTCTCTAAAATAGACAGTAAACATGTCCCTATTTACTTTTTATTAAATCGCCCTTCGCCTGCGTCACTTGATATGTTACGTAAAAATGACACTAACATAGTCGGTAGTATTACCCCAAATAATCGCGTTGCAGGTAAATCATTGATGCAGCAGCTTTATAAAAAGTTTACCAATAAAACAACAACTAGCGCACATATATTGGCGTTATTAGGCGACTATGCAACGCCTGCTTCTATTATGCGCACTCAAGGGTTAATGGATTTTTTAGCGCAAACGCCGCAAGTTACTTTAATCGCTAAAGAGGTTGCCAATTGGTCTGAACAAGAAGGGTTTACAAAAACTTTGGCGTATATGCATCAAGCCCCTGAAATTAACATTATTTGGTGTGCAAATGACGCCATTGCTTTTGGCGCAAAAAGGGCATTAAAACAGCTAAACATGCAATCTCAGGTTATTGTGGGCGGTATTAACTGGGAGGTTCCACCTAATAATGGTTCAGAGCTTGATGTATCTATAGGAGGTCATGTTTTGTTAGGTGCTTATGCTCTGGTTAATCTGTTCGACAACCATACGCAACCAAAACTTAGTCCTTTGCTTCATCGTTCAGCTGATATTTTTGACCCACTTACTGATGAAAACACCCCCTTATATAAGGCGATAAATACAACAGGTCTAGCAGAAATAAACTTTATACAGTTTAGTAAAACACGCGCTGACTGGCATAAATTCACAATAGAAAATCTACTTTTAGCGCTTAAACAATAGCACTGTAAAGCCCCTTTACAGTGCGGTTACTTTATTTAAAACTCTGAATGTAATTGTTTGCGTTATTTATGCCTTATTAGATAGCCAAAGCGTTTGATAGGGTGCTAACTGCATGGTTTGTAACGCGTCATCGAGTGTTGTATTAGAAATTAGCTCAACCCATTGCTGGGTATTTATTAAGTTTAAGTCGGCTAAGGTTAAGCTTTGTGGCTGACTGCTAATATTATAAACACAAAAAATACTTTGTTGGCGGTCTATACTTTGTCGCCAAAAACCAAATAACCCCTCTCCTAAGTGCAAAGTAAATTGTGTTGCATTAGGATGGAATGCAGCTTGCCTTTTACGCACTGATAATAACTGTTTTATTCCCTTGAACACCTGGTGATGGTGGCTGTATTTTTCTTCAATAGCCGCTAATAATTTTGACTCTTGCCAGCGATGACGATTAATTGCGCGATTGTGCTGCGAATTTTCAAAACGCTCATAGTCATTAGTTGTACCAAGTAAACTATGTATGTATAGCCCCGGTATTCCTTCCATTGCAAACATAATGGCATGGGCACACAAAAAGCGCTCAAGGCCATATTTATCTGCGCCATTATGCGTACCTTGTAAGGCATCAAACAAGGCAATATTTAGCTCATAAGGGGTATGCGTGCCATCGTGACTGGTGCGCATTGAAACACGACCCCCAAATTGCATGGTCGTACTTACTAACGAAGCAACTTCACTCGGTTGTAATAAGCCTTCAATTGGCCTCAAACCAATGCCATCATGAGAGGCTATAAAATTAAAATATGCGGTACCGTTTTGCGCTGGCGGCATGCTCATCATCCAGTGCTTAAGCGCGGTACTATCGCCGCTAAGTAAGGTATGCAATAACAGCGGCGGCAAGGCAAAGTTGTAAATCGCATGGGCTTCGTTGGCATTACCAAAGTAAGATAGATTTTCTTGATTAGGAATATTGGTTTCGGTAATAATCACCACACTGGGCTCAGCATGCTCAATCAGCGTTCGCAATAAACGCACCACTTCATGCGTTTGTGGCAAGTTTATACAACTGGTATTTAGTTGTTTCCATAAAAAGGCCACAGCATCAAGGCGAAATAGGCGAATACCATTATCTAAATAATGGCGAATAATGCCAACAAACTCTTTTAATACCTCCGGATTTTCAAAATTAAAATCCACCTGATCATGACTAAATGTACACCATACATGCTTATCACCGCTTGCTGTGGCAACCGTATGTAATAATGGCGAGGTTCGTGGGCGCACGACTTGGCTTAAATCGTCAGATAAACTGGCTGTTTTAAAGTAGTCTTTCCCTGGGTGAGTATCGGTTAAAAAGTTTTCAAACCAAAGGCTTCGGCTAGAACAATGATTAATCACTAAATCAGCCATTAACTTTACATCGTTGGCAATCGCATTAATGTCTTGCCAGTCACCAAGCGCTTCATTAACTTGCGCATAGTTCATTACCGCAAATCCTTCATCTGAGCTGTACGGATAAAAAGGTAAAATATGCAGTGCATTAAGCTGGTGATCGCACTGCTCTTTTATAAAGCGATGCAAGGTTTTTAGCGGCGCCTCTAGGGGAGTTCCAACTGCTAACTCACTGTCTTCATGATTTATAATAGAATCGCCATAGGCAATTAAAACAATATCTTGTTCATCCCAGCGATTGGTGTGCGGCGTGGGATCGCGAAGTGGGTTATTACCTAGTATCAAGGTGATTAATTCTTCAGCCAACTCAGCTACCGACATAGGTAACTCAACCCCTTGATAAATGGTATGTAAATGTTGTTCGACTCGTTGAAAAAACTGTTCCCTAACTATGTTCACAGGCGCCTCGTTTAAGTATACCAATTTAACTGTATTGTTCGTTATCAAGCTCAACGGCTTCTTTTAATCGATCTAGTACATCGGGCATCGCCGAAGCTACACGGTTCCAACTCGGCACAAATGGCGCTTCCATTGGGTTTTCTAAAAAGTGTTGGCCAGCATTCATAATATTTTGCGCAAACATTTCTACCGCTTTTTCTTCTTGGTGAATATCAAGTGTTAAACCGTTCATTAACGCATCATTATGATAAGTTTCAATAAAGTCTAAACCAATGCGGTAATATGTCGCTTTTAATGAGCGAATGGTTTCGCTGGTAAAGGTAACCCCCTGGGTCGCTAGCTTTCTAAATAACGCTTTGGTTATATCAATAGACATTTTAGAAAGGCCAGCAGTTTGGTCGTCCAGCGATAATTCTTGGTGTTTATGATCGTAGTTATCGGCAATATCAACTTGGCATAAGCGGTTATGGGAGTAATTACGGTACATCTCGCTTAATACGCCAATTTCTAATCCCCAGTCACTAGGAATACGAATATCGTTTAATACATCGCGTCTAAACGAAAATTCACCGGCTAATGGGTAACGAAACGAGTCCATATACTCAAGGTAGTCTCTGCTGCCTAATATGGTTTTAAACGAGCGTAATAACGGAGTAACCAGTAAACGCGATACTCGACCATTTATTTTTCCATTGGCAGTACGCGGGTAAAAGCCTTTACAAAATTCATAGTTAAATCGAGGATGTGCAACGGGATAAATTAATCGCGCTAATAAGCCTCGGTCATAAGTTAAAATATCGCAATCATGTAGTGCTATTGACTCAACCTCCGCGGTAGCGAGTTTATAGCCCATGCAATACCACACATTACGGCCTTTACCGAGCTCGCGTGGCGCCACACCTAAAGCTTGAAGCTCTTTATCAAGCGCCTGCAAACGTGGGCCATCGTTCCACAACACTTTATGGTTTTGATCAAGCGATTTAAAAAAGTTCAATGCATAGCGATACTGGCTTTCGTCGGCTCTGTCTAAGCCTATAGTTATTTGCGATAAATACGGTACTTGTTGCAGCTCTTTAACAATATTTTGTAAAGCAGGGCCTTCTAACTCGCTAAATAATGAAGGCAATATAAGCCCCATTGGTCGCTGTTTACTAAAGCTAAGTAACTCTTTTTCTAAATCGTCTACGGGTCTATTGGCAATGTTATGTAGTGTTGTAATAATGCCATTTTGGTAAAAATCAGCCATGTAAACTATACTCCTCAGAACTGGGTAAAATACTGTTAATACAAGGTAGTGCTGTAATTTCTTCAACCCAGCCTAGCGGTGCCGGCAATTGAGAATAGCGCGCTTTGTTATAGGTTAATTTAACTGGCTTTTTACTCTCTGGATTGGTAATGATGATGGCGATATCAGCCTCTTCTAGCATTTGCTTATCGTTTTCACTATCCCCTAGCGCAATAATGCTCAGCGCTTTAGTAAACTGCGTATTAAACTGCTGCACTAACCATTGCTGAGCCATGCTTTTATCGGTATTTTTTCCAATGTGAACAAAGCGCCCGCCTACTTTAACCTCGTAGCCATATACTGATATCGCATTGATAAATTCATTTAGTTGCTGCTCATCGCCATGCCAGTAGAGCGGATCTGAGTATTGACGGGTTTGTGCTTGCGTTGCTTGTAGCTGGTTTAATCCTGTCATTTTCATTACCTGCTCACTGGTCAGCTCACTAAACAAACTATATTGGTCGCCGAAGTCTTTTTTTAAGCGTTTTAAATCAGTCCATAAATTGCTAATGGGTGCAGCAAACGAGTAACACCAGTAGCCTTGGTATTCGCTGCAGCCAATTGGCCTGAGATTAAAATAATTTTTAGGAATATAAACAGCCGAGCCATTTTCAACAATGAAAGGCTGTGTAATATTAAGCGCTTGTTGCAGTGCCACTACTTCACTAAATGTTTTGCTGGTATTAAATACCACAGGTACACCGCTGTATTGCAGCTCTTGTAATAAGGTATCTACCGCATCGGTGTTGTAATCTCTGTGATTGAGTAATGTGCCATCTAAATCGGTAAAAATGATAGGTTGTACAATACTATCGCTTGTAAGCACCATCGCAGTTACATCTCGATTACTATCGAGCTCTATAAGTGCATTTGCTTTAGCACTAAGGGTGTTGAGGTTTTCACGCGTGATGCGTTCAAAATGAGAAATAAACCACAATAACTGCTCATCAGTCATAGTGCCTGCGCCCTGCCCTTGTTTGGCAATTAACTTGTGTTCTTGCTCTTGGCGCCACGCAAACACATCATCAAAACTCGGGGCTTTGAGCATAATTGTGTAATCGATTTTATCAAAAACGGTTTTATATTCATTGGCTAAACAGCTGTTAATACAGCGACGCCATAACCCTTGTTGATCGTATGATTTTTCTAGCTCGTTAATAGGCTCAACTAAAGTAAAAGGCTGCTGTGGTTCACTGGCTACACACCACCCTTCTAAAATAACAACATCGATCGGCTGACTATTAGTTAACCATTTATTTTTTGCTACGGGTTCATCTTGTTGCTTATCAAAACGCGGCAGCGGTACATTTACTTCAGTATTTAATAAACGGCTAATGGTGTTATCCATCAGCGCAACATCATGTGTACCCGGAACGCCTCTAGTGGCGAATAAACAATGCACATCTTGGGCTAACTGTTGGCGTTTTTGAGTTGATAAATAAAAGTCATCAATAGAAAGCGCAACACAGTTTAGGTGGGTATTTTGGCTAAACCAAGTTACTAAATAATCACCAAGTGTGGTTTTTCCTGAGCCTTGGCAGCCATTAATTGCGACAAATATAGGGGCTGTTTTTTTACTGGTTAGAATGTCCTGCGCAATAGCAGAAAAATACTGCTCGCTAATATACTGATATTTCAACGGCAGTTGGTGTTTTACTAAAAAAGCATTTATATCCACACTCTTGGTCTCCATATAACAATCCCTGAGTCAACTATAGGGTATGACTAAGGAAATGCAGTTACTAGACCAATATTATTTATTGTTACTTTTTAGTAGGTTAAAAAAAAAGCGCATTTAAAATGCGCTTTTTTGGTGCAATATTTTTAACCACAGTGCAAACTTAACTCTGGTCGCTCTGTGCTTTGGGTAATACTAAGTTTAATACTATGCCTAAAATAGCACACAAGCTCACACCTTCTAGGCTGAACTCACTACTACCTATGTACATACCACCAATACCACAAATTAAAATAAGTGCCACAATACTTAAATTACGCGGTTCACTTAAGTCATCGCCCGATTTAACTAAGGTGTTTAAACCAATAACCGCAATAGAGCCAAATAATAAAATCATTATTCCGCCCATTACTGGCACCGGAATGGTTTGCAAACTAGCGCCCATTTTAGCAACAAATGCTAAGCAAATTGCGATAATGGCAGTCCACATCATTACTTTAGGGTTAAAGTTTTTAGTAAGCATTACCGCACCGGTTACCTCTGAGTAAGTGGTGTTCGGTGGGCCGCCAAATAAGGATGCGGCAGACGTGGCTAAACCATCACCAAATAAGGTGCGATGTAATCCTGGTTTTTTCAAATAATCTTTTTTTGTAACTTGGCTAATTGCCATCATATCGCCAATGTGTTCAATAGCAGGTGCAATTGCCACCGGCACCATAAATAATATGGCTTGCCATTTAAACTCTGGTAACACAAAGTTTGGCACAGCTAACCACTGTGCATTACTTACGGCTTCAAATTGCACTATACCCATAAATAACGATAGCGTGTAACCGGCAACAACACCGGCTAAAATAGGTATTAATTTAAATACCCCTTTACCCCACACGGCAAACACTAAAGTCACGAGCAATGAGAACATAGAGATAATAATAGCGCTATCGTAGGCAATAATTTGTGTGCCACCATCGCCACTTTTACCCATCGCCATATTAACCGCCGCAGGCGCAAGCGCTAGACCAATCACCATAATGACTGGGCCTACCACAATTGGCGGCAAAATTTTATGCAAGGTTTTTGTGCCTTTAAACTTCACTAATAAACTTAATAGCATATAAGTAAAGCCCGCCGCCATTAACCCCCCCATAGTGGCGGGTATACCCCACATTTGTACTGAGGCAATAATGGGTGCAATAAACGCAAATGACGAAGCTAAAAAAATAGGCACTTGGCCTTTAGTCACAAATTGAAACAACAAAGTACCTAAACCAGCGGTAAACAAGGCTACGCTAGGATCTAGGCCAGTTAATATTGGCACTAATACCAACGCACCAAATGCAACAAACAGCATTTGGGCACCGGTTAAAATGGTTTTTATAGAAAATGTAGAATTATTTTGCACTGCTAAACCTTAGTAAACCGTACCGAAAATTTTGTCACCTGCATCGCCAAGCCCTGGGATAATGTAACCTTTTTCATTTAAATGGCTATCAACTGAGGCAGTAAAAATCTCAATATCAGGGTGAGCGGCTAATGTTTTTTCAACGCCCTCAGGTGCAGCAACCAGTACGATTACTTTAATTTCTTTACAGCCCGCTTTTTTAAGCATATCAATGGTGGCGATCATAGAACCACCAGTAGCCAGCATTGGGTCAATCACTAAGCTTAAACGCTCATCAATATTACCCACTAGTTTTTCAAAGTAGGGAACTGGCTCAAGAGTTTCTTCATTACGCTCTAAACCCACTACACTCACTTTAGCCGCTGGGAGTAACGACATTACGCCGTCCATCATACCAAGGCCCGCACGTAAAATTGGCACCACGGTAATTTTTTTACCCTTAATGTGCTCAACTTTAAGTTTATTACCGTCCCAGCCTGTAATTTCGTTATCTTCTAATTCTAGATTTTTAGTGGCTTCGTAAGTTAATAATGTGCCCACTTCTGAACACAACTCGCGAAAACTTTTCGTGCTAATTCCATGCGCGCGCATTAAACCTAACTTATGTTGAACAAGGGGATGAGAAATAACGTGAATAGCCATAGTAATAAACCTAGTGATAAAAAATTTGACGTATTTTATATTAAAACAGGCCGTTTGACTGTTAATTTTAGTCTTGATTTCATAGTTCGTGCCAAAATATTTAATTTAGCCACAACTATAAAGATTTTTGTGTTTATGAGTTGTTACTCGCTAACCAATTATTTACCTGATCATGCATGTAGCTGTTAACCTTTTTGTGTTCTGGGCTCCACCCAAGTAAAAACCGATAAAAGTCTGCCCATGCCACTGGCCATAAATGAGCCCATTGTGTAACAACATCATCAGCATTAATGTGTGGTTGATAGTCACTCAGAGCTTGCTTCAATTGGCTAAAATAATAATCAAGGTAGCTCTGTGCGTGTTTATGAAGCTCAGAATCATCCATACAGCTGGTCATAAAATACATTACATCAATCACCCCAACACCCGCACCCACATATTGAAAATCGTAACCGAGAATATGCCCTTGGCTATTAGCGGCAAAGTTAGCAAGCTTGGCATCACCATGAATTAACGTTTTATAATCACACTGCTTTAACGCGCTGTTTAACAGTGATGCAGCCTGTTTAATATCGGACTTTTCAGGTAAGTTATTAAATTCATCAGGGCGTGTATCTAAATGCCAATAACTTCCTTGCTGCCATAAGCCATCAAACTTTGCATTTAAATGAAAGGCATGAAAATGTGCCAACCACTTTAATATTGCTTTTATATTCTCGGTGGTTGCTTGGCTGTACCCCAGCTTTGAAAAATCTGTAAACACCAAGGCAAACTCATCGCCTTTGTTGATTGCTTTAATGCATTCAATAGCTGCCGCTTGCTTGGGCAGCTTATGACTAAATTGCTGATAAAACGTATATTCAACGTGGTAAGAGTCACGCTTTCTATTAAGCGCAAAGCTGCTTTGTTTAATTTTAGGGTGATTAATATGATCGGGTACTTTAATCGCTTTAATCACACAGGCTTGCTCATCAAGTTGACACTTCACAATTTGACCACAGCCACTCCAAAGCGAGGTTAGGGTTTCGCCAATAGCTATACGTTCAAAATACGGGGTAAGTAATGGAAGATAAAAAGACATAGCCATATTAGGTTGCTAAATTTTAGTTAGCTTAACATTAGACGGTGTTTTTAATAAAAGGTCTTAGTAAAAAGCTCTGTATGTTTTTTCACAACCCTGTATGTAAAAAACGAATGCTAGTTTTTGAATGGGCGGCAAAATTAACTATGCCACTACAAACTTATCGTCGAATTGAGCGCTTTACCCGCTGAAATACTTTGTTGTATCCATTTTAGTTATGGCTTTGTTTAACAATAGAAAGGATAAGACTATCAATGTCATTATTCACTGCGCCAATACTACTATTACTTAAAATCACATAACCAAAGTTAAGGTCAGTGATAGAGCGTGATAGCGAGACCCAACCACGATTAAATCCAGCAAAGCCAAGACTGCTATTCTTTGCGTCAACAACATAGCTCATACTCCAGCGCCCATTAGTGTTTGGCGCGGGCTTTATCATCAGATCAATTAATTTTTCTGGTAGCAACCCTAAACCATTATAATCACCATCGTTGTTGCGCAACACAGCCATATTAAAGCGGGCTAAGTCTATTGGCGTTGTCTGTAAACCAGCAGCTGCTTTCTCATTAAAATAAACCATGCCCGTGACTTTGCCGGAATTATCGTAAGGTGTTGCCGACTTTTTGATAACTTTTTTAGTAATTTTAAAAGTAGAATCCTTCATATTTAGAGGCTTAAACACGTATTGCTGCATATAGTCTTCAAATGCCATGCCTGACACATCTTCAATTAAAAGTTGCACCACTGAATACCCACCACCAGAATAAGACCATTTTGTATCGGGCACATGAATAAGTTCAACAGATCCGGCGCCATTGTTATTGCCATTTAGTGAGTCAACTATAGATGTTAACTTTTCTGGAGACTCCCAGCCTGTATATGGGCCAAGTGACAAGCCTGAAGTGTGAGATAAGATATTTCTCAATGTTACTTTTTTTGCGTTAAACTCAGACTTAGGGATCTGCCAACGTTTGAGGTATTGGTTTATTGGCGCATCTAAATCGACTTTGCCTTGAGCTACAAGTTGCATTACTCCCCAAACAGTAACCAGCTTAGAAATAGACCCTACGTTAAACATTGTGCTTTGGGTAATCTCAGTTTTGGCTGCTACGTCGGCAAAACCATAGGATCGAAACTCTAGAACTCTATTTCCATTGACAAATGCAAGTGCAACACCAGGAGCTTTGTGTTTATCTAAAATCTTTGGTATGTCATCTTCCAAGCGCTCTGTGATCTCAGACACATCAGTAAACTCTTCAGCGGTAGCAAGACTAGCTAAAAACAATGTAAATATTATCAGTATTGATTTAATCATAACTTTCCTTAGTTCGTAAAACGCCAATATAAACAGACTTGAAATAGTTGGCTAAAATATTAAACAGTGTGAAAACAGCCAACGGTTTTTTTTCGTTTGAATATTCTTACTAAATACCGTTTGTTACCGATAAGTATTTGCTTTTACCGAAACTGACATAATAAATAGTTAAAAAAAGCAATTTGAATATATTACTACCAAAAGAATTTTTAATAATAATTCCTTTGTCAGTAATTGAGGCTACAGGAAAAGTTTGGCTTGAACACCAATCTATTTTCGCTTGAATAGTTTTAGTTGAATCAGGGATGTTTACTGTTTGCGTAACCCCTCTTTTTATAGTGGCAACTTCTACGTCATCCGCAAACAACTTATAGTCTCTCGCCATATCTACAAATTGTTTTGGTCTAAAAACTTGAATATTCATCTAAACTCCATTTATGTATTTAACACCCCATTAGAGGCAATAAAATAGTTGGTTAAAATAAGCGACGTAGAAACAAAAGCCAACTGTTTTGTCTTGCTTAATGTGTTTGTTGTCTAAATAAAGCTATTAGCAAGTAACCCTACGCCAACCCCTAAACCAAATATAGAAAAGTTGCGTAATATATAGACTTTTTTAGAGATATCATAAATAGTTTTACCTTTTGTTAATGACTCAACTATATATTCTTGAGCAATTAAAGAGTTAAGAATTGAAAAACAAAAACAACCTAAAGGAATATAAACCTTTGAGCCAAAGGTAAGTACTTTTAATTGAATAAGTATAACAACAGCACCTATTATTGCTGATGATAGCCATGCATACTGTTTTAACAACTCAAAATGTAACTCTGTTGTAATAGTTTCATTTTGGATTTTATTTTTTTCTACACTTCGAGATTTCTCTATACTATCTTCATTATTTTCGACTTGAACTGATTCTTCCATAATTAGAATAAAACTCCATATTTTGATAAAAACCTAAAGCCCGCATAATGGGCTGATAATTGTTGGCTAAAGTGTATGTAGCGAAGCTAAGTCAGCTGTTAGCAGCCCGCGCTTAAGCGCCTGTTATGTGCAGTTATTGACTGTTGCTAAACCTAAATCTATATTTGCAACAATATAGCCATACTCTTTCTTAGTTAACTTTTTAGCCTGATATTGTTGCTTAGCTAATTCGTGAGTCCAAGCCTTTTCACATGGAGCTAAGGGAATAGCTGTATCAACCATTAAAAGGTGCTCTTCCTGAATAACGCCGCCTTTTTTAACAATGCTTTTAGCGCAAAGGCTTAAAGCATATTCAACAGCAAATTTATCAACACTTGGCATACCTACAAATTCTACATCACAACCAAGTTTCTCATTACCTTTAGCATCAACATAATAAAGCTGGCCTGACCTAGTACAACCAGATATAAATAAGATGATAACGAGTAATAAAATATGTCTGATATTCACTTTGCCTCCTTGTGCAAATAAGCCCGTATAAAGGGCTAAAACGTAACGGCGATTTAGTTAAACTTGGCCAAGCCCAAACTCAATCACCGCGTAGTTTTGATGTTCCTGCCAGTTTGCGAGCACCTTGATGTGTTTGTTATTTGCCAGACCTTGAATATATTGATAGCAAAGGAAATTTACTTTCACCAAAGTTGATAGTTAGCGATAGTGTCTCATCTGCTTTGAATGATTGTAAAAACTCCAATGGCGCAATTCGCTGCCCATCTGCAACGATAGCCATTAGGTGTTTATTAGTTAGACTTCGTCGACCTGATGCCATATTAGTCAAGGTTACTACCGCCCAACGCTCACCAGAATCATTACTCATTAATACAAAATTATTTACACTAAAATCACTCTGCTCTGGCTGAATGTTTGATTCATTTGGGAAGGCCAAATCAAAACTATTAGGTACAACTCTATCAATAGAAAGTACCTCTTCACTTGAATGGGCACAAAATGTACAAACCAGCAATATCCAAGACATCCTTCTCAACATAAGTTCTCTCCTAATTTCATATAACACCTTACAACAGGTGCTCATGGGAGCGTTTTGGCCGTTGTTTGGCCAACTAGCATTTGTCCCTGCCTGATTGCTTGTTAGCTATTCTTTGCACTTGAATTGATGATATCAACTATCTTTTTAGACATAGCTTCTAACTGTCTAGAAGTTGTAGCACCGAATATTCCTTCACTAAACTCTGAACGAGTGTCTAGTTGCGATTCACTAACTATTTGGTTTGTGGATAGGTCTACGAGCTTAACGTTTAGCATCAATTCGGCATCACCTACCATTACACCTGCCATAAATCGACCAAACCCTGAAACATAACGAAAATGCTCTATTGTTATTTCCACGGAGATATCAGCCTGATTAGATGAGTTGCTTGGTATCAAATTACCTTTGTAATCTGTAGTTATTAATGTATTAAGTTCAGTGATACTTTTAGTTAAATCTCTACTTTTAGAGATTGAATTAGATGAGGATATAGCTACTGATATACTATTTGGTATGGCTCCTTGCTGCATGTTCGATGTTTTTACTGATTGCTTAATGTTTGCAGCACAACCCGCAATTAAGCTTACTAAGATGATTAAAATAAAGTTTTTCATTGAATGCTAAATTTCCTTGAATAGCTAACGCTTTGCTAAGAGGCTAAAATGGTTGGCTGGCTTTTTTGCGGTACTTTGCAAAAAACGAGCAAACTGTTTTAGTCCTTTTAAGCACCTTGTTATGCGCTACTGCCTATTAATTCAGATACTGTAACAAAGCGATAACCTTTATCTTTTAACTGCTGAACAATTAAAGGTACCGCAGCCATTGAATTACTTCTAGATTTAAACATTACATGTAAAAGAATAATTGACCCTGGCTTAGTATTTTGGACAACGTAATCGGATATATCACTTGCACTAGCATTTTTATCTAAATAAGTTTCAGGCTCCACATCCCACGTAACGGTAGTTATATTATTATTATTTAGATAATAAGGTAGCGAAAACAATTTTTTACCATAAGGTGGTCTAAAATGTATTTCACCTTTATAACCTGCCTCTGTAATTAACTCATTAGTTTTTTCTAGCTCATCTGTAACAAAGTTATAACTTTTCAAAACCATACGTTGATGAGTATATGAATGGTTTCCAACTTCATGACCTTTATCAATGATATTTTTTGTTTCTTGAATGTTTTCTTCTATAGCTTTGCCGACTAGGTAAAATGTAGCTTTAATTTCTGATTCATCTAGGATTTGGAGAATTTCTTTTGTTTTAAGTCTAGTCGGACCATCATCAAAAGTTAATGCGACTACTTTTTCAGTTGTTTCTACTCGATCTATAAGGTTACCAAAAAATTGAAATTTTTCATTCTTACTCAGCTGCCATAAAGCAATAAATATGATCAGCACTAATGCTGATAGTTTGATTATTTTACTCATGCAGACTCCATTTGCGCATAACAATTTTATAGTGTGCTCATCGCGCATATCTCTGCCAGCGCCCCACTAATATATTTATTAATTTCTTTTTAACAAATAAGTTAACACATTGCCAACTTTAAACTTTTAGTCAGGCTGTTCTTTTAATACAGTGCAGAAAAGAGGAAAGCGTCCTCATTTCTTGGCTTTGGAAGAAAACACCAAAAATGCCAAGCGTTTCGAATCTGCTTAAATTGTTTGTTATGTTCGAAGTTTAACGGCTGTGCCAAACACTAATATTTCTGATGCCCCATCAGTAACTGAGCTAGTTGTAAATCGTATTCCTACTATTGCATCGGCATTTAACTTTTTTGCATCTTCTATTAATCGTTCTAACGCTACATTTCGAGCTTCCATCAACATCTCGGTATAGCCTTTGAGTTCGCCGCCCACTATTCCTTTTAAACCAGCCATGATATCTCGACCAACATGTTTAGACTGAACCATGTTGCCATTAACTATGCCCAATACAGCTTCGATTTCCTTGCCAGGAACAGTTTCCGTTGTCGTATAAATCATAATTTTTCCCTAAAACATAACAGCTTATTAAACACCACTTTGGGGGTTATAACCTTCAAAACGGCGTATATTACATTCGCTTAATAATTCCACTAAACAACTCTATTGTAAACAAGTAATTACGTAGGTTATTTACCACCCATTGTTAAAACACACTAAAACAACGTTTAATAATGTTCTGTACCATCAAATTAGTCGTAATTAGTTATGAGCTTAAATCACACCCATAAAAAAGCCCCGCTTGATGTTACTCAAGCAGGACTCCACACTAATTTTGTATCAATAAAAGCGCCTAAACTGCAGGCGCTTTGCATTATTGAATTTTATTGGTTAACCACGCTTTTAAGCGGATTAACTGGCTGTGCGTTGTCGTCTAGGATGTTCATATCGAAGTCGAACTCATCAACACGAATCGCTTTTTCACGCTTTTTGTTGTAATCACTTAACTGAACAAATTCAGCGTCGTTAATTACTTTTGCAGCAAGTGCATTTTCAAGTGTGATTGAAAAACGCGTGCCCGGCTTAAAGGTTTTAGCACGTAGCGCTTTTTTCACTTTAGCTAATAGCTCTAATGATGCCATTTTAGCTTTGTAAGCTTGCTCGTTGATGTGATGACCATCACCTTCAATTGGCTTAACTAAATGGGTGATTTGCGCTTTAAATGCCGTATCAAGCTGAGCTTGTTTTGCTAATTCACGAATTAAATCATCGCTAATTTTTGGCATTTTAGTTGAGTAGTTCATAGTAATGAAACGAATGAACTTACGAGTACCACTTGCAGGGAAGTTATCTAAGAACTTGTGCAATGCTTCTTCTGCACTTTGTAGTGCAAAACGAGTCGCATAATGGAAGTAAGGAGCCGCTTGCTCACGCTCGCTGCTTGCTACTTTTTGCTCGTAATACTTAATAGATGCCATAGCTGCATACAAGAAGCTCATTACATCGCCTAAACGTGCTGAAAGCATTTCAGCTTGCTTTAATTTACCGCCAAGTACTAGTAACGAGAAGTCAGCATAGACAGCTAATTTAGCTGATAGTTTTTGCACTGCTTTTTCGTAGTCACGTACTTCTGGTAATGCTGAGTTTGCACTCGCGGTAAACGGTAGCACACCTAAACGGAACGCACGTAAGCTGTTTGCTGTGCTGTAACCAATTGTTTTACGTAAAATACCGTTAAATTCTGCATCTGCGTTTTTATCATCGCTGTGGATAGACTCAACCATAGATTGTAAGTATGGGTGACAACGCATAACACCTTGACCAAAGATCATCAGGTTACGAGTAAGAATGTTTGCGCCCTCTACCGTAATGGCAATTGGCTGCGCCACATAACCGCTAGCAAGCGTGTTTTGAGGACCATTCTGAATTGCTTTACCCGCTTGAATATCCATTGCTGAGTCAAGCACATCACGGCCAAGCTCTGTCATATGGTATTTAGCGATTGCAGTTACTACCGATGGTTTTAAGCCCATGCCTAAACCTTCAGTTGTCAGTACTCGCATTGCTTCTTGTAGGTATGTTTTACCTGCAATGTCAGCTAGCTTTTCTTGAATACCTTCAAATTGGCCAATTGATAAACCAAACTGCTCACGCACTGCTGCGTATTCTGAAGCTGATTTTAACGCCACTTGCGCTGTACTTACACCCAACGCTGGTAATGAAATACCACGACCTGCGCCTAAACAGCTAACTAGCATCTGCCAACCACGGCCGATATTTTTCTGACCACCGATAACAAAATCCATTGGTACAAATACTTTGTTACCACGTGTAGTACCGTTGTAAAAACGAATGCCCATAGGATCATGACGATTACCAAGTTCTACACCTGGGTGCTCTTTTGGAATAAGTGCACAAGTAATACCTAGGTTTTCTTTACCACCTAGTAGACCATCTGGGTCAACTACTTTAAATGCTAAACCAAGTACAGTGGCAATTGGCGCGAGTGTAATGTAGCGCTTGTCCCACGTAATTTCTAGGCCAAGTACTTCTTCGCCGTTGTACATACCTTTAGTAACAGTACCTACATCAGGAATACCGCCTGCGTCAGAACCTGCTTCTGGGCTGGTTAATGCAAAACATGGAATGTCTATACCATTTGCTAAACGTGGTAAGTAATGTGCCTGTTGCTCCTCTGTACCAAAGTGAAGTAGTAACTCACCTGGGCCTAACGAGTTTGGTACCATTACAGTTACCGCAACCGCTGAACTCTTAGTCGCAATAGTACCTACAATTGTTGAGTTAGCGTATGGGCTGAACTCTAAACCGCCAAACGATTTAGGGATGATCAGCGAGAAGAAACGCTCTTTTTTCAAAAACTCTAAAATGTCGTTTGGTAAATGAATACCATTTTGAATGACTGAATCATCAATCATGCTTAGTAGTTCTTGTACTGGACCGTCTAGAAACGCTTGTTCGTCTGCGGTTAGTTTTGCCGCAGGTACATCGCGTAGCGCGCTAAAATCTGGTTTACCTTGGTAGATAGACCCTTCTAGCCATACATCGCCAGCGTCTAGCGCTTCTTGCTCAGTAACTGAAATACTTGGTAATACTTTTTTTAATTTTGTACGTAAACTCATAACGAACTCATCCGACCAGATAAATAATACCTACATTACGTCATAAAAATCGGTTTAGATCAATTACTCTATTCAATTAATTAACAGTTTTTGCAATTTATTTTCTTTACCGGAACGTAAACTGTTGAAATAAAAAGGCTTACAACTGTACGCTGAATTATTATTTTTTTTGTAAAAAATTTAATAATTCAGACCTATATCGCCGTAAATACAGATTTGGTAAGAAAGTAGAAACAAAAAAGCGCAGCCTAAAATTAGGCTGCGCTTTTTAAATATGGGAATGTGAGTAAACCTAGCTTATTTTAACCACTTGTTTACCTGTAAAACCACCTGCAAGCTGTTTATTTAATGCGCTAGAAACAGCCTTTGCGTTAAAATCAACAGCTAATACTTCTGGAGGAGTTATTTCGCCATTAGAGACCGTTTCAAGCAACAAATTACCCATAAAACTCATGCGCTGCTGCGCGCATAGGCTATTGGCTAACCACGCGCCACCTAAGGATACAATACTAATATTGGGTGCTCTACGGTACATTAGCTGCTGTTCAAAATTAGGCAGTGGGTTTAAACAAGCAATACGACCGCAAAAACGCATTAGTTCGATATTTTGAATGGTCGATTCCCCACCCATAATATCAATAACGGCATCAAATCCTTGTGGGCCAAGCTCTCGGCGAATTTTGTCACACAAGGTTTTGTCATTGTAATCAAAAACTACATCAGCCCCTAGCTGCTTAACCAATTTGTGGTTACGCTTGGAGGCGGTTGTAAATACATCGGCACCACGCTGCTTTGCAAATTGAATAGCAAATTGACCTACAGCACCTGCCCCGCCTTCAACAAAGAGGGTATCGCCTTCAGTTACGGCTAATTTATCTAAGCTGATAAGCGCTGCCATTCCGGCGCAGGGCAAAGTAGCAGCCTTATCACTGGCTAATTGCTTGGGAATGATAGACACTGCATAATTAGGCACTTTTGCGTATTCGCTCAATATCCCTTGCTCGCCAATACTGGCGTGCCACATTACACGCTCACCCACGCCAGGAAATACGCCTTTACCCGCTTTAACCACTACACCCACTGCATCCAAGCCTAAAACATGCGGATACTGCCATAAACAAAAGCCAGATTTAGCAAATTGCGCATCCACCGGATTTAAACCAACATACTCCACTTTTACTAACAGCTCATTACCTGTGCATTGAGGCACAGGTAATTGCATATCAACTAAGTGAATATCCTCATTAGGCTCTATTAAGGCAATAGCCTGCATAGATGAAGGAATAGTATTTGGGTTTGTAACTACAGTATTAGGCATCAAAAACTCTACTAGTTAGTACTACTTAACGCGTAACTCCATCGTCCATTAAATGACTGGTAAGCATTTACCTTAGCCAATAACGATGAAATAGTTGAATCAACGGCATTTTCTTGTGCTATTAAAACATCCTGACGTGCATCTAACAACTCTAAGTAAGGAATTTGCCCTTCTTCATACATTGCTTGTGCTTGTAAAAATGCATTATTAGCAAATTGATACCGCTGCTCAGCAAAACGCGATTGCTGTGCTTGATTGACCAAGTATTGCAATGAAAGTTCACTCTCGTTAATGGCTTTTAACACCACTTGTTGATAGTCAGTATAAGCAGCTTGACTTAAAAATTGCTGCGCATCACGCTGAGCCATCAACGCAGGATAACTTAATAAAGACCATTGTACTTGCGGTGCAACTTGCCACTGCTGCTGGGTGTCGCTAAAACCATTACTACCCAGACTTAGTACGCCCGCAAAACCACTTAAGCTGATATCGGGTAATAGAGCTTTACTGGCTGCCACACTTAAACTATTTGCTTGGCTAAAGTCATATATTGCTCGGCTAATATCGGGCCGCAGTGCAATCGCTTGATTAGGCTTTGCTAATGACACTTGAAATGCCTTACTCAATATAGCGCGTTCATCATCAATACTCAGTGATTGCGTTGGTTGTGCACTTAATACCGCTAGTGTAGATAAGTCACGAAACTTAGCATATTCAATCGCCGGAATGAGCGCTTGTTGCTGCCTAAGTTGCGCCATGGTGCGGTTTAAATCAAGCTCATTTGCCACACCTTCATCTACTTGCGCTTGCAGCACTTGAATACTTTGTTCGAGCGCTTCAATTTGCATTTCAATAATTTGTTGCTTTTGCAGGTTGCCCTGATAGCTGGCAAACCCTTTAACCACAGATGACACAATTTCAATTTGTAATAGCCTAACTTGCTCTGCTTGGCTCATAGCTTGTGAATTTGCTGCATCAACCAGTGCAGTTATTCGACCAAATAAGTCGAGCTGCCAGTCAAGTGCAACATTTGCACTTGATTGTCGGCTATTGGTATCGCCTAGTCCACTTCGTTTAGCTCCAACCTCAACACCGCCTTGCGGTAAGTATTGTGCTTGTTGTTCACCAATACGTGCCAACGCACTTTTAAGCACTAACTGACTCGTTTGTAAGTCGTAGTTATTAGCCAAAGCGTTGCTAACAAGCTGGTTTAATTGCGCTGAACCAAGCTTGTGCCACCAGTTTTGCTCATCTTCACCAACATACTGTTCTGCCGATATTGCTTGGGCAACAAACTTGTTTACTTGTTGTTGCTCAGCTGCTGTATCTATTTTGCTCGCACAGCCAGATAACACTGCAATCGCTAACACAGAGCCTAAAAATGCCGGCATTTTAAATTTGTTTAAATGTAATTTAGTCATTTGAAGACTCCTCAGCGCGCTGCTTTTTTACCACCAGCATGTAAAACACTGGCGTAAATAATAGCCCAAATACAGTCACACCAATCATACCTGAGAATACTGCGTTACCCATTGCATGACGCATTTCAGCACCGGCGCCGGTTGCCAACACTAACGGAATTACACCCGCGGTAAAGGCAATTGAGGTCATTAAAATAGGACGTAAACGCATGCGACACGCTGCCAACATAGCCTCAAGGTGCGATAATCCAGTGTCGTGTTTATCTTTGGCAAATTCCACCATTAAAATGGCGTTTTTAGAGGCCAGTGCCACCAGTACAATTAGCGCTATTTGGGTAAATATATTGTTGTCTGAGCCTACAAACCACACCCCTAATAACGCAGAGAATATAGTCATAGGTACAATTAAAATAATGGCCAATGGTAAACGTAGGCTTTCATACTGTGCAGCCAGTACCATAAACACAAGCAATACCACCAGTGGGAACACGTACACCATAGTATTGCCGGCAAGTACTTGCTGATACGTTACCTCAGTCCACTCATATTCAATACCAGTAGGTAGCGTTTTCGCCAATACATTTTCAATCGCTGTTTGCGCTTGGTCTGAGCTGTAACCTGGCGCTGGGCTGCCGTTAAGTTCAGCACTTGGGTAACCGTTGTAGTGCATAACACGATCAGGGCCTATAGTTGGCGTTACCGTAAGCACTGAGCCTAGTGGCACCATATTACCTGCACGATTACGTACTTTTAGGTTTAGTATTTGCTCTGGGTCTACCCTAAATTCAGCATCTGCTTGAGCATTTACTTGGTAAGTACGACCAAACATATTAAAGTCGTTTACATACACTGAGCCTAAATAAATCTGCAATGAGTTAAATACTTCATCAAGCGCAATACCTTGGATAAGTGCTTGTTCGCGGTCAATATCAATATCCATTTGCGGTACTTGAATTCTAAAGCTTGAATACAGCCCCATTAACGCCGGATCTTTTTGCGCCGCAGCAATCACTGATTGCAAGCTATTAAATAATGCTTCAAAGCCTTTGTTTGCTCTATCTTCAATTTGCAGTTTAAAGCCACCTGTAGTGCCTAATCCTTGAATTGGCGGTGGCGGAAATACAGCCACAAACGCTTCATCAATTGCCGCAAAACGCTGATTTAACTGCGCCGCAATAGCCGAAGCCGACATACTCGGATCGGTACGCTCTTCAAAAGGCGCCAAAGGTGTAAACACAATGCCGCTATTAGGGCTATTAGTAAAACCATTTACAGATAGGCCTGGAAACGCCACAGTGTTTGCAACACCTGGAACCTCGAGCGCTATTTGCTGCATTTGTTTTACAACCGCTTCAGTTCTGTCTAAACTTGCTGCATCTGGTAGCTGCGCAATGGCAACTAAGTATTGCTTATCTTGCTGTGGTATAAAGCCACCAGGTACCGCGTCAAACAACTTAATCGTGCCACCAACTAAAGCAACATAAGCAACCATTACCACCACGCTCATACGAATAAGCTTTTGTACTAGCTTTTCATACCCTGTTGCACCACGGTTAAACAGTCGGTTAAATGGCTTGAATAACCAGCGACCAAATAACTTATCTAATAAGCGGGTAAACGCATCTGGTTTTGCGTCGTGCGATTTTAACAATAAGGCTGCTAGCGCCGGTGACAATGTCAGTGAGTTAAACGCTGAAATAACTGTTGAAATAGTTATGGTTAAAGCAAATTGCTTATAAAACTGTCCAGAAAGTCCAGTAATAAAGGCCGTTGGAATAAATACCGCACACAATACCAATGCAATGGCAATAATTGGGCCGGTTACCTCTGTCATTGCAACGCGTGTTGCTTCAAGCGGCGATAAGCCGTTTTCTATATTTCGTTCAACATTTTCCACCACTACAATCGCATCATCAACCACAATACCTATAGCCAGTACTAAACCAAATAGCGATAAGGTATTAATAGAAACACCAAGCCATTGCATTACAGCAAAGGTACCAATGAGTGAAACTGGCACAGCTATAAGCGGAATAATAGATGCGCGCCACGTTTGTAAGAATACAATAACTACAATAACAACCAATGCGATTGCTTCAAGCAATGTCGCTATTACCGCATCAATAGAGCCACGAACAAACACAGTTGGATCATAAACAATGTCGTATTCAACACCTTCAGGAAAATCTTTCGATAAACGTGCCATGGTTTCACGGACCTGATCTGAAAGCTCAATTGCATTTGAACCCGGGCGTTGAAATATTGGCATTGCCAATGCGGGTTGATTATCAAGTTCAGCACGCAGTGAGTACGAGTCTTGGCCTAAGTCAACACGCGCCACATCTGACAAACGCGTAAGTTGCCCTTGCTCACCTACTTTAATAATGACCTGCTTAAACTCTTCAATGCTGTTTAGGCGGCCTTTCACGTTTAATAAAATTTGAAATTGGCTATCGTTAGAGATTGGTTGAGCACCTAAGCTACCCGCTGCAACTTGCTGATTTTGCGAGCGCAAAGCAGCCACAACATCGGTTGCTGTAAGCTCACGTGCTGCTAATGCATCTGGATTTAACCACACACGCATAGCATATTTACCACCGCCAAATAGCTGAATATCACCCACGCCAGGTAAACGAGCTATTTCATCTTTAATGTTTAAATCGGCATAATTTGATAAATACGCCGTATCATGGCTATTCTGTGGTGAATATAAATGCACCACCATGGTTAAATCGGGTGATGACTTTTCAGCAACTACCCCTAAACGCTGTACCTCTTGTGGTAACCTCGGTAATGCACTATTTACTCGGTTTTGCACCTGTACTTGAGCACGGTCTAAATCCGTCCCTAAGGCAAATGTTACGGTTAAAGTCATGCGCCCGTCACTGGTCGCTTGTGAAAACATATATAGCATGTTTTCAGTGCCGTTTATTTCTTGTTCAAGCGGTGTTGCCACTGTTTGTGCAATAACCGTTGGGTTTGCGCCCGGATAACTGGCTGTCACTACCACTGTGGGTGGCACAACTTCTGGGTATTCACTGACTGGCAGCTGAAATAAAGAAATGCCACCCGCAATCAAAATAATTAGCGACAGCATAGCCGCAAAAATCGGTCGCTGGATAAAAAAGTGTGAAAATTTCATTTAATAACCTTATTGCTTAGCAACTAAATCGGCAGGGTTAGCAGTGAGTGTAAATGCCACACCTTGGGTATTAATTGTCACTTTATTTGGTGATATTGGCATGCCAGGCCCTACGCGAGCTGGCCCATTCACTGCAATCACATCACCTTGTTCAAGGCCAGAGGTAATGGCACGTAATGCGCCATAGCGCTCACCGACAGTAACCAATTTATATTGCAGTACATTATTTTCGCCCACAGTAAGAACAAAACGATTTTTTAAATCAGTACCAATAGCTCTATCTGGAATAATGACGGTTTCGCGTATTGCATTAGCAGCCAATTTAATGCGTGCAAAAGAACCTGAGCGTAACTCGTTACTACGATCTTCAAATACCGCTCGTACACGTAATGTGCCAGTAGAAGCATTAATTTGGTTATCTATAAAGTTGATGTGGCCGTTGTAATTAAAATCACTCTGCCCTACTTTTTGCATAACAACAGGTTGCTTGCTTGATGCAGTAACATCATCAAATGCATTGTTCCAAGTACGTTCATCGACATCAAAGTAAGCATACATTTTGTCATTAGACACAATTGAAGTGAGCACGCTTTGCCCGGCAAGGACGTTGTTACCTTTAGTGATGTTTGCGCGAGAGATAATTCCATCAATAGGTGAAACCACAGAGGTAAACTCTAAATCAAGTTCTGCGGCTTTAAGCTGAGCTTTAAGTGCAGCAAGTTGTGCTTCACGTTGACGTAACGTTGAGGTACGAGCTTGCGCTTGTTCTGTAGAAATTGCTTTACGCTCAGTTAGACGCACTGCACGTGATGCTTCGCTTTTTGCTTGTTCAAGAGCCGCTTGTGCACTTTTAACCTGAGCTTGTAAACTAGCTACCGTGGCTCTAAATGAACGATCATCAAGGCGAAATAACACATCACCTTGTTTAACAGCATCCCCTTCTTTAAATTCAATTTGCTCAATAATGCCTGATACACGCGGCATTAATGCCACTTTTTGCGGTGACTCTAAGCGCGTTGTATAGGTATGCCAACTTTGTACAGGCTTGACCAGGACTTGGGCTACATCAATAGCTTGATATTGTTGTGCGGGTGCTGATTGCGCTGTGCTTTCTTCAGCACAACCGGTCAGAGTAATTAATGCAACAGATAAGGCTGTAGCAACTAAGTGTTTGTTCATAACGACGCTCCTGTTAATTAGGCGATACATAATACGGAACATACTTGTTGACAAAAACAATAGATTTTTAAATTCATTAGTGCCAAAATGGCATCAAAGTGACACAATGGTGCAATAATGGATACAACAAGCCGACTCTTAATGCTGCTTGAAGTGGTTGAGCAGGGATCATTTGCTAAAGCTGCTGAAATACGCAACATTGATCGTTCCGTGATCTCTAAACAAATTAGTCGTTTAGAAGATGAGCTAGGCGTGAGGCTATTAAATCGAACCACCCGCTCGTTTTCACTTACCGCAGCAGGCGCTGAAATGATAAAAAAAGCGGACGAGTTGCGAAGCCTACTCGGCGATACCCTGCGTATGGCAGAGAATTATCACTTAGAACCTCGTGGCGTATTAAAAATTACCTCATCGACTTTAATTGGTCGGCGTTATTTACAACCAGTGATCAACGATTTCCAAAAGCGCTTTCCGCAAGTGGAAGTAGAACTTCGTTTAGATGATCGGCTTGTCGATATTGTCTCAGAAGGATTTGATTTAGCATTTAGAGTGGGTGAGCCAAAAGACTCCTCTTTGATTGCTCGAAAGATTGCGCGTAATCGTTTATTACTTTTAGCTTCCCCTGCATTTATCGAAACCTATGGAATGCCGAAAAACATAACTGATTTAGCACAATTACCCGCCGCTAGTTACGCAAGTAGTTCACTGCGAGTTGATGGAGTAAGTTACTACAACCACCTGGGTGAACAATGCGAACAAAAAATTAAAAGTGTATTTAGAGCCAATGATGCTGAAGCACTGTTAATGAAAACACTCTCTGGAACCACTTACGTTTTAGCTCCCGCGTTTATATTGGATAAAGAAGTGATTGATGGACAACTGGTGCCTTTATTAACGGATCTAAAATTAATGGAACACAGTGCCATGTATGCAGTATACCCACATCGTGATTTACCGGTAAGAACCCGGTTATTTTTTGATGCTGTACGTGAATATATTGGTAAAGAAAAACCGATTTGGGAAAACAGTATTCCTGATTTTGAACAAATGTATTAAGCCGCACTAAACTTAACCATGCACTAAAATATCAGTACAGACCTCGTTGCGGCCAGTTTCTTTGGCTTTATAAAGTTGTTTATCAGCCAAGTCTATTAGTTCACTTAGGCTTTGTTGCTGGTATTGAACAACGCCTATACTAGCGGTTAACTTAATGGTTTCACCATTGGCAATGATGTGCTTATTTTGTATTGCGAGTCTTAACTTTTCTGCCATTGCTAAGGCTGCTTGCGGGCTATCAAAATTGCTCATTAGTGAAAACTCTTCACCTCCCACTCTAAATACATACCCTTTAGCAAAAGTGACACGCAATAATGTTGCTAGCTCAACCAACACTTTATCGCCCACCTCGTGCCCGTACTGATCATTAATTTGTTTAATGTAGTCTAAATCGAGTAAAAATAAGTAAAGTTGAGATTTATCTCTGAGCTCTACTTCAAAATACTGGTTCATTGATAAACGATTACCAGCACCGGTTAGGGGATCGAGTAACGCTAAATTTTTTAAACGTTTCGAAAAATCAGCTCTATTACCTTCAAAAACATGAGATATGGCCCATATGCTTATGTATACGAATAATAAGTTAAGTCCTATGTTAAAAGCTGAAAACGATGAATGTGGCAGTTTTTGAGATAACACCATCAACTGCAAAAAAAGTAATGCCGAAGACAAAATTAACCCATAACGCCTACCAAGTAGTAAGTAATAAAGAATAGGCAAAATAAATGTCCATAAAAACAGACCGTTTTTAAGGGGGGCTAAGTAAGTGCCGCACAACACAATTAAAGAGATGGCTAAACACATGATAATGGCATGCCAGCGCTTAGGGTAGTGTTTTTGTGAGTGCTTAAAAATATACAAGCATAATAAGGAAAAGCCGACTTCGAGACCACCAACAAGGTGTAAATTATTTACTAATAAATTAAAAACGGCAAACACCAACGACAAAAAACCAAAGCAAATACACATCCATTTAAGAACGTGCTTGCGTAGCGTTTTTGTACTATTAAGAGCAGCTATATCCATGGATAACTTAAAATATTTTTGATGGCTTATAATACCCCTGAAATGCAAAAATCACAATTTTCAGCTAAATAAGCCAGTAAAAACAAGCAAAAAGAACTAGAAAACAACCTCAATCTGTAAGCAAGTCATTAACAGTACCCACTAAATCTGCAAATTCTTCGTCAACATGCGCTAACTGTTTAACGCTCAGCGTTTTATTTAACTTGAGTAGCAAATGCGCATAAGCTTTTAAATTTTGTTCATTTTGCTCAAGCAGCTCATTACTCATATATTGCTCACGCTCAGTGATAATGGTGTGTAATTGCTGGGTAAACTCTGCCTCGCTAAGTGTTTGCTGGCTAAAAAGGGCTTTAAGTGCGGCTAAACGAGTTAATTTATAGTCGTACCATAAATCACTGGTAGAGATATGCTCACTATTGGCTTGTGATATGAGCGTTTGCTGCTCAGAAGTGAGTTTGCCAAGCCACTGCTTGTAGTAGTCTAGTTGCCTCTCTAAGCGTTGTTGTTGGTGCTCCTCTTTAGTTAATGAAGCGTGCTCTTGGATTTCATCATTAATTTGCTCGCGAATATTTTCTACCATTTCACTTCGCTGTGATGGGGTTAAGGTCAGCGCTAACTCAATTAAAGGGTCACTAGTATGCAACAGCAAGTTTCGCCAATGCTGCTTCACTTGGGTTATTTTATCCATCAACTGCGCAGTATCGGCTTCATTGTTTAGCAATTGTCTTAGGTCGAGTAAATCGGCTTTATATTTTGGTAATTCAACTTCACGATGCCAATCTCGGGTGTCGTTAATAATAGCTTTTAACTGCTTAGATTGGCTTTTATTAAGATCAACGTAATCATCTATCCAAAATGACGATAACCAACCTAGGTTGTTATAGGCAAATGTCGTTGAACAGCTGGTAATAAATAACAAACTGGTTATAAAAATAATTTTGCCTAGTTTTATATTTTTTAAATTATTTAACATGAAAAGACCCCGTTGTATGATGCTTTGGTTGCCAAAAATCATCATAAGTAATTATGTAAGCTACTGCTTGCTTTTATTTTTTTCATTTTTCTATAGAATCGCAAGCTAACGCAATTTATATCATAGCTATGTGCTTAAGTTTAGAATTTTTGAGCTATAGTTAAAGCTACTTGTTAATACGTTTGTATATCTAATTTATAAACGTTGGCGTTATTGATTTAGCTCATAATTTATTAGCTACTCGAGTAAGAAGTAAATGATTAATCGTTATGATGCTTACCAACAACGATAACTAATTTGGAGACATGCATATGTCACAGTCTAATTTAAAAGCAATGTTCTTTGCGGGCATTATACTTGCTACACCTTATGCTTATGCAGGGCTTGAGGAAGGCATAATAGCTGCAAACGCAGGGCAATTTGAGGAAGCACTAAAAGAGTTTAATTACCTTGCAGACAAAGGCTATGCCCCAGGTATTTACGAACTAGGTAAGTTGTACGAGGGCGGACATGGAGTTACTCGCGACTACTACAAAGCTGCAGAGCTTTATCAACAAGCAGTTAAAAAGAATCATGTAGATTCGATGTTTGCACTTGCAGTATTGTATGACGAAGGCAATGGCGTAAAGTTAGACAAACAAATGGCTATTAGCTTATTTGAGAAAGCAGCCAATAAAAACCTTCCTGCTGCACAGTATAATTTAGGGGTAATGTACGCCAACGGCGATGGCGTGAGCCAAGATTATAAAGCCGCCAGAACATGGTATGAAAAAGCCGCCGCAAATAATTACACTCTTGCACAATTTAATTTAGCACTGATGTATTTCGAAGGCTTAGGAATGCCAAAAAACCTTGAAATGTCGTATGTGTGGAATACCATTGCTGAGTATAGCGGTAATATGCAAGCTAGTCACAGTCGTAAACTTGATGAACGCACTATGCTCCCTAAGGAAGTCGCTGAGGCTAAAGAAAAAGCCGATGCTATTTATAATAAAATTTTAGCGGGTACTTATGCGGGTGAAGGGCGAATGTTTTAAGCCAAAAGAATAACTAAAAAAGCTGAATGAAGTGATTCATTCAGCTTTTTTATTTTAAGTACTACAGGCTATTTTACATAAAGCCACTTTAGCACTTTGATCAGTAATTTATTTTGTTTAAGTAATAAACCTATACGCGGATTAAACGAGCCTGATACTAAGGTATTTTTTGCATGGCTAAAGGTTAAAAAGCCTTCTTTAGCATGATAATGCCCCATTCCTGAATGACCCACCCCGCCAAATGGTACATCATCGGCAGCTACTTGTATTAATGTATCGTTAACGGCAACGGTTCCGCTAAGTGTTTGCTTAATAATGTACTGTTGCGCTTGCTTGTCTTGGCCCAAAATATAGACCGCTAATGGATGATGGCGTAGTCGAATATAATTAAGCGCATCATCTAATTTGTCATAATTCATAATCGGTAAAATAGGCCCAAATAACTCTTCTTGCATTAATTGCATCTCGTCGGTGACATGCGTCACAATATGCAGACCCATCCGGTGTTTTTCAGCATCTTGTTGATTTTGCTCAAGTGGCTTTGTTATTTTAGCGCCTTGTTGTTGTGCTTGTTCTAAATAACCTAGCAGACGTTGATAATGAGCTGGACTAATAATAGAGGTCAGGTTTTTCCCTTCAACACCTTGCTTAAAGTGCTTTTTATAAAGTGTGCACAAAGCTTTAATAAACTGATGTTCTAATGCTTTAGGAACAAATACGTAGTCAGGAGCCACACATATTTGCCCTGCATTGGCCATTTTGCCAAATAATAGAGCACGAGCGGCTTTATTTACGTCTGCTTTTTCTAACACAATGACTGGCGATTTTCCGCCTAGTTCTAAAGTGACTGGTGTTAAATTTTTACTCGCTGCGCCCATGACCAACTTACCGACCGCTGTTGAGCCAGTAAATAATAAATGTGCAAAGGGTAATGATGAAAACTCACTCGCCACCTCGCTGCCACCTTGAATAATGGTGCAGTGTTGGCTTAATTCACCTATAAATATTTTTTCAAGAACCGCATTGGTATTAGGCGTAAATTCACTGAGCTTTAGCATAACCCTGTTGCCCGCTGCAATCGCGGTGATGACCGGTACCAATGCCAATTGAATAGGATAGTTCCACGGTGCAATCACACCCACCACGCCAATAGGCTGATAGGTTACACTTACTTTTGAGGGCCATAAGCTTAACCCCGCGCTGCGATGACTAGGCTTAGACCAGCGAGGTAACTTTTTAATAATATGTGCAAGCCCCTGCATGGTGGGCAAAATATCACCTACTAAGGTATCAAAGGCCGTTCGGTAACCAAAATCTTTAGATACTGCAGCAATTAAGTCTTGCTCTAGCGTTACAATGTTAGCGCGTACTTGCTTAAGTAAAGCAAGGCGTTGCTCAATGGGTAAGTAAGGGGTGTCTTCAAAAGAGTGCTTTAGTTCATTAAATTGTGAACGCAAAGTCCCTGTAGATAATGTATCAGTGGTCAAAATAGGCTACTCGATTTATAACGTTTTCAAGACTATAACCTTGATCTGTTACACGAGCAATAAAGAGTGATTTTGCAACATAATGAAAAGCGTTGCAAAAACACTCATAAGGTTGGTTGGAACTCATACCGATGCACTGCTTTTGTGTGCATCGGTTATCTGTTTTGTTAGCTAATTAGAGGGAAGCTATTAAAAGCCAAAAACCTGAGCTGCTATGGTCATTGTTACTAAAGTAATTAAAACAATAGCGACAATATTTAACACAAAGCCAGCACGGATCATGTCTTTCATTTTAATTTCACCCGAGCCAAACACAATCGCATTGGGTGGTGTGGCTACTGGCATCATAAACGCACAACTACACGCAATCGCAGCTGGAATAACCCACACTAACGGACTGCCAGTTATTGACTCAGCAACTGGGCCTAGTAAGGGTAAAAAGCCTGCGGCTGTTGCCGTATTACTGGTAATTTCCGTTAAGAAAGTAATGAGTGCCACCACCACAAGAATGCTCATAACTAAAGGAATTGCACTGGCCCCCTCAATCATGTTGGCAATGTAATCGGCTAATCCTGATGATTTAATTTGCGAGGCTAGCGTCAAGCCACCCCCAAATAAAAGCAACACACCCCAAGGTACTTTAGCTGCACTTTCCCAATCTAAAATTCGCTCATCACTGCCTTTATTAGCAGGTAGTACAAATAAAAGTAATGCGGCTGCAATTGCAATACCCGTATCTGAAATTTTAAGGCCGGTTACATCGCCTAGTAATGGTCTAAATATCCAACAAACAGCCGCAAACGCAAATACAAACAACACGCCCTTTTCAGCACGTTGCATGAGTCCTAGGTCTTTTAGCTGCGAAGAAAATACCGCTTTAGTGTCAATTTGCTTGTTTGCTTGTACATTCGCATCAACTTTGTAGGTAAATTTAGTTAGCCAAATCCAGCTGATGATTAACATGCCAAGTGCTAATGGCACACCAACTATCATCCACTGAGCAAAGCCAATTTCAATCTGGTAGCTATCTGATAGGTATGCAGCCATTAATGCATTCGGAGGAGTACCAATTAAAGTAGCAATACCACCAATACTCGCACCATAAGCAATAGATAGTAAAAGTGCTTTACCAAACCCCTCATTACTAGGATCTGAGCTTTTAACTAAATGAGTGATAGATAAGGCAATAGGCAACATCATTACTGCGGTAGCGGTATTAGACATCCACATTGATAAAAATGCAGTCACTAACATCATGGCTAAAATTTGTAAGCTTGGTTTTTTACCTGCATAAAGCATAGTTCTTAATGCAATACGCTTGTGTAACCCCCAACGCTCCATAGCAATTGATATTAAAAAACCGCCTAAAAATAAAAAGATCAATGGATGCGCATAAGGAGCTGCAACACTTTTTATAGCCGCTATATCTACAATAGGCGAAATCACTAAAGGAAGTAATGCGGTAGCAGGAATGGGCACAACTTCACTTACCCACCACGACGCCATCCAAAATGCTAAGCCTGCAGTTTTAAAAGCAGCAACCGACATTCCTACTGGCGGATCAGCTAAACAGGTCAGTAACATTACACACGGACCAAGTAATAATAACAGCCACTGTATAAACGGCTTTTTATTGGCGTTATTTTCTAAAATACGTTTTGTCATATTAACAGCCTTTAAAATTTATATTTAAGACCAAGCGCAACACTACTATCAGCATTCTCTTCTAGGTCGAGGTCAGTATATAAAAGGTAAGCGGTAGTTTGCTTATCAAAAATGTAGTCTACACCGGTAGTCCACTGAGTAGCGTCTGATGCTTGACGTAGTTTTGAATCATCTTTTGCAAATTGTACTTTAGGAACCCATTTATCGAGCTTGTAACTTGCACTTAACACATAACCATTCCCTGATTTAGTACCATCAATTGATTCTGAATGTTGGTATAACGCACCTAATTTTAGCTTTTCAAATTTATACACGCCTGCAACACGACTTGCTTTAATGTTATTAAGTGAGTCAACATGGCTAATTGAAATAGAGTAAGGTGTTTTATTTAAACTACGGTCACCATAAATCAGGGTTGCCGCAAATCCAGCTTCGTTATCTTTGTTGTCATCTTTTGGCGCATAGGTAAATGAAAACTGTGCATTGTGCCAGTATTTAGAGGTATAAGTAATGGTGTCGCCTAATCGGTCTTGTCCGGCAATAACTTGTGAAATATCTGCTTGGGTTTCGTTAAAGTTATCGAGTTTACCTTCAGAGTATTTAAAGCGAGTGTCGTTTCGCCCAACGACCACTTCACCAAACGCACCTTTTAGGCCAAGGTAAGTATTACGTGCTGCAAAAGGCTCATTGGTATCGTCGTGTTCAAAACCTTTTACTTGAACCTCGTATTTAAATACGGCAGTAAAATACTCATTTAATTTATGGTCCCCTTTAATACCAATACGCGAAAAAGGGGCATCTATTTGTGTGCCTTCATCTGCGTAACGCATAATGCCAGTATCGGTGTTGGCAATTTGTACTTCGGCTTTACCATACACAGTGTAATCTGCAGCAAACGCTGTTACAGGTAGTGTGGCAGCACTGCATAACGCAGCAAGTACTGAACCTTGGAATAGATTATTTTTCATTATGTATCCTAATTATGTGATGTTACTTGTTGTCTACAACTGTAGAGCAAGAACATGACCAACTGGATAATAACAATAAATTTCAGTGACTTAAAAAACAAAACCATGATAAAAAGCTTTAAAATGTGCGGATTTCCACACACTTTAAATACCTACTATCACCATTTCCACCCACTAATCGGTAAACATATCTCGATTAAGGTTATATTTACTCATTTTATCGTAGAGGGTTTTGCGCGCGATTTGCAACGTTGCCATGGTGTCTTTAATACTGCCATGATTAAGCTCTAAGGCTTCTTCAATTAAAGACTGTTCATAAAAGCTGACCTTTTCTGCAAGGCTTAAGTCCAATGATAACGACGAGCCACTACTGCTTGAGTCACTCTGTGCAAAAGCCAGATCGGGGCCAAGTAGTACCGCTCGTTCAGCCTGGTTTCTTAATTCACGAACATTACCTGGCCAATCATGCGCAAGTAGGCGCTGTTGTAACTCAATATTAAGCGCACCTAAAGGTTTATGAAAACGAGTGGCCGCAATAGAGCTAAAGTGCTTAAACAACAAAGGAATATCGGCTTTTCTATCTCTTAACGCGGGAATGCTGACTTTAACTAAACTCAATCGATAGTATAAATCGGCTCTAAACTCACCTTTTTCTACCAACGAAAGTAAATCGACCTTAGTGGCCGCAACAATACGAATATCAAGGTCAATGGCTTTATTTGCACCAACGGGAGTAACTTTTCGCTCTTCAAGCACCCGTAGTAATTTAACTTGTAGTGACAAGGGAGTGCTTTCAATTTCATCTAAAAAAACCGTGCCGCCTTGTGCAAACTCAAACTTGCCTTTGCGATCTTGTGTTGCGCCGGTATATGCACCACTAACAGCACCAAACAATTCACTTTCTATTAGTTGCTCAGGCACCGCACCACAGTTAATAGCCACAAACTGACAGCTGGAACGGTTACTATGATCGTGTAAATAACGGGCAACCAATTCTTTACCTGTACCAGTTTCACCTTCAATTAATACATCTGCGGGTGTATCAATCACTGTGTTGAGTAAGTTCATCATGTGCTGCATTTTAAGGGTCTCTCCTAAAATGCGCACACCGGGCGCAGAGGTCTTTTCAACCGCACGCTTCAGAGCTCTGTTTTCCATAACTAAAGCACGTTTGTCTGAGGCCCTAGCAATGCAATCTAATAAATTTTCGTTCAGGGGTTTTTCAAATAGATCATAAGCACCTAATTGCATTGCTCTAACCGCTACAGAAACATCGGCATAACCTGTTAAAAATATTACCGGAAGTTCACTGTCAAATGCTTTTACCTGCTCAATAAAAGTTAAACCATCCATAGTTGGCATATTTATATCACTGAGGACAACGCCATAAAAATTGCGACTTAAACGGCTTAAAGCAATACTCGCATCACTAAAGCACTGCACCTCATACCCTTCGAGGGTTAAAAGCTGATTTAACGAATCACGGATCATCGCCTCATCATCAATAACAACCACTTGCTTACAAACAACGGCTTCAATCATTTTTTGGGGCCTCTATGCTTGATAAACTAATAATAAACTGTGCACCGCCTTGAGGACGATTGTGCGCCGTTAAGTAACCATTAAATGAATCAATAATTTGCTTTGATATTGATAAGCCCAGCCCTAAACCATTACTTGACTTGGTACTGTAAAAGGGTTCAAAAATAGATCCCAGCACATGGTGTTCAATACCTGGACCACTATCTAAAATAGAAAGCTTAACGCGCTCCTCAAAACACTCAACATCGAAACTAAGCTCTCGTTTAGGCTCACCTTTCATTGCTTGTGACGCATTGGTGATCACATTAACCAGTACTTGTTCAAATTTTAATGCATCAACCCACACCGTGATCTCTTGCGAAAACTGCGGAGCACTGACGTTCACATCGTCTTGTTTAAGTTGCGGGTGGGTGATCATCAACGCATTGTTTAATAACGCCGACAGTGGATGTGGTCGCAATTGCATTGTCGCCGGCTTACTAAAGTGTTTAAGCTGCGCCACTATTTTATGCACCCGCTCTACTAAATTCTCAATAATAATTAAATTTTCACTTAATGCATTGAGTTTCCCCTTTTTGAGGAAAATTTTAGCGCTTGCCAAATAAGTGTTCATGGCGCTCAGTGGCTGGTTAATTTCATGATTAATACCCGCACTTAGTTGCCCTATTGTGGCTAATTTTGCCGACTGTACTAGTGCTGTTTGCGCTTTTTCAAGCGCTTGGGTGCGCTCTAATACTTCAAGTTCTAAACTGTGACGCGAGTACAGTAATTTTTTATATCCGGCAAAGCGTGCCAATAAGCTATATCCGACAAAAATAAATACCCAATAAAACAACACAAGCCATAACAATCTGGGCACCTGTAATGCATTTATGCTTGAAATATCAACCAATACCGTCATCGTTGCATTTAGGTGTGTCAGTGGTCTTGAAGCGGCAACATATTGATCTTTAGCAATTTTAAATTGCTCAATGCCCTGACTTTTGTAGCGCTGCTGCTTTATTTGTAACGGTTGATGATCTAAGTAAGCACGGCGCTGTTTAATATCGCGGCGTGTAGTAATATCAAGCTCTGTAAACGTGTTTAAACGCCATGCTGGCTCATCTGACATAGCAATAACTTTATCCGCAAGCTGCAAATAAAAATGACTGCCTTTTGAAGTATTTAATAACGAACGATCGTTTTCAAATTTAGCGACATTAATTTTTAGTGCCACAACGCCAATGGCTTTGCCATCTTGGTAAATAGCCTGCGAGAAGTATATTCCGCGTTCTTTCGAGCGTTGTCCAAGAGCAAAGTAGGCGACCTTTTCTCCGGCAAAAGCTTGTTTAAAGTAAGGCCGAAATGCAAAGTTGCTCCCTAAAAACGTATAATCGGTTTGCCAGTTGCTACTGGCAATAACGTCGCCATGAGTATCTAGTATGTATACATCTGAGGCACCGCTGGCTTGTTGAATATCAGCCAAGTAATTATTAATTGCATTGAAGTGTTGTGATTCATTATTAGTAAAACGAATCAATAAATTATTTTCGGTAAGGAGCTGAGGAATAGCTGCAAAGCGCGCGAGTTCATTATCAATATAATTATTTAATTGAATGACCTGTTGGTCAGCTTGAATTTTAGCTTGGCCTAAATCATAAGCACGGCCAAATGAAAATGTAACCACTAATAACAGCACTAACAGAATACAAGCAAAAATAATTTTTTTAGGGATGGAGAACATAAACGCCTATGACACCAAGGTGCCAATAATAAGTAATAGCCACTATTGTATCGATTTATAGGTCTTTGCAGAAGAAACTTTTTGTTAACAAGTGTATTAAAACTAAAAAACCGTGAAACTAAAAATATTTCACGGTTTAATTCCCTGCAAGGGGATGCTGTTTTAGCTTAATCTACGCTTTTGCAAGCGCTGGCTTGTCTTTGAAGTACTTATACAAACCAATTAATGAGGCTGCGATCCAGAATATTTCAATTACAAAACTCGCTAAGTTAAAGTTATAGCAAAGACTAATAAGTAACAAAATAGCGCCACTTAAATTCATTAAGTTATACGTCAAACTTTTTGGCGATACTTTATTTAGTTGCAGTAAAAAAAACGAACCAACCACTAAAAAAGTGCCACTCATACCAACAATATCAAATAAAAGTGCAATCACACGTCTATCCTTTTCCATTTTAAAACCCAACTGACTGGCCCAATCCATGGGGAGGGTTTTTTTCAATCATTGAAACAGCAAAACCAGCGAAGTTTACCAGTGGAAAAAAAGCAAACAAGGGCTTATGTCCGCCTCTTGATAGTTTGGGTTAAATAGCTACTTTATTTAAAAGTGACTTTACCACCTATCATTTTATAAGCTGCAGTCCCTCTTATAGTCGTTGGGCGAGCAAAAGGCCGCTCACAGCCTGGACATACGCATTCAGTATGGGTGTGATCTTGGGTTATTCTTTCTATAAAGCATTTAACTAAAGCACCTTTACCCCCTTTACGGTATTTGAATAACGGTGCCTTACACGCAGAACATAATATATCGACCGTTTTTGTAGGCCCTTTTTTATTGGGCTTAGCCATACTTCCTCAATCATTACTTTTTGATTAGTTAATAGCATATGCTATCACATGATAGAAAAGAAATTGATGGGCGTAGGAATTAATAATCAGAGTTATGTTTATTAAGTAATTAGATTAAAAATATTGTGCGATTAAACTTTATTAGCTAAACGTGTTAATTGAGCTGACAGCACATTCATACTAAGGGGCTTTATAATAAACCCTGATACCTTTGCATTAATTATCTTTTTTACAGTCTCAGAGCTGTCTTCACAAGTCACCATAAGTACGGGGAGCTGAGCATGCTCAGTATCCTTTCTAATAGCATCAAGTAGGGTAAGGCCATCCATTTTTGGCATATGTAGATCTGTTATAACCAAATCTATAAGTTGATTTTTAAGTATAGTTAACGCTTGCAGACCATCGGTTGCTTCAACAATGTCTTTATAATCTAACTGCCTCAACATATTAATGAGCACATGACGCATTAATGGCATGTCATCAACAACTAATATTCTCATACGAATGATTAACCAAAGTAGGTACAAACAAATCTTCATTAAAATGAATTAACAAAAACTGCTATAGGTAGTATTTACATTAGTTAACTATATTTGTTGAAGCAAATAATCAGTTTTATTTACACGACGCAAGTTTGATAATTAAGTCAGCATTAGAAATTACCAAACGAAGCTTGAATAAGCTCAGCTAAGCATGCTGGGCTGAGTGTAATTTCAAGTCCTCGCTTACCTGCGCTCACATAAATAGTATCAAAGTCTAATGCGCTTGAGTGTATGTAGGTCTTTAAGCGCTTTTTTTGTCCAAGAGGACTAACGCCTCCCAAAATATATCCTGTACTTGCCTGTACTTTTTGCGGCTCTGCCAGCATTACTTTTTTTACTGCGCAGAGCTTAGCCAATTGCTTTAAATTAACCTGCTGAGTAACTGGCGTCACAGCAACAATTAGTTGTTGTTCTGAGGTTTCTAACACCAATGTTTTAAATACTTGAGCGCTATTAAGATTTAGCTTTTCAACTGCTTCAAGGCCGTAATTAGTATTGTTTACATCGTGCTCATAGCTGAGTATATCAAATTTAATTCGGGATTTTTTTAGCTGTTCTATTGCAGGGGTCATCTGATATTGTCCTTAATAAATTTCTGATAACTTACCATATTAAACAAAAAAACGGCGCTTAAAAAAGCGCCGTTTTTACCTAAGTTCTGTTAACCCTAATAATTACTTAGTCAGGTCATCAAAAAACTTTTTAACGCCATCAAAAAAGCCTTGCTCTTTTGGACGATTTTTTGAGCTATCTTTGCCCATGCTTTCTTCAAGTTCAGTAAGCAGCTCGCGTTGACGCTCGTTAAGATTCACAGGTGTCTCAATCACCACTTTACAAATTAAGTCACCTTGAGCACCACTACGTACAGACTTAACACCTTTACCACGCATACGGAACATTTTGCCCGTTTGTGTTTCTGAAGGTATTTTAAGTTTCGCACGGCCATCTAATGTTGGCACTTCAATTTCACCGCCAAGGCCTGCTGTAGTAAAGCTAATAGGCACTTCACAGTATAAGTTGTTCGCTTCACGAACAAATATCTTATGTTCACGAACCGACACTTGAACATACAAATCACCTGCTGGTGCGCCGTGCATACCAGCTTCACCTTCGCCAGATAAACGAATACGGTCACCTGTATCAACACCTGCTGGAATTTTTACCGATAGTGTTTTGGTTTTCTCTACACGGCCTTGGCCATGACATTTGTTACAAGGATCTGAAATAATTTGACCTTGTCCATGACATGTTGGACATGTTTGTTGTACGGCAAAAAAGCCTTGGCGCATTTGTACTTGGCCTGCACCGTGACAGGTTGTACATGTTTTTGGCTTAGAACCTGCTTTGGCGCCGCTGCCGTCACACGGGTCACAACTAACCCAAGTCGGTACTTTAATTTCAACGTCTTTACCACGAACCGCTTCTTCTAAGCTTAAGTCCATGTTGTAACGTAAATCGGAACCACGTTGCTGGCGAGATTGGCGTCGGCCACCGCCGCCACCAAAAATATCACCAAATACGTCACCAAAAATATCACCAAAGTCACCTTGGCCGCCGCCAAAGCCACCGTGACCACCGCCACCACCTTGTTCGAAGGCTGCATGGCCGTATTGGTCATACATTTGACGTTTTTGATCGTCCGTTAATATTTCGTAGGCTTCCTTTACTTCCTTAAACTTGGTTTCAAGGTCTTTATCACCGGCGGTACGATCTGGATGATATTTCATCGCTAAGCGTTTATACGCTTTTTTTATGTCTCGCTCACTCGCATCTTTGCTTACGCCGAGGACTTCGTAATAATCGCGTTTTGACATATCTATCACACTACTCTTTTCTATATGCAGCGCTAGCTGCTGGACAAACCGATAAATCATATCGATTTATCATTGAATTTTTAAAGCACTTTACTTACATCTCTTACATGCAAAAGGCGCGTTAAGCTTTAGCCTACGCGCCTCAGGTGTTCATCCTAACTTAAACACGCAATGTAGTCATGGTGTTTTCGGTTAGCGAGAAGCGTTAGTAACAATTACTTGTCGTCTTTAACTTCTTCGAACTCTGCATCAACAACATCGTCGTCTTGCTTAGCAGACTGTTGTTGCTCTGCACCGGCATCACCACCTGCTTGTTGTGCTTTAGCTTGGGCAATTTCCATTAGTTTTTGAGACTTTTCAGCAAGTGCTTGTGTTTTAGCTTCAATTTCTGCTTTGTCGTCGCTCTTAATTGCTCCTTCAAGGTCAACAACAGCCGCTTCAATTGCTTCTTTGTCTTCGCTTGGTAGTGCATCACCCGCTTCTTCAATTTGTTTACGTGTACCGTGAACAAGTGCGTCAGCTTGGTTACGTGCAGCCACTAACTCTTCAAACTTTTTATCGTCTTCAGCATGTGCTTCTGCATCGCGAACCATTTTTTCAACTTCTTCATCACTTAAACCTGAAGACGCTTGAATGGTGATTTTTTGCTCTTTACCTGTGTCTTTATCTTTAGCAGATACATGTAAGATACCATCCGCATCCACATCGAATGTTACTTCGATTTGTGGTGTACCACGTTGTGCTGGGCGAATACCTTCTAGGTTAAATTGACCTAGAGATTTATTGTCGCTTGAACGTTTACGCTCACCTTGTAGCACATGAATGGTTACCGCAGACTGGTTATCTTCTGCTGTTGAGAATGTTTGCGATTTCTTAGTAGGAATCGTGGTGTTTTTCTCAATCAGTGCCGTCATTACTGAACCCATCGTCTCAATACCTAGAGATAATGGTGATACGTCTAGTAATAGTACGTCTTTCACGTCGCCAGCAAGTACACCACCTTGAATCGCTGCACCTACTGCAACTGCTTCATCAGGGTTAACGTCTTTACGTGGCTCTTTACCGAAGAATTCCGCTACTGTTTTTTGAACAAGTGGCATACGAGTTTGACCACCCACAAGAATGATATCGTTGATATCGTTCACAGATAGGTCTGCATCAGCAAGTGCGCGTTTAAGCGGTTCAATTGACTTAGTTACTAAATCTTCAACTAGTGACTCAAGCTTAGCACGTGTTAGTTTAACGTTCATGTGCTTAGGACCTGACGCATCAGCGGTTACATACGGAAGGTTAACTTCTGTAGATTGTGCTGATGAAAGCTCAATTTTTGCTTTCTCTGCTGCTTCTTTAACACGTTGCATAGCAAGTGGGTCAGTTTGTAAATCAATACCTTGATCTTTCTTAAATTCAGCTACTAGGTAGTTGATAACACGGTTATCGAAATCTTCACCACCTAAGTGAGTGTCACCGTTAGTCGCTAGAACTTCAAATGTGTGCTCGCCTTCAACTTCATCAATTTCAATGATTGATAAATCGAAAGTACCACCACCTAAGTCATATACCGCTACTACGTTTTCGCCACGGTTTTTATCCATACCGTATGCAAGCGCTGCAGCCGTTGGCTCATTAATAATACGTTTTACTTCAAGACCCGCGATACGGCCAGCATCTTTGGTTGCTTGGCGTTGTGAATCGTTAAAGTATGCTGGTACTGTGATTACCGCTTCAGTTACTTCTTCACCTAAGAAGTCTTCAGCTGTTTTCTTCATTTTTTTCAGTACTTCAGCAGAGATTTGTGGTGCAGCGCGTTTTTCGCCGCCCGCTTCAACCCATGCGTCGCCATTATCAGCTTTGATAATTTTGAAAGGCATGATGCCGATATCACGTTGTACTTCTTCGTCTTCAAAACGACGACCAATTAAACGCTTAATTGCGAACAATGTGTTTGTTGGGTTAGTTACCGCTTGACGTTTTGCAGGTTGACCTACTAAAGTCTCACCGTCTTGCGTGTAAGCAATAATAGACGGGGTTGTGCGATCGCCTTCCGCATTTTCAATAACACGTGCTTTGTCACCATCAAGTACTGCAACACAAGAGTTAGTAGTACCTAAATCGATTCCAATAATTCTACCCATGAATCTTCTCCAACTTCTAAATTCGTTAATACGTTCGATGACTAGTTAATAGGGATGCTACAAACTTAATTCAACTGTAAAAATGAAAAAAAATTCATTTTTTTTAATTTATTTACTAAATAACCCTAAAAAGAGTAAGGATTGCTCATTTTTTGTTATTTAAGAGGACCTTTATTATCTGGTCTGATGAGTTTGTGTGTGATATAAATTTAGTAAATAACATCAAAAGGACATTATTTGTGCACTTTGAACAATTATTACAACTCGCCTCTCAAGTAAGTCAGAAAACAGGCCCAGAAACCAATACTATGCAGTTCCCTGCTAATTGGTGCCAAGGTAGAACGGCTTTTGGCGGACTCTCTGCGGCGCTTCTTTATCAAGCAATGCGCAATAAAGTTGATTCAACAAGACGACTGCTTTCTTTAAGCACAAACTTTGTAGGCCCTTTGTTGGCTGAAAAGCCATTTTCTTTGTCGGTAGAAATATTACGTGAAGGGAAAAGCAGCACCCAAGTGCTCGCCAAAGCAATTCAGGATGATTCAGTATGCGTAATTGTGCAGGCCTGTTTTGCTAAAAATCGTAATTCATCAATTAATGTACCGGTATCAAAGTCGCTAAGCTTACACCCTGTGAACGAACGTCACTGCTTAGGGTTTGTGCCTGGGCAAATGCCAGAGTTTTTTCAACATGTTGATTTGTGCCCTCAACAAGGAGCCATGCCGTTTAGCAGTGCTGAGACCTCTCATTTAGGTGGTTGGATGCGTTTTAAACATGCGCCAGAAGAAATTACTGAAGCCCATGTTATTGCCCTTACTGACGCATGGCCGCCAACATTGCTGCAAATGTTTAAACAACCAGCACCGGCAAGTAGCATGTCGTGGTATTTAGAGTTTGTACAAGCGCCTAACTTAGCGCCAGGTGAATGGCTGGGGTTTGAAGCAGTCACTCATCATTCAAAAGATGGGTATGGTCTTGAAGATGGCTGTATTTGGTCGCAATCAGGAGAGCTTATAGCCTTAACTCGCCAAACCGTGGCGTTATTTGATTAACAACTAAAAACGAGTGAAGTCGCGCTGAGTATATTGTTTATCTAAATTAAGCATTATGGTGCGATATTCACCGCTTTGAATTATGTTGGCTAAGCCTTTGTCAAACTGCTGTCTCAGCAAATCATTATTAAAGTACGCAGGCCTTGCCGCAGATGGAAAAATAGCATGGATAACAAAATCTTTTGTGGCATTGGTTTTTTGATATTCCTTTAAGTAGTAAAGGAATATGCGTCTATCGAGAATAATCGTATCAACCCAGCCTGCCATTAAATGGTGAATCTGCGCTTGTTGATTAAGTACTTCTTCGTACCCTCTCAAGTTCTCTAAGTTGTGGCCAAACTCTTTTGGTAAATAAGCGGGTGCGTTTTGAAATGCTAAAACGCTTTTAGTGGCCAAATCGTAAATCGTATTAATATTGAAGTTACTCTTTTTAAGACTCACCACTACATTCTCATAACTTACAACAGATTGGCTTCGATATATGCCAGTAATTAAAATACCCGAATAATTTAATGCAATATCGACATGCCCTCGGTTCAATAAAGCATCGGCACGCTGATTTGACATATATTGCACATCAACCTTATTTATATTTTGGTTACTAAGTGCTGCTTTTACAATCTCGAGCTGAATACCTGAATCATTTTCACTTATTACATAAGGTGCAACTGTAGGGTTAGCAGCAATAGTAACTCGCTGCTGATTAATGCCTTTAACAAATGCCAATCTATCGCCACATAAGCACACTAAGGCTAATAAAAATACCACTTTCACACTATCACCTAATCCGTTTTTATTTTCAGTTGTTGGGGTTACTTTTCTTATTATATTGTTAGTAATTTAGCCGCAGTGTTTGTATTTAGCTATTAATTATAGCAATATTTAAATTATTGAATTAACTATAAGCTAACATTTTGCAAACTGCCTGCCCAAGCTGTGATCTTATCATTGATATTCCCGTCATTAATGCAAAGCAAGTCGCACTGTGCCCTCGCTGCAACCATAAGATTCGCGGTATTAATGTTAATAATGACATCGAAATAGTCGCCCTGAGCCTCAGCGCACTGCTGATGTTGCTCAGCAGTATGTTTTATCCATTTATTTCTTTTAGTAGCAACGGTATTACCCAAACGATTACCCTACCTGACGCTGCTCGTATTTTATTTAATTATGATAGTGACCTACTTGGCCTATTTATTGATATCAGCATTATTATTTTACCTATGAGCTTGCTCATTATTTTAATCCCATTGCACTTAGGAGCACTTAAAACACTACCGCAAGCAATTGCAAGAAGACTATTAAAATTTACCTTGGCACTTGAACCTTGGATCATGTCAGAAATATTTTTGATTGGTGTTTTGGTTAGTATGGTTAAAATAATGTCATTAGCTGATGTTAGTTTTGGCACTAGCTTTTTTGCCTATGTGGGATTTGTAGTTTTATATGTTAGTGCGTTAACACGGTTAAATCGTGCCCGGTTATGGTCTCAGGTAAGCCCTGCAACTCGACTTGAAGGTAGTGCTGGCATAAAGCGTGCGATAGATGACAATATAAAAGCCTGTCATGTTTGCCACCAACTAAGTATCGAATCCACCTGCCCTCGTTGTCATAGTAAAACATATTTAAGAAACCCCTACAGCGTACAAAAGGCAGCGGCATGGTTAGTTACTTCACTTATTTGTTATATCCCAGCAAATTTACTGCCCATTATGTACACTATTAGCCTAGGGGATGAAACTCCTGCAACCCTTATTTCCGGTGTAATTACCTTATGGAATAGTGGCTCATACCCTATTGCGCTGATTATATTTTTTGCAAGTGTAGTGGTGCCATTAGCCAAGGCGCTTATTTTAAGCTTTTTGTGCATTATGGTTACAAAGCCCGCCAACCTTTATACAAAAGGTTACACAAAAGTGTACCAACTAACTGAATTTATAGGAAAGTGGTCTATGATTGATGTATTTGTTGTGGCTATATTAGTCGCCCTTGTGCAGTTAGGAAACTTAATGTCGGTTATACCGGGTTTAGGCATCGTCTTTTTTACTGTTATGGTATTATGCCAAATGATGGCAGCACACGCATTTGACCCTCGTTTACTGTGGGATTCACCTAAAAATAAAAACGCAGAGAATAAAGCATGACTAAAACAGCCAACGTAGCACAAAAAACACGGATTTCTGCGATTTGGATTATTCCAGCGGTTGCCTTATTTGTTGGTATTTGGATGCTTTATCAGTATCAATTAAATAAAGGGCAAACAATCTACATCACTATGCCGCAAGCCGAGGGCATTATTGCTGGTAAAACAGAAATTAAAGTGCGTAGTGTAAAAATAGGTCAAATAGATCATATACGCCTTTCCGACAGCCAAGACAGCGTAATAGCTCGGGCACAAATAGATAAAAATTACGATAATTTACTTACCGAAGATGCCAGCATTTGGGTTGTAAAACCTCGCATAGATGAAACCGGCATTACTGGTATGAGTACTTTACTTTCAGGGGTTTATTTAGAGTTTTCACCAGGCGAGAGCAAACAATTAAAGAAGCAGTTTAAACTTCAAGAAGAGCCTGCATTAATAGGCAAAGATGTACAAGGTGGACGCTTTAAGTTGCTCAGTTACAATGCAGAAGTACTCGATGTGAGTACTGGCATATTTTTTAAAAACTATAAAATAGGCCAAATAGAAACCGCCACCTTTGATTGGAAAAACCAAGCAATGCAATACGGTATTTTTATTAAAGCTCCCTACGAGAACTTGATCACCTTAAACTCTATTTTTTGGGTTAACTCAGGAATAGAAATAGATCTTTCTGCTGATGGCATAAATATTAACACCGGTTCACTGAGCAAGTTATTAAAAGGTGGTATTTCTGTTGGTTTACCTGACCAGCAAGCTCCCGGCGATTTGGCAAAAGACGGTCATAGCTTTTCTTTAAGTCAAAGTTACAAACAAGCTCTAGAAGAACGCTTTTATGACTTTGATTATTACCTTATCGAATTTGAACAATCCATTCGTGGGTTACGTGTAGGTGCGCCAGTAGAATATCGCGGTACACGCATAGGTACTGTAGTTGAAGCTCCCGCGAACGTAATAATAGATGGCAAACCCGCTCACTTTCGTGCTAAAAACACCGCTGTCCCTGTATTGATCAAAGTGGAATATGGACGTTTATACCACAACAACGCCTTAGCTAAAGAGTATTGGAAATCAAGCATAATCGAGTGGATAAAAAATGGTATGAGGGCATCATTAAAGCCAGGGAATTTGTTAACCGGTGCAGTTTATGTTGATTTTGACTTTTATACCGACACCCCTAAAAGCGAACTTAAAAAGCTTGCTCAATATGATGTATTTCCTAGTGTATCGAGCGGTATAACCGTGCTTGCTGACCAAGTGTCTGATGTACTGAATAAGGTAAATAATTTAAAAATTGAAGACAGCTTGGCAAAAATGCAAACAACCTTTAGCGAGTATCAGGCATTGGCCAGCGAGATGCGTATATTATTAAGTAAACCTGATACCCAAAATTTACCCGGTGACTTTAATCGTAATCTCGAAAAAATAACCAAAAGCATGGAACAGTTTGAAATAACCATGCGTCAATTCGATAAAACAATGGCAAGCTACCAAGCAGGATCTCAAATGCACCACCAGCTTGAACAAACACTGCTACAAATTAAACGTTTATCTGAAGAATTCCAACCACTTACACGTGGTTTAAACGAACAGCCTAACATGCTCATTTTTGATAAGTCACTGCCTAGTGACCCGCAACCGAGGAAACAATAATGAAAGCACTATTTTTACTTTTAACAAGTGTGCTCTTTATCAGTGGTTGTAGTTCGGCTATTCAAACTGCAACTCAATATTACCAGTTTGAGCAACCCATTAATGACTCTTCTCGTAATGTGCAAGATACACAGGCACAACTCAGAGTGCAAACAGTTACCTTAAGAGGGGCATTGAATAATCGGGGTATTGCGATGAAAGTAGATAGTAATCAAATTCATGCTGCTAATTATCATCTATGGGGGGAATCACCAGATGTTATGCTGAGTGCCAGCGCGCAGCAAACATTATTTAATACCATGACCAACTGGATGGTTATTAAAGGATTACCGGTCATTACCGACCAAGAGCAACAAACATTTTACGAATTAGAATACGAACTACACCACTTTAACGGTGATCTGCAAGGTAATGCAGATATTTCAGGGCTATGGCGTTTATACTACACTCACCCAGAATCAGGTAGACGTTTACTAAGCATCCATAATTTTTCATCTGTTATGCCAATCGACGATGATGGCTATGATTCATTGGTGGCGACTCTTGAAAAAATGTGGCAACAAATCAACATTCTTGCGGCAAAAGAAATTGAAAAAACAAGACTCAATCATAAATAAACACTTTGATGGTGGTTTTATCAGCATTGGTGACTGCCTTACCCACCTCAGTAAAACCTAGTTTATATAGTACATTTTGAGACCCTAAATTAGCCGTTGAAGTAATTGCGCATACATCTTTTATACCTAATTTATGCCTGTTATTTAAAAGTATTGTAGCTGCTTCAAAAATATATCCCTTTTTTTCAAAGCCGTCTTTTAACGCAAACCCTAAATCGGGATGTTGCATAGTCGCTCGCTGATAAAAACCAACAATACCAATAACCGTTTCATCATGAAGTGTGATTATATAAGGCCCAAAACCGTGTTCTTTGTGGGCAGATATAAAACTGTCTTTGATGTATTTTTTAGCGTCGTCTAAAGTGTAAATACCTTTATCACCAATGTATTTAATAAAGTTGGCCTGATTAACTAACTTAAGTAACTCCGCCGCATCTGCTATTTGTGCGAAGCGTATAAGTAAACGTTCAGTTTTAAAAGCAATATTCAAAATAACTCCTTAGAGTTCAATACTATAATTTAACGACATTAAAACAAAACCCAGTCAACAATGACTGGGTTTTTTGGTTTTAGAGTATAATTTCAAACTTACTTTTGCAATTTTATATCGCTGTAGTAAGCATCTAAACTCGTCACTTTAGTTTGATTTGGCAAATCAGCAAACTCGCTATCACTAAACTTAGTACCGCGTAGCTGCACATTTAAACGTGCTGCTTTTGGGTTTAACATTGTTTGCTGGTAGTAATCTTTAATATCAGCAAGCGTGACTTTTTCCACCTCTGCAATTAATTTTTGTCTTGAATCAAAATCAAAGTTTTCACGATACCAATCGTTAATCAATGGACTCATTTCGTCGCTTAAATTCTTTGGCTGTTCTTTTAACGAAACCAAAGTTGCATTTTTAAGCTGTGCAAATGTTTCCTCAGTCATGGCATTAAGCTCAGAAGCGTACTCTTTTTTAAACTTGTCAAAGCGCACTTGAATGTCTTTCGGCCCTTTCACTGGTGTTTGAATAAATAAACCAATACCTGAGTAATCTTCAATAGGACGCGCTAATGCGCCTACTGCATAAGCAAGTTGCTCTTCAGTACGCATTTTATCAAACGCGATTGTTCTAAAGTGACCTTGCAATACAGCTGCCTGTGCTTTTTGTTTGTAACCAGGAGTTGGGTGAATGGTCATATCGACCACAGCTACATCGGCGACATCAATATCTTTGTGTAATACACGCGCTTCACCCGGTTGCGGTAACCACGCTTTACTGCGTGCAAACTCCGTTTGAGTATGTTTGCTTGGTAAGATAGCCGCTAACTCAGCAGCAATAGCATCAATGTCTTTTTGGTTGTAGTTACCGAAGCTAAATACACGTAAGTTATTATTCGCTAAGGTGCTTTGCTTTAAAGCGTGTAAATCAGCAAGCGTTAGTGTTTTTGCAGCCTTAATTAGCGCTTCTGTATCGAAACTGCCAGTACGAGTCAGCTTTGAATACTCACCAAATGCTTGTGCATAAGGGAACTGTTTTTGTTGATTCAGTAAATCTCGCTGATAACGGTCAATCGCTTGATTAAACGCTTGTGCTGAAATTTCAGCATCAAACCCAGCTAACGCTTGTTTAAGTAAAATATCTTGTTTATCGGTAAAACCACTTAACGATAGCACCAATCCATTACTTGAGCTTAAATTAACGTTCATGCCAGCAATGGCAGCTTCAGTTCGTAACTGACTTAATTGAGTGTTATACAGATCAGCCCAAACAGAATAAAGTACGGTTGAGTTAATATCATGCAAACCTGTTTGCGTGTTGATATACACCTCAACTAAACCTTTAGGTTGCTCTGCAAACTGCTGACTTGCTTGGCGCCAAATTTTCACGCCGTTTTTATCATAGCTAAGCTCAGGGTGCTTCTGCTCTTTAAAAGCTTGCGTTTTAATAGCAAAACTCTCTGGTAGTAAATTGTTAACACTTGGCAATGCTAAATTAAAATCACTTGGTTTTTCCCAGCTGGCAATTTCTGCATCGCTAATATCGTTAATTTTATATTTGCCATCGTAAAAATGCAGCTCAGAATCTGTATCTTCCTGTTGAGAAATATACCAGATGCGAAGTGTATCGGCATTAAGTTGCTTAAGTACATTGTTCACCGCATCAGCATCAAATTGAGCATAGTAGTACGGTGCGTTTATCGCATGATTTAACGGGTAATCTTGCATGCTTTGAGTCAACGCACTGACATAGTTAAACTCATCGCCCTTTTCTAAAAATTTGAACTGATTATTTAAAGAAGTGCGAATTTCATTAAAGTACTTACTATTAACGCCCTCACGCTTAATCAAGTCAATGTATTGCATGATTGTCGCGACAATTGATTCGCGGTTTTTCATACCCTCATCAGTCAGCTCTATATTCACGTTCAAAGAACCGTAGTTGCCATATTGATTTGGAGAGGCAGAGGCTGATAACTGAGATACCCACCCTTTATCACGTAATATTTGCGCTGGACTACCTGGCATTTCATTACTAAGTAAATAGGCAACAAAGCGATTAGGTTTTACTGCAAATTCATTTTGGTTATTAGTAATTGTGAAATCGAGTTGTAATTGTTTTACGTCTTCATTTGGTGAGTAAAAAACACGTTTACCACCAGCATTATCAAAATCTAAGCTAGCAGTAACACTTGGCTTTTCAATATTTTTATTTTCAATGTCAGCAAAGTATTTTTGTGCTTTTTTCTGCATTTCTGAAATTGGTAAGTTCGAAATCAGCGCCACTTTCATAATATTTGATGAGTAATATTTATTATAAAAGTCAACCGTTTCTTTGTGTAATGAACTATCAGCTTTATCGCCTAGGGTTTCAAGGTTACCAATTAAGAATCGGTTAGCCGGATGTTCACCCATCATTTTACGTGCAAGTTTAAATTGGCCGAAAAAGTCCATTTCACGACGCATTGACCATTCAGCATTTACTGCATTTTTTTCTTTTTCTGTGTATTCTGGGTAAAGCTTAGGGGCTTTAAAAAAGTCTGAAAAGCGGTCTAAGCCTTCATCAAACGCATCGTTATTAATTTTAAACATGTAGTTAGTAATATCGAGCCAAGTGTAAGCATTATGCGCGCCGCCGTTTTTAGTCATAAAATCGGAGTACCCTTTAGTGTCTGGGTATCGCTCAGTACCTAAAAACAACATATGTTCTAGGTAATGCGCCATGCCTTGTTGGCTCATTGGGTCGTGTAACAGACCTACACCTACACTAAGTGAAGCCGCTGATTTTTCTGCGCTTGGATCAGAGACTAAAATCACTTCAATATCGTTAGCAAGCTTTAGTGTTTTATATTCACGATTATCGTTAGGGCTTACAACGAGCGTTGGTGATAAAAGTGAGGTTTTTGGTGATTGAGAAAGAGTGGCGGTATTTGAACAACCGCTTAATATTGCTAGTGCAATTGCACTTAAGCCGATGATGTGTTTCATTTTAGTTTTATCCGTTATCGTAGAATAAGGTATTAGCGTTTTAAAAAGACTAAATCAGCTATAAACTACCACTATCAATTAATACTATGCTACTAATTAGCACTTAATTATGTAACACATTGTGAATAACAATCGAATACTCAAAGAAAATAATAAGGTAAGTTATGGAAAAGATAATAATAATGGCCATGTTTGTGCAGGTAACACTTTCATTAGTTGTTATGGTGATTATGGGAAAACGTCGTTTTGCAGCGGCTAAAAATAAACAAATACAGTTAAGCGACTTTGCTGCTATGCGCCTCGATAATGCAGGCGATCATGTGAGAGTAGCGGATCGTAATTTTAGTAATCAATTTGAAATACCTGTGCTTTTTTATGCGGGATGTTTACTTGCTTTACAGCTTAATATGGCAAGTGTCCCTATCGCAGTATTGGCGTGTATATTTGTAGCGACACGCATTATTCATAGCCTCATTCACCTTGGTAGTAATCATTTAAGAGTCCGTTTTAGAGTGTTTTTACTAGGCTGCTTATCTGTATTTGTAATGTGGACTTTGCTAGTGTTGGGCATACTTTATAACTAAACAAAAATAACGGCGAATTTAGTAATTCGCCGTTATTTATTAAAGTTTACTTAGCACGTTTTAAGCGAGGTGCTACTAGCAATAGTGCACCTAATAACCATGCCATACTGCCACTAGAGTCTGACGTTTTTGGTGGTGTAACTTCAACGTTATCAATTAATGTATTCTCTTTTGGTGTTAAGTTTTGTGCTGAATTAGGATCATCATCAAGCACAACCACACTTTGAATTGATACCAAGTTTTCATTACTAATGATTAAGTTTTCATCTGAACATTGCTCTTTAGTAACACCAACTAATGGCACCTGAGAACAATGAACTAAGGCAGCAATTTTATCTAAGGTTTCTTGGCTTTGCGCAGTGACTTGTCCGAATACTGTAAATCCACCATTTTGCAAATCTAAGTTTTGGCTATTATCACTCATGTTAAAAAACCATTGGCTAGTAGCGCTGTTTTCATTACCGCCCTGCTTTGCCATAGCAATTGTCCCTTTAACGTTTGAATAAACAGGTTCGTTTATTACCGCAGGCTTAGTTGTAATTGGATCCATTTCATCAGAAAAAGTAAAACCCCCTCCTTGAATAACAAACTTATCAACAGAGCGATGTATAACCGTTTGATTGTAGGCGGCATCATCAACATAACTTAGGAAGTTTTCTACTGTTTTAGGTGTTTGTTGATCAAACAAGTTAATTTCTATCGTTCCTTGGCTCGTCTGCATTTCGACTACGGTTGCTACGCTTGAAAAACTTGCTGCAGTTAAAATTGACGCTAAGATAAGCTTCTTCATTATTTTTCCTATTTTTTATTGTCATTAGGCGTCATAGAGTAGTGTTATTCATTTTATAAATCGATACATAAGTACTTAACGCTACAATTCATAGCAAATAGATTACACCATAGTTACAACTGTTTACATTTTAATTTTAAACATGTTATGGGGAGTTAATTGCCTGAGTGCCCTAGTGTGCATCACGGTTACTCTTTCTAATGAATTTTAAACCTAGCAAGGTACTTAAAAAGCCCCTTATCAATCACTTTTTTTTTGTTATTATCAACTCACAAAGTGATAGGAGTAAATATAATGACTAACAACACGACTATTTGTGACTTTGGACTACACCAAGGTGAACCTTACACCCAATTGCCCGTTAGCTTTTTGAAGTGGATGATTGATGTTAATCATCAAAAATCTCAATATGCACGAGATGAACTAGCACGAAGAAACAGAGTTGTAGAACAACAGCGTGAAGCCTCACTGGCTGAAAAAACATAAAGAAGTGCGTTTTTTTAATCTCGAACTAGTTTAAACTAGCCACCTACTAGATTGAGCTTTTATTCATCGATAGGTATTTTATGCGTACACTTATTTTTCTTGTTGCTTTCCTTGGTTTATCTGGCTGTGCCAGCGACTCTGTCAATAAACCTGCAGCACAATATTTAACAGTTCTTCATACCAATGATAACCATGGTCGCTTTTGGCATAACGAAAAAGGCGAATATGGTATGGCTGCGCGTAAAACCTTAATTGACCAGCTAAGAGCAGATGCAAAGGCACAAGGACATCAGGTGTTATTATTATCAGGTGGCGATATTAATACCGGCATCCCTGAATCAGACCTGCAATTTGCTGAGCCCGATTTTAAAGGCATGTCGAAAATTGGCTATGACGCAATGGCATTAGGTAACCACGAGTTTGATAATCCATTAAGTGTATTAAAACAACAACAGCAATGGGCTAACTTCCCTCTTTTATCTGCCAATATTTTCGATAAACAAACTAACGAAACTATTTTTGAGCGCTATAAAATATTTAATAAAGGCGGCTTAACCATTGCCGTTATTGGTTTAACAACCACAGACACTGCTAAAATTGGTAACCCGCAATACATTGGTCACTTAGATTTTAAAGATCCGGTTGAAATAACCGCCTCACTTACACAAACATTAAAAACAAAATATAACCCTGACATTACCATTGCGGTAACGCATATGGGCCATTATGTAGATGCTAATTATGGGATCAATGCCCCTGGTGATGTCACACTTGCTCGTTCTTTAGATAAAAACGCCCTTGATATGATTATTGGTGGCCATTCCCAAGAGCCAGTGTGTATGGCTGCTGAAAATGTTACTGATGAGCACTTTAAACCGGGTTTAGCCTGTAAACCAGATCAGCAAAATGGAACATGGATAATGCAAGCCCATGAATGGGGCAAGTATGTGGGAAAAGCGGAGTTTAAATTGGAAAGTGGCCAATTATCACTGCTCAGTTATCAATTATTACCCGTTAATTTATACGTAGATAAAAAGCAAAAAGACGGGAGCGTAAAATCCGTACTTTCAGCAAATTACATTAAACCAGATCCAGAACTGCAAACCTTTTTAGCGGCGTACCAACAAAAAGGAGCAAAGCAAATTGAAGGTAAAATTGGCTTCGTCAATGACAGACTTGAGGGAGATCGCAACAAAGTACGCTTTGAACAAACAAACCTTGCGCGCGTCATCATCCAAGCACAAATGAACACCGTGGGTGCGGATTTTGGTATTATTAGTGGTGGCGGTGTTCGCGATAGCATTAATGCAGGTGACGTGAGCTATAAAGATATACTTAAAGTACAACCTTTCAAAAATCGTGTCGCCTATATCGACTTCAAAGGCAGTGATATTTTAACCTATTTAAACGTTGTGACACGTTTTCCACCCGACTCTGGGGCTTACATGCAATATCATAACTTAGCATTTGAATTGAAAGGTGAGCAGGTAACTAACGTGTTCATTGCTGGAAAACCGCTTGATATAAGCAAAACATACCGCATGAGTATTAATGAATATAACGCTTCAGGTGGCGATAGTTATCCAAAAATCACACAAATTGCAGGTTTTGTAAGTACTGATGAAACTGACTCGCAAGCTTTAAAGCGATTTTTTGCTGAACATAGCCCCGTTGATGCTAGTGAATTTGCACCTAAATAATCTAATGTGAACAGCGAAGAGTGTCATTAAAATGCTAATGACACTCTTCATTAAACTTTATGTGAGAGCAAAGTTAGTTAATCAAACATTTCAGCCCACAAATCACTCACCCTAAACGATAAAACTAAATTACTTTCCTATTATTTCTATATTGCCTTGGCTAACATTTACTAAGCCATAGCTGTGCATCCGTGAACGAGAGCCCTCTCCAAATGCCTTTGGCGGATAATACAACTCCTTCTGCTCTGGGCAATCATTTAATACATCATCTAGCGCCGCACGTATTTCGCTTAAGGTTTTTTCTAAACTGTTATTAAAGTTTGGCCGTTTTCTAATAGTATGCCCGAGTTCAACTAACCGATAAAAGTACTTATTTGCAAGTTCTAGCAACTCCTCGGGCACATTTTTATTATGGTTAAGTTTAACCTCTGGATTATTAGTACAAAATTCAACAAGTGCTAAATAAAAACATAGTGGCTTATTTGCTAAGGCTACTTGTTGCTCAGGATAATAACTATTGGATAATGTTTTACTTTTTAAATCAATCACGAGTGTTAATGACTTTGATTCTGGGGCAATTGAGTCTTGCTCAGTACCTAGTTTTTTATTTTTTTGATAAGTAATACTCTGCTTCATCATGAACATAAGTAATACACTAATACCAAAAAGTAGTATATAAATAGTCACTACATCAGGCGAAAAATATGCTTGCTTTAAAGATAAAACAATAAACACCACGCTATTATTACTATTTAGTTTTCGAATAAACTCATCGGCTTTCAAGGATAAGTTAAACTCGTGCTTTGGCACTATCGAAATCACCTGTATACCCGTACCTTGAATCTGAGCATTTACTGTTTGAATATAATGCTGTAAAGCCGCTTTATTACCCGAGTGCTTAAGCAGCTCATTTGATAAATCGAGCAAAGGTAAGTCTAAAGCGATTTGTTTTTCTATTTGGGTTATTTGTAACTTGTTTACCTGTTGCTGTTTATGTGTTGTTGAAATATAAAACACGACAGAAAAAACGATGAATAATATAAAAACACCTAATGACGATACAAGCTTTCTCATTACGACTCCCCTATAAAGGTAACGGGGTAATTATTACATTGCCAATATGGCTCAACATCTTGATAGTATCGAAACGATTGTTCTTTAGACATACTTAGTAAGTGAGACTGCACAGCACATAGTAAATCGGTATTGTTATGCTGCATTTTTAAGTACCAACGGGTACCTGCAACATTACTGCTTATAGGGGTAATATAATTTTTTGAGAAGCGCTTACTATCATTTTCTCTCCAAAAGGAGGCAATAAGATCAACTTGCCCGTTCGCCAATAATTCCCTCAATTCATTATGTGAGCTGGCATAGGTTATTTTTAGCTGAGCAATATTAAGCCCTAATTGCTTAAATGTTTGTTTTGGTAAAATATGCCCAGAGCGGCTAGTTGGATAATCTAGCAGGCCTATTCTTTTGTCTAAAAAATACTGTTTAGTGATCAGTGGCTTTTCTTTTGAAGATATAAAGAACGCGGTGTAATCTGAAAAGCCCACCACGGGTTGATAATTGTAAGTAGTCTCAGCTCTAAACGCTTCCATAATATTATTTTTAGCTAAAATTAAATCCGCAATACCTTTTCCTACAAACTCTAAGCTATCCACTGTTCTGTAGCCCCAATAACCAATCACAGACCCATATTGCTTTGCCACGACTTTATCGTCACACAGGTTTTGAGTGAGCAATTGAGCAACATACTTTGAGGGGGTAAATACTATAAGCTGATTTTGATTAGCTGTTGTCGTTGTTTGACATGTCGTTGATGTTTTTATCATCACAGGAAAGACTATTTCTTTTTCACCCACAACTAAGTGACCTGCAAACCAACTAAACAACAGTGCTATAAACATAAATGTAACAATTGCCGTTTTATGCAACATTAACTTTTTAATATTCAAAAAACACCGATTTAAAATAGAGTAATAACTCATTTGAACAATTTTATTTACTTATTACAATAGGTAATTTTACCCATAAAACTCAAGGTGTTGATTTTAAAGAGCATTAAATAGGAAAGTATGAATTTTATTGAGTCCTTTCTATCATGATGAAAAATGAGGACAATTGACCTTATAAGCTTTTACAAATTAGATATCACACTTACTAGGATGCCTCGATGCAGATAAATGTAAAATATTCGCTTTCATTAACACTATTAATTAGTGCAATATTTGCAAGCACAGACTGTAATGCTTGGGGGCAAAATGGCCACCGCGTCGTTGGGAAAATTGCAGAGTCGCACATAAGCGAAAACACTAAAGCTGCACTTATTCCTTATCTTAATGGTGAATCTTTAGCACAGGTTTCAACATGGCCAGATGAAATGCGCTCTGCACCAGGTGATTTTTGGCAAAAAAAATCATCATGCTGGCACTATATTAACGCAGATGACGATGCAAAATTCAGCTTTAACCACGAACACACTGAACATAAAGAATCAGTAACAAACATATTAGAAGGCATTCACTATTCAATTAAAGTATTGAAGGATGACAAAGCAAGCCTTGCAGCCAAGCAGTTTAGTTTACGTTTTTTAGTGCACTTAGTCGGCGACAGCCATCAACCATTTCATGCAGGTAGGGCTGAAGATAGAGGCGGTAATCGCATTAAGGTTTCTTTCTTCAACCAACAAACCAATCTTCATAGCTTGTGGGATACTAAGCTAGTAGAAAATGAAAATTTATCTTTTACTGAATATGCTCAATTTATAAATACCAACAACAGCGAACTAATTAGCGAGTATTTACACAGTACGCCAACAAGTTGGCTTGAAGAGTCACACAACCTTGCTTTACAAATATACAAATCAACAGATGAGAATATTAGCTACGACTATATTTTCACTAACACCCCTATTGTGAAAACCCGCTTACAACAAGCTGGTATTCGCTTAGCTGGATTGTTAAATACATTATTTGATCCTACTAACAAGAAATCAAAAATGGCTTTAACACAGCAAATCAAAAAATAAATTCAGTTTCTAACTTAAATCATCTAAATGGGAAATCAACATTATGACTAAGCTTCGCCTTTCGAAATTAACTGGAGCAGTAATTCTTGCTCTAGGAGTTTCAACAAGCGCTATGGCTGCTGACACCTCGTCTGCAATGCGTGGTAAAATAACCACACCTTCAGGTGCGAGCGCTGCAAACGTTAAAATTAAGGTCGTTCATCAGCCTACCGGCACAATCAGTGAGCTAACCACCAATGAAAGTGGTACTTTTATAGCCAATGGTTTACGTGTTGGTGGACCATATACAGTGATCATCGACTCTGATACGTTTAACGATACCACCGTTGAAAACATCTTTTTAAACCTTGGCGAAACTTACCGATTAACGTCGCAATTAGCACCACTCAATATTGAAAAAATTGAAGTGTCTGGTTATAAAATTGTCCAACAATCGGGTGGTTCTAGCAGCACGTTTGGTGAAGATACCATCAACAACATGCCTAGCTTTAATCGTGACATTAAAGACATCGCACGTTTAAACCCACTTGCTAGTATTAATGGTAGCGGCGAGCTAACCTTTGCCGGTAGCAACCCACGTACAAATGGTTTAACTGTAGATGGTATTGGCCAAAATGACGACTTTGGTTTAAGTTACGGCGGCTACCCTACTTCGCAGCCCCCTGTAGCCCTTGATGCGATTGAGCAGATCTCTGTTGATGTTTCTCCATTTTCAGCCTCTAAAGGCAACTTTGGTGGTGGTACTATTAACGCGGTAACTAAGTCAGGTACTAACGAACTTAAGTTTTCTGGTTTTTACGAAACATCAACACCAGATATTGCTGGCGATGTAGACAGCATATCTCAAGTGTTTGCTGATAACCGCCCTGTTTTAGATGACGATGGTCACCGCACATACATTGTTGAACAAGTAGAACCTAACCAAACTGAAAAACGCTACGGTTTTAATGTTGGCGGCCCACTTATAGACGATACCTTATTTTACTTTGTTAACTACAATAAATGGTCAAGCGAACTAGATTTAGATTATGGTTTTGAAGGTTCAGGCGCAACCAACGAATACGATGTGAGTGAAGAAAGCTATAACCGTTTCCTTAATATTCTAAATAACGAATACGGCTTAACAGACTCTCTTGGAGGCGACCCTAAAGACACCAACGAAACATTACTTGTAAAATTAAGCTGGAACATTGCTGATGATCATCGCTTAGATTTTACCTATCAGTGGCAAGATGACAAAGATGAAACAAACTTTGGTACTGGTGGCACATCAGTTCAGTTTGCATCAAGTCGTTATACCTACGCAACCAAGTTTAATAACTTTGCTACTAAGCTATATTCAGATTGGAACGAAGACTTTTCAACTGAAATCGGTATTGCATACAAAGATGTATCATCGAGAAGTTTAACAAATTCTGATATTGGTAGCGTTAAAGTTGAAGAATACTTCCGCGGACCTTCTTATAACTTTGGTACCGATGAGTTTCGCCATGCAAATAGCTCAGCAACAGAAAATTTAACACTTTCTCTTGATGCCACTTATTTAATGGACGAGCATGAAATTAACTTTGGTATGCAATATGAGTCGTTAAACTTATACAACCTTTTTGCAGCTAACTCACTCGGTTCATGGGAATTTGATAACTTTAATGGTTTCGAAAATCGTGAAGTAGGTAACTACAAAGGAAAGTACGATTTTAGCTACAGCAATGCCTTTACAAATAACCCTAATGACACCGCTTACGACGCAACCCGTAATCAATTAGCACTTTACATTGAAGATACTTTTTATGTTGGTGATGATTTAGAAGTAACAGCAGGTGTTCGTTATGAGCGTTTATCTTCTGATGATAAACCAACACTCAACGAAAACTTTTTAAACACCTATGGCTTTAGCAATCAAGAAAACCTCGATGGGTTAGATATTATTCTACCGCGTATTGGCTTTAAGTATTTCGCTACAGAAGCATTAACAGTTAACGGTGGTGTAGGTCGTTTCCAAGGTGGTATCCCTAACGTTTGGTACAATAACTCATTCCAAAACGATGGCATTACTTTTGTAGATGCACCTCAAAGTGCTATTAACGATTATTATGCTAATAATCAAGCTGATATCACTCAAGTACCAGATGCCATAAAAGGCTCTTTAGTTCAAGGTGCAGGTAGCACAAACTATGTTGACCCAAATTTTGAACTACCGTCAAGCATCCGTGCACAACTTGGTTTTGAGTACGACTTTGATTCTGAGTTATTAGGTGAAGGCTTTAAATGGCAAGCAGAAATTGCTTATCACAAAAAAGAAAACGAAGCTGTGTGGCATAACACCGCCATTAAACCTGTAGGTGTAGCGGCAGACGGCGAACGTATTATCTATGAAAGTATTTACAGCGGTGACTTAGCTGATAACTTTGATATCGCAATGACTAACTCAACTGATGATGGTCGTTCTGTTATTATTTCAACAGCACTTGCTAAAGAGTGGGAAAATGGCCTTTATATTTCAGCAAGCTATGCACATCAAGATGTAACAGAAGCGTCTTCAGGTTCTTCATCACGTGCACAAAGCAACTATCAGTACAATATCACTAAGAGCCGAAATGAAGACTTTGCTGCCCGTGGTGCATATGAAGTAGAGCATAGCTTTAAAGTTAATTTAGCGTATAACACTGAGTTCTTCAGTGGCTATGCCACAAGATTTAATGTGTATTTTGAACGTCGCTCTGGTCGTCCATTTAGCTATACTATGGGTATGTATCAAGATAGTGACTTAGGTGATACGCGTGACTTTTATTCAAGCTCAGCTTATTTAGCGTATATTCCAACTGGTGCAGATGATGCAAACGTAAACTGGGATGAATCAGGGCTATCATGGAGTGAACTTGAGACACTACTTAATAGAGCGGGTATTTCTGAGCGAGGTCAAATCTTAGGCCGTAACTCAGGCACGCAACCATGGGTTACCACTATGGATATTAGCGTTAAACAAGAGATCCCAGGTTTTGCAAAAGGTCATAGCGGTGAGGTTTACTTTATGATTGATAACTTTGCCAACTTATTAAACAGTGACTGGGGCGTAGAAAAGCGCTTAGGTTTCTCTGACCAAGCAGTTTACGACTTTGGCGGCTTAGACGATCAAGGTCGTTATATAATTGATAGCAGATTTAATGGCGCTGATGTTCGTAACTATAGCCAATATCAAACTAGCTCATCAGCTTGGCAAGCTAAAATCGGTGTTAGCTATAAGTTTTAACCTATAACTTGCACATCAAAAGCTCATAAAATTAAAAAAGCCATTACATGCATGTAATGGCTTTTTTTATGGAAAAAATAATTTTTCATCTGTTTGTCATAAAAACTACTTACTATCTGCACGGTAAAATATTGAAACATAGATAAAATGCTAAATTTCAAAAATAAAGTGTTTTATAATAAAAAAATTACAGTTGTATTTTATTTGTAACAAACAAATAAGGTACACTATGTAAGTATTTTGGATTAAGTGTATTTTGCGGTCGCTTAGTCCAAAATTAAAATAAAAAAGCTATTAAAAGTTTATTTAACTACACGGGAAAATAAAATGAAAATTCAACTTCGCAAAACAGCTCTATCACTTGCTATAGCAGCATGTGTTGGTGTGAGTGGTGCTGCAATTGCAAACGAAACAACTTCTGCAATTAAAGGGCAGATTATGGGCCCTAACGGTAACCCTGCTGCCGGCACTAAAGTAAAAATTTTACATGTGCCTTCTGGCTCTGTTAAAACAACGCAAGTAAATGACGCTGGTTACTTTACTGCTAAAGGTCTTCGTGTTGGCGGCCCTTACAAAGTAATCGTAGACTCAGACATCTACGCTGACCAAGAGTTCAATAATATTATTTTGAACATTGGTAGCGACTACCCTGTTAATACTTCACTTGAAAATATCTCAGATATTGAGCAAATTGTTGTTACAGGTCGCCCTATCAGCACTATGTCTGGTGGTACGGGTCCTGCTTCAACATTTACGTTAAGCGATCTTGAAAATCAACCAGCTATTAACCGTGATTTAAAAGATATTATTCGTATTGACCCTCGTGTTGCTATCGATGATAGCCGTGGTTCAATCAACTGTGGTGGTGGTAACCCACGCTTTAACAGCTTAACCCTTGATGGCGTTCGCATGAACGATAACTTTGGCTTAAGCTCAAACGGTTACCCTACAATTCGCGCTCCATTCTCTTTTGATTCAATCGAGCAAGTAGCAGTAGAATTAGCACCATTTGATGTTCAATATGGTGGTTTTACATCATGTAACATCAATGCAGTTACCAAATCTGGCGGCAACGACATTCACGGTGGTGTATTCTACGATTACACTAACGATTCAATGAAAGGCGATAAGATTGAAGGTAATGACGTTGATAACGGTGACTTCAGTGAAAAGCGTTATGGTTTCAACGTTGGCTTACCACTAATCAATGATACGCTTTTCTTATTCACCTCTTACGAAAAACTTGAAGGTGTTAAACAGTTTAACTATTCATCTTTAGTGTCTTCTGCAGAAATTGATGAAATTAGACAGATTACACGTGATGTTTACGGTTACGAAGCCGGTGCTACACCAGCAAGCTCACCAGTAGAAGATGAAAAAATCTTAGTAAAATTAGATTGGAACATCAACGATGATCACCGTGCTAACCTAATTTATAACTACAATGATGGCTTTACTTTATCGCAATCTGATGCTGATGGTGATGAGCTTGCATTTAACAGCCACTTTTATGAGCAAGGTGCTGAGTTTACTTCAATTGTTGCATCACTTTACTCTGATTGGAATGATGATTTCTCAACTGAAGTTCGCTTAGGTAAATCAGAGCTTGACGCTCGTGTTGAATCTTTAGACGCGGCAAGCAGCTTTGGTGAGTTCCAAATCAATACTAAAGCTGCCACTGTTTACGTAGGTCCTGATGACTCTCGTCAATCAAATGATTTAAACTACGACACCACAACAGCTAAGTTCTCAGGTACTTACTACCTTGATCAACACACGATTACTGCTGGTTTTGAGTATGAAAAGTTAGAAGTATTTAACCAATTCGTACAGCATACTGAGGGTGAGTGGCGTTTTGCATCTATCGATGATTACAAGCAAGGTATAGCAAGTGCTGTGTATTACAATAATGCAGCAGGCACAAATGATCCAACAGATGCAGCTGCTAACTTCGCTTACTCACAAAATACATTCTATGTACAAGATGAATACAGCTTTTCAGATATCGATGCATCATTAACATTTGGTCTTCGTTATGATAGTTATTCAAGCGATGACAAACCAGCATTAAACCAAAACTATACTGATCGCTACGGTTTTAGTAACCAGTCAACGTTTGACGGTATTGATTTAATTCAACCACGTGTAGGTTTTGAGTGGTATGCAACCGATGCACTAGAAGTGCGTGCAGGTGTTGGCTTGTTCTCAGGCGGTAACCCAAATGTATGGTTGTCTAACTCATATTCAAATGATGGCATCACAAATATCGGAGCTAGAATTGGCGATATCAGTAACTCTTACGTAGTAGGTACTGGTGACGATGCTAAAACATTTGTAGATTTATTTGATACACCGAATGTAAACGGTGGTACGCCAGGTTATGAAGTTCCACAAGATATGTTTGATAAAGTAGCGAATACTGAAATTGGTTCAGGTGATGCTACAACAAATGCAGTAGATCCTAACTTTGAAATTCCATCAGAATGGAAATATTCGATTGGTGCAACCTACACTACTGAAAACGATTATGTAATTGCTCTAGATTACCTTTACACTGATAAGCGCGATGCAGCTACATTACGAGATATCGCACTTCGCCCTACTGGTGAAGTAAGTTTTGACGGTCGTCCATTGTATGAATCAATTGAAGGTCGTGATGGCGAGCTATTATTGACTAATGTTAACGGTGATAGCGGTTCATCATCAATTATTTCAGCAGCAGTAAGCAAAGCATTCGATAACGGCGTAAGTATGCAGTTCTCTTACGCTTACACTGATGCTGATGATGTAAACCCAATGACTAGTTCTGTAGCCAGCTCAAACTACGGTAACCTAGCAACATCAAACCCGGGTAACCCTGGCGTGGCATCTTCTGATTACGAAATCCCACATCGCTTTACATTAAACCTAGGTTATAAGCACGAGTTCTTTGATGGTTATAACACTCGCTTCAACCTATTTGGTGAAGCATACAAAGGTTTACCTTATAGCTTCACATTTAACGGAAGCGATAGTGCATTTGGTGACGCAAACTCTAATCGCTCGCGTCAATTGCTATATGTACCGCTTGAAAACGATCCTAATGTGATCTACGACATGAGTGCTGATGAAATCAACGAGTTTAACGACTTTATCGCATCTGAAGGTCTTAAGCGTGGTGAAATCGCAGGTCGTAACCAACAGAACTCTGATTGGTTCGTTAAATTTAACTTTAAAATTACTCAAGAGTTACCAGGCTTTATGGACGGCCATAAAGGTGAAGCATTCTTCGTAATCGATAACTTAACTAATATGTTAAACGATGACTGGGGTGTATTAAGAAAAGGCTCATTCGTAGGTAATAGAATGCTTAAAGTTAAAACGAATGATCAAGGTCAATACGTCTACTCAGACTTCAGTGCACGTAGTGCTGAGCAATCTGTTCAACGCGATGCCTCTTTATGGGAAATGCGTGTAGGTGTTCGTTACACGTTCTAATTTGATTAATTAAATTAGTCTATTTAAAAGCCCACTTTGTGGGCTTTTTTATGCCTGTAATTTATTTTTTAATTTTTCAAAAATAGCGATTAACTGGCTTTGTTCATCATCCGACAAGCAGCTTAATAATGCACGCTCCCACTGCAATGCCTGTGGCGTTATTTTTTCATACAAAGCCATGCCCTTATCAGTTAACATTAAAAATGCAGCGCGCTTATCATACTTATTTAACTCACTATAAATAAGCCCTTCATCTATTAGCGTTTTTACTGCCCTTGATACTGTCGACTTATCCATATCTGCTTGAATACATAACTGTTTTGCTGTGCTTTGGCCTGATTGCGCTAAATTAGCCATTATTCGCCACTGAGGAATAGTTAAATCAAACTCTTTTTTATAAATACTCGAAAAATCATTACTTACCTGTGTTGCTAAGTGTGTTATTTGATAGGGTAAAAATGTCGTTAAATCTATTTTCATATTGAATCACTTATTTATTTACATACGACTTTTATCTGTTCACTTTTATTTACAACGGTCATAAGCAGTGTATTTGATATTAGTCTCACTTGAGAGTATCTTAGCGTAAATAACAAAAACATAACACTCCCCCACTTTCACAGGAGTCTGTAATGGCGACACGATTAAACTACATGACCGGCTTTGGCAATGAATTTGAAACCGAAGCGCTGCCTGGTGCATTACCGATTGGGCAATTCAGTCCGCAAAAAGTAAAATATGATTTATACGCGGAGCAATTCAGTACCACTGCATTTACCGCTCCGCGCTCTGATAACCGCCGCACTTGGATGTATCGTATTCGCCCATCGGTTGTGCAAGGCGATTATACAGCCATAGACAATGGCTTAATTAGAACCGCTCCCATTACCGAAGTACCGACTCCACCAACTATGCTCCGCTGGGATCCAATTGATATACCAGCAGAACCCACTGACTTTATCGATGGCTTAATCACTATGGCTGCCAATGGCAGCGCGAATGGGCAAGCCGGTATTGGTATTCATGTGTATGTCGCCAATAAATCCATGGACAAGCGCTTTTTTTATAATGCCGATGGAGAAATGTTATTTGTACCGCAACAAGGTGAACTACTACTTAAAACAGAACTTGGGCATTTAACTATTAAAGCCGGCGAAATTGCCGTTATTCCGCGTGGTATTAAATTTCAAGTAATGTTACTAACCGACACTGCCCGTGGCTATATTTGTGAAAACTACGGCCATGCCTATGTCCTTGCTGAGCGCGGCCCTGTGGGTGCCAACGGTTATGCGAATGATCGTGACTTTCACTATCCAGTAGCGGCTTTTGAAGATATTGAGGGTGATTTTGAACTGATTGCTAAATTTAATGGCAATATGTTTCGTTGTGATATTGGTCATTCTCCTCTGGATGTTGTTGCTTGGACAGGCAATAGTGCGCCTTATAAATACGACTTAGCTCGCTTTAATGTCATGAATACCGTTAGCTTTGATCACCCCGACCCTTCAATCTTTACCGTACTCACTTCACCATCGGGTACTGAGGGCGTTGCGAATATCGATTTTGCTATTTTCCCACCGCGTTGGATGGTGGCTGAAAACACTTTCCGCCCGCCTTACTATCACCGTAATATTATGAGTGAGTTTATGGGCTTAATAGAAGGGGTATATGATGCAAAAGAGCATGGCTTTGTGCCAGGTGGCATGAGCTTACATAACTGTATGTCGCCGCATGGTCCTGAAGCAGACGTATTTGAAAAAGCGTCAAACGCCGATTTAGAGCCACAACGCTACGATAATACGTTGGCGTTTATGTTTGAGTCACGTTATGTAATATCGCCGACTAAATACGCATTAGAAGGTAAAGAGCGTCAAGCTAATTACACTGATTGCTGGCGCACAATCAAAAAACACTTTAATGGCAATCAAGGATAATAAGATTATGAAGCTTTATACTTATTTTCGCTCATCTGCAGCGTATCGTGTTCGAATCGCATTAAATCTAAAAAATATTGATCATCAATTGGTACCTGTTAACTTATTAAAATCAGAACAACAAAGCACAGATTACTTACAGAAAAACCCTCAAGGGCTGTTACCGGCTTTAGAAACAGAAGACGGCGTATTAGGTCAATCTCTAGCAATTTTAGAGTACCTTGAAGAGCAATACCCTGAAACACCATTACTGCAAGGTAATGCTTGGCAAAAAGCACACATTCGCAATTTAAGTTATGCAATTGCCTGTGATATCCATCCTATTGATAATTTGCGAGTGCTTAAATATTTAAGTAGTGAACTTAATGTTGATGATGAAGCAAAAAATAAGTGGTACCGACACTGGGTTGAAGTTGGTTTTGATAAAATAGAACGCATGCTTGATAGCAAAAATACATTTTGCGCAGGCGACTCGCCAAGCTTAGCTGATGTATGTTTAGTGCCACAGGTATTTAATGCCATTCGCTTTAAAGTAGATATGGCTGCCTACCCTAAAATAGCAGCCGTTTATCAGCGTTGTAATGAGTTGACCGCCTTTATTGATGCAGCCCCAGAAAATCAACCCGACGCAAACTAACTTTTTAACGCACTGTGTATTACAGTGACGTGCTCAATTAAGTCTAAGCCCAGATCAGTTAAATAACCGCCATCTGGGCTATCAATAACGCCTTTATCAAACAAACGTTGTGCTGCGCTCAGTAAAGCGGGTTCAGCATCTGAATGGAGTTTAATGCCCTGCATTTTGCTTTCGCGTGGGAATTTGGCAAGTAGTGTAAATTCGTCAATCATCGTTTGATTAAATAGCATATGTGTTCACCTTTTTATTGTTCTGTGTTTTACTGAAGTTGTCTTACTTACCCTAGCATGTTTTTTTGCTAAGTGTAGTTATTTTAAACACCTTGAGGTTATTCATGCGTTATTATTTTACTTTTATTATTGCTGTTTTATGCTTGTGTTTTTCAGCTTTAAGCTACGCTAACACAATACAAACGCTTCCTATTGTTGATGCTACCCAGCTTATAAACACTAATACTGAGTGCTGGTATGATAATAAACGCTATAGCGAAGGTGCCATACTGCAAGTTCATTCTGTTACCCTTATTTGTGCTGCTAAATACCCCCAACATAACAACAGTCAGTTAATTTGGCTAAAGCTCGATAAACAAGGTAACCTTATTTATCCTAAGAAGCCCTCTACTATTACTGTAAATTAATCAAGATTAACAATCTGGGATTTGTCAGCCATCTCTAAACTATTAAGATGCGGTGGGATACGCTACAATACATGCAGTTTAAAAAAGCAGTGTGACTATGAATAATCAACCAAAAAACCCGCTTCATGGGGTAACTTTAGAGCAAATTCTTGTTGAACTAGAACAACGTTTAGGCTTCAAAGCAATGGGCGAGCAAGTAAATATCAAATGTTTTACAGATTCGCCAAGTATAAAATCAAGCTTAAAATTTTTACGTAAAACGCCTTGGGCAAGAGATAAAGTAGAAGCGCTTTATATCCATACCATTAATAACAAGCCGTTACGTAAGCCTAGAAATAAACCGACTAAGCAGTCAGAATCCTCACAACCTGATACATCAGGTTTTGTATGGCCTTCTATTAAAAAATAAAAGGCTCATAAAATAACAATGGCGTAATACATACGCCTTTCTAATCAGGTGTTTGCTCTTGGCATATTACATTTAACGACGCTGGGTGAATTCTCACCACCACTTTATCTGCAGATTTAACCTCGCCATCAATCACGTAATTTAGCGTTTCATCTGCGCTTATTTCTACACGTTTTGCATTGGTATAATGCGAGTTAATAGCAAGATGCGTTTGCGTAATACTGCTAAACATCAGCTCAGCAATACTTAATACCGTGGTTTCATTATCTTTGTTTGGCGTTAGCCAATTTACATCCAACAACCCATCGCGGTGGTCGGGTTGCCCGCCCCCTTGCGCTAATAACGTAGTGAATGGGGCAGCATTTGCCACAATAAAACTATTTGTATTAATAGTCTCAGGCTCATTATCATCTAATTTAACTATTAGCTGTTGCGCTTTATTTTCGCCAAATGAGTGTAAAAAACCATTTAAATAAGCAAGTTGACCTGATTTATTTTTAGACTCTCGATCCGCTTTTTCAATCATTGCATGCTCAAAACCAATACCAATTAATAATAGCATCAGCTCATCATTACAATACGCGGTATCAATAAGGTTAGCTTGACCATCAATGATTAAATCACATGCTTGCTCAACAGGAATAAATTTAGATTTTATCCCCATTAATACATGAGCGAGTGCATTTGCTGTGCCCAGTGGTATTATTCCTAATCGACAAGACGTACCTACCAACACACTGGCAACCTCAGTTACAGTTCCATCGCCACCACAAGCAATAATAATATCGGGGTGGCTTTCTATAGCCTGTTTAGCCAATGTAATGCCATTTTGTTCTGGCGTAGTTTTTAAAATGGTTAAATCGTAATACGCAGATAAACGCGCAACAATTAAATGCTCTTTTTCAGACCACAACTTAGTGCCTGAAACCGGATTAGCAATTAAGTACGCTTTGTTTTTTATCAGTAGCTCCCCCTTACGGTGGCGCTTAACTAAATGGCGTAATTGGCGTTTGTTAAGGTTCGCAGTTTCACGTGTTTCTTTTATTTGTGCAAGAATATCATGCACATCCGCATCTTTATTTTGACTCAATAAATATGCCGCCATAACAAACACCGAGCGTCCACGCCCTAATGCACAATGCACCACAACACGACGGTCTTTTTTAATATGATGATGTATCCAGTTAATGGCTTGGTTTAACTGTGAGTGTGTAGGCACACTGTGATCAAGAACAGGAATATTTAAATAATCGATATTTTCTTGCGTAGATGTCCATTCAAGGCCATCAAATTCACAGGTAACGTCCAAAATAGCGGTAATGCCATTTTCTTTCAATGTGTCTATATCAGAGGGGAATAAACGACATGCTAAAAATAGGTTATCATTTATTTGCTGAATAGGCGGTACTTTGTCACGCTTACGTGACCATGCATTATAAATTTGCGCACCTAATAAAAAAGGCACAAAGGCCCAGCGAATGTAAAAAGGGATAACGCCATTTTCGCGTTTTCTAAATACTTTCCCTGCGTTGAAAAAATAAGCGCCGCTGACTAATAGTAGCGAAAGTGCGGTCCAAAAAAACACAACTGCAAAGTAAATGGAGTTAACCGTTAATCCCAATACTATAAATACCAATGCTGTTACAAGATAACTTACTGCAGCCCACATAATTTTTCCTTTTTATTGGTGTTACACTTTTAAATGATCATCATATCCAGCAATCATTATGCCATAGTAAACTTAGGTAGTAACTTAGCTAGCTACCTGCTCTGTATCGATAGTTCTAAGTTAAATCAACATAAGAAAGATTAACATGGTATGCAGTTTTTACATCTCATCGAATAAATTATTCACAGTATGATAAAAGCATACTATGCTCTTTGATTGCTATCTATATAAAAAATTTTGATAAATTTTAATTTTCAACTTTTTGCATCTAAATATCGTGTTTACTCGTTCTAATACTAATAATAAAAAATAGGATAATTATGGAAAATAACGAATTACTTTCTTTGCTGTGTGCAACAGCACAAGGAGACAAACATGCTTTTTCACGTTTATATCAGAAAACGAGCGGCAAACTCTTTGCAATTAGTTTTAATATGTTGTCTAACAGAGCTCATGCTGAAGAAGCACTACAAGATGCCTTTATTAAAGTTTGGCATAATGCGTCTGAGTATAACGCCTCCAAAGGAACTGTAATAAGCTGGATGATTAGTATTATTCGCTACAGAAGTCTTGATCTACTCAGGTATTATAAAGTCCGTAAGGAAGAACCCTTAGCTGAGAATCAACAAGATACTCACATCGTTGATGTCAATTATGATGAAAACACTAAATTAGTCGACTGTATCGAACAACTAGAACCACAACAAAAGCATGCTATCCACCTTGCCTACTACAAAGGGTTAAGCCATAGAGAACTCGTGAATCATATTGACACACCATTAGGAACAGTTAAGAGCTGGATTCGCAGAGGTTTAGTACAGTTACAAAGGTGTTTAACAATATGAACTATAACAAACCAGAATTACTTAACTCGCTTGCTGCAGAGTATGTACTTGGCACATTAACAGGCTTGGCGCGTAAACGTTTTCAGCGACTCATGCTAGTTTCAAATAAAGCGAGAGAAGCGACCAATATATGGGAGCAAAACCTTAATAACCTAGCGAGTGCTATTAGCCCACAAACACCATCAGATGCCACATGGCATGAGATAATGCGGCGTATCGAAAATAAACCACAATTAGAAAAATCACAGCTAATAATAAAACCTTCTATTTGGCGTGCATGGTCATTTTTAGCGACCGCCGCATGTATTATTTTAGCTGTTTTAGTTACTCAACCTACTACCAACAGTAAGCAGACACAACAAATAGCTTTAGTAAAAAATCAAACTGAGCAACCGTTGTGGTTTATAAATGTAAGTAACCATAAGCTCTCTATTAAAGCGAGTAACCAACTAATAGCGCGAACAGATAGAGACTACGAACTGTGGATGATACTTAAAGGGCAAGATACCCCTGTCTCCCTTGGTTTATTACCCAAAAATGGCGATAAAACTATTCTCAAAAGTAAACTATTTAAAGCAACCGACATAACATTATTAGCGGTTAGTTTAGAACCCGTTGGCGGTTCACCGAATGGTTTACCTACTGAGATACTATACACCACAGAATTAGTACTTTTATAAACTGATGCTGGTCGCTTTACTTCAAGCGATCAGCATAAAAAGTAACAAAAAATAAATACTTTTAACTTTTTTGCATCCACTTAACTATCCTGTCCGTTATTAGCTATGACTTCAAACAAAACTAAAGGACAAAGTCATGAAAGCTTTTACTCCATCAATACTTGCAGTAATGGTATGCAGTACATTTATAAGTGCACCAAGTGAAGCATCTAGCCATAGAGAAGCACCAAATATAAGCCGCTTCCCAACTTTAGACTCTACCGATTTTTATATATTTAATAGTTATGAGCAAGGCCGAGGCGATTACGTAACCCTCATCGCAAACTACATTCCTTTACAGGATGCTTATGGTGGCCCAAATTACTTTGCAATGGACCCTGATGCTACTTATAGCATCCACATTGACAATGATGGAGATGCTATAGAAGATATTACATTTGCGTTTAACTTTGAAAGTATGCTGCCAAATGATAATCAAGGGGTACAACTGACTGTAGGACCAGAGGGTAATCAGCGGACCGTTTCAGTACCTCTTAAAAATGTTGGCGGCATCTCTGCAGGTAATGACGCTGCTGTAAACTTTAGCGAGTCCTACAGTATGACCATGATCAGCGGACCACAACGAACTGGCACTACCACAACCCTAAATAATACCACTACAAACTCTAGCTCGTTCTCTAAACCACTTGATTATGTAGGTAATAAAACCTTTGGATCGATGACAGAATATCAAGCCTATGCTGATCAGTTTGTCTATCAAGTTGCCATACCCGACTGTGAAGGCATGGCGAGAGTTTTTGTCGGTCAACGTAAAGACCCATTTGTAGTTAACTTAGGTAAAACTTTTGATTTAGTTAATTATGTTCCAGTTGAAGGTGACAGCTCGCCAGGGGCAGCCGATGGTGGAGGTTTCCCAGGCGGTATAACCCAATCAGCCGATAATGATGATCTCGCAGACAAAAATGTTACGTCAATAGCTATTGAAGTACCAAAAGCCTGCATTGTAGGCGAAGGTAATCAAGTCATTGGTTCGTGGACAACAGCTAGTTTACCTCAAGCTCGCGTGCTTAACCCTAATGCAAAATTTGCAAATAATGCGGTTAATGGAGGGGCATTGACTCAGGTTTCTCGATTAGGTAACCCGCTAGTCAATGAGCTTGTAATTGGCATTAAAGATAAAGATACATTCTCAACATCTCACCCTAAAGACGATGGACAATTTTTAGATTATGTATCACACCCCTCTTTACCCGAGCTTCTGAATATCTTATTTAAAGATGCGGTTAATACAACACTAGGTGCTAGCCTAGAGACTCTTGCGCCCACTAATTTTCCACGCACAGATTTAATTACTGCATTTTTGACAGGCTTTGCAGGGGTAAACCAACAAGCAACGGTAACACCTTCAGAAATGCTGCGTCTAAATACCGCTATTGCAGCGACTGCGCAGGCCGACCAATCAGCATTTGGCGTTGCAGGTGACGACTTAGCTGGTTTCCCGAATGGACGACGCCCTGGTGATGATGTTGTAGATATTGCACTACGAGTTGTAATGGGGCGTTTGTGCCACCCTATCCCCGTTGCAGGTACAGATGCTGATTTAGGGCTGTGTACTCCAGAAGATGCAAACGTAGGCACTGTGCCATTTACTGATGGCGCACCTGTTAATTCATCAATGATGAATGCCACATTCCCATACCTTGCAACGCCGCTTGCAGGCTCTAAATAAGGAGTGAGCTAATGCATAATCTAAATTTATTACGTCATGTCTGTATACTATCTGTAAGCCTGATTATGGCAGCATGCAGTAACGATGACGACAAAAATAAATCACCAACTATAACCAACTCTGCGCCCTCAGCAAGTGATGTAATACTCACCACTCAAACAGAGGTCAGTATCTCTGATATGCTCAGAGCCACTGATATAGATGGCGACACATTAAGTTACTCACTATCAAGTGAGCCTGCGTTAGGTGTTGTTGAAGTAAATAGCGATGGTAGTTTTACTTACACCCCTAATAAAGAGACAACAGGTACAGACAGCTTTATGTTTGGCGTAAGCGATGGCATAAGTTCACAAGTAAACGCCACTGTGAGCATCACTATTGAAGCGTTGCAAGTTGAATTTGCACAGTTTGCCACGGATGCTTTAAATCAACAGCCTACGGCTGAGCCATTGTCTGTGAATGGTAAAGTATTTACCAATACAGATACTGATGTTGGTGATCTGATTTCAGCAAACGGAAATTAATCAATCAACGGACTAGCCAAGGAAGGCTAACTTTTAGGAGAAAATAATGCACTTACCTTTATATTTGCCATTCACTTTTATCGCTGTCTTTTTAATGCCGCTCACTCTACAAGGCGCACCTTTTGTACCAAAGGATGATGCAGTTATTGCAACTAGTAACACTAAATTAAAAGCATCTCTTTCTGTTGAAGAGATAAAGAACTTACTCGACAACAGTCAATTCTCAGGCCAATCTGAGCGGTTACAAGGGGCTCTTAAAACACATTTGGTAAAGCTATATCAGGAAAACCCCACTTCAGAAGTAAGCTATCTGTATGCACGTATATTACAAAAAGAACATTTATTCGAGCAAGCCATAAATATTGCAAAAGAGGCAATAGATGACGATCCTAACCATGTTAATAGCCATTTACTACTAGCAAATATTTTTATGACGCAAGGGCGTTTTGAAGCAGCAACAAAACACTGTATATCTTTAATTGGTTTAGTAAGTACCCTCACTGCAAGTACCTGTGTGCTTGATATACAAAGCCAACACAAAAATGTTCAACAAAGCTATCAATCGCTATTAAAAATAGTTGATAACAAAGAAACAAATCTTGCAACCAAGCATGTGTTAAGTGAAATGAGTTACCGAATGGGTCACTATACAAAAGCACTCTCTCATATTAATCATATAAAATTATCGAATATGCCTGTGAGCCTTGTTGTTTTATGGGCTGATATTCAGCTTAGACTTAATAACTCTGAGCATATTATTAACAGCCTAAGCACATTGGTTGACGATAATACTAATTTAGAGGATGCGCTGTTGCTTAGGCTAGCTATTGCAGAAAAAGATCTAAAAACACACGGGCAAAAATGGCAAAAAATGATGGCTGAAAGAGTCTCTTTACGCGAAATTCGCCAAGATACTTTCCACGCCAGTGAACTAGCTAAATATTACATTAATATTCAGCCAAACCCCGACAAAGCATTGTACTGGGCAAACATTAATTGGCAACAAGCAAAGATGAGTATGGATCAGCAGTTACTTAAAGATGCACAAGCAATGCCACGAGGTAAGCTATGAGATCAACTTATCTATGTTTTTTCGCTTTATGTTTGTTCGCTTTTACAAACAATGGCTTTGCACACCAGTTAAGTACCAGTTATATCGTGTTAAATAACAATATAGATAAAACGCAATATATTGGTCACTGGCAAATCAGTATCGCTGACTTGGAACATGCAGTAGCACTTGATTTAAACAACGATGGGCAAATTACATGGGCCGAAATAAAAGCAAAACGTAGCTCACTTACTCAATTTGTTGAACAAAACATAAGTTTTACCCAAGACTTAAAAGCCTGCCTTTTAAATAATGAAGGCCCGTTTAAGCTCGATACTCACTTTAATCAACCTTATTTGCAAATTCCTATTCGCTTTTATTGCGATAATAACACTACAACCTTACTTACATACTCAGCTTTTTTTAACCGCGATGCTAGCCATAAATCTATCGTTAACATCAACGGTGTGTCGCGTGTATTTGACTATCATAACCAAAAACAAGCATTTAATTTTGAACAAACAAGCTACCTAGAAACCTTCAATCAATATGTTTACCAAGGCGTGTTACATATTTGGATTGGTATAGACCATATTTTATTTTTAATTGTATTGTTACTTACTTGCGTGTTGGTAAGACGAGATAAAACATGGCAAAGAAGTAGCTCTAAAATAAAAATCATAAAACACACTGCATGGATAGTCACCGCGTTCACACTGGCACACTCTATTACGCTTACAGCCACAGCTATGAACCTTGTCTCCCCAAATAGTCGCTGGGTAGAATTAGGAATTGCAGTGTCAGTATTGTTTGCAGCACTTAATAATGTTTGGCCCGTCGTAATACGTTTAGGCTGGCTTACTTTTGGTTTTGGGTTACTTCATGGGATGGGATTTGCAAGTGTCCTCGGTGAACTAGGCTTGTCAGAAGACTACCAGCTGCTAAGTATTATTGCTTTTAACCTCGGTGTTGAATTGGGTCAACTGAGTATTTTGTGTCTCAGTTTACCAATACTTATTTACCTAAGAAACTATAATTGGTATCAAAAGTGGTTAATGCCTTCAGGTTCAATCTTGATTGCTCTAATCGCTCTGCAATGGTCAATAGAGCGTTATTAATGAATAACATTTAGGCTAACCCACAAAAAGGTTAGCCTAATTTTCCTCTGCTCATTCTTATTCTAATTTTTATCAAATGGCATAAGTAATGTTTTCATTGCTGGACGCAGTGCGATAAGCACGGTTTCTTCTGTTAACTCAGGAAACAGCATTTTTCGTAATAACAATCCTGCCATCACTGAAAAAATCACATTAATACGGCTCTCTAATTCTTGCTCTGAGTGTGATTTTATTAAACTGCTTTCACTGACTAATAAATCCCGCATTCTGTTACGTGCTTGCGTGTCAGCCTCGCGTAGTAGTAAAGCAACTTTTTTGTTTCTACTCGCCTCTGCCATCATATCTAGGTCAATAACGCAGGCCCCAGTGTCCATATGACGCTGTACGCCATGATGTAGACCATCAAGTAACACAGTTAAAATATCACCAGGTTGATCTTCAAACTCTTGAAATATGGAGAACATTTCTTCCATATCTTTTTCAATAATACTTTCGATTATTGCTTCTTTACTATCAAAATAGTTATAAATATGGCCTGCGCTCATACCTGCTGTTCTTGCTATTTCAGCCATACCTGCGCCATGATAACCTTTGCGATGAAAGCAATCAGCAGCCGCTGTTAATACCTGTTCACGACGCGCTTGTGCTTGCACCGGATCAAGGTGTTTTTTATTTTTAGAATTCATTCGAAACTCCATTATCGAGTCACTAGACTCGAAACGTCTAACGTTTACCCTTGATAATAAAGAGGTAAACGTTAAACGGTATCACTTTACTACAGATAAACCAGCCATAACTCACCGGTTTAATGCATGCTAATTACTTTGATCGGTAATTACTTCCCACCCACCACCAACGGCTTTGTACAAATTAATTTGACTTGCAACCAAAGCTTGTTGACCGGTGATCAGTTGTTGCTTTGCGCTATACCAAGTTCGCTGAGCGTCGAGCACTTGTAAAAAGCTATCGACCCCTTTATCGTATCGCGCCTGTGACAAGTCATAGGTTATTTTTCGGCTTTGTAGTAGCTGTTCAAGTGCGCTTAATTGGGCATTGTAACCCTCTCTATCAGCAAGCACGTCAGCAACTTCACGAAACGCTTGCTGAATTTTTTGCTGATACGTTGCTACAGCAACTTGTTGCTCTGCATTAGCGACATCTAAATTAGCTTGGTTACGTCCCATATTAAAAATAGGCAAATTTACCGACGGCATAAAGCTCCACGTACCTGATCCTGCATCAAATAAATTACTTAAATCACGTGATGCTGTTCCTGCATTGGCTGTTAAACTAATACTTGGGTAAAACGCTGCCCGCGCAATCCCTATATTGGCATTTGCAGCAAATAATTGGTGCTCGGCCGCTTTTATATCAGGACGCTGTGTTAGTAAATCAGACGGAAGGCCGACAGGAACAGCGGGTAAATCAAGTAATGAGTTCAACTCTTTAGTCGGTAGTAAGTCCTGCCCAACCGGATTACCTACTAATAAATCAAGCGCATTTTTATCACGTTTTAATAAACGCTTATACTTTGCAATATCAACCTTTGCAGTAGCTACGGTACTTTTTAATTGCTCTAGAGTAATTTCAGAGGCAGCACCTAAATCAACACTTTTCTGCGTTAAAGATAAAGAAGCTTGCTGCGATGACAACGTCTCTTGAGCTAAAGCAAGTAATTGCTGATCGGTCGCATAATTAAGCCACGCATTTGCCAGCTCAGAAATTAACGATACCTGCATGCTATATTCACTAAGCTGCGTAGAGTAAAGCGTTTGTAATGCTTGCTCTGATTGATTACGCACTTTGCCCCATAAATCTAACTCATAAGCGGTCATGCCCACAGTTGCGCTGTATTGGGAGCTAATTTGAGGCTGGTCACTTGCTGATAAATCAGCTGGCAAGCGCTGACGACTGCCTGATGCATTGAAATCAAGCGAAGGATATAGCGCTGAGTCTTCTATCTGATATAAACCACGCACTCGTTGCACATTAAGTGCTGCTATTTGCAGGTCTTTATTGTGCTCGAGGCTTAATGATATCAGTGCTTTGAGCTTTTCATCATTAAAAAACTGCTGCCATTTTAGTGACGAAACTTGTCCTTTGCCTGCCTCTGATGCATACGCATCAGGGACAGGTAAATTAAGTGTTTTTTGCTGAGGAGCTAACTGACATCCAGATAAAATGGCTAAAGTTAAAGCACTAAAACTAATTGTTCTTACACTCATTAAACTTCCTCCTGCGAGGTGGTTTTAGCTTTACCTGAAAACAGTCTACGTACTAAAACAAAAAACAACGGTACAAAAATTACCACCAGTGATGAAGCAGCAAGTGTTCCGCCTATAATTGAAATACCTAAGGCGTTTTGAGCACCAGAGCCTGCACTCGAGGCTATTGCAAGCGGTAAAACACCACAGATAAATGCCATTGAGGTCATTAAAATAGGACGTAAACGAAGTCGTACAGCTGCAATGGCTGAATCTACCAAACTTAAGCCTTCATCCATTTTATGGGTGGCAAATTCAACAATTAATATCGCATTTTTAGAGGCAAGCCCTATGGTGGTTAATAAGCCAACTTGAAGGTAAATATCATTTGATAAGTTACCTAAGAAAGCAGCCACAACAGCCCCCAATATACCCAGAGGTACAATCATCATAACTGCAAATGGGATAGACCAACTTTCATAAAGTGCTGCTAAACACAAAAATACAAATAATAGTGAAAGACCATAAAGAAGCGGCGCTTGACCACCACTCGAACGTTCTTGGAATGAAATACCAGTCCATTCAGAGGAAATCCCATTAGGTAACTGCTTAACTAAGCGCTCCATTTCATCCATAGCCTCACCTGTACTGTAACCAGGCGCAGCACTACCTTGAATTTCCATAGCTGAAAAGCCGTTATAGCGCTCTAAACGAGGCGAACCATATGACCAATATGAACTAGCAAACGCTGAGAATGGCACCATGTCGCCGCTTTTATTTCGCACATACCATTTATTGAGATCTTCAGGCACCATGCGCGCATCGGCCTTACTTTGCAGATATACCTTTTTAACACGGCCACGGTCGATAAAATCGTTCACATAACTGCTACCCCAAGCAGTAGAAAGCGTACTGTTAATATCACCTTGTGATACACCAAGGGCTTCTGCTTTTGCAAGATCAATATCCAGTTGTAATTCAGGCATATCTTCTTGCCCGTTTGGACGAACACCTGCCAGTATTGGACTTTGACTAGCCATACCCAATAACTGATTACGCGCCTTTAATAGCTCATCGTGACCTAAACCAACCCGGTCTTGTAAAAACATATTAAAGCCGTTGGCAGTGCCAAGTTCAATAATTGCCGGAGGTGGGAATGCAAATACAAGCGCCTCTTTTATCGTTGAAAAATAGCCCATGCCTTTTCCTGCAACCGCCCCAACTGATAAGTCGTCACGTTGGCGCTCATCCCAGTGCTTTAAGCTCACAAAACCAATGGCTGAGTTTTGTCCTGAGCCTGCAAAACTAAAACCGGTAACTGTGAAGATTGAAGCAACGGCTTCTGACTGTTCTTCTAAATAGTGGTTTTCTACTTTTTTAACCACTTCAAGCGTTTGCTCTGTAGTAGAACCTGCTGGCAGCATTACTTGGCTAAACAAAATACCTTGGTCTTCGTCCGGTAAAAAAGCAGTAGGTAAGCTTGAAAAAATAGTGACCATACCACCGACAATCAAAACATAACTAAGCAAATAACGTTTAGAGTGCTTGATCATTCGCCCAACAAAGCCTTGTGCACCTCTATTAGTTTTATCAAAACCACGGTTGAAGCCTGAGAAAAAACGACCTATAAAGCTACCATCAGTATGCACATGACTCGGTTTTAATAACGTAGCACACAGTGCAGGTGTTAAAATAAGCGCCACTAATACCGATAACCCCATTGCTGTTACCAGCGTTATAGAGAACTGACGGTAAATAACCCCTGTAGAGCCACTGAAAAATGCCATAGGGATAAATACCGCCGACAGCACCATGGCAATACCCACAAGCGCGCCCTTAATTTCATCCATAGACTTTCGAGTTGCTTCGACTGCAGAGAGTTTTTCTTCAGTCATTAAACGTTCTACGTTTTCAACTACCACTATCGCATCATCTACCAGCAAACCTATGGCCAATACCATCGCAAACATAGTGAGCGTATTAATTGAATACCCAAAGGTAAATAGAACGCCAAACGTACCTAGCAGTACCACAGGAACGGCTATAGTAGGGATAATAGTTGCTCTAAAGTTTTGTAAAAATAAGTACATAACAACAAACACTAGTACTACGGCTTCTATTAAAGTATGTACTACTTTTTCAATTGAAAGTGCAACAAAGGGAGTCGTGTCATAAGGCACAACCGCTTCAAGCCCTTGTGGGAAGAAAGGCTTAAGCTCTTCAAGTGCATCCTTTACTCCTTGCGCGGTATCAAGTGCATTAGCGCCACTGGCTAACTTTACACCGAGTCCCGATGCTGGTTTACCATTAAAACGAGCAACCACACCGTAGCTTTCACCGCCCAGTTCAACTTCGGCAACATCTTGCAGGCGAACAGCCGAGCCATCGCTGTTGGTTTTTACTAAAATATCTCTAAATTGCTCTGGTGTTTGTAATCGACTTTGTGCAGTTACAGTCGCATTAAGCTGCTGCCCAGCAAGTGACGGCATACCACCGAGTTGACCTGCTGACACCTGTGCATTTTGTGCTTTAATTGCTGCTGATACATCGCTTGGGGTTAGCTTATAGTTTTGTAATTTAGCCGGATCGAGCCAAATACGCATTGCATATTGAGAGCCAAATAACTCCACTTCACCCACACCATCTACACGTGACACAATGTCTTGCACGTTCGACGATACATAGTCTCCAATATCAATATTAGTCATACTGCCATCTTGCGACACAAAACCAACAACCAGTAAAAAGCTTGATGATGATTTAGCCACTACCACACCTTGGCGCTGTACTTCTTCAGGCAATAATGGCGTAGCGGTCGCTAACTTATTTTGCACTTGTACTTGGGCAATGTCTGGATCGGTCTCGGCATCAAATGTTAGCGTCAGTGTTGCTGATCCGCTCGACTGTGAGGTTGATGACATATATAACAAGCCATCTAAGCCTTTCATTTTTTGCTCAATAACCTGAGTCACCGAGTCTTCTAAAGTACGTGCAGATGCACCAGGGTAGTTAGCCGTAATGGTAATCGCTGGTGGCGCAATAGACGGATATTGGGCAACGGGTAGGCTTTTAACGGCAATAATACCCGCAAGCATAACAACAATTGCCAATACCCAAGCAAAAATAGGCCTATCGATAAAAAATCGTGACATAAAACTCTCCGTTATTGGCTGTTATTTGCAGAAGACTGAGCAGCGGTTGCCGTAACTGGTGCTCCTGGGCGAATCTTTTGTAGCCCTTCCACAATCAATTGGTCGCCATCGGCTAAGCCTTCGCTCACCAACCAATTAGCGCCTAAAGTACGCTCTACTTTTAATACACGGCTTTCAACGGTGTTGTTTTTGCTAACAACCATAGCTGTAGGTTCACCTTTGGTATTACGGCTCACACCACGTTGAGGAGCTAATATTGCGTCTGACTTAACACCTTCAACCACCTCAGCACGCACATACATACCTGGTAGTAATAGCTTTTCAGGGTTTGGAAATTTAGCACGTAAAGTCACTGACCCAGTACTTGGATCAACCGTTACTTCAGAGAACTGTAATGTACCTTTATGAGGATATACTGAGCCATCTTCCATTATTAGTTCTACATCGGTTTGTGTTGTAGAGTCGACACCTAAAGCACCTGATGCCAGCGCTCTTTTGAGTTTAGTTAACTCATTACTTGATTGGGTTAAATCTACATAAATAGGATCAAGCTGTGTAACTGTTGCCAGCGCACTTGTTTGACCTGCGCTAACTAATGCGCCTACAGTAACGCTTGATTTACTAATTTGGCCGCTAATTGGCGAAGAAACATGGCTATAATCAAGGTTGATTTGCGCGCTTTTTAATTGCGCTTGTGCCGTTAATAATTCTGCAGAGGCTTGCTTAGAAGCTGCATCGGCTTCGTCAAAATCTTGCTGGCTTACAGCTTTAATTGCTAATAATTCTTTGTAACGCGACGCTTTAGATTTACTACTGGCTATACTGGCTTCTGCGCGAGCAACCGCCGCTCTGCTGGCTGCTAATTCGGCTTCAAAAATATCGGGATTAATTTGGTAAAGTGCTTGGCCTTTCTCAACCTGAGTCCCCTCTTCAAATAAGCGTGATTGCACAATTCCACTTACCTGAGGACGAATTTCAGCAATTTGAAACGCACTTACACGACCAGGTAATTCTTTTTTAAGTGTAATTGCTTGGCTGTTTAATGTGACAACACCAACGGGTGTTGCTGCAGGAGCAGAAGCCTTAGGTTGCTCAGCTACCTGATCACATCCACTTAAAGCAACAGAACCAACGAGGGCTGAAAATACAAAAAAAGCGATGCGGGAACGCTGCATGTTAAATACCTTTTAGTTTAGAATGAACGATCATTCTAAACTATAGTACAACAATTAAAAATAGCTAATGGGCAACATTTACACATTTTTACAATTGATTATAGTTGTCACAAAATTAACTCAAACAATAGTTAAACTATATCAGTGACCTCCATAAAAAAGGCAGCCAATGCAAATACATTGACTGCCGTTAATCAATTATATAATTTTAGCGACTGTTACTCGCTCTCAGGATTTATTCTAGAGACGAGTAACTGCTCAATACGAATGCCTTCTACATCCACTACTTCAAATTTAAAGCCTGAAAATACAATAAATTCTGCACGTTTAGGAATATGCTTCATGGTGTAAATTAAATACCCAGCGACCGTTTCATAATGGTTTTGATCAGGAAACTCATCAATTTCTAATACCTTAGCTAATTCAACAATAGGTGTTAAACCATCGACCAACCAAGAGTTAGCATCACGCTCAATGATTAGCTCCTCACTTTGGTGCGTGATTAAATCACCCATAAAGCCTTTCATTAAATCTTTAACTGTCACGATTCCAACCACTAGCGCATATTCATTGACCACCACAGCAAAAGGGTGAACCGCAGTTTTAAACGCATTTAGCGACTCAGATAAGCTCAGTGTTTCTGGTAAGTAAAAAATATCTTTATCAAGCATATCCGCATTAATATTTGCCGCCTCACCTTTAAGCACTTGGCGTAAAATATCTTTTGACTCAACCGAGCCAATTAACTTATCAAGGTTGCCTTTACACACTAAAAAGTGATTATGTGGATGCTCTATAATTTTATTGGCTATATCTTCACTCGACTCATCAATATCAAAGTAAACTATTTGCTCTCGTGGCGACATCACGCTTGATAAAAAGCGCGCTTCTAAATCAAATACATTACCAATTAAGTCATATTCCTGCTGTTGAAGGCTGCCATACTCAGCACCAGCATCCATCATGGCAACAATATCTTCAGTAGTAACAATATCCTCACGCTCACTGGGTACTTTAAACACCCGCAATACGATGTTGGTTAAGCCGTTAAAAAATAATACCAAGGGTGTTAGCGCGAAAGTCACCCATCGCATAATTGTAACTACACGCACAGCAACAGCTTCAGGTAAAATCATTGCTAATCGCTTTGGGAGCAAATCAGCAAATAATATAAATAATGAGGTAATAATTAAAAACGACAGTAAAAAGCTAATTTGACCAAGTAACGGCCCCTGATAAAATAATTGCAGTATTTCTTGCACGTAAGGCGATAATGCCTGCTCACCAACAATCCCACCTAATATGGCAATCGCATTGAGCGTAATTTGGATCATGGCAAAAAAAGCCCCGGGCTGCTCTTGCAGCTTTAAAACCGCCAGCGCTTGCACATTTCCTTCGTCGGCCATAACTCTTAACTTTATTTTGCGTGAAGCGGCAATCGAAATTTCTGACATCGCAAATAACGCACTCATCAAGATTAATAATGCAATCCCGATTAAATCACCCATTTATAACTCCAAAATAATCGCTTTTATTAGCAAAAGCAGCTGGATTATAGCCGCTTTTATAAACAGGGCAATTGATATTTATATAATATTATTTTCTTAATATTTATAGTTGCGATTCATACAAAGCAAAGGCCTTGCTAAGTTGCTGCTTTAATTTATTAGGTAGGTTTTTGTTACACGCAAAATATAAGGGAGCTTGGCTGACGTTGATGGGCATTAATGGCTCGAGCTGTAGTTCATTTAATAAGTGGGACTGTTCATGATTTATTCTCTGTGCAGGTATTACAACCAAATCAATGCTGGAACTTCGCGCTCTAATTATTTTAAAAATATTATCAAAGCTATTAAAAAGCATTAAATTTTCGTTTTCTTTAAAGCCTTGGGAGATTAAATAGTGGTGGCTGTAATTATCTTTTAATACTGCAATTCTATATTGCTTCGCCTGATCAAGGCTTGTTAGCACAATGCCTTTGCTCTTAAGTGAGTAGAAGTTAGTATCAAATTGAGCTAATTTAGCAAACCAAACAAAGCTACTCTCACGCTCAGGTGAGCGAGAGATTGAGAAGATACAGGTTTGTGGATCTCTCAATGCAATATTATAAGTCATGCTCCAATCGTTTACTGAAATTGAATAATCAATCCCAGCACTATCAAGCACTAATCGTACTATATCGGCAGCATCACCGACTAAATTGTTGTTCGCATCAAGATACTGCGCAGGTGCAAAATTCTCTGTTACAACAGTGAGTTTAGCTGCACAGTATTGGCTTACAATGAGTAATAATACAAAACACCACTTAATCACAATAACCCGCTCTATTAAATTTAAGACGTCACTTTTCAATAAAAGCCAATTAAATATAGCGGGTTATTTGCAAATAGCCAATTTTTAGCTTTTGAAATTAGCGGTTCATTGCGTTAATTAAAAACGCTGAAATTTTAGCGCCTTCTCTTAGTGTCGTCTCAGAGCTTGATTGACCCACTAAAGAGCTGTCAGTAAACGGAGCTATCTCCATCATATCAGCCCCCGTTATAGGGAATTCATCAGCAATCGCTGACAAAATATCAAGTGCGTGTTGTGGCGTTAAGCCATTTTCTTCGGGTGTACCTGTTGCTGATGCAAACTCGGCATCGAGGGCATCAATATCAAAGCTTACATACACTTCATCGACCTTGTCTGCTTTTAATTGCGCAATAGCATCAGCCGCAACCGCAGCTGCGCCACGCTCTATAATGTCAGCAGCCCAATGCTGTTTTACGCCAAAAGTACTTTCCCAATGTGATTTAGGCTTGCCACTTGAGCGAATACCAAATTGAATTAAATGATGCGGCGCTGGTAAGAATTCTAAAATATGTGTGCACCAAGAGCCAAAACATAAGTCGATGCCCAAACGCTCTACGAGTAAGTCGGTGTGAGCATCGAAATGAATAATTGCCGTACGTTTACCTTGCTCGCGTTTGGCTTTTAAATACGCTTTTGTTAACGGGTAGCTAATTGAGTGGTCGCCGCCAATACCAAAAATACCTTTGTCTTGGAATGTCGCATAAAAGCTATCACACACATCTTCAGTAATAGACAATGGGCTTACATAATGATCGTTATTGTCATTTCCGTATAGGGCCTTTTGGCAATTAGTGATAGTGGCCTCATTTAAATACTTATCGTGTAATAAATGCGGTATTACACGTACATCACCTAAATCAAACGAACGACACTGTGTTTGTTGATCAATCAATGCTGAGCGTAAAAATAAAGGCCCCCAGTTAGCGCCACGTAAAATCCCACCACCGCAATCAGAGCTAATGCCTAGCATTACTGCTTTATGTGGTGAATTAGGTAGCTCGTTAAGTGAGTCACGCCATAAAACATCGACATTTTCAGTTTGCCCATATAATTTATTTCTAAGCGCTGCTTTGCGTTCTTTAGCCGTATTGACCGTAAAAACACCGTCGCCAGGTGCACATAAACAGTGTTCAACTTTATCTTTAAATGCTTGAAATTGTGTGCTCATTGTAAACCCTTTTTCAATCTGAATATCTTGTCTATTATTGAGTAGTTATGCAAAACATCGCACGCTGAATTAATTTTAGATAATTTGCATAGTATGCTAAAAATCACAAGGCGCTTTGTTTTGCTCTCTTAGGTTAGTGGTAAATAAAAACCAAACCAACTTACTAACCAATTGAATATAAACAATTTAAATTATAGCTACCGACTCTTTAGCCTAGCTATTGGTTTGCTATGAGGTATGAATATAGTGTCTGAGCAAACAAGTCAACTGGCTCATTTTTCTAGTAATTTTTTTCATTGATTGAATATTCAGAGTTGGTGAATAAATCAAATTAAGTCAATACGGACATCCGTCCTGTACTTCACTTATGTTTCTCGTAATCATGGTAAATTGACAACAATTCTTATTAAAAAGGCTTAGTTATGGAAAAGGTATTTCACTTAGGACTGTGTATTGATGATTTAAAAGGTGCAAAACTGGCAATTGTTCCAGGCGATCCAGATCGTGCAGCACGTATTTCACAGTTCTTAGATAATCCAACCTGCCTTGCTCAAACGCGTGAGTTTCACATTTATTTAGGCCAATTAAACGGTCACTCTGTAGTGGTATGCTCAACCGGTATTGGCGGCCCTTCAACTTCAATTGCCGTTGAAGAACTGGCACAACTAGGCGTACGTAGCTTTCTTCGCATTGGTACAACAGGTGCAATTCAACCGCACATTAACGAAGGCGATATTTTAATTAGCCAAGCTTCGGTACGATTAGATGGCGCGAGTCAGCACTTTGCACCGCTGTGCTATCCTGCCGTATCTGATTTTTTTGCTACTCAAGCTATGGTAAAAGCCTGTGAAAACCTTAATATCGATTTCCATATTGGTATAACTGCTTCGAGCGACACCTTCTACCCAGGTCAAGAGCGTTATGATACGCATTCTGGCTACGTACCTAAATCATTACAAGGTAGCTGTGAAGAATGGCAAAAATTGGGCGTAATGAACTATGAAATGGAATCAGCTACTTTATTTACCATGTGTGCCGCACTTGGCTTACAAGCCGCTTGTGTTGCAGGTGTATTAGTAAATAGAACACGTCAAGAAATTCCAAACGTGGACCACGGCGAGATTGAGAAAAAGTCTGTTGCCGTGGTGCTTGAAGCCGCTAAAGTGTTACTTGGCTAATGTTGCGCTAATAACCTCAAGTGTTGGTAAGCTATCAAAGCTTGCTAACACTGCTTTTGCTACCCCTGATTGGTTTTCATGACCAGCAGTTTCTAATAAAGTAATTGATTTTACTGTTTGCTTATCAAAACTTAGTCCTGCTACAAACAATTGACTCACCGCGCTTTGCAATGGCGATAAGCTCGGGCTGTATGCTGCATTTTCAGCATAGCTGCCATAAAAGTCACCATTTTCGAACGTGCTTATTTTTACCGCACTGTAATTTTGACTGTATGGAACATAAGCCGCTAAAGCATAACTCATCAGCTTTTCATCAAGGTCTGTCTCTTTAAAGCACTTAGTTTGCTCTGCTGGGTTAAATAAGCTGTGCTCATTGCCTAAATCGGTTGGTCCAAATGAATGCGGTAATAGCTCTGCTAATTTAAAGTTTTGTGCTGGCAGTAAAATATCAAGCTCTTTTGCATCAGCCAATTCATTCATAAACTGACGGCAATACCCACATGGTGCATCACTAATGGCTATTTTCAGCACTTTCTTAGCGCCATTTAACCACGCATTATTAATTGCTGATTGCTCACCATGCACCACTAAACTAAGTGCTTGATGATCAAACTCAGCATTGGCACCAAAGTAAAAAGTGGTATTTCCTTGTGAATTAAGCCCTTTAACAATTGCGCCGACATGAAACTTGGAAATAGGTGCAACTGAAAATTCAGAAGCCATAGGCACCAAGCCTTGCAATAAAGTATCTTCGCTGACATTAAGTTCAGTACAAAGCGCTTTAATATCGCTTGAATGTAAAATACCGCGTTGAGTTTTTAATTGACTACGTAATGCTTGGGTTTGCGCTACGTTTAATGAGATGTGTGAATTGCTAAGTGCTGTATTATGTTGCACTTTAAAAGTTGCTGAAGCCATAATAGTTTTTATTTGTTCAATGGCCAAGTAGTGTAAAAGGTTGGCAAACGAAATACCAGCCTATTCAGCGTAAAAAAAGGGAACACGTCGCGTGTTCCCTTTAAAACTAATCTAATTTTGGATTAACCTGTATTTCGCATACCCGCTGCAATCCCCGTCATGGTGATCATTAAGGCATTATCTATATCGCTTTCATTACCTTTATCATCGCCACGAGAGCGACGTAATAGCTCAACTTGTAACACGTTAAGGGGATCTGTGTATGGATTTCTAAGCCCAATAGACTCTTTGATCCAAGGTTGGTCGGCTAATAGACTTTTTTGCGGGCTCAATGATTGCACTAAGGTTATCGCCTCAGCTAATTCCTCACGTAAGGCAACACCTAAAGGTTTATACATGTCTTCCACCAGCGCATTATCGTAGTGCTCACTTAACCAGTTATCCGCTTTACTAAATACCATTTCTAGCATTTCTAAACGAGCTCGAAAGAAAGGCCATTGCAAACTCATTTCGCTTAGGGTTTCAATCCCATATTTTTCAAGCGCTGCTTTAAGTCCACTTAATGCGCCTAACCATGCAGGTAACATTAAACGATTTTGACTCCACGCAAATATCCACGGAATAGCGCGTAAGCTCTCTACCCCACCATTAGGATTACGTTTAGCTGGCCTTGAACCTAATGGCAATTTAGATAGCTCCAATTCTGGTGTTGCCATTCTGAAGTAAGGTACAAAGTTTTCATCGTAGCGTACCACATTGCGGTAGTGCTCGCACGATACATCACTAATTAATGCCATGACTTCGCGCCATTCATCTTTGGGCTCTGGCGGTGGTAATAAGTTACTTTGCAGCACCGCACCCGCGTATATGTTTAAGCTTTGCAATGCCACATTGGGTAAGCCAAATTTAAAGCGGATCATTTCGCCTTGCTCTGTCACCCTAAGGCCCCCTTTGAGTGAACCCGGTGGCTGCGAATGCAAGGCTTGTGCAGCAGGTGCACCGCCTCGACCAACCGTGCCTCCACGACCATGAAATAAAACCAGCTCAATACCGCGTTCATCCGCCAGTTGCACTAACTTGTCCATTGCCTCATATTGTGCCCAGCCAGCAGCCATCATACCCGCATCTTTGGCTGAGTCTGAATAACCAATCATCACATTTTGAGTATTTTTAATATGACCTCGGTACCACTCATTATTAAGCAATGTAGTAATAACATTATGACCATCGTTTAAGTCATCTAAGGTCTCAAATAAGGGCGCCACGGGTAGTTCAAAACCGCAGCCTGACTCTTTAAGTAATAACTGCACCGCTAAAATATCAGAAGCAGTTCGGGCCATAGAAATAATATATAAACCAAAGGTTTTTGCATCTTGCTGCGCAATAACATCAAAGGTGTCGAGCACCTCTTGCACTTCAGGGCTGGGTTGCCAATGCTTAGGAATAAGCGGACGACGAGAGTTAAGCTCAGCAAGTAAAAAAGCCTGCTTATCTTGCTCTTGCCATTGGTTGTAGTCGCCAATACCTAAGTAACGAGTTAGCTCAGAAAATACATCACTGTGTCTCGACGAATCTTGGCGCACGTCTAGTTTTGCCAAACGCAGTCCAAAGCTATTTACTCGGTGAATCATATCCAGTAGTAAGCCATTGGCCACTACTTGCATGTTGCACTTTAATAAAGAGCGATAACACACTTCAATGGGGTGCTTAATTTGATTAATATCGGTGATTAAATCTTGAGATTCAGTGCGCTTATTTTTAATTTTAGCGCTTAAATGCATCACCGTTTCTGCAACTTGGTTTTTAACATCTTTCAAAACAGCACGGTACGGTTCAAACTCTTGCCCTGCCAATTTAATGAGCTCATCGCTGGCATCCGACATAGAAAGTTCAGCACAGAGCGTTTCTAAATCACGCTGGTATAAATCCAGTGCCATCCAACGGCCATGGTCGAGCACTTGCTTGGTTACTTCGGCGGTTACAAACGGGTTACCATCACGATCTCCCCCCATCCAAGAAGTAAATTCTATCGGGCTATAATCTGCTGGCAACTCCAAGCTTAAATGTTGTTTTACATGCTGGCTAAACTCACGTAAAAAACGGGGCACCGCTTCCCACAAACTGTTTTCAATGACTGCGTAGCCCCATTTAGCCTCATCGACAGGGCTTGGACGTGAACGACGAATATCGTCAGTATGCCATGCTTGACTAATTAACTGCGCAATACGATTTAAGATTGCTTCGCGTTCTTGCGCTAGATTGTCGGTACGCTCAAGCGATGCTAAACAATCGCTAAGTTCAACATGTTTATTAATAATAGTACGGCGAGTCACCTCGGTTGGGTGTGCTGTTAGTACTAAGTTTATGTGGAGTTTTGAGAGGGTTTCAGCTAAATGATTATGATTAAGCTGACCTTGTTCGGCCTTTGCTGCTAACGTTTTTAATGTTTGAGTGAGAGGGTTTAGTTGGCAAAAACCAATATCATTAAAACGTGATATGGTATGAAACTGCTCTGCAACATTAGCTAAGTTTAAAAAATGATTAAATGAACGGGCAACCGGTAAAAGCTCTTCATCACTAAGCGCATGCAGTACATCTATAAGCGCTTTACGATCAGCTTCATTGCCACTGCGAGATGATTTTGATAAAGCCCGAATTTCTTCTACTTTATCTAAAATATCTTGTCCTTGAGCATCTTTAATAGTTTGTCCTAATAATTGCCCAAGTAAATTTACATTACCTCGCAAGGCGGCATATTGTTCACTCATTTTTAGCTCTCCTTTGTTTCTTTGAGGCCTATTAATATCATTATGTTTACTTATTTAATAGATCCATTTGCAACAGCATGTCGTAAAAAAGCATATGTAAAATAAACACAAAGCGATGACATGATCATTTTTTACGATGGTAATTGCCCCCTTTGCAATGCAGAGATGCAGCATTTAAAACGTGTCGATGTTGATCATAAAATTACACTAGAAGATTTAAATTCTGATGACTTTAGTGAGCGTTTTCCCGCAATCGATAAGCAATACGCCATGAATATACTGCACGCCCAAACTGATAATGGGCAGATAATTTACGGCTTAGACGTGACTTATCAAGCCTGGCGTACTGTTGGAAAATACCCTTGGCTCAAGATTATTCGTTTGCCCGTCATTCGTTTTTTTGCCGATCATGCTTATACTTTTTTTGCAAAATACCGTCATCACATTAGCCGTTTTTTAATGCCTAATGCACAGTGCAACTCAGGTCAATGTAATATCAAAAGCAAAGGTGAAAAATGAAAACAGTGATTTTATTTGGCGCTAGTAGCGCCATTGCCCAATCTTACGTTAATCACTTAAACCAACAAGCAACACAATTTAATATTATTTGTGTCAGCTCATCGAACATTAATCACAGCGACATAAACGTAAACTATTTTCAGAGCGACTATTCAGCGCAAAGCCTAAACGAGCTAACCGAGTCGTTAAAATCTCAGCAAGTTGATATAGCTCAAGTGATTATATTTAATGGTCAATTACACAACGACCAGCACATGCCAGAAAAAAAGCTTGAAGAAATCAACAGTGATTATTTTATGCAGCTTATGCACTCTAATACGCTTGTACCCCTGCTGTGTTTACAAAGTATAGTGCCGCTGCTTAACCACAAAACTCACTGCACAATTACCGCTCTGAGCGCTCGTGTAGGTAGTATTAACGACAATAAATTAGGTGGTTGGTATACCTATCGCGCATCAAAATCAGCACTTAATATGCTATTTAAAACAGCCGCCATTGAGCTTGCTCGTCGCGCTAAAAATACTAAACTGATTTTATTTCACCCAGGTACCACAGATACACAGCTTTCTAAGCCATTTCAGAAAAATGTTCCTGCAGATAAACTGTTTACCCCTGAGTTTGTTGCCCAGCAATTATTTAAATTTACTTACGAAAATCCACAATTAGAACTTAACAACGAACCTGCCTACCTAGATTGGCAAGGAAACACCATAAAATGGTAAGGAATTAACACATGCATTTTTCCAAAGACCGCATAGCCGCGCTTGAAAAGCACACACGTACGCATTTTATAAATTCATTGTCAGGGTTTAAAAGTGCTAACTTAATTGGCACACAGGATGAGCAAGGTAATACCAATTTAGCCATCGTCAGTTCGGTTATTCATTTAGGCGCACACCCACCACTTGTTGGCATGATCATGCGCCCGCACAGCGTACCAAGGCATACATTTGAAAATATTCTAGAAACAGGCATTTACACTATTAATCAAGTAAATAGTGACATTTACCAGCAAGCGCACCAAACCTCGGCACGTTACGCTAAAGATGAATCTGAGTTTGATGCAACGGGGTTAAAAACAGAATACTTAAATGAGTTTAACGCTCCATTTGTTGCACAAAGTCGACTTAAATACGCGGTAAAATTTGTAGAGAACCAGCATTTAGCTGTTAATGGCACTGAGCTGGTTATTGGTGAAATAATGGATGTGTATGTAGATGAATCAGCACTCCAAAGTGATGGCTTTTTAGACTTACAAGCCATCGACACAGTTGCAGTAACCGGATTAGATAGTTACCACACGACAAATAAGCTCACTCGCTTACCCTACGCGAAAAAATAGCCCAAGGTTATCAAGTCCTTGGTAATGAGAGACTTGATAACTCATCCCCATTTGTTCAATCCCTTGTTCACTAATCGCAATTAATTTGAATTGAACGCATTTAGCCTACACACTATGCAAAATTTTGTAGGAGAAATATATGACCACAGTTGGTATTGGTACACACACACCCGAGCAAGCACTTGCTAGTTTAAGCAATATGACCCACTCAGTAACGCCAATTCAGGCCGATGAGTATTTAGCGCGTATGGCCAAAGCGCAAGCCTATATGCAAGCGCACAACATTGATGCCATTTATTTAAACGCAGGTACCAACTTAACGTATTTCACCGGAATGAAATGGTATGCCAGTGAACGACTTGTTGGCGCTATTTTACCTGCCGTAGGTGATGTGCAATACATTGCTCCACATTTTGAAATTGGCTCTTTAAATGGCTTTAAGGTTATTGATGGCTCAATACACGGCTGGCAAGAGCATGAAAACCCATTTGAGCTATGTGTTAAAGTGCTTAAGCAGCTCAATATTAGCGACACCGCTACCGTTGGTATTGATGAAAGCGCACAGTTTTTTATTTTTGATGGTATCAATAAAGCCAGTTCAGGATTAAAACTAGTTAACGCACAACCTGTAACCGCACATTGTCGAATGCATAAATCAGCCAATGAATTAGCATTAATGCAATGTGCCATGAATATGACTTTAGCGGTTCATCAGGCTACAGCGAGCATGCTTTATGAAGGAATTAGCACCGTAGAAGTCGAAGAATTTATAAAAAAAGCCCATCAAAAAGTAGGTGCCCCAGGTAATTACTTCTGTATTGTATTGTTTGGCCTTGCCACCTCATTCCCACATGGCGTAAAAGATCCACAAATTTTGAAAAAAGGCGACATGGTGCTTATCGATACTGGATGTAAAGTGCACGATTACCTTTCTGATATTACCCGTACTTACGTATTTGGTGAAGCAACCAGCCGCCAACGCCTATTTTGGGATTTTGAAAAAGCGGCACAATTAGCAGCTTTCAATCAAGCAGCCCTTGGCGAAACCTGTGAATCGGTTGACGAAGCAGCCCGCAGTTACTTAGCAGCTCAAGGCTTAGGCCCTGAATACCAAACACCAGGTTGTCCGCATCGTACGGGCCATGGTATTGGCTTAGACATTCACGAATGGCCATACCTAGTTGGCGGTGATAAAACCCCGCTTGCCACAGGCATGTGTTTTAGTAACGAACCCATGCTGGTTATTCCAGATGAGTTTGGGGTTAGATTAGAAGATCATTTTTACATGACAGATGACGGTCCGCGCTGGTTTACTCAACCGAGTCATAGCATTGACGACCCGTTTGGCTTAAACAGCTAACCTGAAAACATTCAATAAAAGAGCAGCACTTTCGTTGCTCTTTTTGTTTAAATATTGATAAGGTAGGCTCTATCCCAATATCCATTGCTATTACAAAGCAATCCTTAAAGGACTCTTATGAAAAACTTTAAAATAGATATCGTTTCAGATGTAATGTGCCCGTGGTGTATTATCGGTTACAAGAACTTAGAAACCGCATTGGCAGAATTAAAAGAAGAAATGAGTGCGGATATTACATGGCACCCTTTTGAGCTTAATCCAGATATGCCACTTGAAGGGCAAGACTTAGACGAGCATTTGCAGCAAAAATACAGCTTAACCGAAGAAGAAAGCGCGCGAAATCGTCAAAACATGGCAGATGCGGGTGAGCGAGCTGGGTTTACCTTTAATTTTGACGGTAAACGCATCATGATCAACAGCTTTGATCTTCACCGCTTGCTAATGTGGGCTCGTGAAGAAGGCAAGCAAACTGAGTTGAAATTGGCGTTTTTTGAAGCACACTTCACCGATTTAAAATATTTAAATCAAGAAGATGCACTACTGGATGTGGTTGAAAGAGTAGGCCTTAACAAAGATACAGCCCGAGATATTTTACACTCAGATAAATACGTACAAGCGGTTCGCGAAGAGCAAAATAACTTTAAGCAAATGGGTATTACTTCAGTGCCTACTTTCATTATAAATGATAAGTATGCGCTTACCGGTGGGCAGCCGAGTGAGTCGTTTATTCAAGCACTTAAGCAAATAAGCGAAGAAGAAGCTAAGCAAGATTAGTTAACAGGCCCTAATGCTTTAGTTTAAATACAGTTCGCTGATTTAAACCAAGCCCGTCCTCAACATCATGGTAAAAATGCGTGTAGAGGGCATCAAGCTCACCTTTTTTTGCTAGCTTTGTTAAACCCTGCTGTAATAAGTCGATAATTGCTTTATTTTTTTCGTTTGCATAAAAGTAATAAAAATTATCGTACTGCAGCATAATATGTGGCTCAATTACAAAGTTGTATTGTGGGCTTTTTTGTATTTCAGCTCTAATCGCAGTTACTGAACGAGGAAAGTAATCGCCAAGTCCTTCATCTAACGCTTTTAACATGCTTTCATAACTCAAATCACCATTAACTGTTAAGCCATTGTTCTTTAATACATAATAATCAGACCAACTTTGCTTTTGTAAGGCTATAAAAGGCTTTAGTTGTTCAAGGGTTTTTATATCTGAAAATTCGCCCAGCCGGCTTTGTTTTATCATCAGTAAACGTTTTGAGTGCAAGCCGTTGTATATTGGAAAGGTTGTGTGTACGAGGCTATTTGCTTGCTCTTTTGACATACTTAACCAAGCAAAATTAATAGCCCCATAGTGCTTTAGCTCTTCTAATACTCGCTTGGTATTCATCGGCTCAACACTATAACTAATATTGAGTTTTACATTCATCTGCGCAAAGCTTTTTTCTAATAAGCTCAAAACATAGTGGTTTCTTGGCATATTAGGTGTGCTTGGTTTTCCTATTTTTAGCGTCACAGTTTGCTCGCTGCCACATGCAAAAAAAGACAGGGCAATGAGGATAACACTGCAGCATAAATTAAATAGCTTCATAGTCATTCCAAGGTGTTTTAGCAGTTATAAAATGAGAAATAGTAAGTATAGCGGGAACTTAAAATTCCGCTTTTTAAGTGCGATAAAGCACCTTAATCACATGCCAACCAAATTTTGTCTTCACTAAATGCGGCTCTAAAATTGCACCACTAAAAGCAACTTTATCAAACTGCGGTACCATTTGGCCGCGTCTAAACTCACCTAAATCACCGCCCTTTTTGCCCGACGGACAAGACGAATATTTTTTAGCTAAGGTTTGAAACTTTGCGCCTTTGCCTAATTGCTTAATGATGTCTTCCGCAATCTCTTTATGTTTTACTAAAATATGCAGTGCGTGCGCTGTATTTGCCATGAAAAAGCCCTTAAAACCTATTTACTAGTAATTAAACGCCGCGATTTTAGCACAGCCTAAGTGATCCAGCACTTGCTAAAAATGTGGTTATAAGTAGTGATCTTCATCTTTTTGTTGAGGAATTCGACAGTACTGGTATTTACCAAATAATGTATAACGGTTTTTAGCCACTTTGTTATAAAGCCAATCAGTCAGCTTTCGTGGTAATAACTTAAATACGCTAATCAACTTCCACGGATAGCCTAACTGACTGAACACTCGAAAAACGGCTTGGCTGCGGGTATATGGCTTTTGTGCTTCTATATAAATCATCGAAGTAAAATCGGTAGTGGAAAAACCAAATTGAGCAAGTAGCGTTTGCCCAGCCGGCGATTGCACGCTGCACAATTTAAATTTAATGCTCGGATCGTGAGCTATAACAAAATTGCACCATGCACTACACAGCTTACATTGCGCATCAAATAAAATAATTTTTTGATTTTGCATTACTGCTGCACTGGTTTTTTTTGTAATTTACGCTGTAGTGTCCGCCTATGCATATTAAGCTGCCTTGCGGTCATTGATACATTACCATTATTACTGTGTAAAACATGTTGAATATGTTCCCACTCTAACCGCTCGGGCGACATAACCCCCTCAGAAATTTCAGTTACTGCCGAACTTGCCACCTCAACTTTAAGTGCTTTTAATAAACTTGCCATATCAACAGGCTTAGTTAAATAGTCATTAGCACCTAAACGCATCGCCTCTACGGCTGTAGCTATACTTGCAAAGCCAGTCAGCAATACAATATGTGCATGAGTGAGTAAATGCCGCAGCGGTGCAATAAGCGACAGTCCATTTTCATCAGCCAGTTTCATATCTAATAAAATACAATCAGGCTGTTGCTGGCGAGCCTTTAGAAGTGCATCAGTTTGATTATGAGTGATCTCGCAGTTAAAACCGTGCTTAGTTAGCCGCCGTGCCAACGTTGTCGCTAAATTAATATCATCCTCAATAATAAGTAGCTTCATGCTTTTGTCTCTGCTGTTAATAGTGGCATCGTTATCTTTGCAACCGCTCCGCCTTCGGGGTGATTATATACAGTTAACGAGCCATTTAACCGCTCAAATGTCACATTTGATAACATAACTGCGATCCCCATGCCTTGCTCACTAGGCATTAACTGCCCACCTAACTCTGCTAACTCTGAGGATGAAAAACCAGCACCAAAATCACGAATAATTAACGCAATGTTTTGTGCGTCAGGTTGCTGCCAACTTAGTTCAAGTTGCACTTGGGCGTTTTTTTGATTAGCAAGTACTGCATTTTGTAATAAATTTAAAATTGCAGGTAACAGCATAGCGTCACTTTGTAATGTGGCTTCAGGTGACTCGTTAAGCCAGTTTATTTGTTGATTGGGGTATTGTAATAGTAACGTATCATGAATTTGATTTTGCAGCTGCTCTGCTTTAATTGGTGCTTGAGTGTTTTTATCTCGTAACTGCGTTGAGAGCTTTCTAAAGTCGTTAAGCTGAGTGCGGCATTGCAATAGCGGCGTTTGCATTTGCTGAATAACTTCATTGTTAGGATGCTCTTCTAAAAGCTCTTCAAATAATAATTGTAAATTAGCAATTGGTGTTGCTAATTGATGAGTAATTTGCGCCGCTGCGCCATCAAGTGTTACTAGTTGTTCATTGCGTAACTGTTTTTCTCTAACTTTGGCAATAGTGCGTTCACGCTGTTGCAAAGCGCGGTTCATAGCCCCTATAACTAACGCAATTACGCAAGCACTTATAACAAAATTAACCCACATACCAATAAAATGACCATTCATATTCATTTGGTGCATACTGTGTTCGGGCATTTTAATTAATAATAAGCTATAGGCGGCAATGGCCAATACAGCAATATAGGCAAGCCCTCGAGCGCTTAGTGTGATTGCAGCTATCATAATTGGCAGCAACAATAACGACACAAATGCGTTAGTTGCACCGCCGCTTAAAGACAACAAAATAGTTAAAAAAAGCACATCGGCGGTCAGTTGCATTAACATGCCAATTGGCTTTGCTTGGCTTACATGCCGGTAGGCAAATACACTGGCTAACTGAAAAACCGCCTCAACAGCAATAACCCCTAACAACGGCATAAGTGCAATTTGATGTTCTAGTAAAAAATACACACTGAGTACCGCAATAAGCTGAACAACAATGGCACCACTGCGCAACATTAATAATCGGCTAATAGCTGGGTCGGTTTTAATTAACACAATAGGGTTCCTGGATACACTGGGTTTTATTATTCATGATTAACATGCTTTTTTTATTGCATCTATTATACACTAAATCGCCTTATATTAGCTGCTGGCTGAGCTGCACTCAAGCATACGTCACGAATGCTTGAGTAAGTATTCAAGGTGATGGACTAGCTTATAAAAAGCACCTAAGCTAAACACTCATTTAATTTACAAAGTAAAAACTTACAATTAACCTTTCACTAAAAATACAACAAACAATTGGTAAAATAGCAGTAATTACAGCTCTATAGCTGCTATAAACTAGAGTTAATAGCTAATTTTTGTTATAACGTATTCATTAGACGAACACGTCATACCACTTTTAAGAGAACACACTATGCCTTACGCACATATCACTGGTTGGGGCAAATGCATTCCACCAGCCAGCATCAGCAACGACGAAATAAGTGAAATTGTAGATACCACCGATGAGTGGATCACCACGCGTACCGGTATCAAAGCCCGTAGAGTTAGCCATGTAAGTACTGCCGAGCTTGCTAGTGTGGCTGCAAAACATGCTATTGCTTGCGCTGGCGTAGATGCAAAAGATATCGATTTAGTTATTTTAGCAACATGCACCCCCTCAACAGTAGTTGCAAACACTGCCTCATTAGTACAAAAAAATATTGGCGCCACTGGCGCTGCAGCCATGGACACCAATGCAGCATGTTCTGGTTTTTTATATGCTTTACAAGCTGCGACAGCGCAAATACAGGCTGGGATGATCAAAAAAGCCGTAGTTATTGCCGCTGAACGCATGACTTGGTATGTAAACTGGGCGCGACGCGACAGTGCTGTTTTATTTGGTGATGGTGCCGGTGCCGTTGTGCTTGAAGCAGCAGAAACACCTGCAGGCTTATTAGGAACTAAAACCGGCTGTGACAGCGAAGATCGTGATATTTTACACATTACTAATTTTGGCAGTGATTTAAATAAATATGAGCCAATTGGCCCATCAGACCTTTTATTTGAAGGGCGTGAAATATTTAAACGTGCCGTTAAAGGCATGAGTGAAGCCTGTGACGACGTGCTTGAACAAGCCAACCTTAAGTTAGACGATATCGATGTACTAGTTCCGCATCAAGCTAACTTACGCATTATTCAAGCAATTCAAAACCGTTTAAAGGTTGAAGACAGTAAAGTAATGGTTAACATTGGCGAATACGGTAATACCTCTGCTGCAACGATTGCCATTGCGCTGTGTGAGGCCGTTGAGCAAGGTTTAATTAAGCCGCATGCCAATATTATGTCGGCTGCATTTGGAGCAGGCCTAACGTGGGCGGCAAGCTATATCAAATGGGGCGAGCGAGTAACCCCCATTGCTGTTAGCGATGCTAAACTTCCACCGTGTGATAAAACAGGTTTAGAGCTTGTTGCACCAGCTGTAAAAGCGTGTAAAGACGCAGAGCCTAGCTAAAAGCTAACATTACACCAAGCAAATATGTATTGATAAACAGCGCACTGCTTTCAGTGCGCTTTTTTGTTTTTTAAGGAAAATATATGCAACTACTAGGCATTCATCATGTAGCCATCATTTGTAGCAACTACCCACGCTCTAAACATTTTTATAGTGAAATATTAAAGCTCTCAATTATTAATGAGCATTATCGAGCAGAGCGTCAGTCTTACAAACTCGATTTAGCTTTACCTGATGGCAGTCAGTTAGAATTATTTTCGTTTAACGATGCGCCAAGTAGACCAAGCTATCCCGAAGCACAAGGACTTAGACATTTAGCATTTAAGGTTAGTAATGTAGAAAACAGTAAAACGTATTTAGAGTCGCATGGAATCGACGTAGAAGAAATAAGAGTGGATGAAATTACCGGCAAAAAATTCACCTTTTTTGCCGATCCAGATGGTTTACCCCTTGAGTTATATGCGCTTTAACATCAAATAACTCAAGGCAAGGTATGTTTGATTTAGTTAACCCTAGTTAGGTTAGTTAAATCGATTTTGTAGGTAAGTAAATACTGCACGAATACCCAGAGCTTCACCACCTGCAGGGCGCCCTGGTAATGCTCGTAAGTTCCATGCCATTACATCAAAATGAACCCATGGTGTGTTTGGCTCTACAAATTCTTTCAAATAAAGCGCAGCGGTTATTGCGCCACCAAATGGCGTACTTGAACAGTTAGTCATATCAGCCACATCGCTTTTCAAAAATGGGGTGTATTGCTCGAATAACGGTAATTGCCAAACAGGGTCGTTAACTTGCATCCCCGAATCCATAATCGCATTAGCGACATCACGTTCCGTTGAGAAAAAGCCTGGCAGTTCTGTCCCTAAAGCAACACGGCACGCGCCGGTTAAGGTAGCAAAATCAATAATTAATTCAGGCTCATCGTTTTGTGCTTCGCTCAAAGCATCACACAGAACTAGTCGCCCTTCTGCATCAGTATTATCTATTTCGACCATAATACCTTTACGGGTTTTTATTACATCGCCAGGGCGAAATGCATTACGCGAAACAGCATTTTCAACCGCAGGTACTAAAACGCGAAGGCGTATTGGTAAGTTAGCAGCCATAATTAATTGAGCCAAGGCAATAACATGCGCTGCCCCGCCCATATCTTTTTTCATGTTACGCATGCCTGAACTTGGTTTTAAATCTAGCCCACCTGAGTCAAAACATACACCTTTACCGACTAATGTAATTTGTGGCGCATCAACCGCCCCCCACTTCAAATCGAGTAAACGCGGTTTGTTTTCACTTGCACGGCCTACCATATGAATAGTTGGATAATTTTGTTCTAATAGCTCATCGCCTACCCATTGGGTAAACTCGCCGTCGAATGTATCAGCTAAATCGCTCATTACCTGTGATAAGTGCTGCGGCATCATATCGGCAGCTGGGGTATTAACTAAGTCGCGAGCTAGATTAATTGCATCTGCTTGTTGTTTTACTTGCTCATATAATGTTTTATCGGCAATGCCAAGCTGAGCTTTTGCTGTGGCTTTTTGTTTATACTCACTGAACTCATAACCACCTAACACAAAGCCTAAAGCAAGTTGAGAAACTAAAGACTCATCACCCTGAATTTGATAGCAGCCTTTAGGTAATTTATTCGCAAGCTCGCCAGCAGCCCAAAAATCATCGACTCGTTGCATAATACAAAATACTTGGCTTAATTCACCGGTTTCTGCGTTTGGTATTAGCGCAAGTCCTGACTTTTCAAAATCGGTATTTGCAAGCCACTGCTGCACAAAGCTTGGTTGCTGAGTAAGCCAGTCTGTTAATTCATTTTTAACAATAAAAGATAGAGGAATTCCTGAAGAGGTATGACGAAGTAAAGCGCTCATTAATGACTCACATAATAGAAAATGATGTCCTAGCATAACAATAAGCACTATTAAAAGGTATAGCTAATTATGTTCTGCTAGCTTACTTCTTCTTTGAGGGAGTTGAGTCTTGCTGTTGGCTTTGTTGGGCAATCTGTTGATCAATTTCTTTAATAGGCTTATTCATACTAAAAGAACTCGGTAATACATCAACACCCACTAACTGCCCTAGTTTAACAACCAGTGGAATAGTTAATGGTGCAAACGGCAATAACGCAAAAACGCCTAGTCCTAATCCTTTTAATATATCTACAAACTGCTCGTTGGCGCGTTTTAGTTCTGCTTTGTTTGTTTGCCCTTGGGTATAACGCCTATAAGTTATTAGCATTTCTTTGGTTTCTTGCTTTTCCTGAGCAAGAGCTATTTTAAGCGCGACCATAGCACGACGAAAGCGTAGTTGTTGTCGCTTTTTACTTATTTTAGCAACCCGCCAGGGTGCACGATGAATGACTTTATATAATCGCATAGCCTGTATTCTCACACAGCGCTCTAAGTTCACAAAGAATAATTTACACGCTTTATTCAATCATTTATTCTAAGCGTCCTTTTTTCCACTTTTGTAATAAAAAAATGCAAAAAAACATCCCTAGTACTAAACCCGAAAGACCAAAATCTGATGAGTGCTGTGGCGGCGGCAGTTGCTGCCCTTGTGTGTGGGATGAATATAAAGAAAAGCTGGCTGCGTGGAAAAAACACCATGGTGAAAATATCAACAGTAAGTCAATTTAATTCAATAATAGAAAATAACTAAAATAGCTTATTTAGTTAGTAATTATGTATCAATGTCTGTTTTTACCCCCTTTTCTCGCCCTAGTTGTGATTAACTCTGCGTTATTTTTAGATAAACCATTTGTTTCCACTTGTTAAATAGTGGTTAATTAGCCATTGCCCTCTTTAGTTTTTTTATCTATAGTCTATTTCGAGGACTCACAGGAGGTGCGCTTAATTAATTAAGCTTTTAGGAGTGAGTTAGCTATATTTGCTCCCCATTGAATGTGAAATGTCCACAAAAATAAGTCAGTAAATAGACTATACAAATCAATTCTAACTGGGGATATTTAGAATGAAATTAAAAAGCAATGCGCTTCAACAGGCGATCAAATTTGCTCTAGCAACAACAGCCGCAGGCTTGTTTGTTTCTGGTTCAGCAATTGCTCAAGAAGAGCAAACCGAAGTTAAAGTAAACAAAAACGTAGAAAAAATTGCCGTAGTTGGTACCCGCTCTGCGCCTCGCTCTATTGGTGACTCACCTGTTCCTATCGACATTATCGGTGGCGAAGAGCTTAGCAAGTCAGGCAACACAGATATGCTAGAGCTGTTAAAAGGGGCTATTCCTTCTTTAAACGTTCACTCAATGCCAATCAGTGATGCCGCTTCATTAGTACGCCCTGCAAACTTGCGCGGACTTCCTTCTGATAGCACACTAATTTTACTTAACGGTAAACGTCGTCATCGTGCCTCTGTTATTGCCTTTTTAGGTGGTGGTATTAATGATGGTGCTCAAGGTGCCGACATTTCAGTTATTCCAAGTATTGCACTGAAACAAGTGGAAGTACTTCGCGATGGTGCTGCTGCACAATATGGTTCTGATGCGATTGCTGGGGTTTTAAACTTCCAACTTAAAGATGCCTCAGAAGGCGGATCTTTCGAAGTTCGTAAAGGCCAATATTACGAAGGCGATGGTGATACAACCCAAATTTCAGGTAATGTGGGCTTACCATTTACCGATAGCGGTTTTGCAAATTTAAGTTTTCAGTACAAAACAGCCGATGCGACCAGCCGTTCAGTACAAAGAGCCGATGCCACAGCACTTGATGCTGCAGGCGTTCCAGACATTGCCCCAATCACCCAAGTATGGGGTGCACCTGAGGTAGATGACGACATCTCTATCTTTGGTAATGTTGGTTTAGAGCTAACTAACGACTCTCAATTTTATATGTTTGGTAACTACTCAGAGCGTGATGTACGCGGTGGTTTTTATTACCGTAACCCACATACTCGCCCTGGTGCATACTCAAATGATGGTGGCGAAACACTTCTTGTTGGTGATTTAACCGGTGATATGAGCGGTAACTGTCCAACCATTATGATTGATGACAACGTTCTTGATAACCCTGACTACATTAATGGTGTAGCAAACAACCCTGATTGTTTCGCATTTAACGAAATGCTTCCGGGCGGTTTTACACCAAACTTTGGTGGTAATATTACAGATACGTCACTCACTATTGGTACTAAAGGTGAGTTTACTGGCGGCTTTTTAGAAGGCGCTTACTATGATTTAAGCGGTACTGTAGGTTACAACGAATCTCGCTACTTTATATACGACACAATCAATGCTTCATTGGGTCCAGATACTCCGCGTGATTTTAGCCCAGGTAAATATGAACAATTAGAGAAAAACTTTAATTTTGATATTTCAAAGGGTTTTGACTTTGACTTAGCTTACGATGTAAACATTGCCGGTGGTTTAGAGTGGCATGAAGAAACCTTTACCGTAGTAGCAGGCGATGAAGCTTCATTTATTGCCGGCCCATTAACTGATCAAGGTTTTGGTATTGGCTCTAACGGTTTCCCTGGATTTAAGCCATCAGATGCGGGCGAATACGACCGTCGTAACTATGCAGCTTACATTGATATTGAAGCGCCATTTACTGAAGAGTTCTTAATGGGCTTAGCGCTTCGCTACGAAGATTACGATACCTTTGGTTCAACCACTAACTATAAGTTAATGGGTCAATACCATCTTACTGAAGATCTAAACGTTCGAGGCTCAATTAGCACCGGTTTCCGTGCGCCTACCGTAGGCCAAGCAAATGTTAGTAACGTACAAACTAACTTAAGCAGTGGTGTACTGGTAGATTCAGCATTGTTACCACCTACAAATCCAATTGCTATTCAACTAGGTGGTACTGAACTTGAACCTGAAGAATCGCAAAGCTACACCTTTGGTGCGGTATACACCATCGGCGATTTATTCTTAACAGTTGATTACTACAACATCCAAGTAGATGATCGTATTAGTCAGTCAGATAAAATAGAACTTAGCCAAGCAGATAAAGACACGCTCGAAGCTGCTGGTGTACCTAACGTACAAAACTTAGCGCAAGTTAGTTTCTTTACCAATGACTTTGATACCACTACTCAAGGTGTTGACTTAGTTGCTAACTACTCGGCTGAGTTGTTCAGTGGTAGCTCTACATTCAGCTTAGCTTACAACTGGAATGAGACAGAAGTAACACGCTCAAGTGATATTACCGGAGCATTTAAAGTAAGTCGTCTTGAAAATGACTTACCTAATCACCGTGCAACACTGAGCTGGGCACAACAATGGGAAAGCTTTTCAGCATTTTCTCGTCTTAACTACTTTGGTGAGTACCAAGGCGTTCACGTAGATTATGATGAAACGGCTAAAATGGCTGATGCAGCAGTCACATTAGATGTTGAAGTAACTTACTTCATGAATGACTCAATTAGTTTCTCAGTCGGTGCACAAAACCTACTGGATCAAGAAGCAGAGAAACTTGATTTCGCCGTAGCACCAAATAACAACTGGGGTGGTAAGTACTACGAAACATCTCCATACGGAATTAATGGTGGCTTTTACTACGCTAAAGCAACCTATACTTTCTAAAATGTGTTAATGATAATCAAAGGCGAAATGTGTAATGCATTTCGCCTTTTTATTACCCTCTATAAACCCATTTAAAATGACTTTTACACTCGCATTTTTTGTGGCTTTGGGGTTATAGTAAATAAAAAGAATATTAGTTGTATTATGCTACTAAAAAAAGCGAATGAGTTATTGTCACAAAACAAGCTTAGAGAAGCTGAGTTTCATTACAAAACGCTATTACAAGCAGAGCCTGACAATGGTGACGCCCTGTTTGGCCTAGGTAAAGTAGCACTGCGTTTAGAACAATTTGATGCTGCTGTGTATATACTACAACGAGCGTGTCAGCACCTCCCTTATGTATTAGAACCTTTGTATGCATTAAGTGATGCATTTAATGCGGTCAACTCCCCTGAAGATGCGCAAAAAGTACTCGAATACGCAACAAGCATTGCCGCAGACAACCCAGACACCCATTATTATTTAGCTCAGCATTATTTAAATTTTGGCGAGCTTGATAAAGCGCAGATCACATTAGAGGAGGCATTAAAGCTTGGGATAGCTCCGGTTACGGCTTATGTTTTATTTGAATTGGTACAATTAGGGCGCTTTAATAAAGCAAATAATTACATTGATCAGTTACACCATTTTTTAACGCAAACAAATAACCTACGCTTAAAAATGGTCTGCTACTATGCTTTAGCTAAAAGTTACGACAAGTTAGACGATACTGATCAAGCGTTTAACTATTTTGTGATTGCCAATCAGCAACAACACAAACTCAGTGAATTTAATACTGAAGATTTAATTGGGTTTTATGATCAACTTATTGAATATAACAATGAAAGTGTGCTCAATTTAGCAAAACTAAATAAGCAGTATCCTGTCACACCTGTGTTTATTATTGGCATGCCACGAAGCGGCTCAACCCTACTAGAACAAATGTTAGCAGGGCACAGTCAATGGGCAACGCTTGGAGAAGACTCCAGTATTAGTAATAAGGTAGTCGCCTTTTTAGAACATAAAACAGGGTTACGCTACCCTCAATGCTTAACTAAGCTAACAACACCTTTAATTAACCAAGCCAGAGCTATTTATTTAGATACGTTAAGCTCTTTTGAGGGCAATTGCGCATTTGTGATCAATAAACTGCCTAGCAACTACCAAAACTTAGGGTTAATTTATATTTTATTCCCAGATGCTAAGTTTATAAACCTGACCCGCAACTTTCATGCAACCGCATTTTCAGTGTTTACTAATTACTTTGCTGAAAACGAACCCTATTTTTGTGATTTAAATGAATTTGCTTTGTATCATCAGCTTTATGAAAAACTGATGAGCCATTGGCAGCAATTTAACCGCTTAGCTATTTATAATTTAAGTTACGAGCAGTTAATTGAAAATCCTAAAGATCAATTAACCGCACTATTGAGTTTTACTGGCTGCGAATTTGAACAGACTTGTTTGGACTTTTACAAAAACAAAAGCGCCGTTACAACGCTCAGTAAACATGCCATCAGGCAACCTATAAATAACAAAAGCCTTGATAAATGGCAGCGTTATGAAGCCCCTTTACTTAGTTTGCTCTCGTTGCCTCAAACCAATTAAGCACATCCATAAACTGTTCTTGGCGTGCCTGAGGGTGAGTAAGCATATTAATATGGTCGTAATCTACTTTGTGCCCAAAGCGGCGGCCATATATTTGCATTTTTTGCACCCCAGTACCTGACTCATCAATAAACTTTTGAATATCGATAGGCTGTGCCAATGCTTTATCTTTTACTGCCGCAATATGTAACGTTGGAGGAAGCGTGAGATTTGCTAATGTTTTAGCGTAATCAAACCCGTCATCACTGTCTATCCACGGGTTTTGTTTCGCCCACTGCATACTTTGATAGTGCGACTTTTGAGTTTCATCATCACTGCCCCACTTTAAGCGTTTTGCCGGTAAATAACCGTGTTTTTTCGCTAAAATTGGTGCCATAAAATACCAAATCAAATTGGCCTGAAATAACTTTTTAGGGTGGTTATTAAATAGCGAACGCTTTGAACCAAAATAGGCACACGCTTTTACATCGTTTATCAGCTCAGGAAAGCGAGCAAACACGCTATTAAGCAACACCCCCCCCCAAGAATGAGCAACTAAAAAGTCAGGTTTTTTACTCTCTAACTGTTCAATTTTCTCAATAAATGCCGGAATATCCTCAACAATCGCCTCAGTTTGTCCATACCGTGCTTGCTTACAAATAGCTGGCTTACTTTCACCACGCCCACGTAAATCAGCTACGTAGCAACAATACCCTTGTTCAGCTAAAAAAGGCGCTAACCCTTTATTGCTATGAGTGTAAAATATTTTGCCATTTTCTACCGCACCATGAATTAATAACACCACAGGCCCACTTGGCTGCTGGTTGGCGATACGGCGCAAATGCAGTGTTTGATGGTCACCTAATTTAATAAAAACAGACTCTTGAGTAACTGCCAAAGCGAATTCCTTATAATTGCTAACAACTCATCCTACCAGTAATAACTGGTAAGCCAAAGGGAAAATTATGCACTTTTTCTGTCTGTATTTGTTACTATTGGCTTTTATTCCTGTTGTTAAAAAAGCCTCATGAAAGCAAAATCAACTCGTTCTAAATTACATCCGCGCAATCAACACAAAAATGGTTACGATTTTAATTTGCTTACCTCGCAAACCCCTTCGTTAACTGCTTTTTTAATTACGACTCCAGCAGGCAATCAAAGTATTGATTTTAGTAATAACTTAGCTGTAAAAACCTTGAACCAGGCGCTATTAAAAAGTCATTACAACATTAACTTTTGGGACATTCCTGAGCACAACTTGTGCCCACCTATTCCAGGTAGAGTAGATTATATTCATTACTTAGCTGACTTACTCAGCGAAAATAATCAGCAGGTTATTCCCACTGGCCGACAAATTAAAGTGCTTGATATAGGCACTGGCGCTAACTTAGTTTACCCGCTAACGGGCAATAGCGAATACCAATGGCATTTTACTGGCAGCGACATAGACTCTGCAGCAATAAAAATAGCCAAGCAGCTCGCTCAGTTCAATAATCTAAAAATAACGCTTAAACAACAAAAAAATCCCGAGCATATTTTTAAAGGGGTGGTTAATGCGAAAGATTTGTATCATTTAACGATGTGTAACCCGCCATTTCACGCCAGTGCAGAAGAAGCCAGTAAAGGCAGTGAACGTAAATGGAAAAACTTAGGCAAAGCGCCTTCGCAAGCACTTAATTTTGGCGGACAAAGTAATGAGCTGTGGTGTGAAGGTGGTGAGTTAGCATTCATTTCTAACATGATCAAAGAAAGCAGGGTTCACAGTGACCAAGTAATTTGGTTTACCTCGTTGGTTTCTAAAAAAGAAACTCTAGCAGCCTTAGAAGCACAGCTAAAACAACAGCCTATTAGTGAATTTAAAATTGTTGAAATGGCACAAGGGCAAAAAGTCAGTCGCTTTATTGCATGGAGCTATTTTGATAAAGCCACCCGAGAACAAATTTGTGAAGAATTAGTATAAAGCCACTTAAGGACACCCCATGATAGATTTTCGCTCAGATACAGTAACAAAACCGTGCAGCAAAATGCGGGATATTATGTATCATGCCCCCGTCGGCGACGACGTTTATGGCGATGATGAAAGTGTAAACCAATTAGAAGCTTATGCTCGATTACGTTTTAATGTGCAAGATGCACTTTTTTGTAGCTCAGGCACACAAACAAATCTGCTTGCATTAATGGCCCATTGTGAACGCGGCGACGAGTATATATGTGGCCAAAATGCTCATAACTACAAGTTTGAAGGCGGTGGCGCTGCCGTTTTAGGCTCTATTCAGCCACAGCCTATTGAAAATGAAGCCGATGGTAGTCTATGTTTTACTAAAATTGCTGCAGCAATTAAACCCGATGATAGCCACTTTGCAAAAACCCGCCTGTTAAGCCTTGAAAACACCATAGGTGGTAAAGTACTCGGTATTGATTATTTACTCAAAGCACGCGAATTTGTTAACCAACATAACTTAGCACTGCATTTAGATGGTGCTCGCGCTTTTAATGCCGCTGCCGAGCTTAACGTTGATATTAAAGAAATAACCCAACATTTTGACTCTGTATCTATTTGCTTATCAAAAGGATTAGGTGCACCTGTTGGTTCATTATTGCTTGGTTCAACAGCATTGATAGCCAAAGCAAGACGCTGGCGAAAAGTGCTTGGCGGCGGTATGCGCCAAGCGGGTATATTAGCTGCTGCGGGACAATATGCTTTAGAAAATAACACTCAACGTTTAGTCGATGACCACGCTAATGCACGTTATTTAGCAAAGCAGTTAAATAACGTGGCAGGTTTTAACGTAAACATGAGTAATACCACAAACATGGTTTACGCTACGTTTGATAACAACATAAACATCACAAAACTAGCAGCCGATTTAAAAGCACAGGACATTGTGTTTAGCCCAAGTAAGCAACTTAGGCTAGTAACCCATTTAGGTATTACCAAAGCGGATATAGATACCTTTATTAAAGCCTTAACGGCCCATATTTAACGCGGCTTTATAATGTTTGCGGCACACCGATTCATAACGGTCGTTGCCGCCAATTTCTACTTGGTTGCCATCGGCAATAGCCTCGCCATTTTCATCGGTACGTAATACGTGATTTGCTTTACGCCCACAATGACACACCGTTTTAAGTTCTATTAACTTATCAGCCCAAGCAAGTAAATATTGCGAGCCGCTAAATAACTCTCCTCTAAAGTCGTTTCTTAAGCCGTAACATAATACGGGAATGCCTAATTCATCGACTACATCGGTTAACTGCATAACTTGATCTTTAGATAAAAACTGACATTCATCCACGAGTACACAATGACGTTTTTTATCACTATTGAGCGATTTAATTAGCTCGTACACGTCTTTATCCGCATCATAAATATGCGCATCTGCTTGAAGGCCTATACGAGAGGATACTTTGCCCACTCCTGCTCTATCGTCAATGGCAGCCGTGAGGATCACCGGCTCCATACCGCGCTCTTTATAATTAAACGCTGATTGTAATAAAGTGGTTGATTTACCTGCATTCATTGCAGAGTAGTAAAAGTATAATTGCGCCATGGCCGTGCCTTCAAATAAAAAGTGCGCTTATGCTACCCTAAAGTGCAGAGAATACAAATTTGGAAACGCTATTTTATTTATTTTGCTTCGTGCTCTAGTAACCATTGCTTACGCTCTAAGCCACCAGCATAACCAGTTAGCTTTTTATTTGCACCAATGATGCGGTGACACGGCACAATAATACTGATTGGGTTTTTGCCATTTGCAGCCCCCACCGCCCTCACTGCTTTAGAATTATTTAATTGTATGGCAATATCTTTATAGGTTGCCACTTTAGCAAACGGTATGCTTTGTAATGCCTGCCATACGCTTTGCTGAAATGGCGTGCCGCCAGTATCAAGCTCTAAATCAAACTCAGTACGCGTATGAGCAAAGTACTCATTAAGCTGCGCCACACAAGATAAAACATGTGAATTAGTCACCTTATTTAAAGGCGTACTGGTATAACTGGTTGGTGGATAAAACCCCACATAACTAATACCGTTTTCAGTTGCCTGAATAATAATATCGTCAATCGGGCTGGGTAAACTGGTTTGCACTATCATAATTGCTGCCAAAGTTGAAAAGTTAAGTAAGATCGAAATGGTGCACAGTTCGCAGATTCAAACGAGCTTGCTGCCGCTTGGGCTTTTTTAACCCCTAAATCGCCATCAAGTAAAATATCGGGTTGGCTTTGACCGCGCAGTTTTGCGTAATTAACCGTCCAAGGGCCAATTCCTTTTAAAGTAAGCCATTGGTCTAAATCATCCTCCTTGGGGTGAATAGCACAAAATTCAGCGAGATTATGCAGTGCATTTTTACGTGCCTGCGGCATTTTAAAAAAAGCAAAATCACTACCTGCCACTACTTCAGGTGTTGGAAAGTACACCTTTCCCTCTTGTTGCTCTGAAAGCTGTTGCACTAATTGAGTCACTAAATTATGCGCCGCAGTTACACTCACCTGCTGACCTAACACAGCGCGAATACCCGCTTCAAAGGTTGACCAAATACCCGGTAACCTTAAGCCTTTAGTAAGTGGAAATGCATTATTAATGTGTTCGCTTAAATGCGCCTCAATTAAATAAGTATCTGCATCTAAATCAAGTACACGGCGAATGTTGTTAATAACTGGCTGTAAATATTGCGTATTATCTATATCAATTTGCACCCGAAAATGATGTTTATCTGCAATAAATTCAGCATTAAAGTGGCCTCTACACGATTTATAAGTAAAAGTACGCCCATAACTGGTTGGCGTTAACCACTCTATTGGCTCTATAAGTCGTTTTGCTAAAAACCCATGCAATGCTTGCCAGTTATACGGCGGACGAAAAGGCAAAATTAAGGTGAGCCCAAGATCAGTTGAGTGCTTGGCGGTTCTGAGCGCTGAGGGCGCGATATTAAGTTGTTTTAAAAAAGCATCATTGAATCGTCGCACACTTTTAAAGCCGGAAGCAAACGCTATCTCGGTAAGCGGTAAGCTGGTTTCTTGAATCAATTTTTTTGCAAAATGGCATTGATTAAATAACCGATATTGAGTTACTGAAAGACCAAAATATTGAGAAAAAAGCCGCCTTAAATAGCGGCTGCTTATTCCTAAACGCGCAGCAAGAACTTCACAATCGCACTCGTGATATTGATCAATTAACTGCTTAGCACGCAATGCAGTGGTTTGTGATCCCAGCCAAGCAGCACTACCTGGTGCGCTATCGGGCCTGCAACGAATACAAGGCCTAAACCCGGCTTGCGCTGCAGAGTGCGCAAACTGATAGTAGGTTACATTTTTTTCATGCGCAGTGGGCGCGGGGCAAATTGGCCGACAATAAATACCTGTGGTTTTTACCGCTACATAAAAAAGCCCATCAAAACGCGCATCGCGGCTCTGACGCGCTTTTTGCCAATGCTGATTAACCATAAATTGCTCTTATAAGTTATGTAGCGCTTAGCTTAACAAAAACTAGGTATATTACTGGCCATATTCGGTACTAATCTTTGTTTGCAAAATCAATCAATGCTTGGCCCGTTAAACGATATATAATCCATTCATTCTGTGGCTCAGCGCCCATGCTATTATAAAAATCAATTGCGGGTTTATTCCAATCAAGCACTACCCACTCAAAGCGGCCACAGTCTTTGCTTATTGCTCTGTTTGCCAGCTCTTTCATGATAGCTTTACCGGCACCATTTCCACGGCTATCTGGGCTAACATATAAATCTTCTAAATAGAGACCATTTTTACCTAACCAAGTAGAGTAGTTGTAAAAATACACCGCAAAACCAATCGGTTCATCATCTTGTAAACAAATTAAACTATGCGCTGTTGCGCCGTCGCAAAACAGTGTATCTAAAATTGCTTGTTCATCTGTTTTAACTGCATCTGGCTCTTTTTCGTAAATGGCAAGCTCATTAATAAAATGCAGAATTGTTTTTGCATCACTTGGCTGTGCATCGCGAATTTCTATTGCTGTGTTCATTGTTATTAACCCTTCAAAACGACTTTTATGCCTATTAAATTTAAAATAAAAAGTGCCTAAATAATTATGATAACTTAAGCCATTAATACATTTACTTATACCCTAGCATATCGTTTTTATATTCAATACGTAACTATCACGGGCTTATTTAAATTTAGCCATTACGATATCTAAAAAACAAATTAAAACAGCGCTTTTATAAATGGTAAAAAGTTGTCATTATGAGTAAAAAGTAAAGCAATAAGAGAGTTTAACTAAAATGGGTCATGGTCACTCACACAGTCACGTTGATGATAACCAAAGTGATAAACAGCTCACCCTTGCCGTATTTATAAATATTTTACTGACTGCAGTGCAAGTTGTTGGTGGCGTATTTTCTGGCAGCCTTTCATTAATTGCCGATGCATTACATAACCTAAGTGATGCGGCCTCTATTTTTATTGCCCTCGTTGCCCGAAAAATTGGCAATAAACAGGCTGATACAACCCATCATTTTGGCTACAAACGCGCAGAAATACTAGCAACCCTTTTTAATAGCACTACGTTAATAGTCATCGGTGGTTATTTAATTTTTGAAGCCATAAATAGTTATTTAAACCCCCAACCTATCAATGGCTGGATCATTGTATGGGTTGCCGCAGTGGCGCTACTCATTGATTTAGTCACTGCGTTATTAACCTTTAAAGCCGGCGCTAAAAACAACATGAATATAAAGGCGGCGTTTATTCATAATGTGTCTGATGCAATGGCATCAATAGTCGTTATTATTGCCGGTACTTTAATCATTTTATACCAGTGGTATGTAGTTGATTTAATAGCGACAATATTAATATCACTGTACGTTATTTATCATGGCGTGCTATTACTGAAAGCGAGCTGTAGTATTTTAATGCAAGCAGCACCCATTGGTTTTGATCAGCAACTTATAAGCAAGAAATTACTGCAACAGTTTGCTATTACGCAAATAAAATCAATAAAAGCGTGGCAACTGGACGATACTACCACTCACTGTGAAATTGTGATGCAAACAGATACCCCTATTGAGCTTAATGCCATAAAACACTATTTACATGATGAATTTGCAATTGAACACTGCGTAATTGAGTGTTGTTCACCTTAGTTTGATTATACAAAGTACTTTGTAATTAAAACTGAACACATATTTATTTTTATGCCTTGTGCAACAAAACGCAGAAGGCCTGCTAACAATAATCAACTGCCGTTACGAGCATCTATTTTAACGCAACGTTATATTTGACCCCCTATAGCTTGCAATAGCATGCATGCAAATAAAAACAATTATCATTAACCTTGCGTTTACTTTAAATTACTCTTAATATTGCGCCCATCATTAATACAACTAAAACCATTCAAACGAAGGACCCGCATGTTTAAAACATCTCTGAGCTTAATTGCATTAATAGTCAGTGGCGCCAGTATTGCAGACGAATCAACGATCCAAAGAAATTTAAATCAAACAGAAATGGAGTACGTTATTGTTTCGGGTAGTCGTGTTTTTGAAAGTATTGATGAGGTCCCTGCTTCCATAACTATTATTAGTCAAAAGCAAATAGAAGCGCATTTAAAAGTTAATCCAGAATTACAAAGCCTTTTAGCACAAATGGTTCCCGGCCTTGCTCCAGATACTGGAAGCTCAAGTAATTCAGGACAAACTTTACGCGGGCGTGCCCCACTGATCATGATTGATGGCGTGCCACAGTCAACGCCACTGCGTAACGGATCATTAGGGGTAAAAACCTTAGATCCAAGCGCAATAGGTCGAATAGAAGTCATTAAAGGGGCAACGTCAATTTATGGTAACGGCGCATCAGGCGGAATTATTAATTATATTACCAAACAAGCGCAAAGTGATGGCCAAACCCAAGGTGAAATAAGCTTATCGAGTCGTTTTAGTGCGGTAAAACTTGAAGAAAGCGCAGGCGCAAGGTTATCTGCAGCATTGAATGGTCGTGCAGATAAATTTAGCTACTTAGTAACTGCAAGCTATGAAGAAAACGGTGTACAACGCGATTCGCAAGGCGATATTCTCGGTTTACAATATGGTTTATCTGATGCCGTTACACAAAATTACTTCACTAAGCTTGGCTATGACTTTGATGATGAAAAGCAACTCCAATTTAGTTATAACTACTTCAGTTCACAACAAAAAACCGACTTAGGCGATGTTGTTGGTGATATGAGCCTAGGAGAAAAAACCTACGCCATTCATGTGCCGTCAGAATTACAAAAGCAAGGTAAACCACAAGGGCCAGAAGGCAACGAAAATATAACCTTAAAATACACCGACTACGCACTGCTTGAAAACACACAAATGACGTTAGACCTCTATACGCAAGATATAGAAAATGTGTTTTTCTTCTCTCCAAACCTTGCCAATCCTGATGAGAATTATCAAGGTGGTCAATCAGTTATAAGTTCAGAAAAAAAAGGCGCCAGAGCAACTTTTAATACCCAGGTAGACTTTGACTCAGTTGAAGCGTCATTTATTTACGGAATTGATGCGTTAAATGATGTAACTGCACAACCGCTGGTTGATGGGCGTGTTTGGGTGCCAGAAATGGACATGAAAAGTGTCGCGGGCTTTTTACAAACTAAGTGGGTTATTGCTAATGACTTAATAATAAAGGCCGGTGTACGCAAAGAAAATATCGACCTTAGCGTAGATGATTATCGCACGCTTAAATTATGTAAAACGGCCACGCAATGCTCTGTGCCAATTAGCGTAAAAGGCGACACGGTTGATTACAATGCTACGACCTATAACGTGGGCATTAAATACAATCTAGATGAAAAATTCAGCCCCTTTTTAAACTACTCACAGGGATCTGATATATCAGATATTGGCCGCCTGCTTCGCTCTGCCACAGTAAATGATATAGGCCTTATTCAAACACAAGCTTCAATTATCGATAATTATGAAATTGGTTTTAATTCTCAATTTGATGCAGTTCGTTTAGAAGTCGCAGCATATCGAAGCACCTCTGAGCTTGGTACTACAAACAAATTTAATGAAGTAACCGGTGTTTATGAACCGGTTAGAGCACCTCAAGAAATTTGGGGTTATGAAGCCTTAGTAGACTACACCATAAGCCCATCCCTTAAATTACTGGCAACTTATAGTTATGTAGAAGGTAAAAATACTGAAGCCGATATATATTTAGGCTCTAAGCAAATCAGCCCACCAAAAGCCACAGCCAATCTTAACTGGCAACCTACGGACACCCTATCATTAACATTAAGTTACTTGTATGTGGGTGATAGAAAGCGCTTTGAGCCTAATGATAATGGTAAATATGTTAGCGATCAGGGACCTGTCGATAACTACACGGTTTTTAATTTAAGCGGTCAGTATCAGTTTGCAGACAACTGGAAAAGTTTTATCGGGATAGAAAACCTATTTAACCAAGACTACTTCCCTGCCCGTGCGCAATCTTACACCTATGGTGGATACAACATTAAAGGTTTAGGTACAACGGCCACAGTGGGTGTTACTTATCAATTTTGATCACTTACGCGTTCATACTTTTACGGTATGAACGCGCTTATACCCTCAACTAACTTGCTGATCTAAAATACAAATAACAACCTGTCCGTTTATTAACCAGCAATGCAAACTTAAACGAGAATCAAACTCAATATTAACCATATGATTTATAAGTAAATTACTTGCAATTCTGTGCCTATATACTAGACTAGCCACAATTAGAATTTTTAGGATAAGCGCTATGAAAGGTAATCAAAAAGTAATCGACGCCTTCAATACACTGTTAGCTAACGAATTAGCTGCTATTGACCAGTATTTTATTCATTCTCGTATGTACGACGATTGGGGCTTAAACAAACTTTATGAGCGTCTTAACCATGAAATGGAAGAAGAAAAAGACCACGCTGACTGGCTAATCAAGCGTATTCTTTTTTTAGAAGGCGTACCAAACATGACCAAACGTCGTGACCTGTTAATTGGTAACGATGTAAAAAGCATGATGCAAAACGACTTAACCTTAGAACTTGAAGTGGTTGAGTGTGTTAAAGAGGTTATTGCTATCTGTGAACAACAGCAAGATTATCAATCTCGTGAAATTTTAGAAAAGCTATTATTTGATACCGAAGAAGATCACGTCTACTGGTTAGAGCAACAACTGGGTCTGATTGACAAAATTGGCACTCAAAACTATCACCAAGCTCAAATGGGCGAATAAGGACTTATATTATGAAAGGCGATAAAGACGTTATTGCAGCACTAAATAAAGTACTTGCTAATGAGCTTGTGGGTATTAACCAATACTTTTTACATGCACGCATGTTTAAAGATTTTGGTTTTAGTAAACTAGACAAAGCTGATTACAAAGTATCGATACAAAAAATGAAAAACGCCGATCGTTTAATTGAGCGTATTTTATTTTTAGAAGGCCTGCCTAACCTTCAAGATTTAGGACGCTTACGCATTGGTGAAAACAGCGAAGAAATGATTGCCGCTAACATGAGCTTTGAACTTGATACAGTAGACGAGCTTCGTGCTGCCATTAAACTAGCTGAAAGTAAAAAAGATTACATTAGCCGTGAAGCGCTCGATAACATTTTAAATGAGCAAGAAGAGCAAATTGATTGGCTAGAAACACAGCAACTACTGATCAAAAACACTGGGCTTGAAAACTACTTACAATCGCAACTGTAAATTAAAGTTATAAATACAAAAAAAGCAGCTAAGGCTGCTTTTTTTATGTTTAATTTTTAAATGTTAAACCAATTCGTTTAGATAGGGCCTACTTTTATAAATTACTATTAAGCCACTTGATCGGTTATATCTGCAATTTGAATCAGTTTACGATTGAGGATCTTTTTAGTACAGCAACAACACTTACCGCATTGGCTGCCCACTTTAAGCTCTTTAGTTAGCTCGCGCATGGTAGTAGCACCATCGTCGATGGTTTGCTCAATTTTTTTATCGGTCACACCGTGACAAAGACAAACATACATGAATACAAACAACTCTCAATTTCATTTAGTAGGTTTATATTAATCTAAACGAAAATAGTTATCAATTGGTTTTTTATAAAATTTGAATTTTTTGCATTTTTTTTAGCCAGCGCCACTTAAGTTGAGAATTCGCGGCAGCTTGAGAATTGTTTGAGTTTCATTCGAAGTATGGCACTTAAATTGAGAATTCGCGGCAGCTTGAGAATTGTTTGAGTTTCATTCGAAGTATGGCACTTAAATTGAGATTTATTAGCTAAAGTCTGACCTTGAATTTAAGTAGGTTTAGAGGTAAATAGTTGAATGGTTGAGAATTAGTTACTTTAAAGCCAGAAGAAACCTTAATGTATAAATATAGAATTAGTGCATGGGCTATTTCCGGTTTATACCATTTGCAGACAGTGGTAACGCCCAATTAAGGGGTGAACAACGCCTCCACCCAAACCTAAAGCATTGTGCCATAAACACTAAATTTGAAGTAGAAGCAAAAATGCCGAGCGTTGTGAATCCCTCTTAAATTGCTTGTTATGCTACCTTTTCGCCATTGGATGGCCTGGGTTTAGTTGGAGCAGATCCCACAAGTTCCCATACAGGTCTTCAAACACTGCCACCGTTCCATAGTCTTGTTCTGCTGGCTCTCGAACGAAATTAATACCAATAGATTTCATGCGCTCAAAGTCACGCCAGAAATCGTCAGTATTTAAGAACAAAAATACTCGGCCACCAGCTTGGTTTCCAATAAAGTCATGCTGCTCTGGTTTCGATGCTTTAGCAAGCAACAGAGTAACACCATGAGAGTTAGGCGGGGCGACAACTACCCAACGTTTATCTTGCTCAGGTTGATAGGTATCTTCAATAAGCTCAAATTTGAGTTTGTTTACGTAAAAATCTATTGCTTCATCGTAGTCTTTTACAACCAAGGCTATATGGACAATGTTCTGTTTCATAGTATTCCTTATTGAAGATTTCGGGCCGGTAGCATAACGCCACATTAAGCGGACTAAAATTGTTGGCTAAAATGGTAGCGAAGCGAAACTGAGCCAACTGTTTTAGTTCCATTTAAATTGCTTGTTAGCTGTGATTGTGGCCAGGTACATATTTCCACGTTGGGGAGTTAAACCAATTCCCAGGATCAATACTACTCTCTGGCTTTAACCAATGTACATCATCTTCTAGTGCATCTTCTTGCAGAGTATACTTACCATCTATTAAGTCAGATGCAAACGACTCGATATATTCTTTCACCGAATCTGCAAGTTTTAATGCCACATTACAGTCATAATCAATTAATATCACTTGCCCATATGTACCATTACTCTCAGGATCTAAGTCAACACATATCAAACAAGTACCTGAATCATCTCCTATTGGAAGCCTTAACTTTCCGAAAGTGTAACTACCTTTTATACCCTCGTCGGAATGGGTTAACATCGCTCCATCATTAGGAGACTCAAGCTCAGTTACCTTTTCTATTATTTGTTCGATAGAAATAATTGGTATTCCATACGCGAAGTTTGCAAACAAATTTGGATTGATCCCATTGTGCGTTTTATATAGGGAGATTAAACTTTCTGGTAATTTACATCCAACTAATGATTCCAATTCTTCAAGTTTATTTGTTGATGCTGGACTTTGAAGTGCTTCAACAATTTTTGGAGCATTGACAGATAACCATTCAATTGCTTTTTCTAACATGGGGTACATTTCCTTATGAATAAATGAGTAACAGCTAACGCCCAAATAATGGGCTTGAATCAGTTTGCTAAAATGTTTGAGGAACGAAAAACAGCAAACTGTTTTAAGTCCTATTAATTTTCTTGTTATGTGCTCTTCTAATTAAAAATTGACCTATTGACCTAAAAAACCATGACTTTACAACTTTGTTTAACATATATAGCTGGAGTTGAGGTCCAATGAAAAACGTCTCGTTTTCACCTGTAGATAAGTTAACCTCTACTCGAATTCGGCTTATTAACTCTGCTTTCATATAAGTACTAGTTCGAAATGTACTACACACATTTTCAGCTAGTGTTTCTGGATCAAATTGAAACTCAAACGTTTCGACTGGTGCCAATTTAATAGGCATTAGTTCTTTTAATTTAGTTTGGATATTACTTATTTGGTCAATCTCAAATTTAGAGTTTGAGTTTTCTAATGACCATAAAATTTCATCTATTACTACATCTCGGCTATCTTGATTCGTGATACAAATTTTACATTCTGGCTTAGATTGAAGGTAAGGATCATTCCAGATTTGCTTACTAGAAAAGAAAACATTCCTTTTTCTATATTTTTGATCTGGTTCTTCCAGACTCTTGTTTTTCTTATAGACATACAATTGAAAACTCAACGCCATTAATGCTACAAACACTGATACCGCTGGTGCAATTTCAATAAAAGATTCCAATGCTACTCCTTAAGCACATAACAATTTAATAGTGCGCTCATCGCGCATATTTCTGCCGACTTAACGCTCATTTATCTACTTTATATAGTTTTAACAAATTACCTAAGGCATTACTATCACTAAGTTTTCTAAATTTTTTAGGTAAAGTTAAATGAACCAATATGCGGGCAGCGCTCATTTTCATGAATATATGCGCAAAGAGCAGTTTAACCAATCAATTAACGACGATATTCAGCCAGTCTCGATGACCGATTATCGCTCATACCCGAATTCTTTTGTAGCGAGCTAAGCTTAAACTCCATAAACACCGGAGTACAACTAAGCGTTTGGCATTGGTTTCTAAAAAATATGTTAATCCGCGCTACTTAGTTCTCATAAAATTATAATGGAGCTGTATCAATATTGATTTGATAAGGCTTACTGACAAAGTCAGCCATTCTTATACACTCCTTAACTGCAAATCCTCGTCCTTTGTAGCTTGCGAAAGCAACATGAGTATTATCAGTTAACACCGCATATAATCTATAGTTATGTTTGTAGCCTTTTCTTGGTACAGCTTTAAAACCTTTAATATCTGATAATTTATAAACACGTTTAAAAATAGTATATAAACTACTAGACTTTAATTCCAAGGTTTGTTTTGCGAGATCAAAACGACATACATAGCCACCAAACGAGCCACTCCACCCTAACCAGCATATAAACCCAGATACCCATATTGGTAATGATTTTGCTTCATCAGAATTAAACACATTAATTAGTCCGATAAATAAAAAGAAACCACACAACAAAACTAGCAATAATCTAGTTAACCTTGGTTGTCGATAAATAGCTAGCTCACTAGATAGTTCTTTAAAATACATTACAGCACTCCGTATTTAACTAAGCCGGCAATGGCTGTAAAAACAAAAAATGGCAGGGATAATTTTATTAGCGATTTGCGATCCCATATTTCAATGAAAACAAGATCCTCTCTATTAAAATCTACATCTTTCAGATGAGAGTTGGAATTAGCTTTTGTGCTATCATGAGCAATTTGTGGTGAAATATCTAATTCGCTTTGAGCAAACCTTATCGGCGTTTTATTTGGCCAATCCGATATGGTTTCAGCAGTAATAATATTATATTTTTTATATAAAAACGAAATGAACATCTTAGCATCTGTATACTGTTTAAATTCATATAACTGATCAACAAACTTAATTTGATAAGGGCCTTGCGCGCCTATACTACTTAATTCAAATGATAGTGTATCAAACGATGTAATAACTTTACTTCTTTGAAAGTAACCCCATAATGCGGTTTTTAAATTAAGCTGTTTTTCTGTCCCGTTAAACTCTAAGCGGCTCTTTTGACCAAAAAGCAATATAGATACTCCTAAAAAGAAGCTTGCCGAAGTCGCGAAGAAAATACTTTCCCCTCCTTCGCTTGCAACGGTCATCACGATGCTAATAATTCCAGGAATAAGCATAATAAACGCAAAAATTTTGCTTGTCATTTCGCGTCTTGAGGGCATTGTTGTATTACCACTTTGATCTGTTTTGAGAACTTTTTTTACAAGCTTGGATAGATTGTTATATTCCATTACTTCAACCTTAAAAGTTAATTATTACCTTATTTACATTAACATAAAGTAGCTAAGTAAACCTTATCTCACGATACTCATATCGTTCCTTATACAGGAGCAAAATTACTATTTACAATACAGTAGTTAGTTCAAGTCAGGAAAATCTTAAATGCATTTGATATAAAAAGGTTACCGTCCGGTTAACGCTTTCAAAAAACAGAATATATTTCCGATAACTACCTTTGAAGCACTAGAAACGGAAGTTTACTCCCGTTTTGTACTTTAAGATTATAAGCCGATGTCTAGTGAAAGCTAGGAAGTCTACATCGAACACATCTGTATTAGTGCTCATCCGAAGATATGGAATCCAGTTTGCAACCTTTCGACGATCGCGACCAAGCCTATTCCCATTACCACACCTATGAGAAGCACTCCAAAAACAAGACACGCATAGAGCAATGTCCAAGCTCTGGTAGTTTTTGACCCCGCCTGCTCTTCGGAAGTCTTATCGGAACATCGGTAGATTTGACTCAAACTTCTTTCCACCCCAAGAACGGTGCCACCGATCACTCCAAAAAGCAGTGCGACCGCGAAAGTGAGGACCCGATACTCCGCATTAGCAAAGCCATCCCACAAAAGAATAGCGCCGTTGGTCCAAGCTAATACAGTGCAACCCCATGAAGTAAGTTGATAAACAATTGTTAGTCTTTGGGTCATTAATTACTCATTTTTTTGGATTGTCTGCCTAACGCTGCGTTAAGTGGTGAAGAACGCCAACCACCATACCTAACCCACTATATCTTAAACACTAAATTAAACTTGAACTGAGATCGCCAAGTGTTGTGAATCCGCCTTAACGCTTTGTTATGGCGATTTATTTTAGACTTGCTTGGATTATCAGTAACTCAATTTCATGGTCCGATGTATTAACCAAACCATGGGTGCCAAAACGTTTATTAACTATCATATCTCCTGAGGCCACTTTTCTGTCCTCTCCTTCAATGGTCATAGTGCCTTCACCTTTCAAAATAATATACATTTCTTCGTCATCTCCGTGAGAATGCTCTCCCATAGAACTTCCAGGTGGCATAACGACACGGATGGCAAAATCCCAAGCACCATCGAAATCTTTACGTCTGAATGCACGATAGATATCTATTGAACCTTGTCCATCATGGCTATTTTCGTCGACTTCTTTATCGCAAGTGTAGAAATTACGTATCATCTTTTCCGAATTCCTTTTTGATTATTTTCCACAGTTCAACTGAGCGCCATAACAACTTTATCAGAGGGTACTTTCCCTATAATGGCGCGAAAGGTCTTTATTTTATGAACTTACATTAATAGCAAATATTGTAAGCTATTGCCAAATATAAACATTATGCTTTCTGTAGTTTATATAAATATGTAAAAAACAGGAACGTTTCCACTTATTCTTACTCGGTTAATGACGGCTCACCTGAAAAATCGGTTATCGCTCTAAGCGGCACTTCAATCACAACAAAATTTGCTTGGCGTCTTACAAACAATGGCAAGCTTACCTTTCCTTCTATTTACAGTAACAATAATTAAAATTGATTGGACTATGCGAGTAAAAGCCTTTTTAGATGACCAGGCGTTAATAACTTAAAACACATAAGAGTTATTAAGCTAAATAATTTTTTATAAAAATTCAGTAAAATTTTTTTTCCAGATTATACTTTTTTATTATTACTGTAATTTTGGACAACTATGTTAAACAATTATTCTGTGCGTACCCGTTTAGCAGTGCTTGCATTGCTACCAATTATGATTTTTTTAATTACATCGTTTTTTTCAATAAACACAATGGGAAGGTTAGTAGCAGGGATTGATAGTTTATACGACGACCGTGTCGTACCACTTAAACAAATTAAACTTGTGTCAGATAATTACGCTGTAAATATTGTTGATTTACTTCACAAGTATCGTGCTGACTCTATTACCAAGTCAGAACTCTTAGCAAATATTAATCAGGCTAGAAATACGGCTGATAATGAATGGAAAGCTTACTTAAGCACACAGTTAACAGCTGAAGAAAAGCGCTTGGTAGATAACGTTGAAAATAAACTAAAGCCTGTGCTCGTGCATTTGAATAATTTAATTGTAAGTATTAATAGTGGTGAATTTTTATCACTACCACAAAATCAATTTGTTTATGAGCTTTACCAACTCTTTGATCCGCTTAGTGCCAGTTACCAGGCTTTGATTGATTTGCAGCTTAAAGAAGCGAGTGACTTTAGAGTTAAAGCTGATGAAAATTATCAATTTATAAAATTTATAATGAGTGTGACAATCGCGATATTAATTTTACTTCTACTGATTGTTGCCTACTTTATTTACTGCTCGATACAAAACCCATTAATGTCATTACGCGATACCATAACGGATATTGCAACCAATGCCGATTTAACAGCTCGTGCTAAGGTTCAGGGTAAAGATGAGATTGCAGATACCGCATCTAACTTTAATGATATGTTACTTCGGATCCAAGGTTTAGTAAAAGATATGGCAGGCGCAACACTAACACTTGCTTCGGCAGCTGAAGAAATGAACTCTATTAGTATTCAAGTAGCCAGTACAGCAACCCAGCAAGAGCAACAATCAGCTATGATTGCAACTGCAATTACCCAAATGAGTAGTGCAATAGAACAAGTTGCTCAAAACGCGCAAATAACCTCTGATAAAGCCACAAGTGCTGACATAAAAGCAGGCCAAGGTCAGCAAGCTGTTGCTGATAATATCGAGTCAATAAATACACTTTCAACTTTGGTTAATACAAATACGCAGCTAATTACAGATCTAAATACACAAACCAATGATATAAACCAAGTTGTGATGATGATCCAAAGTGTTGCTGAGCAAACTAACTTGTTAGCCTTAAACGCAGCCATTGAAGCAGCAAGAGCTGGCGACTCAGGTCGAGGTTTTGCCGTTGTAGCCGATGAGGTAAGACAACTTGCCCACAATACTCAAAAAGCAACCGCTAGCATTAATGAAATGATCACAAAACTACAAGGCATGGCTCAGCAAGCTGTTAATGCGATGGGTAACGCTGAAAGCAGCGCTAAAGAAAGTGTCGACCATGCTAATTATTCTTCACAGGTACTCAGCGAAATTAACCAAGAAGTTACCGAAATTGCAGATATGAATACTCAAATATCAACCGCAACTCAGGAGCAAAAAATGGTCGCAAATGAACTAAGCAGTAATATTAATGAGTTTAGCGCGAGTATTACTTCTGTTAGCGAAAGCTCACAACAAAATGCTCAAGCTTCGCAAGAACTCGCACAGCTTGCGGCAATGCTACAAGGACAAGTTAATGTATTTAAAGTTTAGTTGCTTTAATTTTGAGGCATATTAGCGCTTATACTTTAAATAAAAACCTTATATGCCATCATTTAAATGATGGCATATTGGTTACTTTAAGCGCTAGTTTGATTAGACAATATAGTTATCCAATCACTGGGGTTTGAAAGTATAAACTGATATGAGCTGCCATCTTGCGTGAAAACCTCTATTGCATCAGCCGTTATTGGAATAAGGCCTGCGCCCTTACCTTTACATTCAACCACTTTTAAAATTGTATCACGGGCAATTGTATATGGTTCTAACCCTAACTTTTCATTAAAAGGTTCAAAATTTAAGTCGGTTTGCGTAATCCAAAACTTTCCGTCCGCTTTCATCACTCCATTTTGAATGGTTGCCATTGTTGATTTAACGACAGTTGATTGCATATTTAAATTCCTTTACACGTGCATATAATTTCAAATTGTTCAACTTCCTTCTGTTTATTATTACAGCTAACTTGATAGCCAAAAGCAAGTTTATTTGTGCACTAACGCCACAAAGCCACCTTTTAAATTTAAAAGTTACCCGCATATATTTACCTGCTTTAAACTTTGTGGAATAATCGCTGCCCTCTTAGGGGAGTAGCCCGCTCAGTAATGAGTAAACTTATCAACATAATTGCACCTCATGTGCATGGTAAGTTTGTAATGTTGTAGCAAGCGTTATCGGCGAGACCTAGGTAGACACTATCCTCATGGCGGGAGATAGCTGTTTGCCTTGGTTTAGTATTCCCGCCTGAAGATTATATTAATGGATATTTTTTTAACCTCTACCGTCACTGTTGCCCTTGCCGAAATAGGCGATAAAACCCAGCTTTTATCTTTACTATTAGCTGCTCGCTTTCATAATAAAATTGCACTTATTTTAGGCATTCTCGCTGCTACTATTATTAATCATGGTTTATCTGCATGGTTTGGTGATTGGCTAAGCGGGAACTTTGCCGTCGAATACTTACCTTGGATAGTCAATATAAGCTTTATTGTGGTAGGGCTGTGGCTACTTATTCCAGATAAAGATGAAGAAGTGAGCCATAAATACGACCGCTATGGTGCATTTTTAGTGGCCTTAATCTTATTTTTTATTGCTGAAATTGGGGACAAAACACAAATTGCAACCGTGTTACTCGGTGCACAATATCAATCTGTTTTATGGGTAACAATTGGTACAACCCTTGGTATGCTAATCGCCAATGTCCCGATTATTTATGCCGGTAAGGCGCTACTAAAAAGAATTCCATTAAATACCGTTAGAGCGATAGCCGCCACTGTGTTTGTATTACTTGGTGTTTATGGCTTAGTAACCATTATGTAATTATGTAACCTGAATTTTGGATAATAAGTCTTTTAACCAGCGTTCAGGTTAAGTAATTTACAACAAAAAACGCTTACCTAAAGTAGGTAAGCGTTAAAAAAGCATTAGCACATATCATAAATAGAAATAAGCGAGCTGTTATGCTCGGTTAATGCAATAACACCCTTTTGTATCGGCAATTAACAATGATGAGTTAAAACCAGCTTGTAGATTACTTATCATGGTCTCTACAAACCCGCTACCTTGAGAGCATGCCAGCCCTTCAGATAAAGGCCCTGCATAAACAAACTCACCATTTTTATCAATTAAAACCGCGGCTGGTGTAGCCGGAACCACTGACTTTAGTTGGCTATTGAGTTTAAATGTTTGTACCTCAACGCCCTGGTTTTTCGCAAACTGCTGTAAAGATGATAGGTGTGGTTTAGCTTGTATAGTACATCCACACTTATCTTCTGTAATAATAAGTAATTGAGCACTATCTTTGTTTTGCCAAACCACCTGTTCTTTAAATTGCGAAAACCAATTGTGTCGTTCCAGCATTTTATTTTCATCAAAAGGCTTTAATTGGCCAAGTTGAAAATACACTAAACCCGACACAACAACGACAAGCCACACACCAATTAAAGCAACAATAAAATAGCGCTTATTAGTTAAATTTTGCAATGCTTTGCTCTAACACATCAATACTAACATCAATCATTTGTACCTTGGCGGTAAGTTGATCAACAATTTTTCCGTCTTCATGTTGGCGTTGACGCATTTGATCTGTGCTTATTGCAATTTGCTCGGTATTGCCTGCCTGCTCAGCAACTACTTGTGCAACCGAATTAGAGCTTGTGGATACAGCCTGTATCTGCTCGCTCATTGACGAGATATTCTCTTTCATAGTGGCACTAATTTTCGTAAGATCTACAACAAAATCAACACATTGATTCATAGATTGTGTTGAAGTGCGGCTGTTATTCACTAAATCTGTTAACGTAGATGCTATTTTTGCTGTTGTTTTCTGGCTGTTATTCGCTAAAGAACGAACCTCATCTGCAACGACAGCAAAACCACGACCATGCTCGCCCGCTCTGGCTGCTTCAATGGCAGCATTGAGTGCTAGCAAGTTAGTTTGATCCGCTATACCTGATATTTCATTCAACAAACCTGTAATTACATCACCAGCTGCCACCAAATGACTTAGCTGCTCTTCTGTATTGGTTAGTAATGTGAGCAACTCCTTGCTCTTACTGTCTGTTTGTAATACTTCTTGCAAAGCTACATGAGCAGAATCGGTTATATTGCTAACTTGCTGCTTTAAAATATCACTCTCTTGCTCAACCAGTTTAAAACCGTGGGCTACTTGTGAACCTGAATTGGCAATATCATCGGTTTGTATATTTCGGTGCTTAGCACTGTCTGCCAGCTCATCATGCACATTAATAAGTTCTTGAGAATTATTTTTTAATGAATCGGATTGAGTTTGAACCTGTTTTATAACATCCGACAAGTATTCTAGTAGCGTGTTAAAGCCTACTACTGCACTGCTATTGGTATCATCAGCTCGCATTGAGAGCTTTACTTGCTCTGGATCTTGCATTATTTGCTCAGTGGCATGGCTTAACGACAAACCTGCACGACGTTCGCGTTGTAATGTTACTGCAATAAAACCAGCAACAAGGGCTTCTACAATGGCATAAGCTGCGTGAATAAGCACAGTTGAAAAAGCGAGTCGGTCGGGGTCAAATACATAAAACCCCGTGTTTTGCGTTTGTAAATAGTAAAAAGATAAATGATGAACAGCAACAAATACAATCGCCGTAATAAATACTCGCCACTCAACAAACATTATTAACATGGCTAAGAAAATAAATATTTCAAAATGCACTTCAATAAGCCCATAAGCTTGTTGAATATGCAAAAATGAAAACATCATAATAGCGGCAGCGACAACATGAGGTGTAACTTTACTTTCGGGTTGGGTTTTTAATAACCATATAGGGAGCAAGCACAGGGGCAAGCCGACCAAAAACGCCTCTGTTAATGTATCAAAATAAAGGCCTATACCAATAGACTCGACAAACAATAAACAGAATATGATTGTAAACAATCGGCTCACACTAGACATAAAAACCTTAATTAATTTTGTAATAAATTAAACACGCTTATTGCTAATATAACCTTTAACAACTCGCAATTTTTTATTTTAAATCAAGCCCAGCATTACTAATCCAAGTTGATTTAAAAATGTTTTTAATGCGCTACTTAACAATTGATAGTATTTGTTTAAAAGTAGACGTCCCTGCTTTTTTTGTCCATTGAAATATTATTGTCTCTGCACATGATATTACTGCACCGGCTTGACGAAGCTGCTCAACCGCAATGGCTTTGTGCTCTGTATTTCTTGAGGCTATTGCATCTGTAGCAACAGTTACTGCATAACCTTGTTGTAGTAAATCTAAACAGGTTTGTAATACACAAACATGTGCTTCTGTACCAATAACAACCACATGAGGGCGCTGTAATTGCGAAAGAGTATCTAAAAATCCCTCTTCGGCACAGGCACTAAAATTTATTTTTTCGATATATTGCGCGTTTGGTAAAGCTTGCTTAATTTTCTCATCACTTTCACCTAGTCCTTTTTTATAATGCTCTGTAATTATTGAAGGAATTTTATGAATAGCACTTGCATTTGCAAGCTGTAAAGCACACTCTAAGGTCGTATTAAATGAAGATATAGCCGGTGCTAGTTTGCTTTGTAAGTCGATTACTAAAAGTACGCTGTGCTCTGAGTTGATATTTTCTCTAAAATTCATTTGTAGTCCTTTCATTTTAGTTAAATTGACTTTTAACACCCACAAGCGGGCAACAATTAATTCACACTTATAGTGCTTTTTGTAATTTTTAAATTAAACTCATGTTATATTACAGCAATTCTAAATACCAACCTTGGCAATTAAAAAAGGTAAGTGCTTTTGAGTAAGTTTTTCTTCGTTGTTTACATATTTTTATTAGTTTGCATGCAGCAGAGCTTTGCCTCACAAACTTACTCTGAACAATTACAACGCGTATCCAAAAACGAACAATTGGCGCAAAGCTTTGTTGTAAAATCTGTACAAGATGATATTGGCTATGTGTGGATTGCAACTACACAAGGGCTATTTCGGTTCGACGGCTATCAAGTTACGCCTTACGAAAACCAAACAGATTTAAAAAACAACTACATTATTAATATGTACAAAACCAATAACGGTAGCATACTTGTAAGCACACAACTTGCAGGTAGCTATTTAATTGATCCAAGTAGCTTAAAGGCTAAACAAATATACTCAGGTCATTTAAACCAAGACCAAGAAAAATACTCTCCCGTTATTGCAGTGGTTGAGGAGCTTACACACTTTTATTTTTCTATTGATTCGCACGTATACCGGTTTGATAAAAAATCAAAACAATTAACACTCGTCGCATCTTTGCCTGATGAAAATATGTTTATCCGTGCATTGTCACTTTATCAAAACACCTTATATATAGGTTCCGATCAGGGCCTGTATAACTACAGTTTTATCAATAACGAACTCCAACAAACAACACTTAGCGACACACAAAAAGTTACTAACGATAGTAACAACGTAAAATTTTTATCAGTAGACCAAGAATTTGGGTTGCTAGTTGGTACGGTTGAGGGAATGTATCGGATTGCTTTTGATGAAAATAAAAATATAAACCCTACTGCAGTATCAACACTTATTAGTGACTATAATATTTGGGATTATGTAAACACCCCCTATGGAGAGTTTATTGCTACAGAAAGTGGTTTATTTGAGTTTGATAGAGCAACCTTAAAGCTCACTGCTATTTTAAACTTCAAAGATAGTAGCTACAACATTACAGAAAACACCATCAACGATATTATGTTTGATGAATCCGGTTTGTTATGGCTTGGCTCACGAACTCACGGGGTATTAACGTGGGCAGCACAAACTAAGAAGTTTAAAAGAATTACACTGCCTGAAAATAATATTGTAAATGTTATATATCAAGATACGCAGCAATTGCTCTGGATAGGCACTGACGATGGACTTGTTCGTTATAACTCAAAAACGAAAACGAGTGATTTATTTTTACAATCTAAAGATAACAAAGCAGCTTATGGTTTATCTGCAATTGGTGATATTTTTCCTGCCAACAGTAAAGGTGAGAACTATCTTTGGCTAGCTACTTTTTTTGGACTCGAGCTTTTTAACAAAGAAACGGGAACATTTGAACAAAACAAATTTATCACCGAGCATAATCTAAATACTGACTATTTATTTGGTATTACTCTGGTAGCGCCCGATAAGTTTGCTTATATCAATAATGATAACTTTTATATATTTGACGGTAACTCTGGTGAAAATAGAGTTATAAAAGGCTTAAAAGAACTTGTATCGCCCTTACAAGCTTACGCATTCCATACCCCTTCAACGATGTTCCCTGGCGAGCTACTTTTAAGTACCTCTGACACTTTTTATAGGTATAACGAAGCAACGGGCACTTTAACTGCTATTTTTAAATCTAAAATGGCAAAAAAGAACCTGTACCATACGGTCGAGAATTATTACTACGATGCAAAACGAAAACTACTGTGGTTAGCAACAACTCAAGAAGGCTTAATTGCCGTTAACGCTGAAACATACGAGCAAGTTCATACTTTTAATAAAAACAATTCATTAAATACTAACTCTATTTTTGAGCTTATTGCCGATGATAATGATTTTTTATGGGTTAGTTCTGACAACGGACTGTATAAACTTAATTTAGATTCATTAAACGTAACAACTTATACAATAAAAGATGGCCTAAGTAGCAATCATTTTACTGCACTTGCAGCACTTAAATTGCAAAATAATGAACTCGTGTTTGGTAATCGTAGCGGTGTACTTCAGTTTGACCCTGATCAATTTAAGAGTAAACAACAAAACACCCAAAGCAAGTTAGCAATTACCAATATCAATTTATTTTCAGAGACGCTCAATTATACACCTGAAAAATATCGTAATGAACCGTTAAAACTAAAGCATGACGATATGGGGTTAACGGTTCGGTTTTCTAATTTTGACTATAAAAATATTAGTAAAACCTTCTACCGAGTAGAGCTTACTGGCCCCTCATCATTGAGCTATAACGATTTAAAATCTAACCAGGTGTTTTTTACTAAATTACAACCTGGTGATTATGTATTGTCAGTATCAACTCAGCAGCGTAATGGAGTCGTTACTAGCGAACCTGTAAAGCTTAAATTTAGCGTCGCCTATGCACCTTGGCAGTCTCCTCTCGCTTATGCATGCTACTTCCTTGCTGTGACCATAATTCTGTTTTTATTTTTTTGGCAATACCGTAGCCGTAAAATAGCAATTGAGCGCGCCCACCGTGCAGCTATTCACTCTAAAACTCAAACTGAGCTCGCACTAAAAAGCAATAAAAGTGGTGTTTGGAACTATAGCTTTGCAGACAATACTGTAAATACAGCTAGAGGTATGGAGTTAGGCTTTGCAGACTTGCCTGAGCGCATTGATATACAAAGCTTTTTTAATATTATGCATCCTGATGAGCGCCGCAGAATACAAAGCAAGTGGGATACATTTATAAAACAGACTCAGCAGCAAGACTGGCAAGCGACTTACCGGTTACGCCATAAAGATGGTCATTGGTTGTGGTTTCATGACTTAGGGCAAATTATTTATAATCAAGACACTAAAAATCCTGAGTATGTATCAGGTATTTTTACTAATATTACTGAGCAGTTAGCAAACGAACAGCAAGCAAAAATACTCGGTGAAGCATTTAGCCAAATCAATGACTTTTTACTTATCCTAGACGAAAATCTAATGCCTTTTTCAGCTAATAATAGCTTTATGGAGGTATTTTCTGATGATGGTGATGAGGGAGCTGTTACCTCAGAGCTATTTATCAAAGCCATTGGGCAAACCAAATGTAAAGAATTTGCAGCCACATTAAAGGCACTGCAACCCAAAGAGAATTGGCGAACAAATGCCTATGTTAATACTACAAAAGCACAGCAGCATCCTATTCATTTAAGTGCCACAGCTGTCGCTAATGAAGAAGGTAAAGTTGGCTATTATGTTATTGTTATAACAGATTTAACCGAACAAAAGCGTGCTGAGAATGAGCTACGTTATTTGGCCAACTATGATGCGTTAACCGGGCTACCTAATCGTAGTTTAATGAATCAAAAAATTGAAAATGCCATTACAAAAGCCGCTAAAAACGACTTGCAATGTGCGGTTATATTTATAGATTTAGATAAGTTCAAACCTGTAAATGATTCGTTTGGACATGCCGTGGGCGATAAATTACTGTGCAACATTACCGAGCGAGTTGGCTTATATCTGGGCGACCATGCGACCTTTGGCCGTCAAAGTGGTGATGAATTTTTAGTATTAATCGAGAACATTACCTCTATGTCTTCACTGCAGCATACACTTAACGAAATGAGTAGTGAGCTGGCAAGTAAAGTTATTATTGAAGACTTTTCTATTAATATATCTGCCAGTATTGGTATTGCCTTGTACCCCCATGATGCAAACTCAACAGATGCCTTAATACGTAATGCAGATATCGCTATGATGCATGCAAAACAAGCAGGTCGAAATGGATTTCAGTTCTTTAATGAAAAAATGAATGAGCAAATCAAACAAAAGCTTATCCTTGAAAATGACTTAAAAGACGCAGCAAAAGATAATCAGTTTTTTAACCATTACCAGCCAGTAGTTAATACAAAAGATAAAACAATAAGTGGTGTTGAATTATTGATGCGCTGGGAAAACCAAGGAAAACTAATCTCTCCGGCTTTATTTATACCGGTAGCAGAAGAAACTGGCTTAATTGATATGCTTACTGAGCAAGCATTGCAACGTGCAATTACAGAGCTTGCGCCTATTCTTAGCGTTAACCCACTGTTTTATATTTCGTTAAATGTATCACCAAAACATATTTTAAAAGCTAATATAACCCAGCGACTGAGCGCTATACTTGAAAAAGCCAATATCAAGCCACAGCAAATACGTCTTGAAATTACAGAAAACACGCTGTTAGAAGATAAGCACAAAGCAGCTAAACAACTTAAAAGTCTTCAAGCTGCAGGGTTTAAGCTGTTTCTAGATGATTTTGGTACTGGCTATTCATCACTCACTTATTTGAGCCAATTTCCAATTAACGTAATAAAAATTGACCAAAGTTTTGTAAATAGTATCGGCATAGATAAAGGTGACGAATCGATTATTAAAACAATTTACTCGCTTGCTGAAAACTTAGAGCTATATTGTATTGCTGAAGGGGTAGAGACGCGGGAGCAACTAGATTTTTTAACGAACATAGGTTGTCATAAGCTACAGGGCTACTACTTCGCACGTCCTATGAGTGCTAGCGATTTAATGAGCCCTGCATGCTTTGAAAAGATTATTAATTTAATATAAACCTAAAAACAGCTTAACTAAGTCGCTTTTAGGTTAATTCATTAATGTATGTGCTTGCATTCATAGCTTTCGATTTGAAGAACACTATTACGTACATTAAATTTATCTGCAAGCAGTTTGATTACTTTTAAGCGACACTCTTCATCATGTTTTTCTATAGTGCAATGCTGCTTTAACACCACATGAGCCCCCACTATCACCTTTTTATTTTTACGAACAACAGTCACATTGTGCACATTTGCTACATGCTCCATAGTCGTTATTTCTGTTTCGATATCAGCAACATCAGGTAACTTCGCTTTATTCGAATGCAACCCTTTGATACAGCTAACAATGACCTTAATACCCGTAAACAATACAAATGATGCAATTAACATACTCGATAAAATATCAATTACATTCCAGCCTGTTATATAAATGAGTACACCGGCAGCAAAAGTAGAGACCGTTGATATTAAATCAAAAAACGAATGTAAAAATACCGCATACACATTAATACTAGCCTTACGGCCTTTATACAGCACCCATGCTGCCGCACCATGAAATAAAAAACCAATAGCAGCAATCACCGACATTAAATAACTATTTATAACCAACTCATGCCCACCTTTATGATGCATAAAGCGCTCAGCTCCCTCATACAAAATAAGTAAACTAATGGCTAGATAGAGAATTCCGTTGATCAGACCACCGATTAATTCAGCTTTTTGGTGACCGTCGTTGTAAGTTTTAGCCAGATGAATAGCGAAGCTTGAGGCAATAAGTGCTATAAATAGCGAACTGTTATGAACAAATAAGTGGCCGGCATCAGCAAGAACAGCCAGTGAATTAGCATAATAAGCACCTATAAGCTGAATAACCATAAACGAACAGGTAATTGCAAGTGCAATTAATAGACGGCGACGGGAGGCGTGATGTGTAGTTATTTCTGTCATGAAATATAAAAGGCCTTTACTGAAAACGAAGTAAGCTCATGAAATAAAGCAAATTGGGAAATACGTAATGATATACAATCACAATTGTAATACGTAGGCCAAATAAACGCACTAAAAACTTAGTAAAATACAAAAAACTGTACTAAAAATAACTAAGCGGATACAAAAATAATAATTAATTCATAAATATGGGTAGTTTTCATATTTTAATGCGGAGAAACAAGTGAGCCATGACTCAAACAATACAATTTGGCAGATTTTTAATCTAATTAATTTAGCTGTTATTGCTTATGATAATAAAACGCATCACTACACGTTAAACCAACATGCTAAAACACTACTTAATATAAATAGTGATGACGCTGTTAGTAACGATGTTTTTAATAATATTACTCTTCGCGACTTTAATGATGATACGGTGATAACCATTGAGCAATTATTTTCATCAAATATCACAGCTGTTTTATTAGAGTGTGAATTTTCGCCGCAGCTTTTAAATGTTAATCACTCAATAGTTAATGACTCTGTATCTATGATCACTTTAGAGCAAGATCGTACACTTACAGAACAATATAACTTTGATCAAATTATCTCTAAAATTTCTACCAAACTTATTGATATACAAAATGACAATATAGACCAGCAAATTAACTTTGCCCTTAAAGCCATTGGCACTGTACTGAAGGCAGACCGCAGTTATTTATTTGAATTCAACACCGACAACGAAACTATCACTAATACTCACGAATGGGTCAATACGGGTATTATCGCTTGCAAAGACAGACTGCAAAATGTACCCAAAGTTGAACTACCCTACTTTTTTGAAATAATGAATGAGAGTCATCTATTTCAAGTGAATGATATTGAACAATTACCAGCAAAAGCCGACGCTGAAAAAGTTGAATTTAAAGAGCAAAATATTCAATCTGTTTTGTGCATAGGCCTCCGTTTTGATGAAGAGCTAGTAGGCTTTATTGGTTGTGATTGTGTTAAAACAAAACGTAATTGGAGCAAAATAGATTTAATTAGAATAAAGCTCGTAGGCGAAATCATTAATAATGCACTTAAAAATATTAACTATAAAAAAAAGCTACAGTTAACCCAACAGCAATTAATTAACGCCAATATAAAGCTCAATAAATTAGCGAATACCGATGCGCTGACTAATATTGCTAATCGCCGTTTTTTTGATGCTACACTCAAAAGTGAAATTAAACGCTGCGCAAGGCATAGCCAACCCGTTAGCTTAATTATATGTGATATCGACTTTTTCAAACGCTATAACGATAATTATGGTCACCAAAAAGGGGATGACGCATTAAAACAAGTAGCAAGCGCATTAAGCAGTTTATGTAAGCGTGAAGGAGATTTAGCAGCTCGATACGGAGGCGAAGAGTTTGCCATAATTTTACCAGCTTCTAATATAGAGCAATGCCATAATTTTGCTTTATTAATTCAACAAAAAATCAAAGCGTTAAACATTACTCATGAGTTTTCTTGTGTTGCACCTCATATCACACTGAGCTTTGGATACTTTACCAGTTATCCAAAAGGTAACACCAACATGCAAACTATAATAAAAAATGCCGATATCGCTTTATACAAAGCCAAAAAAGCAGGGAGAAATCAAATATGTTCTTTTGAATAACGAATATGTTTATTATTAATTTTTAAGAGCAAGTTATCGCTTCTATTTCTAGCAACCTTTTATATGTTCTTATCCTAACTAATGATAAAAAAGTCCCATATCAGAGTAAAAAGTTGCTCGCACAGTTAGGGCACACTTGGTAGCATAAGTGCATTGTCAAAGGATGGAAGTTAATATGAACAATACCCAGCACGCATTAGTGGTTGAGGGCGGTGCCATGCGCGGTATTTTTGCCGCAGGTGTACTTGATGAGTTTTTAGAGCAGGGATATCAACCTTTTACCAGCTATTTTGGTGTATCAGCTGGTGCTACAAATGTTGCTGCGTATTTATGTAAGCAAGCAACCCGAAACTACAAAGTAATCACTGATTATTCCTGTAGGCCTGAATTTATTAACCTGCCACGATTTGTTAAAGGTGGACACTTGTTTGATTTAGACTGGCTTTGGCAAGAAACAGTACGTGAAATTCCTTTAAATACCGACGAATTCTCGCAATCCCCTCACGACTTTTATATTGTTGCAACGGCAATCGAATCTGGACAAGCTCATTACTTACAAGCAACAGGTAGCGAAATGGTAGAGCAATTAAAAGCCTCTTGCGCTATACCAATAGCTTATCGGGATTATCCAACAATAAACGGGATCGCCATGACCGATGGCGGCGTTACAGATTCTATTCCGGTAAAAAAAGCTTATGAAATGGGGGCATCAGAAATAACAGTTATCCTTTCTCAACCTTTAGGCTATCGTAAAAAAGATAACAAAGTCCCTTGGTTAACCAAACAACTCTATAAAGATACCCCAGCGCTTGCAGAGGCGGCCATACTGCGTTCTAAAAAATATAATGACAGTATTGATTTTTTGCATAATGCTCCACCGGATTGCAAAATAAATATTATTGCTCCACCAGCAGGGTTTAAAGTCGGCCGCACCACTAAAAATCTAGCTATACTCAATTCAGGCTATCAAATGGGCATAAGTGAAGCTAAAACTTACCTAGGTAGCCCTAGGTTGCGTGAGAAATGAACATAAGCTATAAAATCAACCTATAAGAAGTATACAGTGATATAACCTTTGAATTTACAGCTTACTCCAGCTATTAATTTTTAAACCAACGGGGTAATGTAATAAAGAACGATGTGTTCGTCGTCCTATAGCAAAAAAACAGATTAAATTTAGGCATGTTTTTTGCATTAAATTTTTTGTACACACCAAATAAATTAAGGGTTTTTGTGAATTTTCTTCGATGCTTTCATAATATAGTCTCAGATCAGCAGCTAAGCTTTGATCAAAAAATTGCAGACTTACTTGCTTTTGGGCTCGATGTTTTTCAACTCGACTTAGCTATTATCAGCCGCGTAAAAAATGATTCTTATATTGTTTTACATGCCATCACCCCTGACAATTCTCTTGCAATTGGTACAGAGTTTGAATTAAACGGCACCTATTGCACGCATACCTTGTCGGCCAACTCTGCACTCGCATTTCATAATGCGTCGCAAAGTAGTATTGCAAATCATCCATGCTATATTAATTTCCAATTAGAAGCGTACATTGGTGCGCCTATACGAATAGGCAAAGACGTATTTGGAACTGTTAACTTTTCATCTGCTCAAGAATGCGCTCCTTTTAGCGATGAAGCCTATGATTATATTGAATTATTAGCGCAGTGGTTAGGCTCAGAATTGGCGCGCAATCAGGATAAAGTCAATCTCACTAAAAATAGTGACACTTTATTAAAGCTTGAAAACGTAGCAAATATAGGTACATGGGAAGTCGACCTAATAGAAAATACTATTTTTTGGAGCCAACAAACTCGACGTATTCATCAAGCCGAAGAACACTATACTCCAGATATAGAAAAAGCCATTGAATTTTATAAAGCAGGTAAAAGCCGAGACAGTATTAATAAAGCGGTAGAAAAGGCAATATCTACGGGTGATAAATGGCATTTAGAGCTGGAAATAGTTACCGCTAAGCAACAGAACATTTGGGTTTCAACCTTTGGTGAGGCCGAGTTTAACAACGGCCAATGTGTGCGGTTATTTGGTACTTTTCAAGATATAACTGAAGCCGTAAAGTTACGCGAAGAGTTAAAACAAAAAAAAGCGCTTGCTGAACAGCTATTAAAAGATAGAAGTATGCTGTTTGCAAAAATTAGTCATGAGCTACGCACTCCGCTAAATGGCATTACGGGTATGTTAGCGACACTCATTGATGAGCACGATTATGACAAGCGGGCGGAAAAAATTAAAGTCGCCCTGCGAAGTGCTGATATTTTATTGAATATTATCAATGAAGTGCTCGACTTTTCAAAAATAAATCATGGTGAATTAAAACTGGAACCTCACCACTCCCTACTTAAAACGGTATTTACCGATTTGGTTTCTTTATATTCGGTATTGTTTAGCAATAAAAACATTGAACTACGAGCCACTAACCTCATTCCTAATGATGTTTGGGTATACTGCGACACCTCTCGATTAAGCCAAATTGTCTCTAATTTACTGAGTAACGCATTAAAATTTACAGAGCATGGTTCTGTTTCTCTCGATTCACAGTTAGCATTAGATACAAAGCGCCCTTTACTTACAATTAAAATAACCGATACGGGTCGCGGCATGAGTAAAACGTATTTAAACTCATTATTTAAGCCTTTTACCCAAGAGGTTGATGCTAACAACAATAAAGGTGGCACCGGGTTAGGCTTAGCCATAGTTAAAGAGCTCGTTGGTTTTATGAATGGCAAAATTGAGGTAACCAGTGAGGTTAACGTGGGCACATGTTTTACCTTAACTATCCCAATTGAGCTTGGTAAACAACAAACACAAAAACCTAGCCTTAAATTTATTAATAACCATAGTAATAAGCTCTCGGTTTTGGTGGTTGATGATAACGAAATAAATCGCCTGGTATTAGAATCAGCACTGGATAAATTTAATATAAAATCAGACTTTGCTATTGACGGCCAAGATGCCCTGTTAAAATGCAAACAAAAGCATTTTGACCTTATTTTTATGGATTGCATTATGCCTATCATGGATGGTTTTGAAGCCACCAAGCAACTAAAGGCACAAGGTATCTGTGACCCGCAAGAAACTTATATTGTGGCGTTAACTGCTAATGCATCCTCACAAGATAAACTAAACTGTAAGCAAGCAGGCATGGATATGTTTATAGCCAAACCGTTTAAACTGCCAGCGATAGAAGAAGCAATTACAAATACACTAAAAAGACTGGGCGTAGCCACATTATAACAACGAGTGTCGCCCAGATTAATTTGCACTAAAAACACAAAGGATCATTATGACAAATAAAATCATTGGTATTGTACTTATTGTTATTGGCGTAGCACTTGGTATGTGGGGTTATGATGTTTACGATTCTGCAGCTTCACAAGTTACTCGTGCATTCAATGGCGAAACCCCAGTAGAAGCATGGCTTGGCTTTATTGGTGGCGCAGTTTGTATTTTAGTAGGTCTTACCCGACTTAAATAACACACAAAAAAGCCGCCTTTGGAGAGGGCGGCTTGGGTGAACAAACAGCTATGGGTGAGAGCTGTTTTATCAAGAGGCTTACGCTAAAACGCTATTAAGCAGCATTTTGCTCTGCATCGGGTGTTTGGCGAATTAAGTAGTCAAAAGCTCCTAAGCTAGCAGTTGCTCCGGCGCCCATAGCAATAATAATTTGCTTAAATGGCGTATTGGTCGCATCGCCCGCCCCGTATATACCTGGTAACGACGTTGCACCTTTAGCATCAATGAGTATTTCACCAAATTGACTAAGCTCAAGGTCACTCTCTTTTAACCATTCGGTGTTTGGTATCAAACCAATTTGTACAAATATACCGGCTAAAGCTAGCTCCTTACTTTCTCCAGAAACACGATCGGTATAATTCAGGCCTATAACTTTGTTACCATCACCGAGTACTTCAGTAGTTTGTGCATTTTTAATAATAGTAATGTTTTTTAAGCTATTAGCTTTACGAATAAGCACTTCGTCAGCACGTAACGTATCGGCAAATTCAAGCACCGTTACATGCTCAACAATGTTGGCTAAATCAATAGCCGCTTCAATACCTGAGTTACCGCCACCTATTACAGCAACAGGTTTGCCTTTAAATAATGGTCCATCGCAATGCGGGCAGTATGCAACGCCATGGCCTTTATATTGCTGCTCGCCAGGTACGTTCATTTCACGCCAGCGTGCACCGGTTGCTAGCACAAGTGATTTAGCTTGTAATACAGCGCCATTTTCTAAAGTAATATCATAGCCATTACTGCCTTTTTGCAGATTTGCAGCGCGTTGGTTGTGCATTACATCAACATCATATTCTTTAACGTGCTCTTCAAGCTGAGCCACCATTTTTGGCCCTTCGGTTGCTTTTACCGAAATAAAGTTTTCAATGGCCAATGTGTCAGCTACTTGGCCACCAAATCGATCGGCAACCACCCCCGTATTTAGCCCTTTACGTGCAGAATAAATAGCTGCCGAAGCACCTGCTGGCCCACCACCGACGACAAGAACATCAAACACTGATTTTTCATTCAATGCTTTGGCTTGGCGCTGTGCACCTTTGCTATCAACTTTATTTAAAATATCGGTTAGGCTCATTGCCCCTTGGCTAAAAGGTTCTCCGTTTAAGTACACAGCGGGTACAGCCAATATATTTCGTTGCTCTACTTCATCTTGAAACAGAGCACCATCAATCATGGTGGCTTTAATATTGCTTTTTGTAGCAGCCATTGTATTGAGCGCTTGAACCACTTGCGGGCAGGTTTGGCAGCTCAAACTAATATACACTTCAAAATTGAGTGTTTGCTCAAGTGTTTGTATTTGTTCAATGTCATCTTTACTTGCTTTACTAGGGTGACCACCCGTATGTAATAGCGCTAACACTAAACTAGTAAATTCATGACCCATAGGTACCCCTGCAAAGGTAATATGGGTGTTTTTTTGTGGCGAATGCACCACCATTGAAGGTCTGCGTGCCGAAGTATCTGGATTGTTACTCACACTAAACTTATCGCTTAGTGATGCTAAATCATTCGCTAAACTTTCTACTTCTGTTGATTTTTTGCTGTCATCCAAGGCGATAAGCAGCTCAACAGGCTGAGTCAGCGATTCAAAATGGCTTTTTAATTGGTTCTTTATGTTGTTGTCTAACATGGCTTAGCCCCTTACGGAAAAATAAAACAGCAGAACCCCCATGCCATCAGTGCATGTGCGAATTTTAGAAAAGAGTGATGGCGTGGAAGAGTGCCCAGTGAGCCAAGTAGGCTCACTGGTATTAGAGTCATGTTCTACTCTAAATTTAGTGAAGGTAAAGTTTAAATCTTACCAACTAGGTCTAGTGAAGGTGCTAATGTGTCTTCACCTGGCTGCCAAGATGCAGGACATACTTCACCGTCATGAGTGGCAATGTATTGTGCGGCTTGTACTTTACGAACAAGTTCTTTAGCACTTCGACCAATACCTAAATCATGCGTTTCAACAACTTTGATTTCACCCTCTGGGTTCATTACAAATGTACCGCGAAGTGCTAAACCATCATCTTCAATCATTACACCAAAGTTACGTGTAATGCGACCTGTTGGGTCGCCAATCATTGGGTAAGTAATTTTACCGATAGTGTCTGACGTGTCATGCCAAGCTTTGTGAGTAAAGTGCGTATCTGTTGATACCGAGTAAACCTCTACGCCCATTTCTTGTAGCTGTGCGTAATGATCTGCAAGGTCACCTAATTCAGTTGGGCATACAAATGTGAAATCTGCTGGGTAAAAGAAAAAGATAGACCACTTACCTAATACGTCTTTTTCAGTGAGTTCTACAAAGTCACCATTGTGGTAAGCTGTTGCATTGAAAGGTTGTAATTTTGTGTTAATCAATGAAGTGCTCATAGTATTCCTCATTTATGTTTAGTGTATTTAAAAAAGTTAACGCCCTGTGCGTTGGCTTGATTAATACAATAAGGCTATTGAGAAATTAAATAAAATTGATTGTTTAGATTAAAACAATCGATTTTTAAGATTGATGGAGATAAGAAGTTACAATAATTGAATGTGAGCTATCTTAAACTTAAAAATACTAGTTACACCATCAGAAAATGAGATTTTCAAATTCGTTTTCAGGTAAAGCTTTGCTAAACAAAAATCCTTGCCCTTCTTCACACTCAAGCGAAATAAGTGTATCGAGCTGTGCTTGAGTTTCAATGCCTTCACCAACAATCTTTAAATTAAGTGAGTGTGCTAAATGGGTAATTGCTTTCACTATATCTAGGCTTTGCTTATCATCAACCATATCTTTAACAAATGACTGGTCAATCTTTAATACATCAACAGGGAATAGTTTTAAATACGATAGACTCGAATAGCCCGTTCCAAAGTCATCTATCGCTATGCTCAAACCAAGGTTTGAAAGCCCGTTTAATATTCTACTTGTTTCATCAAAATCACTCATTAAAGCGCTTTCTGTCACTTCTAACTCAAGGTAACCACTAGGAAGCTCAGTATCCTCAAGTATTTGCGCTACGCTTTCTATAAATTTAGGATCTGTAAATTGTTTAGCCGCCACATTAACAGCAACTTTAATTGGATGACCTTTATCTAGCCAGCGTTTAGCAGCTCTGCAGCTTTGTTTTAAAACGCTATGACCCAACTTATTTATTAAGCCTGTCTCTTCGGCTAGTGGAATAAAGTGTAACGGCGATATAAAACCGCCCTCCTCATCTCTTAACCTTACTAACGCCTCAGCGCCTATAATTAATTTATTTTTTAGGCAAAGCTTGGGCTGAAAGTGAACTTCCAACGTGTCTTTTTCAAGTGCATTTCTCAAAAGCTTATCTATATTTTGACGTTGATGAAATTCATGTTCTAAGTCATCTGAAAAATAACAAAATCTATCTCTACCGTGCTCTTTGGCTTTATACATTGCTGCATCAGCATGCGACATCATTAATTCGGCAGAATCAGAATCAGTTGGATTAATACTAATTCCCACGCTTATAGTTAAATTAAACTCTCTTCCATCGACACGAAAAGGTTGATGCATTGCATACAAAATATCAGATGCAACAGCATCGACATGACACGCCGATTTAATATCGGGGAGCAATAATACAAATTCATCCCCGCCAACTCGGGCTAAGGTCGTATTTAAATCAACAATAGATTCAAGGCGTTTAGCGACCAGTTTTATGATTTGGTCGCCAACATGGTGTCCCTCGGTATCATTTAAATATTTAAAATGATCAATATCAATTAGCATTAATGCCACAAAAAAACCATTACGCACAGATACCTGACAGGCATGCGCAACGCGATCATGTAATAAAATTCGGTTGGGTAAATCGGTTAATTGGTCATGGTTTGCTAAATGACTCATTTTAACGGCCATCGCAATTGACTCGCTCACATCATGAAAAACTATAATCGCGCCAATAATATTACCTTTTTCATCCCTAATAGGAGAGGCAGAATCCTCAACCCGATGAATTCTGCCATTTAAGCTCGTTAATTGGCAATTAAGCGCCATAGCTACTCTTCGCTGCTCCTTTAAAGCAATAGAAATTGGATTAAGACTTTTATGCTTTGTGGTTGCATCCCGTAGTTGCATAACCTCTGAAATATAATTACCAACAGCTTCATGCATCACCCAGCCGGTCATCATTTCTGCAATCGGGTTCATAAACGTTATTTTTTCGTCTTTGTCAGTTGCTATAACAGCGTCGCCAATCGAGTTGAGCGTAACCCGCAATCTTTCTGATTCAATAGCAAGTAACCGCTGAGAATGCTTTAATTGTTGCTCTTGTGTTTTTAGTTTTAAATGGTTGCCAACGCGTAAACGGCAGACCTTAAGATCGACTGGCTTTTGTATGTAGTCAATCCCACCCAACTCTAAAGACAAATGCTCAAACTTACTTTCATTATGAGAGGTAATAAATATTACCGTTACACCACTGGTTTTGGGATTGTTTTTTAAGCGTCTACACACTTCTAACCCGCTAATATCTGGTAATTCAATATCTAATAAAATAATTTCAGGTAAAAACTGCTGTGCTTTTTCAATTGCACCAAAACCAGTATCGCTGCATATAACTTCTGCGATATCTGATAAAGCCCCCTCTAGAATCATTAAACTAGAAGGTTCATCATCAACAATAAGCACTCGATGCGCAAAGCTTTGATCTACAGTGGTTAACACAATAAAGTCCCATAAAAAAATTAAACAAACGCGACTAAAGTTTAGCTGAGTTAACCTAAACGTCCATTAATTACCTAAAATAAGTACTAACAATATTAAATTAATTGTGTTAGCTACAAGATGTCTATAATCATCTGCAGTAAACAAAAACCAAAACTCCTTTTTAATAGTAAAAACTTTTTTCTTATTTTTTTTATTATTAAGCTCAAACTTGATAAATTACCTATAGTTCTCTAGGTTTAATTATAATTAAATAATGGCTAGTTTTTAATTGGAGTAATGGATGCCAATAAATCTTAAAAAAAGGATAATTCGTCAGGTAAGTAATTACACCCTTTTATTCCCTATTTCTTTATCCGCCATAATTATCTTAATTGTTTTAGCCATTATTATTAATGAAGCAAGTTTATCGCGCTCAGTACTTGGCTCTGTAGAACTAGAAATAATAGACAAAAACCAATCTATTAATTCACAAACACAAGAGGTTATTGAAAACTACCGTCGAGATATTCGTTTTTTACACGCAACCCCTCCAATCAAAGGCTTAGCCAGGGCATCAAATAACAAAGGTGTAGACCCACTAGAGAACACCACCTATGCTCAATGGAAAACAAGGCTTGAAATTATATTTGCAGCGTTTTTAAAAAATAACCCAGATTACGAGCAGCTAAGAATCATCAGTACCAACAAAAAAGGACAAGAACTGGTAAGGGTTGATCGCGTTCAGGGCGCTGTAGAGGTTATAGATTTAAATAGGCTCCAAAATAAAGGAGCGCAAGAGTACTTTACGGCCAGTAGTAACCTCTCTGATGGCGAAATGTATCTGTCTGAAATTTCGTTGAATAGAGAGTACGGTAAAATAGAGTTTCCTTATCGCCCGATGTTGAGGCTATCTATGCCAATTTTTGATGAAAATCAAAATAGATTTGGCTTTATCATAATTAACGTGAATGCTAATAACTTATTAACCCTTTTAAAAAACAGTATTAATACACCATTTCAACTCGCTTTAACTGACAGTAACGGCTATTTTCTATCACACCCAAATAAAGATTTCACCTTTGGTAAAGACCTAGGTAGTGATATTAGTATCAATAATAACTACACTTTTAACCCCGTTGCTAATAGCTCATTGTCGCTTATAAAACCAAAAAATAATGCGCAAACAAGTTATTACACTGCAAGAAAACAAATCACTTTAGCGCTGGGTGAAAAACAAAACTTTTTATCTAGTCACGTTTTAGCGCCTGTTGAGCATATTAAAAATATTGAAATGGAACGTAGAACAAAGCTCTACGCCTTTTTACTTATTTTGGTTATTGTATTAACTATCATTCTCGCATTTTTCAATCGTAGCCTTCGCAAAAGCCAAGAGCTTGCAAATGCGCGCGCACAATCTGAGGCAATTATAACTGGCTCATCTGATGCGGTAATTGGCATTACCAATAACGGTATTGTCTCTAGTTGGAATAATGCCGCAACTCTGATGTTTAAGCTTGGAGAGTTAGAAGCAATTGGAAAACCAATTAATGATTTAAAAATAATAGATCAGCTAAATTTTAACGAGATAATTGAAAAATTCACTGATGGTACTCGTCAATTTAAGCAAGACGCTAGTATCAGTAACGGCTCTACTAAACGCTACTTTTCACTCTCTTTATCAGCCATTATCGATCAATTTGGAATGTTTATTGGTATTGCAATAATAGCCAGAGATGTAACCAAAGAGCGCACCATTGAGAATGAAATAATAAAAGTAAATCATGAGCTTGAAAATAAAGTAGCCATTCGCACTAAAGAGCTCAAACAAGCCAGTGAAGTAAAAAGTGCGTTTATTTCTAATATAAGCCATGAAATGCGTACTCCACTTAATGGCATAGTGGGTACTTTAAACTTAATAAAAAAAGAGCCATTGAGTGAAACACAAAAAAACTATTTAGAAATGACCGAAGTTAGTGTGAGTGCTTTATCTGTATTAATAAATGATATTTTGGATTTATCTAAAATAGAAGCAGGTAAACTAGAGTTGAACTTTAAAGAGTTTAATTTAATAAAATTAATCGAAAGCGTTTGTGGCAGTATGGCTGTTAAAGCTCAGGAGAAAGGCCTCGAATTTGTTTTAGATGTTGTTAATTTAAAATGTAAAACGATTAAAACTGACCCCCATCGTTTTTCACAAATCCTGACTAACTTAGTAAATAATGCGATTAAATTTACTGAAACTGGGTTTATAAAGGTCACCGCTTATTGCGAGCAAACAAGCAATGATACTGTGACCGTTCACGTAAAAGTTACCGATAGCGGTGTGGGCATTGCACAAGAAAACCAGAGCAAATTATTTACCGCCTTTTCCCAAGAAGACAAAAGCGTGGCATCTAAATTTGGTGGAACAGGGCTAGGGCTTTCTATATGCAGACAGCTTTGTAGCCTTCTAGGCGGAGAAATTAGCTTTGAGTCAGAAAAGTCACTAGGTAGTAGTTTTCACATAAAACTAACACTGAGCAATGATGATACAACTCATTATAGTTTTACCCCTCGATTAAAAAACAAAAGCTTTGCTATTGTGACTAAAAATAACGAGTTAACCGACAGCATAAATAATTTAATAGCTGCTTTTTCTGGAAACAGTTTTTCACCTGAACAATTACAACAATCTCTTGTTTCAGATGATATAAAAAACGTACCTTTACCTGACTTTATACTTATTGAACAAGACGACATATTGTTAAAACGTTTAGATGAAATGTGGCCATCTATTGCTAATCATCATGCACTTAAAGTTATTTTATTAGCAAATCGCGGTTATCCGCAAATTAAAACAAGACACGTGCAAACCAGCTTACTTTCTAAACCAATACTTATTTCAGAGTTTTTAAAAACAGTAGCCGATGAACGCAGCCTTGAAGATAAAATAAGTGCTGGTAGCAGCAATATTAATATTAACAAACGCCGTGAATCAGACTCAGTTAAAACTGATAACTCTGACTTTAAAGGGGCACATGTTCTTATCGTTGATGATAACGATATAAATATAGAAGTAGCCGCGGGTATATTGTCATGTTTATCTTTAGAGATAGATACCGCGTCAAATGGCCAACAAGCAGTAGAAAAACTTGTTAACTCGGTGGCCAATAATCATCAATACCACTGTGTATTTATGGACTGCCAAATGCCTATATTGAATGGTTATGATGCAGCAAAACAAATAAGAGCTGGTGAAGCAGCGCCTCAAAATATTGATATTCCCATAGTCGCTATGACTGCTAATGCAATGATGGGTGAAAGACAAAAATGCCTAGATGCAGGAATGAGTGATTACATCACTAAACCAATCTCTGCAGAGGTATTAGTTGCAACAGCTACAAAGTGGTTGTCTTCAACTTTTATAAAAGAGGCTCCATTGGAAAATAATCAGCTTAACGAATTTAATAAACCAATCCCTGATACTTCAGATAGTCAAAGTTTACCTGATTGGGATAAAGATAACGCGCTATCTCGGTTATTAAATAATGAAGAGCTGCTTATAAAAGTATGCGAATTATACCTTCAAAGTACACCAATGAAGCTAGAAGAACTTGAGGATGCAATAAATAACAATAATTTATCGCAAATATCAAAACTAAGTCATGGCTTGAAAGGCTCATCGGGTGATGTAGGTGCGGCTAACTTGCATAAATTATTTGATGAATTAGAAGTAATGGCCAGTGAAAATGCCATGGGCAGTATGAAGAATAAATTAGAGCTCATTCAAACTAGCTACAAAAAACTCGAATCAACCATTAACAGCTACTTAGAGATACAACCCAGTAGTTAGCATTTTGTGGGTAATAATGAATAAACCACTGAAAATATGTATTGCTAATTAAAGTTAAAAGCGCCTAAAGGCGCTTTTAATTTTTGGTGGTATTGCTAACCAATACCACCAAAAAATATAAAAGCACATAGGATATTTATTCTTACTCGCTATACTGGTCAATTATAACTTTTAAACTATTGAATTCTATAGGCTTGTTTATAGTGTTAGTTATACCCGCTGCCACGTACTCAGGCTCGTCTTTTTCAGTGATGTTTGCAGTAACGGCAATAATGGGCACATCGTGGTAATTGGCTAGTTCCCTAATATATTTAGTTGCCAAAAGCCCGCCCATTACCGGCATTTGAATATCCATCATAATTAAATCAAATTGTTGTTTAGTACATAGCTCAAGCGCTATTTCACCATTATCTGCCACGGTTATATGTTTAATACCCATTGCTTTTAAAAAGCTTTCTAGCACGATTTGATTTACCGGATTATCTTCGGCAATTAATACCTGCACATCTTTATTTTTAATAGTTACATCGGGTAATTGTGCTTGTTGTTTAACGTTTGTATTTGCAATGGGAATATTAAGCCTTAGCTGAAAATAAAATCTCGAACCCTTATCCAATTCACTTTCTACTTGTAAATTACTGCCCATTAAGTTTAATATTTTACTAGAAATAGTTAATCCAAGTCCTGTACCACCAAAACGACGTGTTGTTGAAGTGTCTGCTTGGGTAAAAGCATCAAATAACGTTTTTATACTGTGTTGTGAAATACCTATACCACTATCGATAACGCTAAATAGTAACACCACCTCATTGTTATTTTTCTCTTTTAGATCAACAGACAAGGTTACTGTTCCAAGCTCTGTAAACTTAAATGCATTCCCCAATAAGTTCATTAGCACTTGTTTTAAACGGGTTTCGTCGCCTTGTACCAAATCAACAGAATCTACTTTTTCTTTTACTATTTTAAACTCTATATTTTTATGGTCGGCTTGCGATTTAAAAATTTGTTCCAGCTCATACAATAAAGCACTTAATTTAAACTCTCTGTTTTCTAGTAGCATTTTATCGGCATCGAGCTTACTTAAATCGAGAATGTCATTAAGAATAACCAATAAACTCTTACCTGAAGAGCTAATAACCTCAATCATGCGCTTTTGTTTAGCATCGAGTTCGGTATTACTCACTAGCTGTACCATGCCTAAAATACCGTTCATGGGAGTGCGTATTTCATGGCTCATATTAGCTAAAAATTCAGATTTGATTCGGGATGTTTCCTCTGCCGCTTTTTTTGCTTCAACTAGGCGCTCGTTTAGCACTCTAAATTTATTTGCTGCTTGGGCTAAAAATCCTATTTCATCTTCACGGTTAATATCAGCTATGTTTGCTGAGAAATCACCATTTAAAAATGATCTAAAACTAACGGTGAGTCTGTTAATCGCTTTAATAATATGAAAGTGAAAAAATAAAGCAAAAAGAATAAACAAGGTAACAGACAAAAATAACGACACTTGAATAACAGTTTGCGCGGCATTAATGCTCTCTTGACTGGTTTGCGAAATATCACTAAGCAACAACAATGCATCTTCTTGCAATTTTTTGGCAAGTGCTGAAAATTCAACCGAATCACCGGCAATAACAATATTACTTAAGGTTAAATAGTTTCTATTAGCTTGAATGGCCTGAGCAAATAAAGACTCGAATTTAGTTGTTAAACTATTTAGTTGCTCGACCTTGTTGTGGCCAATCATTTTGTTTGTAGCGCCACTGTTGGTTAATTGTTTAATTAATTGTAGCCGCTGTTTTACTTGACTACGTTTGGCGTAATCGCGTTGAGTTAAAAACAGGATTGAATTGCGATACAGATGATGCCAATGATCCTTTAGCTGAAACAATAATAAATCCTTGCCCAGCTTGGCCGTTTCTCGATCCCTGCTTGCTAAGGTAGTTAATGCTAATTCGTAGGTATTTGGTAACTGTTGCTCAATAATTTTAGACTTTTCATCATATCGTTTTTTAAGACTATCGATACTTTTGCCATAATTTAAAACCAATGATTGCATGGCGTTTAATGAGTTTTTAATCTTGTGTTGCTGAATTCGCTGTTGTGCTTCAATTAACCGCGCTTGAATACTTTGCTGAGTGCTTTTTATTTTATCAAAAATAACCTCGCTACCCGACACACCATAAACCGAAATATCTCGTTGAATCTGTAAAATATCTTTGTTAATTTCAAATACAACAACTGACAGCCCATTAATATTCAATACATTTTTACTGGCTTGCTCTATTTTGTCGGTTCGCTCATTAATAAAAACGTAAACTATTATTTGTATTAAAATAAAAATAGCCAACGAAGATAATACTTTAATAGATAAAGAACCAATTAACTGTTTCAGCATTCAATTCCCTTATGCGTTTAGTAGTTCAAACCATTTATCTAAACTGTAATCGTAGTTATCCATCACTGTATTCCACACCGCAATATTAGAAAAGCGCTTTTCATAGCTGCCGCCATCGCGAATTTGCCCTGGCATAATTATATTTTTGCCATCGGTACCCGCTAGTGGTTGAGTCGCTTCTTTGCCATCGTACCAATAATCCCATTCGGGGGTGGTAATTATTTCTTTACTACGTTCTGGATTAGAAATGTAATAACCTTGCTTTGAAATAAATGCACCAGGCCAGCCCGATAACCACCAGTTCATATATTCATAAGCGGCGTCTTTTACGTGCCCTACCGTATTAGCAGAGAGACACATTACCCCATGCCATGCTCGATACCCTTCTTTAGGAGATGCATTAACAACGGGTAAACCTTGGGCTCTACATGCAGTCACCCCCGGTGAAAATATGCTTTGAATATGCACGCGCTTTTTAAGCATAAACTCAACAGATTGTGGCACCGATGTCCAAAACCCAGAAAAATGCCCTGCTTGCTTTTTATTAATTAAAATTGCAAACAGTTTGTCTATTTCTGCAACACTCATATTGGCAATATTATTAAATGTCATCAGCCCTTGAGCCTGGGCTGCCAATGCGGCATCGAAAATACCTATGGTGGGGGCATTCACCAAACCTACATGACCTTTGTTACTCTCTTCAAGCAACCAGCCCCATGACTCAGTCTCGTAAGCCACACCCTTAGGTATAAAATTAGTGTTATAGCCAAATGAATCTACATTGTGAACATAAGGCATAAAACTTATTTTATCAGTTGCTTGGCTTCCAAGTGAGCCATCTTGTTGAACATATAAAATTTTGTTGGGCGCATCACCTGCGCCCAATTTTGCTGTGGGAACTAACTTACCGGTTTTGGTTAGTGGGTTTATTTCCTGCCAATATTTTAGTCTTTCTACTTCAATTGGTTGAATAGCATTGGCTTGCCACAATATATTAATTGAGTCAGACCATTGTTCATATAAATCAAATGAAGAGGGATCAGCTGCTGCTTTTTGTAAAACGGCCGCACTCCCCATAGGGGTAAATTCAATATTAATACCGAGCTCTTGCATGGCGCGGACTCTAAGCTCTTCTTGTAAAGTTACATGCGTTCCCATGACTCTAAGCGTAACCGGTTTTTTTGCAAACACATACGGCGCTTTAAATGCGACAGCAGAGGTCGCAGCACCGACCGCTAGCGTACTTAAAAATTTACGTCGAGTGACATTGTTAGCCATACTAATCATCCATTTAGTGATTCCCACAATCAGTATAGGTAATAATCGAATAATCACTAACTTAGCGCTTCAAAAAACACTATTTTAATTAAAATGAGTGATCGTCATAAATAACATGGTCGTTTAAGCATTGTGTAAATTGTTTGAGATAACTCTATCTATCCTTGTTACACTAGCAGTGTTGAAATACCTACTCGATTAAGGCGCTTACCCATGGAAAAATTTGTTAATCACATTCAACTAGGCTATTTAGGCTTACTGCCGTTTTTAGGCTGTGTGGGTTGGCCACTTATGTTTGGCAGTAACAGTGTCAATTTAGAGTTTTTTAGTTTTTACAGCATCGCTATTTTAGCTTTTATGGCGGGTAATTTATGGCATGCAGGGCAACAAAGTTTTGCCGATGCCATTAAAGCAGTGCTGCCGGTCATTCCTATTCCGTTTTTATCATTTTTGCCGATTGAGTGGATGCTTGCGTGGTTAGGCGCGAGCTTTTGGTTGGTACTAATTTTCGAAAAAGCGTCGATTCATTGGCAGGGTTACCACAAAGATTACCAAAAAATGCGCTTTGTGCTCACATCTGTGGTGTTTGTGTGTCATATTCTTATTATTGGTATGAGTATTTACCCTAAATAGTCTGCCATTACTTAACCATTGGTCTGTAATAGGGTAACATCCGCGCACTGTATTGAGAGGACACCCCATGATAGACCAATTGCGCCAACAGCTTACTGACCTTGGTGAGAATTTTGTAGAAAAAAACGCCGCTTTTAAAATTAAAGTGATCCCTTTTTTTTGTGCTATAAGCATAAAAAAAGATCATAAAAGTGAAGGTCGTCTTTCTTTTTATTCAAATCAACTCATTGAAATACTAATGGTTGTGTTGTTTGTATTGTTTGGTTTATCTATATTTGATCCTGACGCAGGATTTACCCATGGTCCTATCCACATTGTTTTTGCTATTTTGATTACCTTTAACCTAATTTTAAAACAGGTTGCTATTGAGGGTTTAAAAACACGTTTAGCTATGTACAGGTTGCATCAAGCACCTCAGCAAAATGATGAGACCGAAAACCCAAACACATCTTCACGCTAATATGTATTTAAATCCAAACTGGAACATACTTACGGTAGGTGATGGCGATTTATCGTTTTCAAATGCGCTTTATCGTCATATTAAGCCAAAAAAGTTAGTGGCATCCACTTACGACGACCAATCAACTATTGAGCAAAAGTACCCAGACAATGCGCTCAATGCTTTAAAGTCGCAAAAGGTAGAAGTACTTAATAGCTTTGATGTAACCAACCCACAATGTTGGCAAACGCTCGGCCAGCATTTACATAGTTTTGATGTGGTTATTTTTCAATTTCCGCTTATTCCTGCATTTGTTGGTCGCGATGCATTTGAACACAATACACGCCATACCAGCATGAACGTACTTAACCGCGCATTACTGCATCAATTTATAAAATACGCCAATGAGTTTGCTTTAAATACACAAGGTGCAGGGCTATGTTTCATCACTTCAAAAGATGTTAAACCTTATCGAGAATGGAATATTGAAGGCAGTTTAAATACCCATTTAAACGCACAATATCAGGGGCAAATGCCATTTGATATTAGTCACTTTAATGGTTATAAAATTCGTAATGTTGACCGTGATAAGCACGTTAAAGACACCAGCGGCATTACCTATGTATTTAGTGAAAAACCCTTACCTGAACTAGCTAGCTTGTTAACTTTGCCTGCTTACTTATCCGATAATTATTGCTCGCTATGTCGTGTAGGGCCGTTTTTAGCTGACGAAGATAAAAGCAAGCATTTTGCTGCTAAAAAACACCTGCAAATGATCAAACTAGAGCAAGACTGGCAGCAATGGTTAACAGCGTTTTATAAGTCAAGCTAGCTTAATTAAGTCAGCTGCTTTTTCGGCAATGGCTATCACACAGGCATTGGTGTTGCCGGTAATTATATGCGGCATAATTGAGGCATCAACCACTCGCAAATTTTTCACGCCATGTACTTGTAGTTGGCTATTCACTACCGCCATGGCATCTTGCCCCATTTTACAAGTGCCTACAGGGTGATATTCAGTCTCGGCCGTTTGCCTAATATACTCAATAAGCTGCTCATTATTGTTAATATCTAGCGGGTAAACCATATTACCTCTAATTACATCAAATGCTTCACTTTGCATAATCTGCAGTGTTTTTTTAAGCCCCGCTACCATCACGTTTAAATCATCGGGGTGGCTTAAATAATTAGGATCAATAAGTGGAGCACTCAAGGGGTTGGCATCGGCTAATCGAATCGTGCCACGGCTTTTAGGGTGCATAATACTACAGTGAATACTATAACCATGGCCTAGGTGCAGTTTACGGCTATGGTCATCCACCAGCCCAATTACAAATTCAAGCTGTACGTCGGGTACTTTTGAATCGGAAAATAGCTTTATAAAGGCATGTGATTCTGCAAAATTACTAGTAAGCTGCCCTTCACGTTTGGCAAACCAATCAACGCATCCTTTCGCAATATTAAACGCCCCACCCGCACTTATACCAAATGTGCCTTTACTGTATTTAGCTTTATACAATGGCACAACGGTTAAGTGGTCATGAAGGTTCTCTCCAACACCAGAAAGCTCGTTTACTATTTCAATATTATGCTGCTTTAGTTGCTCTTTAGGGCCAACTCCCGATAGCATTAAAATTTGCGGTGAGTTAATTGCGCCAGCGCTTAAAACCACCTCTTTTTTTGCATGCAATACAACGGCCTTATTGTTTATAGAAACAGAGACTCCGGTTGCGGTTTTATCGCAAAAAAGCACTTTATTAACGTGTACTTTGCTAAGCACAGTTAGGTTTTTTCGATTTAAATGGGGGGTTATATACGCTTTTGCCGCGCTACAACGCTCCCCTTGATATTGAGTCACTTGCGATAACCTGGCTCCCACTTGCTGCCCTGCGTTTATATCGGCATTGTGCGGTACACCTTGTTGTTCGCAGGCGTTTAAAAACAGCTGATTTACTGGGCTTGGCTGGCTTAAATCCTGCACATGCAAAGGACCATAAACCCCGTGTAGATCACTTTCAGTAAAGGTTTTATTATTTTCAGCTTTAATAAAATAAGGCAATAAACTCTCATAGTCCCAGCCCTCATTGCCCAGTGCAGCCCAACTATTATAATCGTGCTTATTACCTCGAATATAAACCATGGCATTAATGGAACTTGAACCGCCAAGCACTTTGCCACGAGGCATAAATCCGCAGCGGTTATTAAGCTCTTTTTGAGGTACCGTGTTGTAATGCCAGCTATTAATGCCATAAGGCACACTAGCAGCAACCCCTGCAGGCATTTGAACCATTGCGCCTTTATCACTGCCGCCCGCTTCAATTAAGCACACACTCACATTTTTATTTTCAGATAATCGCGATGCAATAACGCAGCCTGCACTGCCTGCGCCAACAACAATGTAATCAAATGTAGTGATATGCATACTTATTCTCCAATTAAAAAACCAGTTTGCATGGAACATCGAATAAAAACTTGTTATTTTTAGACATCCTCACGCAAAAGTATATTTTATGAGCCGCTTAATTAGAGCCACCTCTTTACAAGGAATAGACCATTTAATTGCAGAACTTGGGGGAGATTTCGCTGCCATAATGCAGCAGTGCGCCATTAATGTGGACTTTAATAAACTAGAGCAAGAGACCCTTACTTACCGCGCGTATGCACAGCTATTAGAGCATTGCGCGAAAACACTAAATTGTACAAATTTTGGTTTAAGACTAGCAAGCCTGCAAAGCTTTGATATTTTAGGCCATATTGCAATAGCCGCTCAAACAGGCACTAACTTAGCTGAGGGGTTAGATTGGGTGATAAAATATTTACACTTGCATACGCCAGCGCTTAATTTAACCACTCTCCCACTTGATGATAATGAGCACGTGTTTTTATCATTCGCTATAAATCTCAGGCCATTACCGGCAATAAACCAGGTAATAGAGCTCACCATTGCATTGGCCATAGCTACCTTAAAAAATATGAGTAATGGCCGCTGTAAGCCACAAAGTGTATTTTTACCTCATACCCTAGGCGCAAATAAGCAGACCTACCACCAGCATTTTGGGTGTAAGGTTATTACTCACAGAAATAGCGCCGGTGTATTAATTGCCAAACAAGACTTAGATTTAACACTTAACATAACTAAGCAACATAAAACCCAAGCAGCACTTAACTTTTTAGCTGAAAATAATGCTTATGGCCAATCTTTACCCGATCAGGTAAGCGCGCTTATTCGCATTATGCTGCCGATATTTCAAAGCGCTAATAATACTATTGCCGCTGCGCTTAATATTCACCCTCGCACCTTGCACCGAGAACTTAAAAAGCACGATACCAGTTTTGTAAAGCTCAAAGACGCTACTCGCCGCGCCTTATGTGAGCACTATTTATTACAAAACCAATTGTCGGTGACTCAAATTTCAGAGCTTTTAGGTTATCAGGAGCAAGCTACGTTATGTACTAGCATTAAACGTTGGTTTAATTGCTCTGCCCGCGCATTTAGAGCCAAACATTGTTAAACTGCGCCCTTGTTTAAAAACAGCAAAGGCTATTCATGAATTTTGTAATTGTAGGTACTAATTTTATTAGCGACACGTTATTGGCAGCGGCTAATACTCTCAGCAATTTTAATTTATACGGTATTTGCTCTCGCCAAATAAGCAGCGGCGAGCGCTTTTTAGCTAATCATCCAACAAATACCGATGCTAAAATTTTTACCTCTATTGATGCTGTGTGCCAAGATGAACAAGTAAACGCAGTTTATATAGCGGCGCCAAATAGCCTGCACAGTGCATATGCAATACAGTGTTTAAAAGCGGGCAAACACGTATTAGGCGAAAAGCCCTCAGCGGCTAATAGCAAGCAACTTGCGGCTATTTTAACTGCGGCAAAGCAGCATCAGCGCCTTTACATGGAAGCGATGATGACAACGCACTTACCTAATTTTTCGCACTTACAAGCTGCCCTAAAAAAAATAGGCACACCACGTAAGTTTATTGGTCAATTTAGTCAGTATTCATCACGTTACGACAAGTATAAAAATGGTGAGCGCCCTAATACCTTTTTACCTGAATTTGCTAATGGTGCCTTACTAGATTTGGGTATTTACCCACTTTATCTCGTTATTGCATTATGGGGAGCACCACGCTCTGTTCACGCCAGCGGCGTATTACTTGAAAGTGGTGTAGATGGTGCAGGCGATGTGCTTTTAAATTATCCCGACAGACAAGCGGTGATCAGCTATTCGAAAATTTCACAAGGCGAAAATATCACTGAAATTCAGGGGGAATTAGGTCGAATTAGAATTGAAGCCGTGTCGCAGCTTAAAAAAATAGAGTTTATTGCTAACAATGGTCATAAAGAGCTTATTAGCACGGAATTTGACGAGCACTTTATGAAGTACGAACTCGAGAACTTTATCAATACCATCGAGCAAAATCAGGGGGAGTCTAGCGTTAATACTCATCAGCTTTCTGTCGATGTAATGCAAGTACTTGATACCGCACGCGCACAACTTGGTGTTGTTTACCCAGCAGATTTATCCTCTGAATAAAACAAAAACTATCGGCTAAGCGATAAGCGTATTTTATCGCTTGGCCTTTGAGCACACTTTACTAAACACTGCTATTTTGAATTAAGCTTAAAAAGATCACAAAATTTGACTTACCTCTGAGATCAAAAGCAGGTAACATGCCGCCAAAATTCATCGCAATCTTTAAGGACATCCATGCAAAAATCAACCAAAGATCTATTACTGGCTATTTTATGCATATTGCTAGCAATGATGACGATTCAGTCAGGCGCGTCACTGGCTAAACAGCTTTTTCCTATTGTTGGGCCTGAGGGCACAACAGCCTTACGTTTAGGGTTTTCGGCCGCTATTTTATGTTTGATTTTTAAACCATGGAAACACTTCCCTGTTGCAAGCCAACGCTTACCCATATTAATTTATGGATTAAGTTTAGGCGGCATGAATATTCTATTTTATTACGCGATAGAACGTATCCCATTAGGTATTGGGGTTGCGCTTGAATTTACAGGCCCATTAGCTGTCGCGTTGTTTTCTTCTCGCAGAAAACGTGACTTATTTTGGGTTGCCTGTGCAGTGGCCGGTATATTATTACTTTTACCTGATATGAAAGGTCAAGACAGCCTTGATCCAGTCGGTGTAGTGCTCGCACTTGCGGCGGGTGCCTGTTGGGCTGGCTATATTTTATTTGGTAAGAAAACAGGCAGCCAAAGCTCTGGTGGCGCAACGGTTGCGATGGGCATGACCATTTCAGCCATCGTGCTGGTGCCTTATGGCGGCATTTCACAAAGTGCTGCATTTACTTGGGATATTATTCCATTAGGCATTGCTATCGCCGTGCTTTCAAGCGCCCTGCCTTATACTCTTGAAATGATTACTTTACGTAATATGTCGCCACAAGGTTTTAGTATTGTAATGAGCCTAGAACCTGCAATTGCAGCACTCGCTGGCTTAGTTATTTTAGGTGAACTGCTAAGCATTTGGCAGTGGCTGGCTATTTTACTGGTGATTATTGCCTCGGTAGGTAGTTCAATGTCTAATGGTAAAAAGCAGCCTGCTGCTTAGAGTTTAATAATTTAATTGCGTCATGAACTATCATGGCGCAACTTCTCATCTCCTATTTTACAACTCCCTCTTAGTATAATTAAGCCTACGTTTTATCTCTCCTTTCACACCATTCATTGTTGCACTTAAAACAATATATACCATCTCCTGTGTGTGCATTATTTATACAAACACCTTGTTATATTTAAACTTTAAATTTAAGCAAAAAACCACAGCTTAATTTTTATTCTAAAAAAGTGAATTAAAATTCATATTTTTATTTCCATCAACAAAACTCCCTGATATTATTAGCGCTCATTTATTAACTTACTAAATCTAACTGGGATCAATTTTTATGTTCAAACCAAGCCTGTTAACCTTGGCTGTATCAAGCGCACTGAGCGGTGTATTATTTAGCGGTAATGCAACAGCACAAGAGCAAATTATTGAAAAAAATAAATCGCTTGAAGTTATTGAGGTTACAGCAACACGCCGAAGTGGTTCTATTCAGGCTGCGCCTCTTAACATTACTGCGCTTGATGCCGATGTAATGAAAGACCAAAATATCAGCGAATTAGCCGATGTAGCGCGTTGGGTGCCAGGTTTAACAATTACTGATCAAGGTGGTCGCTCTGGCTCACCTATTATAGTTCGTGGATTAAATACAAATTCATCAGGCCCTTCATCAGATGGCGGCACGGTAGCCACTTACATTAACGAAATTCCAGTATCGGTAGATATGCGCCTTGTTGATGTAGAACGAGTAGAAGTACTTATTGGACCACAAGGCACATTGTATGGCGCAGGCACACTAGGCGGTGCTATTCGTTACATGCTTAAAGAGCCAGAGCTTGATTTCATATCAGGTGAAGTATTTGGTGATGTTTTTCAAACTCAAGAAAGTGATTCGGTCGGTGGCGAAACTGGCTTTATCTTCAATTTACCATTAATTGAAGACAAACTGGCGGTACGTACCAGCTTGAATATTTATGAAGACCCAGGGTTTATTGACTACGCCTACACAGTTCGTGAACCGGGTGTGTCGATCACCGACCCTGATTGGACAAACCTTGATGCAGTAAACAGCAATCTTAAAAATGTAAAAGACGCCAACGGTGAAACCACCACAACTGGGCGTATTTCATTGCGTTACAAAGCAAATGAGTCATTTGAAGGCACATTAAACTACTTCTATCAAAAGCAAGACACCGAAGGTCGCTCAATTGTTCATCACAATAGCCTAAACGAAAATAATGGTTTAAGTGATCGCATCGGCAAATACGAGTCAGCGTACCGTTTTGAAGAGCCACGGGAAAAAGAAGATCAATTACTCAGCCTTGAACTTAAAGCCGACTTAGGTTTTGCTGAGCTGGTATCAGCTACCGGTATTTCACACTTTGAAGCCGATGGTCAACGCGACCAAACTGACCTTTTAATTCGTTTAGACTATGGCTACGAAGAGTTTCCTTCGTTTTCAGCATTTACCCGTGAATTAGACGAAGTCGATACCTTTACTCAAGAGCTACGTTTGGTTTCACAAAGCGATAGCGACCTAAGCTGGATTGTTGGTGGTTTTTACAACAAAACCGATACGGACGCATCAAGCAGAGAGTTTACGCCAGGCTTTGATCAGTTCGCAGTTGATAATTTTGGTGGCGCACAGCTAAGACCAGACTCTTTAGAGTATTTAGAAATTACTGGCAGCAAAGTCACTGAGTCTGCACTTTTTGGTGAAGTGGGTTACCAAGTAACCGATAAACTCGACATTACTATTGGCGCGCGCTTTTACGAATACGACGTAGAATCAAAAGCGGCTTTTGATTTCCCATTAGCAAATACCTTGTATGAAGGTGCTGCACCTGATGCAATTTCAGTTAACTTTGAAGAGAACGAAGCCGGTGACAACGGTAATCTGTTCAAATTTAATGCTAAATACCAATTTACAGATTCAGTAATGGCGTATGCAACTATAAGTGAAGGATTTAGAATTGGTGGCTCAAATGGCTTAGTGCCTTGCCCAACACCTCTACCTGAGGACCAACAAACAGGCTGTGGTACACCTGATGAAATGCTATACGATGCCGATACAACCACCAACTATGAGCTAGGCTTTAAAAGTACCTGGATGAGAAGCCAGCTACACTTTAATGCCGCACTATTCAATGTAGATTGGGATAACGCACAAATTGCCGGTGCAACAACAGTAGGCCAATTACCTTACTTATCAAATGCTGGTAGCGCAAATGCGAAAGGGATTGAAATTGCCACGCGTGCAATTTTATCAGACTCGTTTACTGCCTATGCAACTTATGCCTATACAAAAGCAGAACTAACCTCAGACGCTCCGTATTTATTTAATGCCGATGGCACTAATGGCGCGAAAGATGGCGACCGTTTACCGGGCTCACCTGAGCATCAGTTCTCTATGGGTATTAACTACCAAACAGACGTTTTAAATGATAAAACCCTTGATATTAACTATGGTTTAACCGCACAAAGTGATGTAATTTCAAAAGTAGGCCTACGTGACAACGGTGAAGCACTCCCAGGTTATAGCTTAAGTAATATTTCAGCTAAATTAACCGCCGATGCGTGGTCGACTACTTTATATGTAGATAACCTATTTAATAAATATGCGGTTACTTCTGTTCGTCGTTCAGATGCGGATATTACAACAGCCAATGGCGCAGACATACAACGTAACTATGGTTACTTTATTAATCGCCCGCTTACTGTTGGCATTAAATTTAACTATCAGTTTGAAATATAATTAAGCGACAAGTTTGAAATGTAATTAAACGATAAGTTTAAGTACAATCAAGAGGCTCAAATTAATTTTGAGCCTTTTTATTTGTAAGTACATTATTTATAAGAGTATTCATGCTGCCAAACTTAAAGCAACTACACCAAAGCGCTATCAACAACTTAAACCAAGGCAATATTCAGCAAGCGCATAAAGCACTGGTTGAGCTGGTAACACAAAAACCAGACTTTGCTGATGGCTACTTTTTGCTCGCTATGGTTAATTTACAGGTTGGCCAAATTTACAAAGCGATAAAGCTAATTGAAAAAGCATTAAGCTTTACCCAGTCTATTGAATATACAGCGCAACTTGCCAAGTGTTACGCTCTTACGGGCGACTTACAAAAAGCAAAAAACACCGCCCTCAGCGTTAAGATTGAACATATTAGTAAAGCACTTGATGCCGATACATTAGGCGTCGCGCTCACCCAAGCGGGTTTACATCAGCATGCTGCTGACTACTTTACATGCGCGTTAAATTTAGCTGAGGCGAGTAACAGCAGCCAACCGCAGTTTTATTATAACTATGGAGTATGCGCTAAGTTTTTAGGCCAGTTTGATAAAGCACAGCACGCGTTTGAAAATGCCATTGCACTGAACCCGCTTCATCATCAAAGTCATTTTGCCTTAGCCGATTTAACTAAAGTCACCGAACATAATAACCACATCACGCGATTAAAAAATGTATTCGAACAAGTCAATCATCCCGACGCTAAACTGCATATAGGTCATGCGCTCGCTAAAGAATATCAAGACTTAGGAGAGTTTTCAGCAGCCTTTACCGCGTTACAACAAGGTAAAGCAGCAAAACTCGCTAATAAGGCGTTTGATAACCAAGCGTCTGAGGCTTTATTCGCGCATATCAAACAGCTCGGTGATAAATACAAAAACCAACAAACAGCTGGCAACCAAAGCAGTGAGCCAATTTTTGTGTTAGGTATGCCGCGCTCTGGCACCACATTAGTTGAACGCATTTTATCAAGCCACAGCGACGTACAATCGGCGGGCGAGCTGCAAGACTTTGGCCTAAGTGTAAAAAAACTTAGCCAAACGCACACGCCTCAAGTACTCGATATAGACACCTTAAGCCAAACTTACCAGCTTGATTTTGCAAAACTTGGCAGTACTTACCTTGAAGCAACCCGTGTTGTAACCGGCAGCCATAAACACTTTATTGATAAACTACCGTTTAACTTTTTTTATATTGATTTAATTACCAAAGCCCTGCCAAACGCCAAAATAATTTGCCTACTTCGCGACCCCATGGACACCTGTATTGGTAACTATCGTCAGCTATTTACGATTAATAACCCCTACTACGCGTACTCCTTAGACTTACTCGACACCGCTAAATTTTACAGCCGCTTTTATAAACTGATGCAGCACTTCAGCAAACTGCACAGCAATATTAAACTAGTAAAATACGAAGAGCTCATTGCCGCACCAGAGCAAAAAATAAAAGAGTTAGTGAGCTATTGCGACTTGGACTGGCAACCACAGTGCCTTGATTTTCACTTAAACACCGCACCGGTATCAACCGCCAGTAAAATGCAAGTACGCCAACCGCTTAACAACAAGGCCATAGGCCGCTGGAAAAAGTTTCAGCCCTATACAGATGAAGCGCAGACTCATTTAGTTAATGAAGGAGTTATAGGTTTAATTAAATAACAACAATTGTTACGTGGACGGGTAGTTCATTGTGATTAATTTTAAAGTTACCGGATGGATATAAGTTTTTAAGCTGAATGTATTTGGGGGTTTTTCTCTGTTAACTTACCCTCTTCCACTTAAGGAAAAACCCAACGCTACCATAAAAAACTAACAAAAAGTAATACACCAATTACAACAGCAGCTATAAATAAGTATTTACCAAGCTTAGCATTGAGTTTAAGAGATTCTTGATGTTTAGCCTTAAGCATAAGTAATTGTGTTTCGTTTAAATCGGAACAATGCGTACATTTATCCAAAAACTCAGAATAATACAGTTCACACCTATCACATCGTTTTTGTTTAGGTTGCTTAGATCTCCATGATATGCTCATATCTAGAGACATTATAACCTCCACTCAAGAGTACCAGCGTACTCAACCTTAACCAGCCTACCATTTAATAACGCAGGCTTAAATCGCCATAGTTTTAAAGCCCGTAAACCTTCCTTTTCAAATACACCTTTTGGGGCAGATTCAATTACTTCAACTATTTCTAACGCTCCAACTTCATTCACTATTGCTTTGAATTTTAAGTAGCCCTCTACGCTATTTTTAGCTGCATCTTCAGGATATTTTGGTTCAATCTTCACAACCCATTTAGCAGGTGAATCTGTTTGCGCATTGATATACACAATACTTGAATTTGCCGCTTCATTAGTACTATTACAACCAACCAGTAAAAGGACTAAAAATATAGTTATGTACTTCAAAGACTACCCCTAAAAATATAGCTAAATAAAATGTACAACTAGTGGCTAAGTTTACTAAGGTGTGCAGCATCACGAAACAAGACCAACTATTATGCATTCAATAATTTATGGCCTTGTTATATGTACTATTGCATTAACAAATCAGATAAAAACTTTATACTATTTATTTCAACTTTACCGTCAGATGACTGCAAACCTAATTGAATATGAGCTAATCCTGTATCAAAGGTTACAGGTACCTGATAAACAGCATATGTCACACTTGAGCTACCAACTGGAGATAACGTTTTCCAATTTTGCAACTCTGCTTTACCGACTGATTGAAATACACCTAATTTAGCAACCTTTTTTACGTACAACTCCCATTGCTCTGAAGTTGCACTAGTGTAACCTTGCTCAGACATTAGCTCTTTAAAAGGAGTTACTTCCCACGTTGTTAACTTAGGGATTGCCTTTACAATAAAAGGCTCAAAGACGGCCTCTTTATCAACAGTATTTATGGATGCAACAACTCCAATACCAATGAAAAATATAACAACACTTAAAATTCCAAAACCTAGATATTTGAAGAATTTCTTCACCATAACTCCTTGTACATACAACCGCTTTATCAGTTAACACTTTCCACATTCCAGCGTGAAAATGCCATTATTTTATTAACATATATTAATAACAAATAGTGTAAGTTATTACCAGCTATAAATTTTATGCTTAATGTAGGTTATTTCGCTATGTAAAAAAGGGAGGGTTTCTTTTGATTCTTACTAAGTTAAAAACGACTCACCTGAATGATCGTTCATCGCTCTTTGCCGAAGTATGCCTGTGTGCTATGAGAGGACATTGAGCACCATAGTCACTTGTTAGCAGTTTATGCTACCAGCCTCTAGGCTGACATTTTTAATAAAAACAAACCTAACCCTCCAAATAATGTTAGAAAAACCACCAACATGATTATTAACGTTTTAGATTCACCTAGAGATTGCATTAACCCCATTTCAGTAGGTAATAATTGATCAAGTAAACTTGGCTCTTTAATTTTATTATTTTGCTCTTTATCCATGATACAAACTCCATATAAGACTAATACTGCTAACGCCTCAAGCAGCGGCGCGCGTTAGCGCGTCCAGCCCGAAGGGCGATGCTGCCTTGATTTGTTAGGTGATTACGCACGAGACACCCATTCTGAGACAATAGACTTTGCAAGCGTGAATTCTGGCAATTTTGTATTAGTGGCTATAATTCTCTCCGCCTCGGGTAATTCAGTATTTTTCAGTTTGCACCTATTGAAGTAGCTTTTAAGCTTTTGTTGATGTCGCTTGATAGGCCTATCAACTCCAGCTAAAACCCAATACACGATATTAACCAATGCAACTTCGTGCTTGTTTTCAAGCCTTAAAATATTCGCCATATCTTCATGGACGCTAGCGTCAAGCGCTAGAACTTGGTTAGCCGTAAAGCCTGATCGGTTAGCGTGCTGCATATAGAATGATTTTTGTTCTTGATAAAACCCCCAAGCCTTATCATATTGCATCTCTTTAACCGCAGCCTTAGCCTTATGACCGGCCTCAGCTGCTTTGCCAAGAAAATCATTTCTTTGAAAATCGGCCATTACCTCCTGAGCATAATTTTCAAACTCTAAGTCAGGCTTTGGTTTTTTCCTTTTGAATATGCTGAACAATCCCATTCGATCACCTAACGCCGCAAATAAACGGCTAAAAATAGTGGGCTATAATTTGTGAGGTACGAACAAAGCCCACTGTTTTTTGTCCGCACTTTTAATTTACTTTGTTATACTGCGATTTACACAATACATTTTGATTAGCGCCACTACCATACAACTTTAACCTTTCTGTACCACCTGTTTTTTCAAAAAACTCTTGTAACGTAATTTCCTTTTGCTCGTAGCTCATTAGCTGCCAGAAACCGTAAAAACCTTGGAACCAAAAATAATAGAACACAGCTCCGACAGCTAACAGTAAATATACAGATTTACCTACTTTTTGTTTGTACTTTATGCCGCAATAAAAAAACCAAATACAGCTAAATATTGCCACAATAAAAAATGCAGAGAAAGGAGTTATTACAGTATAGGAGTTACTCCAAATAGAGCTTAAACAAGTGAAATTTCTGCCTGACACTATTGAGAAGGTCAAAGTAATTTTAAAAAAGAAATACAACAACACGGTAATGAACACCGCATATAAGATACCACTTCCCTTGCTTTCTTTTTTATTCAACGCTTGACCTTACAAAGCAATATAACATCCCAAGCAACGCAAAATACGAACGTTTTGGCGCAGCCAGTGAGTGGTTTTCCGATGACTTGGTTTGTTAGTTTTCAATTTTGTCAGCAATTCTACCATTAATAAATAGTATTCCATTTTTTACAAGTACATCTCCATTCCAGATAGAATCATAGTATGTATCATCAAGATACAAGTCCTTCTCATACTTCCCAACGATCTTTAAAATATGTATCTTCTCGGAAGTCCCGAACTTTATCGTATGGGTTAAGGGCGAGGGAGAGCTTTTACCAATAGTTTCTATAGGAATTAATTTTTCACTATATGGTTCAATGATTGTTACATCTAAACCTGGGTGTATTACGTGATACTCAAACGAATCATCAACCTTTTTTCCTTCATCAGCACCAGTAACTCCGTAAATACTTGCACATCCAGATACAAACATGATTAAGCTAATACAAAATAGTCTCAAAATTGACCCCATAAATTTCCTTGAAAACTAACTTTTAAATAAGGGCGCAGGCGCGTAGGGCATAATGGCGCAGCCGCCCTGCGTGTTTGCGTCCCAGCCCGCGCAGCGGGCGTGCTTAATTTTTTTGTTATGTTGCGTGTTAAAAAAGAGCATACCAGATAAAACAATAAAAGATGAAAACGCCGATAGCTTTGAAGAATTCCAATCTATTAATTTTGTCACTTTTGGTAGACGTATAACCAAAGTGAACAAATACCATGGCCATCACTAATGGCAAAAGATAAAAGAACATTCCAGTCAGGTATATCTTTTGGGATGGGGCCCTAGCTTGAATAAGAATAGACAGTACATAAGAGAAGAAGAAAAGTTGAACCGCTAGGTACTTTGAAAAACTGCCTAAGGCCAGCGCAAGTTTATTTTGCATAGAAAATGTCCTTTTCCTTCAAGCCACATAACTTTTAAATAAGGGGCGCATACACGTGGGCTATAATGCGAAGCAGCCCATGTGTATGCGTCCCAGCGAACGCAGTGAGTGACTTAATTTTTTTGTTATGTGCCACGCTTATTTGATACACCATGATTCTAACTGCTTCTTATTTCTTATAATTTTAGGGTGCATTGTGCACAGTAATTCCACTTCTGGTACGGTGTAATTCGTTTTTGAGGCTAAATAGGTTGTAGGAAGAAACTTGCAATTGTGTTTTTCTAAACCAGTTTCCAGAGTTTTAAAAACTCTCGGTGCCTTACAAAAGCGACGGTTAATCCACTTAAAAAGTGAAACACACATCAACACGGCCACGCCAGCAACAAATGCAACGATGACAGAGTTGTTACTAAGCGTATTTATAAACTCCATTTTATCCATTACCTTTAAAATAGATTAATAATCAATTCCTTGCTTTCCACCCTGACACTTTGGGCATTTACGTTGGAAAATATCTGTGCCGTTCGCACCATAAATATTACCGCAACCCGGTGACAAACATTCCATCTTGTATGAGACGGAATTATGATCCGAGCCTTTTAAGCCACGAGTACCATGATTTTTTTGATTATTCGAATTGATGTAACCAATTTGTGTTGTTTTAGCTGTTCCACTAACCCACATTTTTCAAATTCCTCTCTGGCACATAACGCCTTAATAAACGGCGAAAAATAGCAGGCTAAACTAAGCGAAGCATGAGCGCAAGCCTGCTGTTTTGCGTCCACTGTTTAATTAACTTGTTAGTTTTCGTTATACCAATTTTCCCAAATTTTAGGAGCGGGGTATTTAAATTTATATGCTTGAATATCGTCTTTACTTGCGTACTTTAAATAAACGCCAAAATAATCGATTAGATACTCTTCACCTGTTCCCATTCGCCAAAATATATTGCTAGGTTCATATTCAGGGAATTTTTCCCAAGGAGGTAAAGGAGGATTCGCTTTGAGTTCACTTTCAAACCTTTGCTGAAGCATGGCTTCCCAATCCTTTTTGTGCTTTAGATAGGCTTCCCAATCTTCAGCCGAAACTCCTTCAGGTGCTCCTATTTCATTTGAAGCCATAGTTGTCCCTGCAATCATAAACAAACTTAAAAATATAAAACGAATCATCATAAGAAAACTAACGCTTACATAAGCGGAAAAATATAGTTGGCTATAATGTTTGAGGAACGAAAAACAGCCAACTGTAATTTTTCCGTTTGATGTTCTTGTTAGCCAGAATTAACGCACTAATCAACTGATTGTACTTGGAATAACCTCATACAATTTCTACCAATTTTTTCTTTACCGCTGCAACTAAATTGTGCAACATCAAATTTAACCAAAACATTAGGATTATTACATTCAGGGTTAGTGCAATTGACGGAAGCGTTTTCAGCAGGACTGTTAAAGTAGGATGTTTCTAGTCTCTCACAATAATTATATTCAGTAACTTCGATTTTCTTATTAGGCATTATTAATCCTTTCTTTGCTTTATGGCTAACAATTTAATAGTGCGCTCATCGCGCATATTTCTTCCGACGCTACGCTCATTTTTCTACATTATATAGTTTTAACAAATTACCTAAGGTATTACTATCGCAAAGTTTTCTAAAGTTTTTAGGTAAAGTTAAATGAACCAATATGCGCGCAGCGCTCATTTTCATGAATATATGCGCAAAGAGCAGTTTAACCAATCAATTAACGACGATATTTAGCCAATCTCAATGGCTGGTTTTCGCTCTTTACCAAATTTTACTTAAGCGCAGAAGACGTTGTAATCTTGCTAGTTATTTGTGATAACAAACTCGTGGTAGCCTTCTGTTTCAGGGGGGTCAACTTTATCAACACGCACAACGTTTAATTTAGCAAACAAACTATTCCAAAATTTCAACGCTGAACTATCGTTTAAATGAACTGCTACATGCCACTGATTTGTTTCAACAGGCATCAAATTTTGAATAACGAATTTAGCAATGCCTTGTTTTCGATATTTGGGTAGAATAAAAATATCAGCCAACTCAGGTATTTCTTTGCCAACGATCTCAGTTGGTTCTACGGTAGCAAAACCAGCAATTTGGTTAGAAACGAGTACAAGATAAATAATGCAGTCTTCCTCACCACGAACTACACACTCTAAATATTCTTCATCAATATCATAGCAACCATCTAAACCAACATCTTCTAAGTCAAATATACTCTGATGATATTGGTAAAACTGCCATAGCATTTTTATTGCAGCGATATCGGTTGATTCAGCTTTTCGTATTGTAGTGTCCATTTTATACCTATTTCCTTATGTGTGGTCCGACATTAGCTTTTACTAAAGAGGTGAAGATTCGCTAATAGTTATCTTTAAAAAACATCATGTTATTAAACGATAACGACTCGAAAATAACAACAAAATAAATTTTAAGAATGAATTGAAAAAACCGCCAACAAGCTGATAGTCAAGCGAGCAAAACTTCACGTCACACAGAAAAACTCTGACTAACAGCTTCTCGCTCTTTGTCTAACTTCGCAAAAGTGTCAACTTTAGTTATTCAGGACTCTCTCGTTTATGCTTAAAAAGTTGTCGAAAATACGACAAGGTGGGCTTTGTACGATATCACAATAACGTGGTCAAAAAGGTTAGCAGGCAAACACAAGGGAATGGACGAAGTGCATATTTTATTCAGGCGCTTAAATATAGAAATACCATTGTTAATTTAATAAGATAGGCTACAAATTTAAAACCTTAGTTTCTGTTTGCTTAAATTATTGAGTCGACCTTAACTCTTACCTCTGCGATCGAAGATGATATTTAAATTTACCAAAAACTGGCTCTCTCCAAATTTTGTTATGGTTGTTTTGTTCTCAATAATATCCATGATCTCTACCTATTATTTACATGACTCTGAGTCTGTAAAGATAAAGGCTGCTTTGTTTGTTTCTCCTTTTTTCTATTTAACAGGGCTCTATTACTTTTTGCATTTATTAACAACACCCAATAAAATTACTTTAGGCAACAACAGTATCGAAATTGATGGTAAGGTTTATTCGTTAGGCATAAATACTAAGTGTAGTGTTTTATTTAATAAAGCATCACAGGCTGAATTCGAAATAACCATAAATAATAAAAAGATTGTCACAACGTCTTTTTTTTATAAATGTGATTTTAATGAGGAAGAATTTATCAGCTATTACATTGATAATGAATATGTGTTTGCAGACTCAATGGCATTTAATTAATGTTTAGTATCAAGCTGCTTTTAGTTAAATGCACACCTGTCGGTTCCCGTTGATAGTAATGACAGAACTAACTTAGATTTTGCAGTGACCAGCTAAACCCATCCTTATGGCTCATACCTACATGCTAAGTTTTGATCTAATAATCAAAACTCAGCACGTATAAAGATTATTGCTCATCGGCGTCGCGAATGCGTTCTTTACGTTCTTGCTCTTCATCAAAGGCGGCTTGAATTTCGTCAAGTACTGAATCTACATCTGCAACTTCGCTGTCGTCTTCAAATTCGCCACTGAGTTTTGAGTGCGGGGTTAAGTTAGCATCTGCAAACAATGCCCACATTTCTTTGGCGTATTGCGTGTGTAATAACGCAGGTGCAAATTGGCCATAATAGCGGCGTATGTTATTTACATCGCGGGCAAACATCGCCTCGGCACTATTATTAGCAGAGGCGTTAACCGCTTGGGGTAAATCAATAATTACTGGGCCGTTACTATCTACAAGTACGTTAAACTCCGATAAGTCACCGTGAATAATCCCAGCGCATAGCATTAGTTTAATGTAGTGCATCATTAATGTATGTTGCTCAATGGCTTGTTGCTCGGTTAAATCAACTGCACCAAGCTGAGGTGCAACATCGCCTTCATCATCGCTTACTAGCTCCATTAACAAAACACCGTCAATGCAGCCGTAAGTTTGCGGTACGCGAACACCTGCTGAAGATAAACGCGACAGCGCGTCAACCTCGGCATTTTGCCAAATTTCTTCTTCTAATTGACGGCCATAGCTTGAACGCTTACCCATAGCACGGGCTTGGCGGCCACCACGTACTTTTCGCCCTTCTTGGTACTGTGCAGCTTTTTTAAAACTGCGCTTACTGGCATCTTTGTATACTTTAGCGCAGCGAATGTCATCGCCACAGGCGACTACAAATACATCGGCCTCTTTACCGCTCATTAACCGGCTGATCACTTCATCAATAAAACCATCATCAACTAATGGCTGCAAGCGTTTAGGTATTTTCAAACGACACCTACTAAAAATACAGGGCTGGCTTTTTGTTTTGCTATGTGGTTCAAACGAGGCATACCTTTGGGGATTGAAGAAAGTTATAAATTATTAGTAAACTTTAAAGTTACATTTAATGACTAAATACGCTGCTAGAATAAGCGACTACACAGAAAAAGCCAACCGCCTTTTGTGCTTTTTAAACATTATTGAACAAGAACCGAGATAAAACCAAAAAACGAGTACGGTTTAGCGTACTCGTTTACTTTGTATTATTAAAAAGTGTTTAGAACTGCCACACTAAAGACGCCCAATAACGGCGACCATCTTCAACATAACCATACTCTTGCTCTGTGATCTCTTTATCAAGCAAGTTATAAATTCCAGCACCGAGTTTAACGCTGTCACTTAGCTGATAATTAGCACCTAAATTGGCAATGGTATAATCAGGAGCAATTAAACTGCTTTGTGAAGGCCCTGTCGTTGGCTGGCTTTCTTCTCCACGATATTGCACGCGTAACCATCCGCCTAACTTATCTGTTGGACGCCAATTTAAAGACGTTTGTAAACTATGTTTTGGTAGCTGATTAAGTGGGCTCCCCTTATATTCACCGGTTTTTTGCTCTGAGTCGGTATAGGTATAACTGGCACTCACATCAATTTCAGTTGAAATATCATAATCTACTGATAGCTCAACACCTTGGGTTATGGCTTCATCCACATTAATGTAGGTAGTTGGCATGGAGCCGAACTGATTTGGGCCATCTGTGCACTGCGTTAATGGGCATGCTATACGGGTTATTTTGTCATCAAATTCATTATAAAAAACGGTTGTCGATATGCTTAAATCGCGTCCAGAATCATAGTAAACACCCATTTCATAGTTGACTGATTGCTCAGGCTTTAAGTCAGGGTTACCATAAATATTACCGCCACGACTCACTTGTCCCCACTGCGCAGTAGATTGGCGAATATTTGGCGCACGGAAACCCGTTGATATGCCGCCTTTGATGGTGATCGCTTTAGATGCGCTATAAACACCGTATAAACGTGGACTCCAATGACCCGCAAAGTTGCCATCATGATCGTAACGTAGGCCTGCGGTAAGCTGAAAGTCATCCGTTGCTGCCCACTCGTTTTCACCAAAAACTGACCATTGCTCGTTTTCTACATGGGTTAAGTCGCTAATTTTATTACTTGTATAATCATCCAATGACTCTTTTAAATAGGTCGCACCAAACGTAGAGTTATGATCACTAAATAGCGGTAAACTCCAAGTTGTTTGAATGTCGGTATTTTCGACAAACATTTCACGTGAGTTATTATCAAACTTATCGTATTTAATGTAACTACGCGACGAGCCAAAGTCATAAAAACCATTGTGTGACATAGAGTATGTTTGTTGCTCATACTCAGTAGTTGCTGATTCAGGGCAGCCACGTCGACCACAACTTTCTCCTGGAGCAAGCTCGGCAACTGTTTTGCCGAGGGTTTCATCTAATGTTTGTTTTGCCGAGCCAAGTTCAAACATTAATTCGTGACTATCATTAGGTGTTAATGTGAACTTAGCTTTTACGTTACTTTGTTCTTTGCCTCGAAATCCTGCAGTAAAATCATCTTCATTTCGCTTTGAAAATTGACCGTATAATTGCACGCCCAATAGATCTGGAATAATGCCACCAGAAGTGAAAAAGCTGGCTTGGTTTATATCACCTGACTGGCTTTGCTCTTGAATGGTGCTGTCTAAACGCAGTTCTCCATACCACTGCTCTGGCGCTTTACGGGTAATAATATTGATCACACCACCAATAGCATCAGAGCCATACAACGACGACATAGGGCCACGTATTACTTCAATACGTTCAATCGCTGAAATTGGCGGCGTCCAAGCACCTTCTACGCCTGGGCCATCACTATTAGGTCGTGTTTCTCTTGAGCTTTGCCGTTGTCCATCAATAAGAATAAGCGTGTATTGGCTTGCCATACCACGCAAGCTAATATCTTTTCTGTCACCTCCGCCAGTCACTATTACACCCGGGATATCAGCCATTGCGTCGGTTAAGTCACGATAAAAGCGTTTTTCTAGCTGCGCTCTGTCGATAACACTAATACTTGCAGGTGCCTCTTTGAGCATTTGTTCGTAACCAGAAGCAGTGACAACCATTACTTCCATATCTTGTTTTTTTTCATCAGCAAAAGCAGGGTTAGCAATTGCAAAAGTACTTAAAATAAATGCAGTTACCGGCCTTAACTTACAACTTACCGTGTTCATGATATTTCTCCGTGACATTTAGCATGTAAATGATAATAATTAGCGTTTGCGATAATAGTGAGAAGTTCCCTTCTTCTCAACGCTATTTTTATTAAAGCTAATTTAAGTAAGGCTTAACGGTATGAGTGATAAGTTAACTAAAACCCTGAATATATTTGTTCGCACTGTGCAAACGGGAAGTATGAGTAAAGCTGCCGCTGACCTTCTAATGACAACCTCTGCAATTAGTCAGCAAATAAAACAAATAGAGCAAGATGTAGGTTTGAGTTTATTTAATCGCAGCCCTAGAGAATTAACGCTTACCGAGGCGGGTGAGCTGTATTATCAAAGTTGCTTACAAATGCTTGCCGTTGCAACAGCTACATCAGAACAATTACAGCATTTACAAAATTGTCCGAGTGGGCAACTAAAACTAGCAGCCCCTGTTGGTTTTGGTGGTGGGTTATTAAGCGAGCCTGTAAAGCATTTAATTAACCAATTTAGTGATATAGATGTGCACTTAACGCTTTCTGACGAGCCGATTGATATGATCAGAGCAGGTATTGATTTGGTGTTGGCGATTGGCCCTCTCGAAGACTCAAACTTAATTGCACGCCAGCTCGCTAGTTGGCCATTAATACTGTGTGTTCATAAAAATCATGCACTAGCACAGCAACCAAAAATCACACTGGATGACCTAAAAGCGCATAACCGCATTGCACATATAGCTGTTGATCCGGCGCTTACGCACCTTACCCGCGGTGAAAGCACAACACTACCAAAAGCACGTATTGCCATTAATAATATGCAAACTGTGATTCAATTTGTTCTCGATGAGTTAGGCTATGCTATTTTGCCAGAGCCTGAAGTACGCAATTTCTTAGCTACAGGAGAACTTTTAGAAATATGCACTGATTGGCAGCTTCCCCATTACGATGTATTTGCTCTAACGCCTGCACGCGACACGTTAGCAGCAAAAACAAAAGCTGCAATTAAAGCACTTAACGCATCATTTTCAGCTATTTAAATAAGCTAAGTTCAGGTTAAGGCTTGTTTATAGTTAACTAATTGCAAGCCAAACTCCTACTAGCACCATTAAACTCCCCGCAATACGATTCATCCACTTAATGTTATTGCCTTTGGTTAAAAATAACCGCAGGCTTTTACCACCTGTTGCGTAAATCATCATACAGATAAACTCTGAGAGTAAAATAATGGCCACCAGCACCGCTAATTGCGGCGCAACACTGTATTGTACGTTAATAAAAGGAGGTAATAAGGAAATCATAAACGCCCATCCCTTTGGATTGGCGATAGCGGTTACAAACCCCTGTGAAAATAATGAATATCGGCTCACGGCTGTTGTGTTATGCGTATCAACCGACATTTTTCCTTTCGCACGCCACATATTAATGCCAATGTAGATTAAATAAGCACCACCTAGCCACTTTAAAATATCAAATGCACTGGGGTAATTAAGCATAACACTGGCTACACCTAGCACCGCGGCTACCGCAACACTGGCAACACCTAATAGTTCGCCAATCATCATCCATAAAGTTCGGCGCACGCCTATACTCATGCCTAAAGTCATGGCCAGTGTCATGCACATACCCGGAGTAATAGACACAAAAAAGAACGTAGGAATAAATACCGCAAGTGCCGCTACATCAATCATTTAAAGCTCGCAATAGGTTAATTAAATGGTGTTAATTATGAATGAAAGGGTAAAGGAAAAAAGCCAAAGGTGAAATAGCTTCCGATAAATTAGAAGTAACAGCGTCGAGACTCGGGCTAAGGGTAACGAGCTTAGCCCGAGTTAGCAGCGCAGTATTTCGCGCCGCCAAACCTCGAAGCCCTGAGCTCGAAACTCTTAGCAAATTAATTTACTGTTGTTTCAGTGTCTACTTCGTTATCACTTAACAAGTACTTATCAAGCCACTGCTCTTGCTCCCACAGTACATGTAATAAGCTTTTACGGGCACGGTAGCCGTGGGCTTCGTAAGGAAGCATCACTAAACGCGCTTCTTTACCCAAGCCTTTAAGTGCAGCATACATACGTTCACTTTGCATTGGGAAAGTTCCCGAATTCGGATCTTCTTGACCGTGGATCATTAACATAGGTTCGTTAATCTTCTCAGCATGGAAAAACGGCGACATGTTTGCGTACACACTTTGTGCTTGCCAAAAATCACGTTCTTCACCTTGAAAACCAAACGGCGTTAATGTGCGGTTATACGCACCACTTCGGGCAATACCAGCCTTAAATAAGTCGCTATGCGCTAATAAGTTAGCCACCATGAATGCACCGTAAGAGTGCCCTGCAATGGCGATATTATCTTTATCAGCAATACCCTTTTCAACCAGTACATCTACCGCTGCTTTGGCGCTAGAAACCAGCTGTTTTCTAAAGTGATCATTTGGCTCACTACCATCAACACCTACAATCGGCATTTTAGGATCGTCAAATACTGCAATCCCTTTAGCCAAATAAGGCATTGGGCCCCAGTAACCTATGTAGGTAAATTCGTATTCTGATTCGCGTACTTGTGAAGCAACCGCTTTATCTTTATATTCAAGTGGATATGCCCACATCAGAACAGGTAAAGGCCCTTGTGTTTTGTCATACCCTGGCGGTAAATAAAGCGTACCGGAAAGCTCAACACCGTCATCGCGGGTATAACGTAATTGCTCTTTAGTCACCCCTTTAAATGCTGGATACGGATGCTCAAATTGGGTCAGTTGCGTTAAGCTATCTTTATCTAAATCGCGAATAAAAAAGTTAGGCTGCTGCGTTTTAGACTCACGAATAGTAATAATGCGCTTACCTTCATCGTCTAATAAAGCACGCACCCGCTCGTAGTAAGGTGCAGCCGATTGCCATATTCGCTTAGTGCTATTTGTTTTTACATCATATTGATCTAAAAATGGAATATTTCCTTGCTCAGATGCACCGTTTCCACGAAGGTAAATGTAACGTCCACCTACGACTTTTATAACACGCGTGCCTAAGTCGTTTCGCTCATATATGGCACTACCTGGATCTTTATAGGCATCATTGTAGCTTCGCTCTGAAAATAACACGCGGTTACTATCAGCATTACGTGGTTGAATTACATAAGTGCGCACTTGTCGGTCACTAAAGCGCCAATCACTTAGCATGGCAATGTTGTCATTACCCCATTGTATGCCTGCAAAACGACGCTCTACTTTGGCAAATAATTTAGGGTCGCGTTTAAACGGTGCACGTAAACTATAAAGGTAATCATGATGCTCAACCTCAGTTTTCATATCGCCGCCATCTTGCGCTTCGGCCCAAATAACCTCCGCGCCCTGATCGGCTCGCCACTCAAAATCACGACGACCAGTGCGAACACTGTCATACCCTTGAGGAATGTTGTCGGCAAGAGGTTGCTTAGCCAGCTCGACTAATGCATATCCCCGCATTCCCCATATTTGCCATGTAGTTGCAAAACGGCTGTAAGGGACTTGATACGAAAATGGCTCGTCGATGGTCGCGACTAAAATATTGGTTGAATCAGGCGAAATTGAAAACGATTTAAATAAGCCAGCACGGCCAATTGGCTGTGCTTTACCATCAAGCGTGATATACGCTAATTGACCTTGACCATAAAATTTAAATTGTGCTTCATCAAATGGGCTGGTTAATAAGTTTTGATAAGTACGCGCTGGGGCTTTTTCACCGCTACTTTGTTGAATAACTGGTACTGTGCTTTGGGTATCATTGGTTAACCTGGGTTTGTCTAGGTTAACAGCTAAATTCGCCACAATCGCTGTGCTATCGGGTAGCCACTGATAAGGTGTAGCGGTTAATACTGAATTAAGCGCAAACTCATTTAACTGCTTTGCTTGCTTGGTTTTAACACTATAAACCCAAAGCCGTGCGTTATCCGGTTGTTCAACAATAAACGCTAAATACTCGCTATTTGCTGACCAGCGAGGGGAACGAATGATCCCCTGCGGCAAATTATTTACGTTAACCACAGTACCACTTTCTACATGCTTAAGTTCTAAAGCACTGTATTTGGCACTTACCCGTGAGCGTGAAAAATTAGCTGGGTTGAGCTTTATTCCCGCAAGCTTAAATTCTTCTTTTGCCAGCTCATCAAGCGACACAACACGCTTGCGTTCAAACAAAGCCAGCCACTGTCCATCACTTGATAAAGAACTAGTTGGTGCTAACTTAGCATCTACAAGTGTAGCAAGCGCTGGTGAAGGGGTTTGATATCCTTGCTCTGCATAACTTGCAGGCAATAAAACAATGCAGCCTACCAAGGCAATTAACAGCCTAAAAGCATTCATGTTTTCATCCTTTTTATTGTTAAATATTACCGGATATATAAACACGTTTTGCACCATTCATAAAGTGTTAAGCTAAGTAATGACTTAAGTAGCCTGAATACGCTAAAATACACGCCTATTTACTCAACGCTAAAATTGGTTGTTTATGTCCATTAATTTGCAGCATTTTAGTTTTTCGAAATCATACTCTGCTTTTTAAATACCGTTACAGCTTTTAAAAATATACCACTGTGTTTGAGTCTGTTTTTCCATCAAATAATTAGAGAATCTAGCCAATGAAAAAAGTGCTGGTAATTGGCTATGTATGGCCAGAGCCCAATTCATCTGCTGCAGGTACGCACATGATGTCGTTACTAAATGCGTTTAGGGCGCAAAACTGGGATGTTGAGTTCGCCACGCCCGCACTGCCTACCGAACACATGGTTGACCTTGCCGACTTTGGTATAACCAGCCAAAACATCGCTCTTAACTGCGATAGTTTTGATGACTATGTTAAAGCTTACAACCCCGATTTAGTGATGTTCGATCGTTTTATGATGGAAGAGCAGTTTGGTTGGCGCGTAGATAAGCATTGTCCTAATGCACTTAAGATTTTAGATACCGAAGATTTACAGTGTCTGCGTAATGCTCGCCATGAGGCGCATAAAGCTGAGCGTGAATTTAACCACAGCGATTTACTATCAGACATAGCTAAACGTGAAATAGCCGCTATTTTACGCTGTGATCTCAGCTTAATTATCTCAAGCTATGAGATGGAGCTACTCAATGAAGTGTTTAAAGTTGAGCCTAGTGTGTTGCATCATTTACCTTTTATGGTTGATTTAAGTGCCTTACCTGAGCAAACTAAATCGTATGAACAACGCCAACACTTTATGACCATTGGTAATTTCAGACATGCCCCAAACTGGGATGCGGTACTCTATTTACAAAAAATTTGGCCGCTTATCCGCAAACAACTACCGCAGGCAGAATTGCATATTTATGGGTCTTACCCACCACCAAAAGCCACCGCACTTAATAATCCTAAAACCGGCTTTTTAATTAAAGGCTGGGCCGATGATGCGTATGAAGTAATGCAAAGTGCGCGGATTTGCTTAGCTCCTTTGCGTTTTGGGGCAGGTATTAAAGGTAAACTTTTAGAAGCCATGATCATGCAAACCCCAAGCATCACCACGCCTATTGGCAGCGAAGGTATGCACAGCACGTTGCCGTGGCCAGGTGTGGTAACAGCAGATGTGCAAGCTTTTGCAGATGCCGCAGTCTCTTTATACAACAACGAGGCTAAATTTAGTGAAGCACAAGCCGCTGGCGGCCTTCTGCTTAATACTCTGTATGACAAAGTACAGTTAAGTGCTCAATTAATTGAAAAAATCGACTCAATAAGCAGTAATTTAGATGCTCACCGGATGAAAAATTTCACGGGTCAAATGCTCAAACACCATACCATGCGCAGCACACAATATATGTCGCAGTGGATAGCAGAAAAAAATAAAAAATAACATTAAAAATCACTAGACAGGCGGCGATTTGTGTTTAAAATCGCCGCAAATAAACTTGGGCAATTTTAGCATTATTGCCTATATTTTTAGCTTAGTTATTTAATAGTTGGTTCAAAACAAATTTGAAAACCGCAACGTTTACTGAAAAACGCAAATTTATCGTTAAATTGGGCAAAATGCTCCATAAATACGGTACACCTGCCTATCGCTTAGAAGCCCACTTAATGGAAGTGGCGACCTATTTAGATCTTAAATCATCGTTTGTTATGTCGCCCACGTCGGTTACCTTTGTTATTTGGACCGATGGCCATGAAGATGAATATACCCATGTTGCCCGCGTTGACCCAGGCGATCACGATTTAGGTTCACTTGCCGATACCGATGACCTAGTTAATAAAATGCTTAATGGTGAGCTCACGTTGCAAGAGGTTGATCAGCAACTTGATATTATTTTTGATGCCCCTAATCCATATAACAGAGTGCTGACAGGCGTTGCCTTTGCCACCTCTGGCGGCGCATTTGCAATGCTTATGGGCACCAGTTGGAATGATGTTCTGTGGTCTGGGTTATTAACCTTTATTGTATACTTATTTGTATTGTGGTCGGCCCGTTCGAAACGTGTGGCTCACATGCTTGAGCCATTAGTGGCAATAGTGTCGGCTATTCTTGCTTGTGCTATTAGCGTTCATTTAGATGCACACATCAACATTCGATTAATTGTGCTTTCTGCCATTATTGTGTTTATACCCGGTTTAGCCCTTGCACTTGGCCTTGCTGAACTCGCAGCCAGACATTTAGTATCGGGCACAGCTCGCGTTATGGACTCATTTATGTTGCTGTTTAAGCTTTATTTTGGGGCTTTTATTGGTCTTGCTATTGGCTTTGCGGTCTTTGGGCAAGCCGATTTCGTACAACCAGAGCCGTTACCAAAGTGGACTGCATGGCTCGCTATTTTACTTTTATGTAGTAGCTTAATCGTTATTTTTAGAACTAAGCTTAAACATGCAATCTGGTCTATTGCCTCAGGCTTTATAGCTTATGGCACCAGTATTGGGCCTGCTATATATTTAGATTTAAATTACACGTTAGGCACCTTTATTGGTGCATTTTCAGTTGGTGTATTTAGCAACTTATTTAACCGTGTTGCCAATGCTCCGGCCTCTATTGTAGCTATGCAGGGATTAATTGTATTAGTGCCTGGGAGCAAAACGTATATTGGTTTAAACTCACTAATTGAAGGCCAAGACTTTGTTTATGCAGATCATATTGGTCAGCAAACGTTTTTAATATTCATGTCGCTAGTGGCAGGACTTATTTTTGCAAACGTGGCGCTTCCTCCTAAAAAGAGTTTGTAAGCTTAAAGCCCGTTAACTTTAAAGTAGCGGGCTTTAGTGTGCTATTCGCTGTGCGGTATTGTTAAAACAATTTTTCCCACGTGCAGCTTTTGCGAAAACACTTGTTGCGCTGTTACTATTTCACTTAATGGCAATGTTTGCGCCACTATCGGCTTAATTTTTTCCTGCTCAATAAAGTTTACCAAGCTTTTAAATACACCTGGTTCTATAACTGTGCAGCCAAAGAATGTTAAATCTTTTAGATACAATGTACGAATATCAAGCTCAACTAACGCTCCTCCAATTGCCCCCGACACCGCGTAACGCCCTTTTGGCTTTAAAACCTCTAATAACTTTGGCCATTGCTCCCCTGCTACTAAATCGATAACTACATCAACACTGCTTTTACCCAAGGTTTTAATTAAATCGTCTTCACGAGATAAAACTTTATCAGCACCTAAATCTTTTAACTGCTGCGCCTTACTTTCACTAGTGATTGCAATAACATTAGCACCGCGCGCTTTTGCTAACTGCACAGCAGCAGAGCCAACACCACCGGAAGCTCCAGTAATTAATACAGTTTGCCCTTGTTGCGGGTTAGAGCGGTACAACATATTTTCAGCAGTTGAGTATGAGCACGGAAACGACGCAAGCTCTACATCGCTATAGCTGCTATTAATTTTATATGCATGCAAAGAATCAACTACAGTATATTGTGCAAAACCACCGTCGCACTCTGAACCAAAATACCACGGTGTTTTCAATGATTCACCGTTAGCTTTTAGCAAACATGGTTCAACTAAAATACGCTCGCCAATTCGATTTTTATCAACACTTTCACCAACGGCTATAATCACACCACATACATCAGCACCTTGAATGCGGGGAAATACTAATGCATTACCAGACCAGCTAGCATCATCGCTTTCATCACCTTTTTTTGAATACCAAGCTAAACGTGTGTTTAAGTCAGTGTTATTTACTCCCGCCGCCATGACTTTTATTAATACGTCGGTACTTGCAAAACTAGGTACAGCTATATCGGTTGCATATTTTAGCGTATCAAAATCGCCATGGGCTGTGAGCTGCACGCCATGCATTGTAGTGGGTAGGTTTGCCATTATTTGCTCCTTTAAATTAACTTTAAGATACTTTGTTTTGCGGCTAGTACTGCCTCATCACCTATTACTGGCCATGCGCTCGAAACCCCTTCATGCAATAAGAATAAGCTACTCGCTATTGATGCATTTAAGCTTTGCTCACCTAACAATTGCTTAACCTCATTTTTATGATTTTGCACTGCGCTGCTAATTACTTCGTCTTCAGGAAATGCCGACAATGCATTAATTGATAAACAGCCATTAGGTGCATACTGCTGCATCCATAATTTAAGCTGATCAAACATATGTAAAACCGCATTTACACCTTCATCGGGTGATTCCTTTAGTAAAAAATGTAGATACCGAGTATGGCGATACTCAAGTGCAGCAATAATCATTGCTTGCTTTGAAGGATAATATTTATAAAGGGTACGTAAGCTGACACCACTGAGCTTTTGCAGCTTTGCTACGCTTGGTTCGGCAAAACCATGCTGGCTAAAGGCAACCTCTAACGCTGCAGCTATTTCTTGTTTAAGCATATTTTTATACCAATGTAGAATGAACACTCTACACAAATAGTAGAGCGTTCATTCTACCATGTCAATATATCAGTTACAGTCCAAAGGTAAAAACACTGAGTAACTGGCAAACACTGAGCCTATACAGTTCATATCTCTGCGTTTTTTGTTAGATCATCGCATTTTTTAGTATATTAAGAACACCTTGCTATAATGGCTGAAATCTAATAAAGCAAAGGAAATAACAATGCTAAAAACTAGCTTAGCGATAGCAATTGGGCTTTCAAGCTCACTTGCATTTGCGCAATCAGCAATCACTGTTGAAGACATTCCAAAAGTAAAATCGGTAATACAAACAACTGTTAGCCCCGATGGCGACAGTGTTGCATTTACCCGTTCGTTACCTCGCACGCTTTACGTTGACGAAAATGGTAGCAATTACAGTGAGCTTTACGTTGTTGACGATAAAGGTGTTGAACGCCCTTTTATTACCGGTTCAGTTAATATTAAAAGCCTACAATGGTCAAACGACAGCAAAACAATTTACTTTTTAGCGAAATTAAAAGACGACAAATATACTTCGCTTTACCAAATACCTGTTGATGGCGGCCAAGCACAAGCGGTTATGTCATTAAAAGACACATCTATTTCAAGCTATCAGTTAAGCCCTGATAACAAGCAAGTCGCTATTTTAGCAATGCCAGCTGCTGATAAGTCAGAAAAAGAACTTAAAAAACTTGGCTTTAAAGCAGAAGTGTACGAGCAAGGCCTTAAAAACAAGCAGCTTTTTATTGTAGATTTAGCTAAAGCAGACAAGCCACTTACCCCTACCGCACTCAATGTTGATAACTATGTGAGTGATGTTAATTGGGCTGCGAATGGTGAAAAGCTTCTGGTTAAAACTCAACCTACTGCACTAATTGATGATAAATACACAAAATCGATGTGGCACTTGTTTGATATTGCCAGCAACAAAGTCACCTTATCGTTTAAAACTGAAGGAAAGCTAGGCGATGCCGAGCTTTCGCATGATGGTAAATACATTGCTATTTTAGGTGCTGAAGATAAGCACGACCCTGCAACTGGCCGCTTATTTATTGCCGATACTAAAACCGCCGAAATCACTGAATGGTTACCTAACTTTATGGGCCACGTTGTTGACTTTGAATGGTCGCATAAACGTAACACGCTTAACTTTATTGCCAATGTGGGCACAGAAAGTTTTGTTGCGAGCATTAAAACCGGCTCTAACAAATACAAGAAGCTAGTAAAAGAGGGCAAATTTATTGCCTCACAGCTAAGTGTTTCTGATTCAGATAAAACACTAGCACTTCGTGGTAACACGGCAAAACACCCTAACGAAGTCTTTATTGTGCGCAGTAACAAGGCAAAGCGTTTAACTGATTCAAACAGCTGGTTAAACGACAAACGCTTTGCTAAACAAGAAACAATTACGCTTAAAGCGCGTGACGGTGTAGAACTTGATGGTGTACTAGTTTACCCACTCGATTATGAAAAAGGCACACGCTACCCACTAATTATGTCAGTACACGGTGGCCCTGAAAGTCATGATAAAAACGGCTGGGTAACTAACTACTCGCGTCCTGGTCAAATGGGCGCTGCACGTGGTTATGCGGTATTTTACCCTAACTACCGAGGTTCAACAGGTAAAGGCGTTGATTACTCTAAACTAGGTCAAAACGATTACGCAGGTAAAGAGTTTGACGACTTAGTTGATTTTAAAAATCACCTTGTTGATATGGGATTAGTTGATACTAAACGCGTGGGTATTACCGGTGGCTCTTACGGCGGTTATGCATCAGCGTGGGGCGCAACTAAGCTAACCGAGCACTTTGCTGCCAGTGTTATGTTTGTGGGTGTAACTAACCAGCTATCTAAATTTGGTACTACTGATATTTCAAACGAAATGAACCTAGTTCATGCGCGTTCATACCCGTGGGATAAATGGCAATGGTATCTAGAGCGCAGCCCAATTTACTGGGCGGGTCAATCTGAAACGCCACTGCTTATTATGCATGGTAAAGACGATCCTCGCGTTCACCCTGCGCAATCTATGGAACTTTACCGTTACATGAAAGTACAAGGTAAAGATGTTCGCCTTGTTTACTACCCAGGCGAAGGCCATGGTAACCGTAAAGTAGCGGCACAGTACGATTACAGCTTGCGTTTAATGCGTTGGATGGACAACTACTTGATGGAAGGCAAAAAAGACATGCCTGCATTTGAAATTGACCATGCGGCTAAATTAAAAGCAGTGAAAGACGCTAACAAATAAGTCTTAGCTTAATACCAAAGGCCAACATAAATATGTTGGCCTTTTTGTTTGTAATGCCAGGCATGCTTAGTGGCACAGCGCTGCTTATGTTACACTCTGACTAATTATTCTGATAACTGCTAATCACACTATTGCCATGTCAAACCCTGCTAGCTGCTTTACCACTTTTAATGAAAACATAGATAACCTCGCACTGCCTGAGCAGTTTACGTTTCCCTTTTATTATAAACCTCATCCGCTGGCCGTTGCCGCTGCAAAACAATTACAACAACAATTAAAAAAGCTAGATAAGGCTATTTTAGATACAGATGATATTGATGCCGGTAAAATGTTTGGCGTATTGGTTGTTCAAGATGAGTCGCAACAGCTAGGCTTTATTAGCGCCTATTCGGGGCAAATAGCGGGGATAGATGAGCAACTGCATTTTGCGCCAAATGTGGCACTTAAACATATAGACGATGCAGAATTTAGTCAGCAAAGCCAAGTGATTAACGATATTAATGCGCAAATTACAGCCTTGCAAAACAGTGATAATTATCAGCAAATTGAGCAACAATTAACGACTGCTCGCCAACACTATGAGCAACAACTTATCGCCAAGCAGCAAGCGATGCAAGTAACTCGAAAACAGCGAAAACAGCAACGACAAGTTGCCAGCAAGCAACTCAATAATGATGAGTTTGAAAAACTGAAGAACCAATTAGCTGGGCAGAGTATTGTTGAGAAAAAACAACTACAAGCATTAAAGCAACAGTGGCAAAAACGCATTGCAGCGCTTGAACAGGCACAACTAACAATAAATGATGAAATTAACGGATTAAAAAAACGCCGTAAAGTACTCTCTAAAAATTTACAAAAAAAGCTATTCGCTCAATACCAGTTTTTAAATGCAAACGGCGAAGTGACCGATTTGAATGCCATTTTTGCCAAACTGCCCGAACACACACCGCCTTCAGGCGCGGGAGATTGTGCCGCGCCAAAATTATTACAATATGCTTATAAACATAATTTAAAGCCCCTGGCTATGGCCGAATTTTGGTGGGGCGCACCGCCTAAGTCGGCAATAAGACATCATTTACATTATTACCCATCGTGCTATAGCAAATGCCAGCCTATTTTAGGGCATATGCTAGAGGGGTTAAATGTTGAAGACAACCCGCTCTTGATCAACCCTGCACAGGGTAAAGACCTAACGATTGTTTATCAAGACGATGATTTGTTGGTGGTAAATAAACCTGCTGAATTTTTATCTGTGCCAGGCATTAATATTGACGATTCGGTATATATGCGAATCAAAACTCAGTTCCCACACGCTTCGGGGCCACTTATTGTGCACCGATTAGACATGTCGACTTCAGGGCTGTTAATGATTGCGTTAAATAAACGGGTGCATAAAGCACTGCAAAAACAGTTTATAGAGCGTAGTGTAGAAAAACGTTATGTTGCTTTAGTGGCGGGTAATATTGCTGCTGAAAGTGGCAGCATAGAGCTACCTTTAGTGCTTGATTTTGATGATAAGCCACGGCAAATGGTGTGTTACAAAACGGGGAAGCCGTCATTAACAACATGGCAGGTACTGGAACGTAAAAATAATACTACCCGCTTACAACTCTATCCAAAAACAGGACGTACTCATCAATTGCGTGTTCACTGTGCCCACCACTTGGGGTTAAATACACCCATTGTGGGCGACACCCACTACGGTGAAAAATCAGACCGACTACATTTGCATGCCGAGTATTTAGCTTTTACCCATCCTATTAGTCATGAACGATTAGAATTTGAAGTAGCCGCTGATTTTTAAATCTTCGCTGCTTTTAGTTGTATCGGATTCTAAAACAGTGCCATTTTTTCATATTGCAAAGTAGGTAACTTTTACCGTTGCAATATAGAAAAAATTACCTGCATTATGCAAAGCCACAATCCAAACAATATAAATATCTATAAAATTCATACTGTTAAAAATTGGCATTAGCTTTGCTTTTATTATTGTACGTATTTATTAAAGCAACTTAAAGCACCAATAAGTGCTTTTAGTCACGCACAGTAAATGGCTTGCTAGCCGCTTACTCTGCTCAACAGAACTTCCTACACTCCCTGTGTACTTTATTGGTTATAGGCTAACGCTTATAACCATTTTTTTTGCTTATTATTTAACGGTAAATTTTACGTCTTGATCGCGTAATAAATAAAGCGCAAAACACGCAGCCCACATCGGCCATGCTGCAAAAAACAGTAAATTATTAAAGCCATCAATGTACTGGTTGTAAGAAGACAGCGTTGATAGTCCATGCATTATAAAAATAACACCGTAAGTTATACGTTTTTTAAAACCGACTAAAAATGCTATTACTAATAATAATTGCAGTGCACCTAAAATATAAGCAATAGTATCGGTAGAGCCACTGATCCCATAAAAATGTTCAAAAATACGGGCGCTATGCCCCGGATTTACAAATTTATCTAGTGTCCACATTACCATCACAATAAACACCCCTAAGCGCAGCGATAAAAGCGACCATTGCAAACGAGTTTGTACATCTGTATTGATCGAATCTGTCATAAAATTTCCTTAAAAAAGATATAAATAAACTAATTGGCAAGTAAGACCGTATAAACGTATTTTTATTTTCAATTAATTAAAATTAAACCTAAACTGATCTTAAGTTGAGTTATTTAAAGGCACTATTATTTAAGCGCTAAGATAAAAAATAAAAATATTAGCAATTGATTGAAAGATATTTTTATCTGTCTTGGTCTTTTGTGTACATCAACATATAACAATAGAGAAACACGATTTGAAATACACGTATTTAGCTTTAACCCTCGCCCCCCTATTAAATTTAGCTTTAGCTGCTCAGGCTAATGAAACAACTAGCTCTGACCCCATTGAGCGAATTGAGGTGGCAGGTCAAGCGCTTAAATCTAAAAACCTCTCTATTAAAAACACCACAGTAAACGGCCCTTTTGGCGACAACCTGGCTTTGCAAGACATAGCCCGCTCTGTGACCCCTATTTCTAAAGAGCTAATTGAGCAACTTAACATAACAACATTGCACGATGTTCTGGCAGTAAGTCCTAATACATACGCTGCAAGTGGTTTTGGTGCACCAAGTTTACCGACGATCCGCGGCCAGTTAGGTGAGTTATTTCAAGATGGTACTCGACGCCAAGCGGGTAATAATGGTTTTGGTGTGCCGTTGTCGTTTAACGCGATAGAACAGATAGACGTAGTTAAAGGTGCACCACCTGTATTGTTTGGTTCAAGCCAACGTAACGGGGGCTTTGTAAACTTGCACTCTAAAACAGCGTCAACTGATCAGCGCAAAGGCAATGTGAAGGTGTCTGCAGGCAGTTGGGATAAGTATAGTGCCCAAGTAGATTACAACGCACCGATTGTTGAGGATAAAATTGGCTTACGTGTTAGCTATGAGCATATTGATCAGGGTAGTTATTATGACTATTCAGCCACACAAAGTGATAGCTTGTTTGCGGCATTAAAAGTTTTACCGGATGATAAAAGCAGTTGGGACATTAACTTTGAACTGTACCAAACAGAATTTACCGATAACGCTGGTATAAACCGCCCTACCCAAGCGCTTATCGATCATAATCTTTATATTACTGGTCAAGGGTTACAAGCGAATGGCAGCACAGTTCCTGGCGCAGGCTCTATTATATCGCCTACAGGACAAGTCAAAATAGATACCAGCCGTGTGCTTACCGATCCTGATAATCTCAATCAAGCAACCACTTATTTAGTTCACAGTATTTATAAGCGCGCACTGTCTGATGTAATGTCGATTAAAAACATTAGTTACTTTCAACATTTGCAGCGCGAAGAAATAGCACAAAATAGTTTTGTTGAAATAATTGATGGCGCCGATACCGCACAAAACCGCTCTGAACTCACGTATCAATGGAGCGATGAGCAGCAAACCTTATTCGCTGTTGATGTTCGTTATAATAAAGTATTGGGTTACAGCCAGTTTACTACTGAAGCCGACACACCTATTGATTTAACCGGCCCACTTTCAAACCGCCGCATTCCATTAACTGATGCACAAAAGGCACGTTTGGTAGAGCTACGCCCCGGTGTATATGTGTCCCCTGGTGGTCAGTACGATATCAACAATGATGGCAGTGGTGATTTTAACTTATCAGACACTACAGATTCACGCTCATGGCAAACCGGCATTGCCATTCAACAAGACTCACAATGGACTGACAGCTTACGCACCAGTGCTGGCTATCGTGTTGATTACTATGACGTAGAAGCAAATGACCCGATTGCACCTCAAGGGCAAATAGCCGCTAGTGATAGCATTAACGATACACTGCAATCAGCGCAGCTGAGCGTTAATTACTCAGTAAATGACGATTTAACCACTTATGCGGCAGCAAGTTATAACGAAGCCACCTCTAACAGCATGGCCGGCGGTAATACGTTAGGTGGTGACAATACAATTAGCGCACAAAATTTTGCTACGGAAAATACTTTAGTCGAGTTTGGCGTGAAATATGCGCCAACACAAAGCGACTGGTATGCAGATGCTGCTGTATTTAGCCAACGCCGCAGCTTACGTAATCGCGATGGTAGCAATACAGGCATTCGTACAACCGGATTCGAAAGCCAAGTATTTTACGACGCTTACCCTTACTGGGTAAGCGCAGGCTACAGTTACATTGATGCCCGTTATGATAACTCTGCGACAGGCCAAGACTCAGCTCAAATAGCCGATGCGTTTGATAATTCGCGTCCCGATATTATTGCGGGTAACAGCATTGGCGCACCAAGTTACACAGCTTTTTCGCCCTCAAACCGTCAAGTACAAGGGATCCCAGAGCAATCATTAAGCTTAAATGCTAACTATACAATAACTTCTCAGTGGCAAGCTGGATTTTCTGCCCTGTATACTAAAAGCTACCCATTGGATTTTTTAGCTACCGTATACATTCGCGATCAGCACACCTTAAATGTTAATACCAGCTATGCGTTTACTTCTGCAACTAAATTGAGGCTTGATGTAAATAATATTACCGATCAGCAAAACTGGCGTCCTGTATTTGAAGGTGGCTATTTTGGCGCGACACTCGCGTTCCCAGAATTACCAATTAACGCTAAGCTCACACTTACCCATAACTTTTAAACCGTTTGAGAGATAACATGTTAAAAAAACTAAGTTTGTTATTACTGGCGGCGATAGGTGTCGGCTTATTCTTTTTTTATGATCTAAACCAGCTTCTTACCCTCGACGGGTTGAAAGGGTCAATGGCGCAATTTGATCAGTACAAAGCTCAATCACCGTTTTTGGTGATCGGGGGGTTCTTTTTACTTTATATATTAGTGACCGCGCTTTCACTGCCTGGTGCAGCTATTTTAACGCTAGCCGCTGGTGCATTATTTGGTTTGGCTCAAGGGTTATTAGTTGCCTCGTTTGCCTCAAGCATTGGTGCTACGTTGGCATTTTTAGTGTCACGTTATTTATTGCGCGATACCATAAAAAAACGCTTTCCTGAACGTTTAGCTGCTATAGATACTGGGGTTGAAAAAGAAGGCGCATTTTACTTATTTACGCTGCGCTTAGTGCCTGTTTTTCCGTTCTTTTTAATTAATTTATTAATGGGTTTAACTGCTATTAAGTCATGGACTTTTTACTGGGTAAGCCAAATAGGAATGCTGGCGGGTACCTTTGTATTTGTGAACGCTGGTACTCAATTAGCACAAATAGATAGCTTATCGGGTATTTTATCGCTGGATTTAATTTTGTCGTTTGCGCTATTAGGGGTATTCCCGTTAATTGCAAAAAGCCTTATAAATGCAATAAAAAAGCGCCGTGTTTATAAAAACTTTACTAAACCCAAAACATTCGATCGCAACATGATTGTTATTGGTGCGGGCGCCGGCGGCTTAGTCACCAGCTATATTGCAGCAGCAGTTAAAGCCAAAGTTACCTTAATTGAAGCCGGCGAAATGGGCGGCGACTGCTTAAATACTGGCTGTGTGCCTAGTAAAGCTATTATTAAAAGTGCAAAAGTAGCCCAGCAAATGCGCCAAGCTGAAAAATATGGGCTACAAAGCACGACACCGCAGTTTTCGTTTAAAAAAATAATGGCACGTGTACAGCAAGTGATTGCCGATATAGCCCCACACGACAGTGTTGAGCGCTACACAAACCTAGGCGTAGATGTTGTAAAAGGCTACGGTAAATTATTAGACCCGTGGACTGTAGAAATTAAGCTTAACGATGGCGGCACACAAACACTCACTGCTCGTACGATTGTGATTGCCACCGGCGCACGCCCATTTGTACCTCCACTACCTGGCATAGAAGAAACAGGCTATGTAACCAGTGATACGTTATGGAGCAAATTTTCTGAGCTTGACGAAGCCCCTAAAAAGCTTGTTGTACTTGGCGGTGGACCAATTGGTAGCGAACTTGCACAAAGCTTTGCGCGTTTAGGTTCAAACGTTACACAAATTGAAATGGCTGAACGCATTATGATCAAAGAAGACTTAGAGGTGTCTAAATTTGCTCATGAAGCGCTAACGCAAAGCGGCGTAAACATTTTAACCTCGCATCAGGCACTGCGCTGTGAAGAGCGCGATGGCAAAAAATTCATTGTGGTGAAACATAACGATAATGAAATCGATATTGAATACGATGAGCTACTATGTGCTGTAGGGCGAAGCGCACGCCTAGAAGGTTATGGCCTTGAAACGCTCGGCATAGAAACGAGCCGCACTGTAGTCACAAACGAATACCTTGAAACACTCTATCCTAATATTTTTGCAGCGGGCGATATTGTAGGACCGTATCAGTTTACTCATGTAGCCGCTCATCAGGGCTGGTACGCAGCAGTAAATGGGTTATTTGGTAACCTTAAAAAGTTTAAAGTAGATTACCGTGTTATTCCTTGGACCACATTTATTGACCCAGAAGTAGCACGGGTGGGCATAAATGAACAAGAAGCGATAGAAAAAGGCATAGACTATGAAATCACCCGCTTTGAATTTGAAGAGCTAGACCGCGCCATCACCGAAAGCGCTAACAATGGTTTTATTAAAGTGATCACCCCTAAAGGTAAAGACAAAATACTTGGTGTTACTGTGGTATCTGAACACGCTGGCGATTTAATTGCTGAGTTTGTATTAGCCATGAAACACGGTTTAGGGCTTAATAAAATATTGGGCACCATTCACAGCTACCCAACATGGGCTGAAGGTAACAAATATGTGGCGGGCGAATGGAAACGTGCTCATGCTCCTGAAAAGGTACTTAACTTGCTGGAAAAATACCACGCCTGGCGCAGAGGCTAGTATGTTTAAAACACCTTTAAAAGCGCTATTGTTAGGTTCTGCTTTGCTTGCAACATCGTTTGCAAGCAAAGCTCAAAGCATGCATGACAGATGGAATGCATTATTAAATAACCATGTTGTAGCTATTAATCATGGTCACAGCACTGAGGTTGATTACTCAGCAATAAAAGCTAAGCGCAGCGACCTTAAAGCTTATTTAGATTCGTTATCGGCTGTTACGCAAAATGAGTTTGATACATGGGAAAAACCTAAGCAGCTGGCGTTTTTAATCAACGCGTATAACGCCTTTACTGTTGAGCTGATATTAACAAAATACCCAGATCTTAAATCAATTAAAGATTTAGGCAGTTTTTTTAGCTCACCGTGGAGCAAAGAGTTTATTTTTCTGCTGGGTAAAACTCGTAGCTTAGATAACATAGAGCATGACTTAATCAGAGGTAGCGGTAAGTACAACGATCCTCGTATTCACTTTGCTGTAAATTGCGCCAGTATTGGCTGCCCAGCACTACGTGAAGAAGCCTACACAGCCACTGATTTAGAAAGCCAATTGCAAGAGCAAACGATGCGTTTTTTATCAGACATGACTCGAAATATAGCGCAAGATAACACGCTAACTATGTCTTCAATATTTAAGTGGTACGGCGATGATTTTGAACAAGGCTTTAAAGGCGCAAATACGCTACAGCAGTTTTTTATGCAATACCCTAAAGCACTAAAGCTGACACCCGCTCAGCAAAAAGCACTTAAAAATAACAATATGAAAGTTAAGTTTTTAGACTACAACTGGGATTTAAATGCTCGCCAATAAATTTTGGCAAACATTATCGCGATACAGCTTATGTTGTGTCGCGTTTTGTATTTGCCTTATTATTAGTTTTAAAAGCCTAGCAAGTACACAATTACAAAGCCGTTGGCAGCAAGTTGAAAAGTTAGGTAAAGACCAAAGCGTATATTTTTATGCTTGGGGCGGTGATGCGCAAATAAATGCCTATATTCAGTGGGCGGCTGAGCAAGTAAAAGCTAAATATAACATTGAGTTAGTGCATGTAAAGCTTAGCGACACCAGCGAGGCCGTTAGCCGCGTACTCGCTGAAAAATCAGCAAATAATCACACTCAAGGCAGTGTCGATTTAATTTGGATCAATGGCGCTAACTTTGCAGCTATGAGTAAACACGGGCTTTTACTAAAAGACTGGGCTGATAAATTGCCTAATTTTATTTACACCAATCCAGAAAACAATCCCAGCGTGTTGTTTGATTTTGGTTTACCCACTCAGGGAATGGAAGCCCCCTGGGGGCAAGCCTCACTGACTTTTTATTACGATACGCTAGCAACGAGCTCTCCTCCTCAAACCCTTAATAAGTTATTGAGCTGGAGTAAAGCAAACCCAGGCCGATTTAGTTACCCCAAACCCCCTGACTTTTTAGGGATGAGCTTTTTAAAATATGCATTAGTGGTATTACACCAACATAGCGATGCAATGCTACAAGCAAAACTAAATCAACCAGCTAATGATAAAAACAAAGCCCAAGTACTTGATCCGTTGTGGACGTTTCTAAATAAATTGCACCCTAATCTGTGGCGCAATGGCGAATACTTCATGCAAAGCGGTGTACAAATGCGCCGCTTAATAGACGATACCGAGCTTAGTATTGGCTTTACTTTTTCGGCACCAGAAGTACCGGCTGCGGTAAAGCGCTATGATTTACCAAAAAGTATAAGAAGTTATGCAATGGCCGATGGCAGCTTAAGTAACACTCACTTTGTCGCTATTCCTTATAATGCAAGCCACCAGCAAAGTGCGCAATTAGTGGCTGACTTTTTATTAAGCCCCGCAGCGCAAGCGCATAAACAAAAAACTGCTATATGGGGTGACAAAACGGTATTAATTCAAACCAGCTTAAGCGCAGAGCAGCAGGGCTTATTTAAAACCGTACAGCCGCATCCTAGCGCACTGCCTCTACATAGTGTTAAACGTACACTCAGTGAGCCACATCCGAGCTGGGTGGAGGCAATTAATACTGGCTGGGAAACCCGTTATGGAACAAGCCAATGAGTAAGGTACTCCATTCAACTGATTTATTCTCACGCCTAGTCAAAGTAACCCCTTACTGTTTGCTGGCACTGTTAGCAATGCCTGTATTAGGCGGCCTAATGGGGGTAATGTTGCCTGCCTTTGGCTGGGCGCCTGCCTTGAATAAAACCAACATGAGTTTGGCTGGGTTTAATGTTTTATGGGATACACCGGGGCTTTCACAAATGATAGGCCTGAGCATACGCACTGGACTAATTAGTACATTAATAGCGTTTGCGCTCATGATTATTATGCTGGCTGCATTTTTTAATAGTGTATGGCTAAAACGAATTGAATACGTGTTGAGTCCCATACTGGTTATTCCCCACGCTGCAGCGGCAATTGCGGTCAGTTTTTTAATCGCGCCATCGGGATTATTTACGCGCTTATTTTCGCCTTGGTTAACGCACTGGCAATTAGCTCCTGAGGGCTCATTACCTTATGACGCTTTTGGCTGGAGCATTATTATTGGGCTTGTACTTAAAGAGCTGCCTTTTTTATTACTCATTGCATTGGGTATTTTAGCGCAGCCTGAACTTGGCAAAAAGCTACGAATGCAGCATCAAATTGCCATTAATTTAGGTTATTACCCCATGGTGGCATTTTTTAAAGTGGTGCTACCTAGTTTATACCCACTGTTACGTTTGCCCATTTTTGCAGTACTTGCTTATGCTAGTGCGAGCGTTGAGATGCCACTGATACTTGGGCCAAATACGCCCCCTACTTTAGCCGTTGCTATCATGCATTGGTTTAACGATGTAGATTTAACCCTGCGCATAAAGGCCTCAGCGGGTGCTCTGTTACAATTAGCGATCACTGTTGGACTACTGCTAATTTGGCTATTGCTTGAAAAAATCAGTGCCATGATTTTTAGTCAGTCACTCATCAACGGCCGACGCCATTATGCTCACCAACTTGTTCGCGCTTTTACTTATGTCGTCACTTGCGTAATTTTAGTCTTCATTGCAGCTGCGTTAATTGGATTAGTACTTTGGTCAGTAGCTGGCTATTGGCGTTTTCCGGATACCTTACCTTCAAGTTTGGTATTACTACACTTTGAAAATGCCTTTACACACATTCACACTCCTTTATTTAATACCTTAGTGGTTGGCGTGGTTAGCTCGGGTTTTGCCACTATTTTGGTGCTACTATGTTTAGAAGCAGAGCAAATCACGGCTAAACCTTTGGCGAAGTGGGCACTGTTAATTATATACCTGCCGTTGTTGGTACCCAGTATCGCCTTTTTATTTGGTATTGTGTGGCTACAGCAATTGCTAAATAGTCAGCATGCTTTTTTTAATGTGATATTTGTACACTTGCTGTTTGTTTTACCCTATGTTTTTTTATCTATTGCCGATAGTTACAGGCGTTTAGACCCAAGATTAGCGCGTGTTGCTGCAAGCTTAGGCTCAAGCCCATGGAAGGTGTTTATACAAGTTAAATTGCCACAACTATTTGCGCCTATTTTAATTGCGATGGCGCTGGGGTTGGCAATAAGTTTTGGCCAGTATTTATCAACCCAGTTAGCAGGGGGTGGCCGAATAGCCACCATAACCACCGAAGCCGTAACACTTGCCAATGGTGCAAGTAGGCGAACCAGTGCTGTGTATGCAATACTGCAAATGGGCTTACCTCTTCTCGGCTTTATACTGGCATGGGGACTTCCTAGGTATGTTTTTAATAACAAGCAAGCATAATATGAATACATCAAAGGGCGTTTAATGCAGCCATCATTACAAATTAAAAATTGTCAGCTTTATCGTCAAAACGAGTTGTTACTGAGCTTGAATGAACAGGTTAAAGGTGGTGAAATTCTTACTATTATGGGGCCATCAGGGAGCGGTAAATCTAGCTTATTAAATTGGCTTACTGGCGCATTACCTCCGGGTTTTAATGCGACTGGCGAGGTGTGGCTAAATGATACTAATATTAGTTCCTTGCCCAGCCATTTACGCCATGTTGCTGTGCTATATCAAGACCCATTACTATTCTCGCATCTATCTGTTGGCGGTAATATTAGCTTTGCCATGCCAAAAATGGATAAAAAACAACGCCAACAGCAAATAGATGAAGCACTTACACACGTTGGGCTAAAAGGCATGGCCAAGCGCCATCCAGACACTCTCTCCGGTGGGCAGCAAGCCCGTGTTGCTTTACTGCGACTATTACTGAGTAAACCCAAAGCGATTTTACTCGATGAACCCTTTAGTAAGCTTGATCAGCAATTACGTATTGAAACCCGTCAGCTGGTGTTTTCACAAATTAGGGAATATCAGTTACCCGCCATTATGGTCACCCATGATGAAAGTGACGCAATAGCCACAAATGGCAAAATCATCAATCTAAACGTACAAAGTGATATAAATGTTAGATAAATTTATTACCCCACTTATAAAACCGGTGCTTATTCCGTGCGTAAAACAGCTGCACAAAAAAGGAGTGAGTGCCGATCAGTTAACCTTAATAGGTTTTTTAATTGGCTTACTAGCTGTGCCACTAATTATTTTTGAATATTGGTATGGCGCATTAGCTGTAATTTGTATTAACCGCATTTTTGATGGTCTTGATGGCGCACTCGCGCGTTATGCTCAGAGCAGTTCAAGCGCTGGGGGATATTTAGACATTACTCTGGATTTTTTATTTTATGCGCTTATTCCTTTTGCATTTATTTTAACCAACCCTGAGCAAAATGCACTTGCTGGGTCACTATTGCTTGTGACTTTTATAGGCACCGGCTCAAGCTTTTTAGCTTTTGCTATAGCCGCTGAAAAATTTAAACTCGATAAACCGCAATTTAAATACAAAAGTTTTTACTACTTAAATGGCTTAACCGAAGGCACAGAAACCATTGCCTTATTTATTGCCTTTTGTATTTGGCCGCAGTATTTTTCAATTCTTGCTGTTTTATTTGCTATAGCCTGCGCGATAACTATTTTCACCCGTATATATGGAGGTTATTACACCTTAAAACAGCAAGAAACCGCACTCAACGAGGTAAACCATGAGTCATGAAGTATATTGGCGGCTAGGCTTCTTTTTTAGCGTACTAGCAATAATGATGCTGCTTGAATGGCAAAAGCCTGCACGCCAATCAACTATTAAAAATAGGTCACGCTGGTTTGCTAATTTTGGATTAACCTTTACTTCTACCCTGCTTGCACGCTTTACAGTGCCGGTTGGATTAACTGCGGTTGCTGCTTATTATCAGCAGCATGGAATTGGGCTATTTAATCAACTCAATGTCTCACCACTCATTGCAGTGATACTCAGCTTACTTTTGCTTGATTTAATTATTTACTGGCAGCATCGGCTTTTTCATCAGGTGCCTATTTTGTGGCGTTTGCACCGCGTACACCACGCTGATGCACATATTGATACCAGTACCGGTCTGCGATTTCATCCTATTGAAATTGTACTCAGCATACTTATAAAATTGATTGCCGTTACCGCTTTGGGTGTACCTGCTATTGCAGTATTAATATTTGAAATTGCACTCAATGGGTTAGCACTGTTTAATCATGCGAATATTCGTTTACCCAACTCTATTGAAAAGCCGCTGCGTTTAGTGCTTGTAACTCAAGTACTGCATCGTATTCATCATAGCCAAAAACCCGAAGAAACAAACAGTAACTTTGGCTTTAGTGTAACTTGGTGGGATAGACTTTTTGGCAGCTATAAATCACAGGCAAGTCAGCCTGATAAAAATATTGCACTTGGTTTAAGCCAATACCCAAACCCCAAACAAAATTCATCCTTGTGGCAATTGTTAATAATGCCATTTAAAAAATAGCAATACAGCTAATGAAAACATCCATGTACACCTTTTAAACCTCTATTTATAACATTACTTAGGCGTTTAACCGTTCCTGTTAACAAAAACACCCCGCTAAAAGTAAACCAGTTGTAAATTATTTAAACAAATTCTTGACCCAGTTGAGAATCCCCCATATTATTTGTAAGCGCTTACATTTACCACACAGAAAAATGTAAGCGCTTACAAAAATGAAAAAATCAACAAATACACTATATTCTGACAATAATCAGTTGAACGGGGTTCAGTTATGAACATTGAAACAACACGCATTACTCGCCTTTTGGCTGCTATTTCATTAGCATCTTTGGCGGGTTGTGGTGGTGACGCAGCGACCACTACTACCGATATTGAAAAAGTAAACCCTACTGAACCAGTCTCAGACTGGCGTATGGTATGGAGCGATGAGTTTGACAGCACTAGTATTGATACTAACAAGTGGAACTTTGAATTAAACTGCGCTGGCGGTGGTAACAACGAAAAACAATGTTACACCGACAGTGAGGAAAATGCCTTCATTAAAGACGGTGTACTAAATATAGTCGCCTTACCTGCAGAAGAAGGTGCAGAAAAACCATACACGTCAGCCCGTTTAAACACCCGCTACAACGCCGACTTTACTTATGGCCGTTTTGAAATGCGTGCAAAGTTGCCTTCTGGTCAAGGTAGCTGGCCCGCATTTTGGATGATGCCAACCGATGAAGTATATGGCACTTGGCCGCGATCTGGCGAAATTGATATTTTAGAAGCGGTTAATTTAAAAACAGTCGCTGAAGATGGCACCGTTGAAGCAAATATTCATGGCACACTTCACTATGGTCGTGAGTGGCCAAATAACTCAAGTTCAGGCAAAGCTTATGCCTTACCTGAAGGTATGAACCCAGCAGATGACTTTCATACTTATGCAATCGAATGGCAAGAGGGAGAAATTCGCTGGTACGTAGACGGCTATTTATACGCTACACAACGTCGCTCTGAAGTACGTTACAACTCTAAAGATGAGCCTGTTGGTCTTAAACATAAAGGTTGGTTTGCTGAATACTTTGAACAAGGTAACGGCGAACTTACCACTCACTGGGATAATGCCCCATTTGATAAAGACTTTTACCTTATATTAAACCATGCTGTTGGTGGCGATTGGCCTGAAAATGTAAACAATTTAGGTATTGATGCAGCTGCATTTGCAGAAGGTCAAAGCTTTGAGATTGATTATGTTCGTGTGTACGAATGTGCCTCAGATCCGGCCACTGGTAAAGGTTGTGAAACAGTACGTCCAGGTTACGATAGCCTAGACGATGCACTTGTAGAAGGTAAAGCCCCTGTACCTACTCCGCCAAGTGATGGTGTTGCAAAGAATCTTGATATTTTTGATGGCAGCTTAAATGCCAACTGGATCGCATGGGATTGTTGTGGTGGAACAACACCTGAAACAATTACTGACGCTGACAAAGGCGATGTAATTAAGTTTAACATTAACGATAATAACGGGACTGTGCTTGGGTTTTCTACTCGAGGCGGTCACTTCCCTGATGATTTTACCGGCACTTCATCTCCGTTTGATGCATCACTTCTTCTTGATCTAAATGGTCGACTAACTTTTGATATGAAAGTGGTAACCCCGCCAACATCAGATACTACATGGCTATTGAAAGCCGAAGCGGGCGATGGTGGTCCTAATACCGGCGATGTAGCCCTTAGCGATAGTAATGAAGGTGTTACTCCTGTTACTGGTCAATGGCAAACTTACACCTTCCCACTTTCTTTACTACAAGAAAGAGGCTTAGATTTAAGTGCCATTGATGTATTAATGGTATTCCCAGCATGGCAAACAGGTGCAGGCGCTGAATATTTAATTACCAATGTGGCTATTGAAGGCGATGTAGGTGAATCACCATCAGTAGATTTATTTACTGACGAGCAAAACTTAGATTGGCCGATGTGGGATTGTTGTGGCGGCTCTACTCCATCAGAAGTTATGGACGATGCAGAACACGGCTTAACTGCAGAATTCACTATTGGCGAAGCCCCCACTGTAATGGGCTTTAATACTCGTTCATCTGCTGGTGGTAGCGACACTCCATTTGATGCAACCAGCATTTTAGAAAATGGTGTACTACAGTTTGATGTGAAAGTGATGTCAAACCCAAATAACCCAGATGCAACTTGGTTAATGAAAATTGAATCTAATGAGGGTGATACCGCAGTAGAATTACCATTAACAGATGCTGGCGATGCACCTGTTGTAGGTGAGTGGAAAACTTATACCTTTACATTCGCTGACTTAGCGGGCGCAGGTTTAGATGTTAGTGCCATTGATGTAGTGATGATATTCCCAGCATGGGGCACAGGTGAAGGTGCGGTTTACCGTGTTGATAACGCTAAAATGTACGATCCTAGTGCATCAGCAGGCGATGAAATCACTATTTTCCAAGATACTGCTGCAGATATGTGGAGTATTTGGGACTGTTGTGGTGGCTCTACACCGACTGAAGAAACTGACGATGCTGATCATGGCACAGTGGCTGAGTTTGTTATTGGTGCTACACCAACAGTAATGGGCTTTTTAGCGGACGACGGTATCTCTTTTGATGCATCAGCAATATTAGCCAATGGTGTTGTGCAATTTGAAATGAAAATGGTGACACCACCAAATGACCCTGACTCAGTATGGACATTTAAAATTGAGTCAACAGGTGCAGCAACAGCGGTAGAGCTTCCTCTTGCACAAAGCGTTGAAGGTGAAGTACCTGTTATTGGACAGTGGCAAACATACACGTTTACGTTGCAATCATTATTTGATGCAGGTTTAGACATTAGCGACATCAATGTACTGATGATGTTCCCAGCGTGGGGAGCAGGTGAAGGTGCAGTTTACCGTATAGACAACGTAGTTATCGCTAACCCATAAACCCTAATTCAGTGGTAGGTACTAAATTACAAGTACCTACTTACCGTAATAAATTAAGTAAAAGCAGAGCAATTATGAACACAAATAAGTTTAAAAAAAGCCCACTAGCGGCTTCTGTGTCACTTATCATCGCTGCAAGCACATTTAACTTCGCTTACGCTGCGCAAGAAAATACTGCCGAACCTGAACTAGAAGTTATTGAAGTAAAAGGTATTCGTGGCTCACTCATTCGTTCAATGGATGTAAAACGTGACGCATCAGGCGTGGTCGATGCCATTTCTGCTGAAGAAATGGGTAAATTTCCAGATACTAACTTAGCTGAATCACTACAGCGTATAACCGGTGTATCGGTGAGTCGTTCAAACGGTGAAGGTAGCCAAATTACCGTACGTGGTTTTGGCCCATCATTTAACCTTGTAACACTTAACGGCCGTCAAATGGCGGGCACAGGCTTTACACGCTCATTTAACTTTGAGAACTTATCATCGGAGGGTGTAAGCTCACTTGAAGTTATGAAAACAGCGCGTGCAGATACACCAACAGGTGGCCTTGGTGCAACTGTAAATATTGTTACCGCTAAACCTCTACAGAAGCCGGGTCAACGATTTTCATTAATGGCTAAAGGTATTCACGATACATCGGTAGAAGAAGGTGATGAGGTTACTCCTGAAGTAGCAGGTATTTACAGCAACACGTTTGCTGACGAAATGTTTGGTTTTTCAGCTAACTTTTCTTACCACCGTCGTGATTTTCAGCGCCAAGCAGCCAATGTGCGCTCTTGGTTAGTCAACCCTAACCTATCGGTTGATGCTGAAAACATAATTGATAACCGCCCAATGGATGCTGATGGCAATCCAGCGAAGCAGTTTTTCGACCCTAACGCTGGGGAGAGTGGTGAATTTGTATCTGCCGCTTTCTTCCCACAAGAAGTCAGCTTTGCAAAAGACGACATTCAGCGTGAACGTTTAAACGCGCAAGCCACTTTTCAGTTTGCACCAACAGATAACTTAACGTTTACACTAGATCACACAATCTCAAATGCAACAACGGGTAATAACTCGTTATCGTGGGGTATTTGGAATGGGTCGTTTGGCGGCAATGGTAATGCCTATGAGCTAGATGAAAACGGCACCGCTATTTACTATAACTCAGCTGGCGATGACGCATCATTCACTGCATTTCGTGAAACCTCAGAAGTAGACTCAAAAGCAACTGGTATTAATGTTGAATGGTTAGCAACAGACAATCTAAGTTTTAACTTTGATGCCCATACTTCAAAAACCACTACAGATAACGGTAAAGATCCAGGCTTGAACTCTAATGCCCGTATTATTTTGGGCTCAGCCGATCTCTCGACTAAAGAATACTTTTTCCGCGAAGGCGATGTGCCCGGTTTCAATATTAATTGGAACAATGGCACACAAGAAGTGAGTCCAAATCAAATTGGTTCTAACTTCAGTATTTTTACCAGAACACCGGGTGAGTCAGAAGTTTCTCAAGTGCAATTAGATGGTAAGTTATTTACTTATACAGACATTGGTCTTGAGACTGTAAAATTTGGTGCGGCTTACACTAAACAAACACTTAGTGGTTGGGGTGGTTCTAATAACGCCAATGCACCAGGCTTTAACAACGGTACATTCGCTGAAATTTTTCCGGATGCGATGTTCGAAAGAGTTGATTTAAGCGGATTCCTTGATGAGTTTTCATTTGGTCCTAACGGCGTAGCCCCTGGTTATGCTTACACTTATGACCTTGATGAAGCATTTGCTCGCCAAAGCGCTTACTTAACCGAAGATGTTATTGGCAGTGATTATTACCGAATTGGTAGCTTTGATAACTTCCCAACTAACGAAGTTGAAGAAGAAACCATCAGTGTGTATCTCTCTAGTAATTGGGTATTTGACGTTAGCGACTACGAAGTATTTGTAAATTTAGGTCTTCGTTATGAAGAAACTGATATTGTCAGCCCAGCTAAAAGCCGTGTAGCGGAACAAGTGTACTGGGCTGGTGGTTCAGAGTGGTTAACTCAATTTGCCGCTGGTGGCGAATTAGTTGAAGTAGACTATGAAGGCCAATACGACTTACTACTTCCTATGATTGATATTAAAGTCGATCTTACGGATGACCTAGTGACCCGCGCCTCATGGGGTCAAACAATCACCAGACCAACACTCGGTGATATGTTAGGTAACTTGGCTTTAACACCTTCACCTAAATTAAATTCAAGAAGTGGTAGCCGTGGTAATCCAAACTTAGAACCATTTAAATCAACGAACTTAGATTTAAGTCTTGAGTATTACTACAGCGAAGGCAGCTACGCTGCTATTGGTCTATTTTGGAAAGACGTAGATAATTGGATTGATAACACGCAGGTTAAAACAACATTTGAAGGCTTACACGATGTGTATTTAGGTCAGCGTTGGAACAACGCAGTAGCCGCCATTGAAGGTCGTGGCGATCAAGCAACTGACACTGCAATTTACAATGAAATTGTAGCTAATGGTGTGGGTATTGGCGAAAACAACCGTATCTTACCAGACCCAGCAACCGACCCGCTAATTGAATGGACTATTAATTCACCTGAAAACGTTGGCTCACGTAAAGTGAACGGCTTTGAATTTGCTGTTCAGCACTTGTTTGGCGACTCGGGCTTTGGTGCGGGCTTCAATGCCACCGTTGTTGATGGTGATGTTGAGTACGATAACTACTACCTTGCCTCTCAAGCGGTATTGGCTGGCCTAAGTGACTCTGCAAACCTACAAGGCTTTTATGAAAAAGATGGCTTATCGGTAAAAATTACCGGTGCATGGCGTGATGAGTACTTAATTGCCCAGGGTTTACCTGATTCAGGTGCTACGGCTCCGCCACAATATGCTGAAGAGTACTTGCAGTGGGATATTAGTGTTAACTACGAAGTTAACGAAAGCACAACGGTATTCTTTGAAGGTGTGAACTTAACTAACGAAACCGAGCGTTCATTTAGCCGTTTCGAAAGCCAGTTCTTAAGCGCGGCTCAATACGGTCCTCGTTATGCCTTTGGCGTTAGATACTCTATGGGCAATTAATGCATTGCCCAAATACAGTTTTTGATTACCCCTTATAGTTGAAAAGTCAAAGCCGCTCATTGAGCGGCTTTTTTTATAACTGTTTAATTTTTTCTAATAGCTTATCGGTTGTCCAATCAATATCGTTATAGGCAATATCGGGTTTATAATAATCGCCCTTTCCTCTTGCTCTATTCACATACACTTTATTAGGCACTATCACTTTACCTAAACCTGAGGGTAACTCAGCTAATCGAACATCCATATACAATGAGTCAGCACTACTTGGCGCGCCAAATAACTGAGTATTTGTAAATTGCTTAAATACATCAATGGCATCAAGACACGCACTTGCACACTGTGGCGGTACAATAACAAGAACCTGTGTTTTAAAGTCACTCACTGGTACCGTACTTTCGCTTAGGTTTGATTTACTTTGCTTTTCTTCGATGTAAAATGGCTTATTTTTTTCAAGTGACTGCGCCATACCTGCTGCTATTTCTTTAATCAATTCATGAACTTCAGGTTGATCTTTTACCACGTCAATTAACGATTTTACATAGTTAGTATTGTCTTTTGACGCTCTCCACCAAACCCGGCTATTTTGTGAGTAGCTATCCATTTTTTGTTCAACAACCTGCTCACCCCACAACGCTTTTGCAAGCGTTAAGCTCCAATACGACGAGCCACCTTGGTTATGACGAAGATCTAAAACCACCGTTTTTGCACTGAGTAACTTGGAACGTTGACTCGTCACCTTCTTATAAAGGTTATTGTAATCTTTAGTTTGCTTATCGTTATTTGCAAAACTAGGCATAGCAATCCACGCAGTGTTTTGTGCAGGCCAAGTTAAATCGGTTGCAAGCTCATCCCCATTATAGGCGTGTGTTAAATGCTTAGTTACGCTCTGTGGCTGAACAGACCAATCAAGGGTTTTACTGTAGGATTGTCCATTGGCTTTAACAAATTGACATTCTTTTAGAGGTGTTAAAAATGGGTTGCCCTCATCAACAAGTAACCGCCAACCTTGCTGCCACCAATGCCCAGGCTGTGTAACCTGTCCATGAAACTTAAACACTCTTTGTCGCATTAACGTCTCTGTACTTTGCCCATCGCAACCAGTTATCACGTCGCCTTTATTTATATTATCTGTTTCACTGTAATACACTTTTAGTGCATCACCCCGCCAAACTGCACGAAAACCAGGCCAGCGACGAGCAGGTCGTTCAACACGTGAAAACACACCAGCATGACCATCTTGTAGCACAGTACTAAAACGCGCTATTGCCGCAACATGAACCTGTGGCCCGCTCGCTTTAGCAGACAGTGCAAGTGCTTCTGCTTTTGCTTGCTTTAATAGCTCAGGAAAGACTGGATTGTTAAGATCAAACATACCGGGATGGTTTTTTGCCGAAATACTGTAAGCAGCTTCAATATCACGATCAGTAACACTGCGCCATTGCTCTGGTGTTTGAGGAGTAACTGCTAATTCTGCCATGCTCAAGGTAGGCGTAATTAATAAAGCACTCAATAAAGTACGGCTAACTATTTTTGTTTTTATGTTCATGAAAATCCATTTTAGCTTAGGTTATATAATTACTGTAAACTCATCTGGTGGAACTAAAAATATCTTAAATCCAATAAGTATCAGCAAATTTTTTTACAGCAATAACTTAGCAACAATAAAAGCAGCTAACAATGAGTAAAATGTAAAATGAACTGGCTTTAAATTAAGAGCAACAGCTTACTTAGCGGTTTGTTCAATTTTGATTTGCAGTAGTGTTATGCGGGCGTTGAGTTTTCTAAAGGTATACTGTGAATAGAAAAAGTTTAAAAAGAAAGCAGCAAAACCTGAACAAGCAAGCCCTATCAATGGGCTGAAATAAAACATTAACAACAAAACAATAACAGCCATCGCTATCGTAAGTCCCAAATAATGAGATGCACTAAATAACTTTCGGTTATTTTTTTCAAGCTGAACTATGTGAGAATCTATATCCATTAAAAATCTCCTTTTAACAAACCAACGTTAACTATCTTGAGCTTTAGGTAGCTACATAAGCAGCATCTAAAGAAGTCCATTTACTCCACTGCGCCTTTGTTAATCGATATAACTGTACGGCACGACCGTGAAATTCATGATTGCTATAATCTGTAAAGCCAATTTTCTTTGCTACTCTCAATGACGCAATATGCTCAGGTTCAATAATAACAACAACGGATTGATGAGTAGTTTGCGTAAACACATACTTTAAAACACCTTTAGCCGCTTCGCATGCTAACCCTTTATTCCAAAAATCGACCGCTAATCGATACCCTAAATTAGGCTCTTCGTTACCCGCGATATTTTGTGGAGAAATACCACAAAATCCAATGAGTAAATCGCTGTTTTTATCTATTAGTGCCCATGGGCCCAAACCATATGAATCGTAGCATTGTAAACACCACTTTATAAATTCACCAGTTGCGGCTTCATCGCACACACCACGAATTGAGTATTTCATCACTTCATCGTCACTAAGAATTTCACTTAATGCCGGCACATCATCAATTGAGAATGGCCGGATAACCAACCTTTGGGTTTCACAAATTTTCACTCAAACCTTCTTGTAATTACAGCTAAAAACTTTCAAAAAACCAAGTAATTAAGGTAGGTCTCTCAGTTATTTAGTTCTTTTTATGTTTTGAATGCCACATAAAGTATCCAAATAATATGCCTACTAAAGGAAATATTATTAAAGATGAAATGATTCCATCAAAAAAATCTTGCTCACCTGTAAGGTGCATGATTAATTGAAATAAAATAGCTGTAGGAATTCCCCAGCCTAAAGGACCTCTTAGTAAAATAAAACGTAATTTAGTATCGTTTATATTCATGAGTCTTCCTTAATTTATAAGCCCAAATAATGAGCTAAAATCAACACAATGCTGATGTATTTCTTAGATTGACAAGCCTAACGTTTAAAAAAATGATAGGCACTAGTGATTGTTTTAAATTAATGCTATTGAAAAAACACTTAACCAACTTAATTGAATACCATAGGAGATACGTTGATAGGTACCAGGTTTACTTTGTAGTTTTATTGCTTTAGCCATAGCAAACAGATAATAAAATGTAGCGATAACAGAAACAATTGAAAAAACACGAAAGTATAGAGAGGTAACTTCTGTGGTTGGACTAATAGCTATTAATATTGGTGCTACAACCAGCGAAAGTAACATAATAAAACCAGCCCAAGAATGTACCTTGCAGCTAAAAGTTGGATGTTTAGTAAATGGGTCAGCATCCATAGGAAAATAACCCGCAACCCAGGTACCAATACCATGCACTATAACTAACCAACCAGCAATATTAACCAATATAGAAACATTAGCCAATTGCGCCAAATACCAGCCAAAAAAGCAAAATAGAAAACCTAAAGGATAATTATTAATTAGCGGTGACAGTTTTTCAGTTGGGCTTCCTGTTGCACCTAATTCACTACAAAATTGTTTAGAATGGCTGTAACCTTTATAAAACCGACTTGCTACATAAACACCAATGAATATCCATAATGTGGCTATTAACCCTGAATAAATCGCAATCGTTTCAAACATCACCATAATCCTTTTTGTGATTAATTCACTAAAGCCTTTTTAAACACAGAGGAGAAAATGAGCCGGCTTCGAGTGACGAGCTGTGAGCTTGTACAAACAGCCCTGAGCTAGAACCTTTAATCTACTTTTTCAACCCAGCGCCCTATTACCCTCTTTGTGCATGATTCACTGAGGTTTTATTTCGCCTCATTAATAAATCATTTCTTTATTATTATAATTAACCACTAATCAAATGCTATCAGTATTAGTTTTAAAAAAAACAAAGCGCTACAACAATGCAGCGCTTTCATTACTTATAGGTTGTTTGTTTAAACTAAAACGCCTTATTAAAAGAAGCCAAGGGGATCTTCGCTGTAACTTACTAATAAGTTTTTAGTTTGTTGGTAATGATCGAGAGCGAGTTTGTGCGTTTCGCGGCCTATACCAGACTTTTTATAACCGCCAAACGCAGCGTGTGCTGGGTACATATGGTAACAGTTGGTCCATACGCGACCGGCTTCTATTTTGCGACCAAAGTGATAAGCGCGGTTCATATTACGGCTCCATACACCTGCGCCTAAACCAAATTCTGAGCTGTTAGCCAATTCGAGCGCTTCGGCTTCGTCTTTAAAGGTCGACATTGAAATAACGGGACCAAAAATTTCTTCTTGGAACACGCGCATATCGTTAGTGCCTTTTAATAAAGTAGGTTGAATGTAATAGCCACCATTTAGCTCATCGCTAAGTTGCTCAACATGACCGCCACTGAGTACTTCAGCACCTTCTTGTTTGCCAATATCAATGTAACTTAAAATTTTATCAAACTGTGCTTTAGAGGCTTGCGCACCTACCATGGTTTCGCTGTCTAGCGGGTTACCGCGTTTAATTTGCTTGGTACGTTTTAAAATGCGTTCTATAAATTGCTCATAAATATCTTCTTGAATGAACAAGCGTGATGGACAAGTACATACTTCACCTTGGTTAAAGTAGGCAAGAATGGCGCCCTCAATTGCTTTATCTAGGTATGAGTCGTCTTTTTCCATAACATCGTTAAAGAAGATATTAGGTGATTTTCCCCCAAGTTCTACCGTTGAAGGAATAATATTTTCAGCTGCGCATTTTAAAATATGTGAACCCACAGGGGTTGAGCCTGTAAAGGCAATTTTAGCTATACGCGTATTAGTTGCCAGTGCTTCACCGGCTTCTTTACCAAAGCCATTTACTACGTTTAGCACGCCGCCGGGTAGTAAATCACCAATAATTTCCATTAATACTAATATTGAGGCGGGTGTTTGCTCAGCAGGTTTAAGTACCACACAGTTACCAGCTGCAAGTGCAGGTGCTAGTTTCCATGCAGCCATTAAAATTGGAAAGTTCCACGGAATAATTTGCCCTACAACACCTAATGGTTCATGAAAATGATACGCCACCGTGGTTTCGTCTATTTCACCAATACTGCCATCTTGAGCACGCAAGCAACCGGCAAAGTAACGAAAGTGGTCCGCAGCAAGTGGAATATCCGCGGCGAGGGTTTCGCGAATGGCTTTACCGTTATCCCATGTTTCGGCCACTGCAAGTAGCTCTAGATTTTGTTCAATGCGATCAGCAATTTTTAATAAAATATTACTGCGCTCGGTAACTGAGGTTGTGCCCCACTGCGTTTTTACGGCATGCGCTTTATCAAGCGCCAAATTAATATCGTCTTTGTCAGAGCGGGGAATTTTACAAAACACTTTGCCATTTACAGGGCTAATATTCTCAAAGTATTGGCCATTAACGGGTTCAACCCACTCGCCGCCAATATAGTTACCATACTGCTGTTTAAATGTGATGAGTGCGTCTGCTGTGCCTGGATTTGCGTAAATCATATGTGTGTTCTCTTGTTGTTGTTAGCTAAAAGTCTAAGCCGAAATACCAGCAACTTGTTAGAGTAATGTAGCTAGTTGCTTTATATTTAATCGGTATTGATTGACATTAGACTATTAAGCGCTTAAAAACTTGATTAGCAGTCCAAAAAAATTGTCTGTGAGTCCAAACGATTTAATCATTAAAAAGGCTGATTATGTATTCGTCACAGTTAAATAAAAAACGCCAACAACTTGATGTACTTATTGAAAACAAAGTGAGCTTTGCTGCCGACAACAGCGAACTGAGTATTTATGATACTTATAAAAGTGCGCAAAAAGTGGCGCTGCATTCAAACGAATTACTGTTTTGTGCCATGCTCAGTGGCAAGAAAATTATGCATGTTGAGAATAGTCATTATCATAAAGCGTTTTTACCCCACGAATCGTTTGTATTAGCGCCCGAGCAAGGGGTGCTGATTGATTTTCCACAGGCAACTCTCAACTCACCTACCACCTGTTTAGCGATTGAAATCAGCACAGATAAAATAACCAATGTGGCTAATGCGCTTAATATGCAGCAAAACTTTGCTAGTGATACCTTATTTGAATACAGCCCTAATTTAGTGCATACCCAACATAATGCGCAAACTCAGCAGTTATTAGAGCGAATGGTGCATTTATTTAGTGAGCAAGGCGCCGAGCGACACTACCTAATTGATTTATCGTTAAACGAATTGATCACCCGTTTACTGCAACAACAAAGCCGCGATTTATTAATGGCCAACTGCGATAAACTGCGTCTAAAAAGTAACGTGAGTGATGCACTGCAATACATTGAAGAGCATTTAAGCGACACACTCGACATAGACACATTATGCAAAATAACTTGTATGAGTCGTAGTAAGTTTTACCAGCAATTTAAACTCGCTTTTGGCACCAGCCCTGCGCTTTGGCAGCAACAACTTAGGCTTAAAAAAGCCCGCACGCTTTTATTAGAAGGCCAAGCTATAAGTAAAGTGTGCTACGACCTTGGTTTTAATAGCGCCAGTCATTTTAGCCGTTTATTTAAGCAAACCTTTGGGATTGCACCTAAACAGTGTCGGCATTAACTCAATGCAACAGTTTTTGTTATATTAAACAGCCTAATATGTTAATTTACTAATTTCCTGCTAAGTAGTAATGAGTCGCTGATGAGTAAACCCACCCGCTGGACATTAAAAAGTATCGCCAAAGAGTTAGGTGTGTCTAATGCTACGGTATCAAATGCGTTTAATCGCCCTGATCAACTCTCGGCTAAACGACGCGAAGCCATACTTAAAGCTTGCAAAGAGCTCGGTTATTATGGCCCTAATAAAGCGGCGCAATCTTTGCGAAGTGGCACATTTAATATTGTTGCTTTAGTGCTGCCAGATAGCGTGGAATATATGGTGTCAGACCCTGTCGCCAGTAGCTTTATGCGTGGTGTAACCTCAGTGCTTGAAAAAAACAGCATTAATGTTTTATTGTTTTCAGGCAATAGCGACAATCTCAATAACGTTGTTGATTTTGTTGATGGCTTTATTTGTTATGGTCGCCCGCGAAATAAAGCACTGGTAGAGCAACTAAAAACAGTACAAAAACATGTGGTTACTGTGGATTTTGATATTGCCCGCAACGCATCAATTAACATAAACAACGAACAAGCCAGTTACGAAATAGCCAAACATGTTTTGCACAGGGCAACTGATAACGTGGCAATATTGGGCTTGAGATTACTCGATGAAAATGTATTGTGCCGAGTTTACGAACATCATGAGTTTGAAACGGGTCAATCTATTTCTCACCAACGCTTACGAGGTTATCAGCGTGCGTTAAATGAAGCGAATGTAACTGTAGCCGACGACCGCATTTGGAATATTCCTGAAAGTAGCGAGCGTTTTGCCAGCATAGCTGCAAAAGAAGTATTAAACGCCTCACCACGCCCTGATGTGATTATATGTATGAGTGATTTAATCGCCCTCGCCACCATGCGAGAAGCAATAAAACAAGGGATAAAAATAGGGAATGAGCTACGTATTGTTGGATTTGATGGCATAGAAGAAGCAGCCCGTTTTGTGCCTCGCCTTACGACTATTCATCAAAATAGCCAAGAAAAAGGTGTAATAGCTGCTAACTTATTTATTTCTAAAGAAGAAAAACAACACGAAGTAGGTTACGCACTCGATATTGGTGCAAGTAGCTGAGTGCTGTTAGTAGCGCAGATAAAAAAGCCAAGCTTAAGTTGCTTGGCTTTTTGGTTTTCAACAAATAAAGCTATTTAAACTAATAAACTTTGTAAGTTTAAAGTGGTTTCTTGAGCACCATTAACCTGTGTAATAAGTGCGGTACGACTTGTAAAATCAATACTCAAAGAAATTGAATGTTGTTCAAGCTTCCACATTAAACAACATACATTTTCGCCACCTTGAGCAGTAAATTCACCAGCAAATGCAGGGTGTTCATTACGTATTTTAATTAACGCTATTAATCCTTTTACTACCGGCTTATTTAGCGCTTCATCTATTTTAGCGGCATCTAAATAAGGGCGATTAATATCACGACCAACGTTCGTGCTCGCCAGAAGCTCCATATCATTTTTGCAAGCAAATAAACCACCGTAATATACTTGTGGTACACCCGGTGCAAAAAATTGAATGGCGCGAGATAATAAGTAATCAAAATCATTTGCGCCCAATGCATCGTAATACGTACAGTTAACTTGATATAGGTCGACGTTACTTGCAGCTGCACCTGTTGCTTTACGGCTCTGGTTATTGCTGTTGGCATGCATGGTTTCTACTAGATTATCTATTTGAGATGCGTTCAACAGCCCAGGTTTATCGCCCATTGGACCCGCGTCAATAATGCCAATGCCATCATGGGTGTCTAGTACAGTTAAACAGTTACGCGGTGAAATTTGTAACCACTTAAGCAGTGCGTCTACGTCATTATTAAATAAGCTATGTAAAATAAGCGGTGGTAGGGCAAAGTCGTACACCATGTTTACGCGCTTAGCCACGTCAACTTGAGTTTGATAATGGCTATGAATTTCAGCAATGGTTTCCATGCCTAAATCATTTGCCTGCTTTGAGAGTTTATCTAAATAGGCAAATGTTTCATCCAGCATAAAACAGTTAGTACCTGCTTGCTTAATGGCATAACCCGCTGCATCTAAACGAATAATGTTTACGTTGTTAGCAGAAAATTTAGTAAGTACGTTATTTAAATAGGCAATGCCTGCTTCTACTTTTACATTTATATCAATTTGGTTGTCAGTAAAGGTGGTCCAAAAATCATACGTTTGACCATCACCGCATTTCATTGGTGTAAAACAGCTTCCAGGCCGTGGACGGTAAATGGCTTGTTGTTCTTGGTTGCTCATGCCATTAGGGAATACGTCTTCTTTAGTTAAAAATAAATCCCAAAATTCAGAGGCTTTGCCTTTGGCCAGCACATCCTGAAATTGAAACGATTGCGCCGATACATGGTTCACTATTAAGTCGGCCATTAAATCATGGTCTTTTCCAAGTACTTGAATATCTGACCAAGTTCCTATTCGGGCATCAACTTCACTGTGATCAATTGGGTCAAAACCTGCATCGCTACCATCTATTGGGTTATAAAATGGTAATAAGTGCACCCCTGCAAAAACGTCTTTAAGTGGACCCTTTAGAAGTGCTGTTAATGCGTTTATATCTTTACCGGTGATTCGATCAGCATATGTGATCAATTGAACTTTATTCTTCATCATGTGTGATTACCAAGTTGAAACTTAATCGATTAAGATATATCTTTAACTAGCAGGTGAGAATTTACAAGTAATTTTTAAATATTTTACATACAAATATCGTGGCTCGATTAATACTACAATAAGTTACTGACGACTTAATGTGTGTTACCAAGCATTTAACGAGGAAAAGCAAATGACAAAATCACACACACACGTAAGCAGCGATCCGTTGCAACAAATTCGTTGGCTCACATACATGATGTTTTTTATGTTTGCCATGACCTCTGACGCCGTTGGCATGATCATTCCCGAACTCATAAGCGATTTTGGATTAAGTATGACCCAAGCCAGTGCGTTTCATTATGCGCCTATGGCCATGATTGCAATAAGTGGATTATTTCTAGGCTTTTTAGCCGATAGTCTTGGCCGTAAAAAAACGATTATGCTTGGTTTATTAATATTCTCTGCAAGTTGTTTTTTGTTTGCGATTAGCAGCAGCTTTATATTTTTTGTTTTTTTACTGTGCTGTATTGGCCTCGCCATTGGTTTATTTAAAACCGGTGCATTGGCGCTTTTAGGTGATATTTCTAATAGCAACGAAGAGCACACCAAAACCATGAATAAAGTAGAAGGCTTTTTTGGCATTGGAGCCATTGTTGGCCCTGCTTTAGTTGGCGTGCTACTGGTTCAAAATGTAAGTTGGACTTACCTTTACATCATTGCTGGCATTATGTGTTTGATTTTGGCATTGCTTGCTTGGCGTGCCGATTACCCTGCTGTGGTAAAAAGTACAGATAAGCCAGCCTCACTAAAAACGACTATAAAAATGGTTAAAAATCCTTATGCACTGGGTTTTTCACTTGCAATTGCTTTATATGTTGCCACCGAAGTCGCCATATACGTGTGGATGCCTACTCTGCTAAAAGATTACACTGGCTCATGGCCGCTGCTGGCCACTTACGCACTTACAATCTTTTTTGTGTTACGTGCTGCAGGGCGTTTTATTGCGGTATGGTTACTGAATAGGTTTAGTTGGCAAGGAGTTATGGCTTACTTAAGCTTTGGCATTGCGCTGTGTTACGTTGGCACTCTTTATGGCGGCGTTGATTGGGCTGTGGCTTTATTACCTCTCTCAGGTTTATTTATGTCGATGGTCTACCCTACTTTAAACTCTAAGGGAATATCGTGTTTTCCTGTGCATCAACACGGTGCAGTAGCCGGCGTTATATTATTTTTTACCGCACTGTCAGCCGCCTTAGCACCTTTATTTATGGGTATGATCAGCGATTACTTTGGACACGTACGCTACGGTTTTTATTTAGCTACGGGTTTTGCAGTCATATTATTTTTGGCTATGCTATTTAATTATATTCGTGACCCATCAGCAGCAGCATTAGAGCAAAGTAACTTAGTCGCTGAGTAAACAAACAACTTTTAATGCTATAAAAACATTATAAAAATCAATGTTTGAGTAAAAAAACAGCAAATAATTAACAAAATAATTTGCTTATTGTAAAAACTTTGTTATTTTTACTTAATCGATTAAGTAAAAATAACAACTTCCCTTAGGATTTAAAACGAGGCGTTCACATGACAACACACAACACACCTTTATATCTGATCAGTGCTTTAGCGCTCGCCGTTAGCCAAGGCGTTAATGCACAACAACAAGAGCAAAATACACAAGCGCAAGCTAACAAAGGGCTAGAAACAATTGTTGTTACCGGTGTTCCCCGCCGTACAACGATAATGGCGTCAAGTTCTTCTGTAAGCAGTGTGTCGCTTGAGCAAGTTGAGGTGTCTACGCCTCGCTCTACTGCTGAGGCATTTAGAATTATTCCTGGGGTTCGCTCAGAATCAACCGGCGGTGAAGGTAACGCCAACATTGCAGTACGTGGTTTACCGGTTGCCTCTGGTGGTGCTAAATTTTTACAGCTTCAAGAAGATGGCTTACCTGTTTTACAATATGGCGATATTGCATTTGGTAACGCTGACATTTTTATGCGCTTAGATAACACAGTGCAAACCATTGAATCTATTCGTGGTGGTTCAGCCTCTACCGCAGCAAGTAATGCACCGGGTGGCATAATTAATTTCATTTCTAAAAATGGCGAAAACGAATCGGGCAGCGTATCAACTACACTTGGCCTAGATTACGATACTATTCGAACTGACTTTGAATATGGCACCTATTTAAATGACACTGTACGCTTTCATGTTGGTGGTTTTGTACGTCAAGGTGAAGGCCCACGTGAAACAGGTTACACATCAAATAAAGGTGGGCAAATTAAAGCCAACCTGACCAAAGATTTTGAAAATGGATACGTGCGTCTTTATTACAAACATTTAGATGATAAAAGTGTTGGCTACTTACCTATGCCAATGTATGCAAATGGTGACTCAATTCCTGGGTTTGACGCACAATCAGATACCCCGCATTCGGCATTATTTACTAAAACAGTGCGCTTAAACGGCGAAAATCAAATAAGCAACGGCGATATTCGCGATGGTATGAATCCGCAAGTTGACTCAATTGGTTTTGAGGCTGTATTTGATTTAGACAACGATTGGCGTATTGAAAATCGTTTTCGTAAATCATCTGTAAGCGGTAATTTTAATTCATTGATCCCAGCTGAAGTTGGCAATGCATCAGCTATAGCGCAAAGTATTGGTGGTGTGGGTGCAACGCTTAGTAATGCGACCACAGGTGCTGCATTTAACGATGATTTAGCCATGCGTATTCATACGTTTGACGTAACCATGAACGACTTTGACTCAATTGTTAACGACTTCAAACTGACTAAATCGCTAAGCGATGATACTAGCGTTACTTTTGGCTATTATGCGTCAACCCAAAATATTGCCATGTCGTGGTTATGGAATTCCTACCTAATGGAGCTCAAAGGTGATAACGCTGCGCTATTAAATGTAACAGCCGCCGATGGGACTGAATTCTCTGAAAATGGCTTATACGCTTATGGCACGCCTTTTTGGGGTAACTGTTGCCAACGTGATTACGACACAGAATACGACACTCGTGCACCCTATGTTGCATTTTCAACTAAGGTGGGTGACGTAAGTATTGATGCTAGTGCCCGTTATGACAGCGGTGAAGCACGTGGTAACTATGCAGGCGCGGTTACCTCAACCGTTGATATGAATCGCGACGGTGTGATTTCTGTTCCTGAACAAAATGTTGCAGGTATTGACCTTGCAAATGCTAGCCCTGTTAATTACGACTGGGATTACGCATCATATTCAATTGGTGCCAATTACCAAATTGACTCAAGCCTTGCAACGTTTGCACGATTGAGTAAAGGCGGTCGCGCCAATACTGACCGACTTTTATTTGGTAAAGTTCGCGCCGATGGCTCAGTAGCCGATGAAGATGCCGTTGATGAAGTAAACCAGTATGAGTTTGGTATTAAAAAGCGCTTTGATTCACTGTCAGTTTTTGCCACGGCATTTTATGCACAAACTGAAGAGCAAAACTTCGAAGCGACATCACAAACCTTTTTTGACCGCGAATATGAAGCAAAAGGGATTGAGGTTGAATCAACCTACTTTATTGATGCATGGGATTTTCGTGGTAATTTAACGTGGACAGACGCTGAAATTGCAAAAGATGCACTTACCCCTGAAGTGGTTGGTAATACGCCTCGTCGCCAAGCTGATTTAATTTACTCATTAATGGCACGTTACACTTATGAAAAAGGCTCTGCAGGCCTAAGCTTTATCGGTACTACCGATGCCTATGCTCAAGATAATAACGATCTTAAGTTTGATGGTTACACTCAAGTAAATGGCTTTGTAAGCTACGATTTATCAGAAAATCTTAATATTGCGTTAAACGTAAATAACCTATTCGATACGGTAGGTATTACTGAAGCAGAAGAAGGCTCAATACCTGATAACAACATTATACGCGCACGTGCTATTAATGGCCGTACAACGTCATTGACGTTTAAATACGCGTTTAACTAACCAACTTTAGTGTAACAATTGCTGAAGCTATGTTTGTTCAGCGATTGTTACACTAGTTTTAATAATTCTCCCTTGAATTTTGACCTAGCCATGCTAGGTTTTTTAGGATTTACACTATGACCAAATTACTTAGCCTTGGTGAACTGCTTATTGATATGCTGCCTCAAGACTCTCAAAACAGTGCTTACTTGCCCATTCCAGGAGGTGCTCCAGCTAATGTGGCTGTAGGTTACGCAAAGCTCGGCGGCAAAGCTGCGTTTTGTGGCGGTATGGGAGATGATTATTTTGCTAAACAATTAACTAATGCGCTTGAGCAATATAATGTAGATACTGAGTATTTATTTACCATAGAAGGCGCGCAAACAGCTATGGTTATTGTCAGCCTAGATGAAAGCGGCGAACGCAGCTTTAACTTTTATCGTCATCAAACAGCCGATTTACTGTTAACGAATGAGCATTTAAAGCTTATTAATTGGGATAAATTGAGTACCCTACACTTTTGTTCAAACACCTTAACCAATACAGCTATAGCAAAAACCACTGTGTGTGCTTTAAAGCAGGCTAAAAACAACCACAAACTCGTTAGCTTTGATGTAAATTTACGCTACAGTTTATGGCAAAATAGCAATGACATTGAGCAAAACGTGCATGCATGCTACGCGTATTGCGATATTGTTAAGCTCTCACGTGATGAGTTAAATTTTTTAGCAACGCAACGCCAACAATCAGTTGAAGCCTACTTACAATCACTGCTTGAATTAGGCGTCAAGCTGGTGTTTTTAACCGATGGTCCGGCACCAGCGACTGTTTACCATAACGCTTTTACCCTCAGTGAAGCAGCCCCAACAATTACCGCTGTAGATACCACCAGCGCCGGTGATGCTTTTATTGCTGGCGTACTGTACTACTTAAACCACAGCGATAATGCAGTGCCACTTACTGATAAGCTAAATGATGAGTCAATAGTAAAAAAAGCGCTTCACTTTGGTCTTCGCTGTGGCTCAAAAGCATGCTTAGCTAAAGGCGCTTTTCCTGCGCTTCCCACGCAAAAAACACTGTCAAAATAAACCAAGATACTTACAAAAAAGGCCACTGTTGGCCTTTTTTATTAAGCGTCATGCATTATTGGTTTTTAACCACTCTAGAGCGGTAGTGGCATTTTCAAAGTATTGTATTTCACCCGACATAAACCAACTGCCTAACTTAGCTATGGTTGATTGCCACTCTTTATTGCCGTAAATCGCTATTTTTTTAAACTCTTTGTTGTGCTTTAAGCCAAGTTTTAAATCGTCCCAAGCAGCACGAAGCTCCCAACCATCTAACTCGGTGCCATCTATTAATACATTAACAATAGGATGCTTAACTTCGCCTAGCGCTGAATCGATCATCGGTGTGATCACTTCATAGTCTTTGTGAGTTAAGGTACCAATTGCCTTAAGTGTTAAGAAAAACTCACTGCCTGAGCGCTCAATACCAATCGACAAACCATGTGTTAAATTAACCATAACTCAACCCTTGAATGAAAAGAGCTTAAATTATAGGCAATAGTTAAAAGCTTTTATTTGAAGCAGATCAAAAAAGTCACTTAATGCAGATTTATTTTTTGAGTTAATTATGTTTTTTTAACCGATTAACTTGGTTTTTTACATCGTTTAAATAGCCGGTTTTTATCCATACTCTTGCGCCATTGTTACCCGCGGTGGCGTTTATTTGGCTATTAACAGGCACTCTAAGCCAGCTGTGTTTTTCAAGTGTGTCGTTATGTTCTTGTAAAGTGCCATCCAAAACCAACAACTCAGCGCCACCACTCACCGTGAGCGTTAAAGATTGATTAGCATTAAACTGTACAATACTCACTGTTTCATACGTATCTTGATATAACAAAATGACATTTAGGTCATTAAACTCGGGGGTTTTCTGCCCTTGCATCTGCTGTGTGTGAATACACACGTGCTGGCGATCTTCTGGCTGAAACTGCCATAGTTTTACAAAAATAATACAACCGTCTTTTGAGCCAGGAGTATGCTTTGATTGTGGAGGATTACGAATATAGGTACCTTTTGGAAAGTCACCATGCTCATCTTGAAATACCCCATCAAGTACTAAAAACTCTTCACCGCCGGTATGTGTATGTGGGCTAAAGTGGCTGTTTGGCGCATAACGTACAATGCTAGTGGCACGAGCAACCTCGTCGCCCACTCTGTCAAGTGGACGTCTATCAACACCCGGCATGGGCGAAGCTATCCACTCAAGTGACTCACTATGCACCACCACACGTTGACTAAAGTCGGCAGCAATTTTCATATTTGACTCCAAATTATTAATTTATAACTAAACGCCAATACTTGGCTAAGGTTTTTTTGCCAAAAATGCCTCACTGCAGTATTCCCCATTTAATAAATCGACAGCAACAAACTTTCTTTATCAGTCGGCTTTTTTTCAGCAAGTGCAATACGAGCCTGCAATGGGTTTGGGTAATTTTCTACGTCATAAATTTTCATAATGCTCTCTTATATTTTTCACGACAACTTTGGTTTATATTGGCAAACAAAAACTACCTACTGATAGGTAATTTATAGCAAGCGCTAAATATTTGCAAACTAAAAACAAAAGAGCTTGAAAATAACTACCTACTGGTTGATAATTTTTCCAGATAACAGCAAGGAAATATCAAAATGAGTAAAAAAGCAGCCCTGCTACAAGCCGCAGAAAATAAAGTGCGACTGGGTGGTTATAGCAACTTTAGCTTTAGAGAACTTGCTACTGAGATTGGTATAAAAAGTGCCAGTGTGCATTATCACTTTCCAACGAAAGCTGATTTAGGCGCTGAACTCGCGCATCAATACACCGATGCCTTTATTGCAGTACTTGGCGATCCGAATGTACATAAAGCAAACGGTAAAAATCCCATCGATATTTACACTCAGTTATTTAGAAATGCGCTCGTGATAGACAAAAAGATGTGTTTATGTGGCTTACTCGGTGCAGAAAGCGACAGCCTACCCGATAAAGTGCGGGTTGAAGTTCAGCGGTTTTTTAATAAAAACTTAGCCTGGTTAACTCAAGCACATCAAATAAATGGAGAGCTTAATCCTGCTCGGGCGGCAATACAAACAGTCAGCTTATTAGAAGGGGCAATGATTATTAGTAAAACCCTAGATGATATCAGCTACTTCGAACAAGCGACTTTTTAGCGGTAGATAGTCAACATAAGTGGTTGGTGATCAGAAAGTTGATAAATCTATTAACTAAATTACTACTTGTTCAAGCATAAAAAAGCGAGCTTAAATAAAGCTCGCTTTTTGCATTAATAACTATGTAGTTTTAAGCTGGACGCACTTTATGTTTTGAATGCACAAAAGCCAATACAATGAAGCCTACAACAGCAACCGCTACACCAATTGGTTTACCTAAATCACTTGATAAGTTTAATCCTATTGCCGCAGTCATTATGTATGACAGGGTCACAGCTGAAGCAATTACAGCAGGTATACTAGCAATCCAGTGGAATGTACCACGGTCAAATAAATACTTAGTAGCAAGCCATAAAACACTGGTAGAAAGCAGCATATTTGAAAACGCGAAGTAGCGCCAAATAACAGAGAAGTCGAGCTTAGTCATAAAGTAAGCAATGGTTAAAATTGGCAACGCTAACAACAAACGATTACGTAAACTTTGCGGAATACTAAACGCATCCACCATTGTTAGGCGCAGTGAGCGGAACGCCGTATCACCTGAGGTGATAGGGAAAACAGCAACAGCAATAATAGCCATAATACCACCAAATACACCTAAGTAGCTGTTTGCAATATGGTTAACCACTAAGCCTGGACCGCCTAAATCAAGCATCGATTTTAAACCCGCATAACCTTCTGGGAAGGCAGCAATACCAGCAAGCGCCCACACACAACCTACAATACCTTCGCACATCATCGCGCCATAATAAACCGGGCGTACATATTTTTCGTTAGTTAAACAACGAGCAATAATAGGTGCTTGCGTTGAGTGAAAACCACTAATGGCACCACAAGTAATGGTGATAAATAGCAACGGCCAAGTAGGCAGTCCATCAGGGTTTGGGGCTAAAAAGTCGTGAGCATGATCGGCTTCAAAATACGCTAAAAAGTCGCCAGCTACTGGTAAATGGGGTGCGTTGATTAACAGTGAGACTGCAATAGCAACTGTCATTACAATCATTAACAAGCCAAAAATAGGGTAAAACTTAGTGATGATTTTATCGATTGGTAATAACGTGGCTAAAAAGTAGTAAGCTAAAATAGCGAGAACCCAAAATGTATTACTAGCAAAAATGGTGCCTTCAAATGCATCTAAGTTACTCAATAATCCTGCAGGGCTCATAATAAACACTACACCAACAAAGAATAACAACATAGCAGTAAATATAAGCATAAAGCCTTTAAATACTACGTTGTAATAATGGCCTGCAATTTCAGGTAAACTTTTACCGTCTTCTTTAATACTCATTACGCCAGAGAAAAAGTCGTGTACAGCTCCACCTAAAACGTTACCAAGTACAATCCAAACCAGCGCTACTGGGCCATACAAGGCGCCAAGTATAGGACCAAATATGGGGCCTACTCCTGCAATATTCAAAAACTGAATTAAAAATGCACGAACAGGGTGAATAGCAACATAGTCAACACCTTCGCTAAAACGCTTCTGTGGTGTGTCTACTGTCGAGTCCATACCCGCTTGTTTTTCAACAAACGGGCTATAAAACTTATAGCCTAATATTAAAATAGTCAGGCAAATAAAAAAGATGATCATAAAGCACGCTTCTCTTTTTGTATGTGTGTATAGGGCACAGTATTGCAGCCCAAAATTTAAAATAACAATTGAACGTAGCATATGAAAAAACACGCAACAATGAGACGTTTGGCTAATGCGCTTACAAAATGTAATTTATTCGAAAAAATAAAACTAAGTAAAAGCTTAAGTTACTCATAAAAACAGCATTAAAAAACGTTAAAAGTACTTATATTGCGACTAAAATCTATAAGCCAATTTGCAATAATAGCTACACCTGAGTGATTAATTAGCCTACGATAAACATTATTACTACTTTAAATTTACTACCTTTGCCCTACATGGCTTTGCCAAAAAACAAGGATGCCCTCAATGACACCGTTTACTACGCCCGATTTATACGATGAACATCGCGACCATGTGCAAGTTGCTGACAGTGGCTTGCAACACTTTGGTAATAAAACTCACTTTTATGGTCAAGTAGTGACCGTCACCTGCCCTGACGACAACTCATTTGCTGGTAACATACTGCATGAAAACGGTGAGGGAAAAGTATTGATTGTTGATGGTTTTGCCAGTAAACGTTTTGCCTTTATTGGCGATATGATTGCAGAGCGCGCACTAAAAAATGGCTGGCAGGGCATAATTATTAATGGTTGCTGTCGCGATATTGAAATTCTTGCCACACTTGATTTACCTGTAATGGCGCTAGGCGCAACACCGCGCTGCACCACTAAGCGCGGTTTAGGTGCTAAAGATCACCCGGTTAATATGTTAAACACCACAATTAATACCGGTGATTGGGTATATGCTGATGTAAACGGCTTAATAATTAGCTCTAAAGCGTTGTTTTAATCCCTCGTAATAGTCGTTAACAAAAAAAAGCAGCTCGAAAGCTGCTTTTGTAATTTACATGATTTTTTAAAACCCAAATTCTCAGGTTAAAATTAAAGTGCTAACCATACATCGGTTGAGCCAGGTTCGTTCCCTTGAGTCCACCATTTAGCTTGGTACTTATTACCTTGATAAGAAACTTCATCACCACTGTTATAAATAGCCGTTGGCTGCCAAACTGCGACACCCGTACCATCTGTAGGTTGTGTTGTTGCTTCCCATGCACCACCTAAATCAGGACGCTCGCCTTGAGTCCACCACTTTGCTTTATATTCAACGCCGTTATAAGTAACGACATCACCACCAACGTATGCAACACTCGCATCCCAGCTTCCTGTAGGTGGATTTGTAGTATCAACGTTTATAACTGTTACGCTAAAGCTTTGCGTTGTGGTTAATGCGCCATCACTGACTGCAACAGACACTGTGAAGTCTGTATCGGTATCTACAGCGCCAGCCTCAATAGTTACATTTGCATCACTGCCCACTAATGTTAAGCCTGCTGGTACTGTCCACGTATACGAAAGGGCGTCGTTTTGAGCATCATTAGCCACTACAGCTACACTTGCTGATGCGCCCTCTTCAACGCTGATATTAGCGATAGCATCAACGCTCGGTGCTGTGTTTTCGCCTCCTGATGTTGGCGCAATAACATTAACAACAACATCACGATTAACAGTTGCTTGACCATCTGATACCGCAACAGTTGCCACATACTGTGTATCTGCAGTCACTGTTGGCGCTGTAATGACTAATGATGCACTATTTTGTCCAGATACCACCAGTGCGCTATCAGCATTCCAGCTAAAGCTAAGTGGATCGTTATCTGCATCAGTTGCAGAAGCTGTTACTGTAATACTCTCGCCTGAATTAACAGACACTGATGAAGACACAGAAACAACTGGCTTTTTATTTGTTGGCGGAGCAACTACTCCTCCTAAACCATCATGCATAGCATTAAGAATATCACCATTATCCGCATCTATTTCCCATGCAAATAAACCACCTAAATTATACTGATTAACATACGCTCCCTTCGCCAGTACTGACTTACGGCTATCATAAGTAATTAGTTTACCGGTTGCACGATTCCATACATAAGCGGCTTGTGCTTGCTCATCATAACCCACTTCAAAACCATTAATACCGGTGCCCGCAGCACCAATCATATTGGCTTTAACGCCCTTGTAATCAATAACCCCATCTTCCCATACGCCTTGTGCCGTAGAGCCTTTTAACGGGCCATTACCAGGGGCAGTCATTGGGTTACCATCAATCGCTGCATTTTGCGGGTAAACACCTTCCCAACCACGGCCATACATAGCCGTGCCGACGACGATTTTTTTCGATGGTACATTTTGCGCAAGTAACAGCTGCACTGCATTATCGGTGGTATAAGCAGGGCCTTTACGAGGTTCACCATTATCATCAAGCCCGGTACCATTACATTGACCAGCACTCATATGTTCGCCACAGTAAAGTGCTGTTTGGTGACCGGTTACGTTACTCCATGCGCCATAAAAGTCATAGGTCATGGCAAAAATATAATCCATGTATTGGCTTGCGGCTTGGTAGTCTACATCTTCAATTTTATCGTAACCTGCACCAATGGCTGAGGTTAACTCGTAAGTACGACCTGTTTCTGCTTCTAGTTTATCAAGCATAGCGCGTAGCTCTTGCATTAGCGCCACATAGGCTGGGCCATCGTTGATTGGATCGCCAATGTCTGGGTTGGGGCCGTCACCACCTGGGAATTCCCAGTCAATATCTACACCATCATAGAATTTCCATGTTCTTAAAAATTCTTCCATTGAGGCAACAAAGATGTCGCGGTTAGCTTTATTGGTAAAGCCACCGAATGGGTCTGATAACGTCCAACCACCTACAGATGGTAAAATTTTAATATCTGGGTAACGCTGTTTAAGCGCCATTAGCTGAGAGTAAGTACCACGGATAGGATCTTTTGCATCAACCCCTGGCAGTGCTTTTTGTACTGCTGCCCATGGGTCGTGAATAACCACTTCGTAATCTGCAGAGCCGGCACAAGCGGTTTCAAGTGCACGTTTAGGACCACCCGATAACGATGCGTTTTCACCACAAATTGGAATAAAGCCATACAAAATATGACTCAGATTTTGTGCTGGCATATTCGTTACATCATAATCACGGCCATAAATTCCCCACTCCACAAAGTAAGCGCCTGTAACTAAACCTTGTTTGATACCAATGTCACGGTTATTTGGGTCAACATCCATGGGTAATGGTGCTAGGTGTCCGCCGTCGGTGTCAGCAATTACAATTGGTTTGCCTGCACTGCGAGCACACGTTGTGCCACCTTCACATAGCTCAACATACATTGTATGGCGGCCCGCTTTATCATAAGGGAATGTGATAGTGCCACTTTTAGAACCAGCAGCAAGCGTGCCCTCATTGACTAGCATGTCATCAAAATAGACTTTGTAGCTATCGCCACCATCACCACTCCATGCACTCCACTGAATGTTGATATTAACTTGTTCAACACGGGTAACTAGCTGCTTATAAGAGCCGTTTCCCTCAAGATCTACCTCAACAAACGAATATTGCTGTGGTTCCCAATTAATGCTTGGTGTAGACGGTGCAGCAGATGCTGTGCTTGCAAATAAAGCAACACCGATGGCTGCGCTTAGTTGTTTGATATTCATAGGTCTCTCTTATCCATTATTTATGTAATTATTTAATAAGTTTGAACTGCAAAACTTAGGCTTTATTAAAGTTTGGTCCATACATTGGCTTGCCCTGGCGTATCGCCCTGAGTCCACCATTTAGCGCGATAGCGCTGTCCTTGATACGTTACTTCTGCGCCAGCTTGGTAGGCTTTGCTGGTATTCCAAGTGGCTGCTGTGTCAGCTTTCGAGGCTGATTCCCATGCCGCTGAGGTATCTGGTTGTTGGCCTTTGTTCCACCATTTAGCGGTGTAAATCACGTTAGCAAAACGGGCTTTATCGTTTGCTTGATAGATCTGAGTGCTGTCCCATTCAGGTACTGTTGGATCAACAGGGTCAACCGGATCGACCACAGGTACATCGTTAACCGTGACACTAAAACTGGTTTGGGTACTTAATTGACCATCCGATACAGATACTGCAATGGTGTAATCGGTGTTTGCTGATACCTCTGCAGTGGTTAAGTTGATGTTGGCACCAGAGCCTGTAAAGCTTAGCGGTGTAGGTACTGTCCAGCTGTAAGTTAGCTCACTTTGCTCATCATCAAAGGCATGCAGATGAATTGCTGTTGTGGTGTTTTCATCAACTACTAGGTTATCTGGGGTGTGTACAATGGGTGCGGTGTTTGTTGGCGCACCTTGCACACTCAAGGCATAGGTATAATTTGCATCGCTGCTATACACTTGGTTTATCAGTACGTCGGTTGCATCAAACGTAATGTCGCCCGCTTGGTTTTGCACCCCAATTTGCACTAAATGCGCGTAATCAAGGTTAAGTTGTTCAGCCAATGCTTGTTGCCAATTTGCTTGATTGTCGGCATTGATTTTAAGCTGTTGGTTGATTACCTCTTGGCCTGTTTCGTCAAATAATCGCGCCCATACGATGCCGCCTGCAATGGCATTTTGCCCTTGGCGAACAAAATAACCGACGCTAGTCCACGAATTTGGATCAGTCGGGCCTGCGTCATTTACTATGTTGATGTCGCTACAGTTATAAAAGCCTTCACCAACCACATCATTACGTTGCCAACGGCTATATAAAATGGCCTCGCCGCTACGGTCTTGCGGAATTGCAACACTCATTTCGTAGTAGCGTTTACCATCAGGGTCTTTAACAACCTCAATGTTGTCGTGCTCTTGCACTAGCTGTAAGTCTTGCCAAGTTAGTACGTCAGTTGCGCTATTGAAGCTTGGCTTGGTAATGTAAAACTGCCAAAAGCTTGGGTTGTGCGGGGTTGATGCAAGGTAACGTATTTGAATATCACCATTGGCATTGGGCACTACATCGCTGCGCTGCCAATGTGGTGATGGTAAATCCATACCCCGTTTGGCTGTATCGCCACCAGCACATAAAGTGCCGTTTGGTACATTGGCCTCAACTGCAGTTTGATTTAAATAGTCAGGAGTATTAACCGAAAATTCAATCGCTTGTACAAACTGCACCGTGCCCGATTCTAAATATGCGGCTCGACACGCAAGGTTAGGAATATTTGTGCCGTCTTCAGGCCACCAGTACCCGCCATCAACCTGACAAATTGCTTGGCGCGCTTTAGGGCTATCCATATAACCATGTGCTTGCACTTGCGGTGCTAGTGTACTGAGTAGTAAACCACTGGTAATTGCAGATAGCGTAATCGTGTTAAGTTTAATTGATGCCATTATTTTATCCTTTATAAGACTCAATACATGGGGCAAGCTCAGGCTTACCCCTCATTGTTTTGTAAATTACAGGCTACAACTTAAGATCCAATCAGCTGTTACACCCGGCTCAGAGGTTGTCCACCATTTGGCTTTGTACACTGCATTGTTATGCACCATTAGATCGCCGCCAGCAGCATGGCTTGGGTTGCCCGCCCAGTCAGTTTGAGGAAAGTTTGGATAAGCAGGTATCGTGGCTATATCAACTCCTTCACACATACCTACAGGATCACCTCCTCCGTTATCCGGATTGCCCGTATCATCACCTGGTGTTGCATCTGGTAGCATTGGGTATTCAGCTTTGAATGCGTAAGTTTTGCCATCTTTTTCAATGGTAAAGTTACTAGGCCCTGTAATTGGCATGTAGTACATAACTTGCGCATTCACAGTTGCACCAGCGCTAAAGTCTTTTGGCTGACCACCCCACTCATTGTTTAATGTGATTGAGAAACGGTGAAACTCGTTCTCATAACCACCAATGTTGTTACCGGCTGCGTTCGAGCCATTTACTTCTACAGCCATGCCCAGTTTTTCTTGTGCATTCCAGTTAGATTTAAAAATAGCGGAAGTTGATACCGGCACATCAAATGAGATTTTTGCACCACTTAAATCAAGACTTGAGTTATTAGTAAATGCAAACGTTGGGCTGATTGGGTAATTATCATCACCAATTGGGAAGTCTTTTGCTGTAAATGTGACATCTACTGCTTCAGCAGGCACTGTGAAGTTTGGATTTCCGCCATGCACATCATATGCAACACCGCTTTGATTAAACTTGTCGTATGCTAATGAAGTTAACGTAGAACCCATGAAGTACTCGCCTTTGGCTGAATCGTAGTCAAAGTCACCTGCCAGCTCCCAGAACATAATACCGCCAAGACCATTGTTGATAACGTAATCAACTTTTGTTGCCATTGACTCTTCATCTTCAATTGAAAGGAATACTTTTTTATCAGCGTTCCATAACCAAGGGGCTACGGCAACGCTGTCATAGTGACGAGTATAAGTACCTGTTAAGCGGTCATCAGCGTCTGTATCAGGTGTTAAGCCATACACGCCTAAATACGAGCCTACAATACCGTTTTCAAGGTTTTTAACATGCCATAATGGGTTTGAACCAGCTGGCATTTCTTGGCCTGCATCGTTCTTATCATGCCAAAGGTTATCAATGCCTAACGCACCATTACCGCATTTGTTTTTCTCACCTACGCCGGTACCTTTAGCGCAATCAGCTTGATTTGGTAGCGCCGCTTGGCCCCATAAACCGTTTGTTCCGCCTGATACATCTTTAAAGCCACGGGTGTAATAAGGTAAACCAATATTGATTCGACCCGCTGACATCGCACCACGGAAGTAACGCACTGCCCAATCAGTATTTAAATACCCAATGCCTTCAAACTCTTTGGTGCCGTATACATTCCATTGCGCAAGCTCTGAGTCTAACCCAGTATCAAATAATGCCGCGTTGTGACCTACGTGCGAGTTCCATGCGCCATGTAAGTCATAAGACATGATATTTACATAATCGAGATATTGAACCGCTTGGAAGGTTTCCATACCGCGCAGTAAATAACCTGAAGAAGGCGATGCAATCGTGAGTAAATAATGCTTACCCGCAGCTTCACCTGCACGGTCTAGCTCTTCACGTACTTTTTTCATTAGCACTTGGTATGAGGCATTTAAACCACCACGACGTGCATTAGAAATTGGGAAGTCATCAGGGTGGCCTGAGTCATTCATTGATGATGGATATTCGTAATCAATATCAACACCATCAAAGCCATATTTTTCGATAAACTCAACTGCACTTTGTGCAAATGCATTGATACCTGCATGGTTAACTGAACCATCAGCATTGGTGGTCATGGTGTAAAAACCACCGCTCGCAACACGGCCTGTTTCATCAAAGTAACCGCCGGTTTCAGCCCAACCACCTACAGATATGAGTGTTTTTACATCTGGGTGTTGTTTTTTGTATTTGTTTAACAGGTTAAAGTGACCTTTGTAGTTAAACTCTGGGTCCATTTCAGCGCCAACTACGCCCGGCCATTCCATATTAGTAGCAGGATTATTTACTGAAGTAGGATCGCCAATAGATACTTTGTTGTTTGCATCAACATGGGCAAATGCATAGTTGATGTGGGTGATTTTATCCCACGGAATATCGTTCACTAAATAACTGGGTTGACCATTAGCGCCATTACGCCAGCTAGTAAAGTATCCAATTACACGGCGTGGATGATCTGGGCCCATGATCTCACGGCCATCAGCGTCATAAATCGTACAGTAAGGCGTGTTTACACCGGGAGTTTGATATAAACCTTGGGGACGACAGTCAGTGCCCGTAACTGGGCCGGTATTTTCATCAACAACCGTTAATACTTTTGTTACTTGCGCTGTTGCACCGTCGTTATCTGTCACCGTTAGGGTGAAAGTTGCCTGACCAAGTGCCGTTGCTTGCCATGCAAAACTGCTCGCTGGTGAGCTTGATTGATGAACATCCACCCCGTTTGCTGCAAAGCTCAGAGCCGTTACTTGGCCATCACTATCAGTTCCAGAAAGTGCAAACACCACCTGCGAACCAACAACTAGTTGATCCGGTAGCGTGCTAAATGAAATAGCGGCAACTGGTGCTTGATTAACAGGGTCAACAATCACTGAATCACTTACACTTATCGTATTAACAACTTCAGCAGAGTTCGCGCCTTTATCGTCTGTTGCTACAGCACTAATTTGATGTTCGCCCGCAATAGCTTGCCAGTTAACACTAAACGGCGCAGTGTTATCAACCGCAATGGAAGTACCGTCTATAAAAAACTCCACACCTGCAACCGAGCCATCTGAATCAGTTGCTTGCGCCAAAATGACAACGCTGTCTTTATCGTTAAATAAAGAACCATTCCCAGGTGTTATCTCAGTAATTATAGGCGATTGATTATCATTGACAGCGCTGTCACATACATCCAAAAGTAACCAGTCTTGATATTGACCTGCATTCTCCAAAGGATTGGCTTGTGTCCACCACTTGGCTTCATAGGCATTATTTTGTGCCTTAACTTGGCTTCCTGCTGTATGAGTTTGCCCTAACTCCCATGCCGTTAATGTACTGCAATCAGTTGATGCGTATACATTTAAACTAAATGCACTTAGAGATAAGGCACTTAATTTGAAGGCATTTTTTATTATTTTCCGTGAGCTCATTTGCTCCTCCGCTTAGTGTGTTAAGAAATGCTATTGTCAGTTTCCATTTATGAAACTAGCATGAACAAAGTAAATATCAAGTAAATAAAGTGTAATTAATGAACAAAAAAAGCATTAATTAACTAATTAATAATATAAGACTAGTTATTTATACGTATAAAAATCCATTCATATACTAAGCTCAAATAAATGACACTTATCAATCGAGCATAAAAAAGCCCAGAAAACTGGGCTTGGTTTACATTAGGAATGTATGTTTTATTTAATTAAATGAAACCGTAATAATATTCGAACATACGTTTTCAGATACACATAACTGATAGTCGTATGCAGGTAATGTTGCGTTACGAACGTAGTCACGATAACGACCATTGTCTGATACGGTGCCTACTAGTTCACCATTTCGGTATAAGCTAAGTGACTCAGCACCCACTTCTTCCCAGTTTAACTCTACACGCATAGTATCAAGACGTGACTTATTAGCGCGTTTTAGACTCAACTCAATTTCAACATCACTCACAACAACTGTTTGTGTGAATGTATCTGAGTTGTTTTCACTATCTGTTACAGTTAGTTCAACTTCATAACTACCTGATTCAGCGTAGGCATGAACAGGGTTTGCATCAGTTGAAGTTGCACCGTCACCAAAGTCCCAGCTCCACTGTGAAATATCATCATTTGCATCACGACTTGTATCTACAAATGTTGCTGTTAAGCCTTGCGTATCAACATCAAAACCAGCGCGAGGCGGTTGAGGGCTTACTTCACCTATAGCACTAAATGTAAGTGACCAACCATTTATAGTGCCGGTATCTGAGCCTGCAGTATCTTCAACATGAAGTGTCCAATCACCTGTTGCAACTTCACCGTTAAATGCACTTGAGGTAAATGCTTTAACAATATCATCTTGACTACCGCCTTCATTGCTTTGCAATGTTACTTCATTACCTTGCGCTGAAATAAGTGTAAGTACTAAATCGCCAGACCAAGTATGCGAAATGTCTACATCAGCAGTGGTACCAAAAATAGTTAAATCATCGGCTACTGTTATGACAGAGCTTGCACCTTCCGGAGAATTATCTGGAATCGCAACACTTTCATCACTAGTGTAAGTAAAGTCGTTCAAACCAGCAGGTTGCAACATTAAGCTTACTGTTTGCTCTTTAACTTGCTCGTCTGTTGTCGCGGTTACAGTAAAGTCATAATTCCCCCACTGAGTTTCGCTATTAGTTGCCACTGTAAGTACAACTTCATCGCCTGGACGAGCAGTAGTTGCGCTTAGTGATGCATCAGCAAGATCAGCAGCCAAAGCCAGTGAAACGTCGCCATCCCATTGTGCAATTGAACCAATCGTAAAGGTATAAGTGACTGTATCACCTACAGTTGCTTGCTGAGAAACAGGCGATACAGATAATTTAAACCCAGGAGTTGGATCAGCATCAATCAGTGCTTGGTTTATATTTAGGCGTGTACCTGCAACCGTTTTACCATTTAATGCCGCATTAGCATCACCACTAGACATAAGTAATTCTTTAAGCTCTAGTGTTGTTAAATCAGGATTAACTGACAGTACAAGTGCAGCAGCACCGGCTACATGTGGCGTTGCCATTGATGTACCAGAGTAACTTGCATAGCCGCCACCAGGAATGGTTGATAAAATCGCACTACCTGGCGCGCCCATATCAACACTGGTTAAACCCCATTGTGAAAAACCAGACATATTGTCGCGACTATCTGTGCTTGCAATAGATAATACATTATCATTTTCATAATTAGATGGGTAATGAGGGTTTACATCGTTGTCTACAGCATCATTACCAGCAGCAGCTACAAATAAAATATCAGCTTCTTCACTGGCAGTAATCGCATCAGCAAGTGCTTGGCTATAACCACCACCGCCCCAGCTATTGTTTAATACACGAAGGTTAACACCTGAGTTTTTAAGGCCTACCATGTAGTCAATACATTTAATAGCGCCAGATGTAGAACCTGTACCATCTGCAGCTAAAAACTTACAACCTGCAATAGATACATCATGGTTTACACCTACAATTCCCACACCATTGTTACCACTGGCACCAATTGTACCTGATACATGTGTACCGTGGCCTTCGTCATCCATTGGGTCGCCAGCATCGGTAATCGCGTTAATACCGTGCACGTCATCAACATAACCGTTACCATCATTATCGATACCATCGCCAGCAATTTCACCGCTATTTACCCACACATTCGCAGCTAAATCAGGATGACTATAATCTACACCGGTATCAATAACACCCACAACAACATCACGGCTACCAGTTGAAATTGACCATGCTTCTGGTGCATCAATATCAGCATCAGCAGTGCCATCAGTTTGGCCTTCATTATTTAAGCCCCATAAATCTTCAAAGCGAGGATCGTTTGGTGTTGCTGCAATGCTCACACGATAGTCAGGCTCAACATACTCAATGGCTTGATGAGATTTTAAGCGCTCAATAGCTTCTTTAGCACTCATTCCAGATACTTTAAATTTAGCAAGACGACCAGAAAATAACGAAGTGAAGTTATCATCAACTTCATCGCTGTTTAAATCAGATATTTTTGCTTTAACTAAAGAGCGGGCTTGCTTCCGCATTTCTGGCGAAGCATTCTTTTTATATTTAACAATAATCGAGTCACTGCTCGCGGTTACTTTTTGAGTTGTACTGTTAGCATCAGGTAATTTAGCTGCAGCTAAACAAGGTAAAAGTGCAAGTGTAATAATAGATAATTTTGTTTTCATCGTTTTATCCGTAATTAAGTTAACTTAGCTTTACTAAGTAGAAAATTTACGTCTAAGAATTTAAGAAATCACGTGGCAAGCTTTAAGAAAACGGCTAAATAACGACTAACTCAAGTAAAAAAAGCAAAACAAGGTACAAAACCATCATTTTTAACTAGAAATATAGCGATAAAAACATAAAAAACATCCATTTTAATGAGCAAAACCCATAAACTTTAACATGCCATTAACCCATTATTTTTTACTAGATTTTACTGTAAATTTAATTCAACCCCAAAATAACACTTCAAGGCATTGAAAATAAAGCACTTTAAATACCATTAAAAAAGATGATTCAAAATAAGTTCATTGAAGAATACAGTGATTGAGCAGTTATGAATTAGGTAACGGTAAATTTACTTATTAAGTACAAAAAGCCGGTTTCTACTTTCATAATTAAAACGCACCTTACGTTTAAGAATAAAAAAGTTAATCACACATTATCACAGCACGGCATGCTGTAACGACAAACACCTTATTAAAACTCAATAAATAATCAAGGTGTTTAATTTTGTATTTCAAGGAGAATAATAATGAGACTAAATAAGTCAATTCTTAGCTGTGCTATTGCAATCGCAATGGGATCAAGCTTTGCTGTTCACGCCAACACGGCAGATAAAAATGTATCGACCTCACCTTTAAGCGCACAAGTTTCAATTCAAAGCGATTCAAACTCAATTACTTTAGAGCAAGTCCTTAACAATAATACTGCGGTGCTCATGCAAGACGGTGACAGTAACACCATGATTGTAGAAACCGTTGGTGAAAACAATACAAATGAAGTCACCCAATTACAGTTTGGCAATTACACTAAAGTAACGACCGTTGGCGACAATAACGATCAAGCCTATTTTCAAGATGGTACTGCAAATGGCGCATTAACAGAGGTTACAGGTAATAATAATAATGTTTACGTTAGCCAAAACGGTCAAGGCTTTTTAGTTAACAACGAAGCTATTAATATTGTAACTGGCGATGATAACTACGTTGAAGTAGAGCAAGGCTCTGGTGGACATTGGTTTTACAACATGGACATGCAAGGCAATGCCAATGAAATTACTGCTTTTCAAAGCGGTGAATGGAGTGAAGCCGAAGTATCAATGCTAACCGGTGATGATAATTTAATATACCTTAGCCAAGCAGGCTTCTGGAACACATTTAAAGTTACTTCGCTACAAGGCAATGATAACGAAATTGATGTTGTGCAAGAAGGTGACAGAAATGCGGTCACTTTTAATAATATTTCAGGTGATGTTAATGAAATTCTCGTTGAGCAAGAAGGCAATACAAATGCGGTTGCCTTCACTGATGTAGTCGGCAGTGAAAACAGCATTGATATCGACCAAGAAGGTACTGATAACGTAGCCGATTCGGCTTTGTTCGAAGGCCAAGGTAATGAAGTTGAAATTACCCAAGTTGATACTGAGAACATGGTTACTGCAGAACTTATTGGTGACAATAATGAGTTAAAAGCAAACCAAAATGGTGCATCTAACGAAGCATACATGGGTGTATTAGGCTCAAATAACGAATTTGATATTAATCAAATGGGAAATTTAAATTCAGCGCATTTAGCTAACTTTAATGGCTCAGACAATGACGTTAATCTAACTCAAGCCGGTGATGAGAATGCAATTTTAGTTCAGTCTTCTTACCCGAATATGGCATTAACATCTAACAATAATGATATCGATATTAACCAAACTGGTAATCAGAACGAGGCAATCGTAACTCTTGCTGGTATCTTAGATAGTAACTCAAACCAAATTGATATTGCCCAAAATGGCGACATCAACCTTGTGGATATGATGGTTGAAGGAAATGGTCATAGCGTTGATATTTCACAAGAAGGTATTGGAAACTGGGTTATTGGAACTGATGATTCAGCATTTTTACTCGGTGGTGAAAATGTAGCATTTAATGTTACTCAAACTGGTAATGATAATATTGTTGAAGGCGCTGTTATTGGTTTTAATAGCACTGTTTCTGTTACTCAATTGGGTGATGGCAATACAACAACAATTACACAAATGTAATTGATAAATGAGAGGGAGATTGACTCTCCCTTTTTTCTTTATGATAAAAACAAAACACACCTACTTACTTGCCGTTTTACTCTTTTGTTCACCAGTGGTAACGGCTGCTGATGACCTAGAGATAGATGGTTTATTGCTCGATCGTAGTATTAGTCGCTTTGGTCATCAGTTTTATTACGAATTTTCTAATTACTGGCGAGATCTCCCCTCTACCGCTGGCTTTAATATAGAGATTAAAGAAACCGTCATTCCAAAAGCAGGTACGAAATTAACCTTAATAATGAATAATCAAGTTGTTTATGCAACATACTTAGGGCGAAGACTAGAGCCACTTGATGAACGTGTAGAACAAGCTGTTTACACAGTTATAGACGCCATGGCGCGTTCCAATATGAAAGTCTCCTCTCCTGATATGGCATTAAATGGATGGTAAAAATGAAAAAAATAGCATTAACAATAATAACAACTTTAAGCTTTTCAGTCTCCGCTACTGAAATTATTTATACCCCTATTAACCCGAGCTTTGGCGGTAATCCACTCAATGCCAATATGTTACTTAGTAAGGCACAAGCACAAAATAAACATAGAGCACCGGTTGTCGAAAAAGGATACGCTGAGCAATTTCAAGACTCATTAGAGCGAACATACTTAAACCGTATGGTTAGAGAAATAACAGATATGGCCTTTGGCGAAAATATTGAAGACAGTATTTTTAACCAAGACTCTATATTTATGAGTGGTGATTATCAAATAGAAGTCATCACCAGCACAACCGACACAATCACTGTAAAAATAACAAACATAATTGATGACTCTGTGGTGATCATTGAAGTTCCGAGGTTTGGATAATGTATAAAGTAATTATAATAACAATCGCTCTTTCTCTTAGTGGTTGCTCTACTATGGGTAATTTAATTCCTCCATCAAAACAAAGTGCGGTAACGTTAGAGCCAACAGATGTTTTTTCTGATTTAAAAAGCTTACCTAAACCTGCGGGTAGCATTCCAGTTTCGGTTTATTCATTTCGCGATCAAACCGGTCAATATAAACCACAGACTAATGTTAGCTCGTTTTCAACGGCCGTCACTCAAGGTGCAAACTCTATTCTAGTGCAAGCATTACATGAGTCTGACTGGTTTACGCCGGTTGAACGTGAGGGTTTGCAAAATATTTTGACTGAACGAAAAATTATTAGAGCGGCACAAGCGACTAACCCTAGTCAAGGCGAGCTACCGCCATTAACCACCGCTAAAATTATTTTAGAAGGTGGCATTATTAGCTACGATACCAATGTAAAAACTGGCGGATTAGGGATGGAATACTTTGGTATTGGTGCCTCTGAGCTATATCGTGAAGATGCAATCTCAATTTATTTGCGCGCAGTCGATGTAAGAACTGGGCAAGTACTGTTATCAGTAGCCACCAGCAAAAAAGTATTGAGCCAAGAAATGCGAGCAGGCTTCTTTAGATATGTTAGTTACAAACGTTTAGCCGAAGCCGAAGCTGGATTTAGTGATAACGAACCTATGAGTATTTGCGTGACACAAGCCATAGAAAAAGCGCTTACTGATTTAATTACTAAAGGCATAGATCGAGGACTTTGGGCTAAAAAACAAGCTTAAAAAATAAAAGGCTATACATATAGCCTTTTCATTTAATTATCTAATGGAAGTAATACCGAAATATAGCGCTGTGCCCAATTTGCAAGCTCTATACGGTTACGCGATTGAGTCTTTTTAAACGCACTATAAAGGTGGGTTTTCACTGTGTGATCACTAATATTGAGTTTGTTCGCTATTTTATCGTTACTCGCACCCTGCGCTATTAATTGAATTACCGATTTTTCGCGTTTAGTTAAGTTTTCGTAATCCGATTTACTAAGTACTATGTCGTCGTGCAATAAATTGTGAGATGAGGCTGCATTTAATATATCTTTGAATGCACCAGAAATCACTTTACGAGTAAACCATAGCTCGCCATCGGTTATTCTTACAAGCGCTTTAAAAATATCCTCTGCAGCATCTGAGCTATAAAAAACACCATTGAAGTGGTTTAATAATAAGTTTTTCTCACATACAGCACTTGATTCAACATTAAATAAAATCACCTTATGTTGCTTAGCTAAACAAATTAATTCGGCAGGAATCAATGAGTGCCAATCTTTATCAGCACCATCGATGAGGAACAACTCAACATTATCTCGTTGCCCAATTTTAGGAAGCGCATCATCCATTTTAATATCTTTAAACAATACATTTAACGTATTTAAAACAGTAGTGTAGCTAGCTGCATAAGCAGAAGATTTAAACGTTGTTTTGATAAATGCACACTTCTTATTTAACATAAAATTCATCCTTGAAACGTTTATGTCACATTACCTAAATTAACTACAAAACACAATGCTCTTTTGGTATACCTTAGTAGTGGATTACTCTGTAAAGCAGTTAAGGCAAATCAACCTTTAGTAAGCATATAAAAGCGCGATGTTACACCGTTAGTCCAACCAAATCCTTGTTGTACTTGATATTCCCCCCCGCTGGCTTTTTTTTGCGGTGTGCATACGTTATATTTTTCGAGCAAGCATTTATTTTCAATAAAGTCTTGTTCTACCATTGTTAGCCAGTTTTTCATTATGCGTGTAGCTAATTGTTCAATACCATAATTACGCAAGCCTTTTACCGCAAACCATTGCAATGGAGCCCAGCCATTCGGGCTGTCCCATTGCTGTGGAGTATCAACAACAGTGGTTACAATGCCGCTTGCTTTTAAAAACTGCTCGCTCAATACGTTTGCAACCAGTTCAGCTTGCTGTTGCGAGGCTAAATTAACAAAAAGCGCGGTACTTGCCGCTGCACTTAAAATGACAGACTGGCTAGATAGCTTATGATTATAGTCAACAAAAAAGCTCTGCTCACTACTCCAAAGATATTGATTAATAAGCGACTTTCTTTTTACAGCATAGTTGCTGTACGTTTGTGATTGTTGCTCATTGCCAAGCAATTTAAAACATTCACTAAGCTGATTTTCTAAATTGTACAGTAGGCAATTTAGATCTATAGGTACAATATCTGTTGTTTGAATTGAGCTTAATAAATTTGGCTCGGCTAACCAGCGCGAGCTAAAATCCCAGCCAGACTCGCATGCGGCACGAATATTACGATAAAACTCAGGTTTTTTATCATCACTAAACCCTGATGCAAGCGCTAAGTCTTCTCTTAATGACTCTGCGCGAGGAGCCGCCTCATCATCCCAATAGCGATTTAATACCCCACCACATGGCATTGTTACCACGCGTTTTACACTTGTTTGCGCATCATCGAGTGTATCTGCTCCTTGCATCCAAAATGCGTGCTCTTTTCTTAAAGCTTCAACACACAATCTAAGCCAAGCTAAATTATGTGTTTTACTGTGAGTGTGCTGCCATAAAAGATCAACCATCAGCGCTAAAATAGGCGGTTGTGAACGCGATAAATAATAACTGCGGTTACCATTGGGAATACAGCCGTAATCATTAATTAAATCTATAAAATTCTGTAGCATGTCTTCTACTACATCACTTTTATCTGCATCAATTAAACCCAGCGCAGTAAAATAACTATCCCAATAATAAATTTCTTGAAAACGTCCACCAGGTACAATATAGCTGTGCTTTAAAGCGAGTAAAGAATTAGCTTTGGGTGTATCGGCTTCACGTCGAAGGCCGCTCCACAGTGAGTTTATGTAGCCTTTTACACTGGTGGTATTTGCAGCCGCTTTCATTGTTAATAAAGGCGTTGTTATAAAATGCGCATCAACAAAGTCTCTTAATTGAGTTTTATCAAGGGGTGCTATTTGCTCATACTGTATACAGGCACTTTGCCAATCAACACGCGCGGTTGCATCAGCAAACGTTTTACAGTCGCTAAATATGTGCTGCGACTGTACATCTTTAAATAATTGGCTATTAAAAAAACTCATAACTGTCCTAATCTATTAACTATTGACTGCGTGTTGTGAAATGGCATGGGTGCGTTTTTTAAAAATAATCACGCTAATAAAAATTAAACTAATGGGCACAAGTGAAAGATAAAAAGCATGCTGGCCACTAAAGTGCTCAAATACATACCCGGTTATCACCGACCCTGTGGTGCCACCAAGTGCTGAAAACACAACGATTAACCCTGTCATTGCAGCATGTTGATGCTTTTGAAGCGCACTGAGCATGACTGAGTTGAGTACCGGATAAATGGGCGCCATAAAAAAGCCAATTAATGGCAAAACAAACGCCGCCAGAGGCGCATCAAATAAACTATTCACCTCGCTTTTAGGTAAGTTTTCCGTTAGTGGTAAGGTAATAATGATCAATGCAGCCATAGCAACTAAACAACAGCTAAGTACTACAAACCAATGAATATGCTTTAATACTTGGCCCGCCACTAAGCGCCCTAAAGCAAGAGCTGCGGCAAAAATACTCGCTAGTTGTATACTAATAGCTACTGGTAATTGCAAAACTTGATTATTAAATGTAGGCAACCAAGTCCCTACCCCTTGCTCGATTAACACATACAAAAATGCACTAATAATAAAAATCAGCACTAACGGTTGATAGGTAAGTTTGAGCATAGCAATAAAGTCATTCCAACCCGAGTTGCTTCTTTGACCTTTGATAGCAGGCTTTATTGGTGCTATCACAACACTAACAACCACCAAAAGCGTAAGCGCTGCTAATAGGTAATAAACATTCAACCACGCATTGCTATCAACAGGGTCTATAAATGCGGTGAATACCCAATAGCCACTTAATACACCCACCATAAAAATGCCTTCTATGGTGTTCAGTAATGATGAGTGACTATTTGCATCCTCAGTCACTTGGCCAATAATTGAATAAACCGACACCTTAACGACCGCAAAACCACAACCCACAGCAGCAAATAACACTTTAAACATGTAAAAGTCACTTATTACAGCCGTACTCAAACACGCTATAGCGACAACTATCAGTGCTAGCAGCATTGCAAGCTTGTAGCCTAAACGTGGTATAAATGAAGCAACAACAAATGACATTATTGCAATTGATAAGTCTTTAAACCCCTCTAAAACCGAGGCTTCGGTTTTGCTTACTCCTAGTGTGTTTATAGCCTGCAAAATAACAGTGCCTACGCTATTTAATAGTATTGCGAAAATAAAATAGCTTGCAGCAATTGCCAGTGTGATTTTTATTTTACTCATTGCTTGCCTCGTTTATAGCTACATACGCCATAACTTTTATAAAGCAAATTACCCATAGCTGGTAAATTACCGTGTGTGTTAGTCAGTAAATCCAGAGTTTAGTGTAGAACAAATACCATTGCAATCGTTTGCATTTTAAATTTAACAATTAATATACACGCATACTAGATTAACGTTTGCTTGACTGGCGAGTAATTAATTCTATATCAATAACTTGTGATTCGGCTTTTTCACCTGAAAACTGCTGTATTAACTTTTTAACTAACAAAGTCGCAGCAAATTGGGTGTTTTGTTTAATTGTAGAAAGTGAAGGGTGGCTAATATCAGCCATGGCAATGTCATCAAATCCAACCAGTGCCACATCGTTGGGAATACTTACATAGCGCTCTTTCAGCGCTTTCATCGCCCCCAGTGCAACCATGTCACTACAGGCCATTATCGCGTCAAAATATAAGCCTTTTTCACGTAATAACTGATTAATTACTTGATACGCTGAGCGACTGGTAATATCAATGGATATAACATGCTGCTCAAGTTTATGAGTAGAAAGTGCAGCAGCGTAACCACGATGCCTTTCACTAATTTCACCATGCTCAGGATCGCCTAAAAATAAAATACTTTTAGCACCGTGTTCTATTAAATGAGCGGTCGCTTGCATTCCTCCTAAGTAGTTATCGCTGCCGACAATAGGATAATTGCTTTGTGTTTTTGGATCCCCCCATACAACTAAAGGAATACCCGCATCGGCAGCCGCTTCTATATTAGTTTGGTTTTTTCCTTGCCCCACAACAATAATACCGTCTGCTCGGCGGCCATTAATAAAGTAATTAGCCCAGTCATCTTGCGCCATAATAGAGTTAGATAACAACAACTCTAAACCCTGTTGATTAAGCGCAAGGTTAATTTCGCTCACTACCTTGAGTAAAAATGGATCGCTGATTGACTGCTCGGTTTGCTCATCAAGATTAATAATAACGGCAACAACATTGGTTTTTTGCGTACGTAAACGGCTAGCTGCCGTGTTAAGGCTAAAATTATGTTTTTTTGCAAGCTGCTGAAGCTTGTCGCGGGTTTCTTGTTTTATAAGCGGGTTATTATTCAGCGCGCGCGAAACCGTTGAGGTAGACACCCCTGCAAGCTTTGCTAAATCAGCTAATTTAATTTTTTTATTATTCATAAAACTCTAAACGCTCCACTGCGGCTGATGCTATATCTAACTTGCTGACAATATAGCATTATTATTTTTTACTGGCTTGCCCATTAACTTAAAAATTACGCTCTTGTGTAATTACGCTCAATAAAACAACAGCCCATATTAATAAATAATTTACAAATAAACATTGCAAACGTTTGCATTTATCTCTAGAGTTTCAATTTATACAGCTTGTTTACATTAAAATTTAATCAATCTCGCTGTAATACACACTGTTTAACACACTAAAAACGGGATCTCACACATGAAATTCAATAGAGCAAAAAGCATGCTAGCCTGTGCAATTACTTTAGCCCTAAGCACACACGCTGCTGTTGCAGCAGAACAAGCAAAAGAAAAAAAAGTTGAGCGAATTGTCGTTTCTGGTACCCCCGCAGGTGTTGGGATCAGAAAAATTGATGCCAGCTACGCAGTAACAAATATTGATTCATCACAAATTATAAAATTATCACCAAAAAGTACTGCTGACTTATTTAAAGCTGTTCCCGGTGTGTGGGTAGAAAGCTCTGGTGGTGAGTCTGGTGCCAACGTATTTGTACGTGGTTTTCCAGGAGGTGGTGATGCGCCATTTTTAACACTCAGTATTGAAGGCTCGCCAGTTTACCCTGCGCCTACTCTTTCATTTTTAGAAAACTCATCGTTATTTAGAATCGATGAAACGATTGAAACAATGGAAGCACTGCGTGGTGGTCCTAACCCTGTGCTATCCAATGGTCAGCCTGGTTTAACAACCAACTTTAGGTTAAAGCGTGGCAGTGAAGATACTCAAGGCTTATTTAAATACACCACCTCAGATTACGACTTACAACGGGTTGATGCTGTGCTAAGTGGTGAAATCACCGACGACCTATATTTCATGGTAGGCGGCTATGTTAAAAGCTCACCGGGTATTCGTGATGCAGGGTTTACCTCAGAAAAAGGAAGCCAATTTACAATTAACATTACTAAAGAGTTAGACAATGGCGAGCTTAACTTTTATACCCGTCAAACAGACGATCACGGTGCTTGGTACTTACCCACCCCATTAAACGTTGACGGTATTGACGCCCAGTATACTCAATTAGGCACACTTAACCGTCAAGCGACGATTTTTACCGGCCCAGATGCGCAAGCACACGATATTGACCTAGGTGATGGCCGAGGATGGGATGGCCATGTATCCGGCGGTAGCATTAAACTAGAATTTGATAATGGCTGGCAATTTATAGATCGTTTTAATATTACTAAAGGCGATGCCAATACATTTGGCCTAGTACCTAATGGTTCAGCAACGACAATTGGTGAAGTGGCTGACAATGGTCAAACGGCATTCGGTGCAGTGACTAACACCGAATATGCTAGTGACACCGCGATTCAGCAACTGGGTCGCTGGGTAGTATTAAAAGAAATAAGCTCGTTTACTAACGACTTAGCCTTTTCAAAGCAATTTGGCGATTTATCGGCCACTTTTGGTTATTACACCGCAAGCACATCTGCGAGCGATTGGTGGAGCTTAGGCAATACGGCGTATCACGTGCTGGAAGCCGGTGGTGAGTCATTAAATGGCATTGAATGTAACCAAAGCACTGACGGGTGTGGTTTTAATTACGATATTAGCTCAACAGGCGATGCACGCACCAATGCTTTTTACTTTACAGGCCAATACAAATTTGCAGATGCATTTACGCTTGATTTAGGTGTACGTAAAGAAAACCATGACGTGCAATACAGTGTTGATGAAGACCTTGACGGTATTATCACTAAAGCCGTTGATTACGATGAAAGTAAAACCTCATGGACAACCGGTCTAAACTATTCAATTAATGACGACATGGGCGTGTTTGCACGTGTTAACCGTGGTTATAAAATGCCATATTTTGATGACTTTAGAGATAACTTTGGCGCATACCAAGGGGGTGAAAAACTAATTAAAGAAGTAACGCAGGGCGAACTAGGTTACAAACTTATTTCAGACTCTACCGACTTCTACGCCACCTTTTTTGTCAATGAAGTAAAAGGCGATACCTTTGTAAGTCGCCCAGGAGTACCGGCTGAAATTTTAACCAACGAAGCGTATGGTGTTGAACTTGATTATAACTTTAATCATGAATCTGGCTTTTCTGTTAATTTAAATACCACATTACAACAGACCGAAATCACTGAAAGCCCTGAAAATAAAGGTAACGACGCACAGCGCCAACCTAAATGGCAAGTACGTGTAACACCAAGCTATGACTTTGAAGTAGACGGCATGTATGCCACTTTATATGGTACCTTGTCAGCAGTGGATGACCGCTTTGGTAATAACGAAAACACCGTGACACTTGATGGCTACGAAAAAGTAGACTTAGGTTTAATTATTGAACCAATGGAAGGCATTAAACTGCAATTAGCCATAGATAACCTAACCGACGAGCAAGGTATCACTGAAGGCGACCCGCGCAATGCCGACGCCCCCAATGGCCGTTACATTATGCCACGTACAACACGCTTAAGTGTTAGTTACGCATTTTAATACACTCCCTAAGTAATAAATTAAAGTCGCGGTGATTAATATACTGCGGCTTTTTTTATTATAGGTGTCAACCTATTAGCAAGCTCTCTATGCTCACTAACAGGTAAATGTATGCCCTCTTTATTGCAAGATTGTATCAGCGGATAACAATCTAAAAACACACACGTGTGACGATCAGCGGCGGCTTTAAATTCAATAGATAATTGTTCAGCTTTTATACCTGCACCTGCGTAAATACTTTTATAACTTCCCACTTCATGAACCTTGGGCGGGCTTATAATGATAATCTTTGGTATTGTTTTACAATGATAAAAGGCTTTAATGGCTAAAATCAACTCCTCAAGCGCTTTGCTAATATCGATAGCAGACAGTGCAAAACGGGCTTTTAAATCATTGGTGCCAAGCGCAATAATAACAACATCAACAGTGTGCGCTTCCAGATACGGTTTTAAATACTTTACGCCTGATTTATCGCCGCTAAATGGCGGGTTATTCACTAAGGTACGATTAGGCTGCCCAGCTTCAATAACGAGGTGCCCTGTACCCAACAGCTCTGCTAATATGCCCGGCCAGCGTTCATGCGCAGGCAGCCGCTTTCCATCAACGGGTGATGTACCAAAGGTATTGGAGTCGCCAAAACAAAGAATATTCATGTTTAAAACGGATTCAACGTATAGCCTTGTTGCTGTAACTGCGCATGCGCAGTCATCGCAGAAAGCGCCATTTTCACCCCAGGTATAAGCTGATCTGCAGCTACCTTCATATGCATTGCCGACTGCCCGCATATATATACCCGCGTGTTATTCGCAAGCAGCTGTTTAATTAAAGATTCGGTTTTGTTATCTTCTTCAAACCGTGCTTTATAAACGCTGTTTTGAAGTACATCAACACTGGCTCCACCGTGTACCACTAGCGCCAGCTGGATATTTTCTGGTTTTACGCCGTGAGCCACATGCATATTGATAAAGCGCGCTAACGAATTAATATGATTATTTTGCGCGCCTTTTTCAGCGCCATCTCCTACATCAAAGGCAATTTTAAACTGCGCTTGGCTTAAATCAGATTTATGCTCGTGCACATTATAAAAATAACCAAAGTCTTTAATAACAGGCGCAGGCTCTGCTGCCAAACTACTAAAGCTAGTTAAAAGAAGGCTAAGACCTAAAAGTGATGTTTTCATAAGTTTCCATTTTATTGTTGGCTTAGCCTACCCTAACGCTATTTAAAGCAATTAACTAGCCTGAACATGTGAGTGCGCTATAAACGTCATCCCTAAATAATTGAATGTATGTTTAAACATATCGATAAATGCATCCGGCGCAGAAGCAGACGTAGCATTAGACAGCAGTGAAAACTGTTTTTGTCGTAAAGTTCTAAGTTTCGGTTGTAACGCCTCATCATCCATGTAATCAGTAATTCTATCCATAAACGCTTTCATTTGTGGCGTGGTGTTATACCAATAAATAGGTGACGCAATTACCCAATGCTCAAAGGTAAGTAACTGTTCAAATAGAGTGTAAAAATCATCTTCAGGGTAGTTTTTGTCATAGCGATAAGGTGAGATAACAAAGTCATCTATGCAAAAGCCTTGCCCGCCTTCCTTAGCTATATAATTGTTGACTTGTGTACTGGTGTTACCTGATTTACGGGCACTTGAAAAAATTATGGCTGTGGTATTCGTTGATTTATCTTGCATTTGTATCACTCCTTTTTTTATGATGGAGCAAAGTTTAAAACCTCAAGTTAAGTTCAGGTAAATAAGAAATAATTTAATTTTTAAAAGGAATTAAAGTGATGGCGGTACAAAAAAAACTTACTGAAGCCAACTTAACGGTTGGGTTTGTCGCTAAACGCAGTGGCGTTAAGGTATCTACACTGCACTTTTACGAAAATAAAGGGTTAATACGCAGTTGGCGAAACAGTGGCAATCAACGACGCTTTAAACCAGATGTACTAAGGCTAGTAGCAGTTATAAAAGCAGCACAAGCGATGGGGATCACGCTCGAAGAAATTAAACAAACTCTGGCAACGTTACCAGAGCAGCGTACACCAACACAAAAAGACTGGTCTGCACTTTCAAAACAATGGCAAAAGAAACTTGATGAGCGTATTGCTTATATGCAACGTTTACGTGAACGGGTTGATGGCTGTATTGGCTGTGGGTGTTTATCAATGAGTAAGTGCCCTATTTATAACAAAGACGACCACTTAGGTGAAGCCCAAAGTGGTGCCATTTTGTTAGAGCGAGATTAAGGCTTATAAAACCTTAATCTAGACCATTTAAGCCTTCTCGGTAGAGCGAGATTAAGGCTTATAAAACCTTAATCTAGACCATTTAAGCCTTCTCGGGCAGCGCGATATAATGCCCCTAGAGTTGAATCAAATACTGATTTAATAAAACTGTAAGTCAGCTCTACTGCTTTACTAATAACTTTGCCAGCAAACACTAACATGTGCCCGAGTAAACCTAAGGTTTGTGTTGCAAATGAAGCTGACGCTTTGGCTATTTTATCAAGCGTTCGCGCGAGCATATCGTAAAAAGTTAAACCTGTACCTATGGCTGCTTGCGCCGCAACAGCACTGTAGTAGCCCGAATCTTTTAATAAGGTAACTAACGCAGCGCCAAGTTTATCTGCCCAATGCGAACTAAATGAAGCTTGATTTCTGTCTTCAAACTTCAAACGTACCGGCGCGCTTAAAAAGTGGTTAGCTTTTACAGTTAAATTGCCCCAGTCATTACTGTTTGCGGTATTAACATAGCCTGGCGTACCACTTAATTTGTGTGCTGCGCCTTTAAGGCCCTGGCCGTTATCAAGGCGAATTTCTTGGCCATTGTAGGGCGCATGTGAAAATGGCCACAAAGGCACTTTTGTAACCGGATCAGCGCCGTGTGTACAGCGGTATATTTTATCAATACGAGAGGTGGCAGCGCGTGAAAAGTTATCAAGCCCCACTCTTGGTGAGCCGAACGTATATAATTTAACCGGCAACGAATACTCTGCTTTTATCCAATCGGCTGAAAGCGTAGCCAATGCACCACCTAAACTATGACCAACAATGTGCACACAGCCGGTCATTTTGTCTCGAATGTTAGCTGCTACAAATTCTTGTAGTGCAGGTTTCATACTATAAAAGGTTTTATTAAACCCAGCATGTACCATACTGCCGTTAGAGCCACCGCTTAAACCAAAGTGTGCATCTGTTAGGCCATCTCTAAGAGAAGCCGTACCACGAATAGTGATTACTGAATCACCTTGAAATGAATTTTTACCGTGTGCAACAAGGCCAAACCCAGTACTTAAACCAAATAAATGAGAGAAAAACCCGCCTGACACACCTTGTATGGATCTATTATTGATAGAAAAATCAAACTGATCTCTTAAGGATGCATGCAATAGCCCATTTAATAGTTTTGTATTTTTTAATTCTTTAGCATCATAAGCAAGTGATGCTAATTGGACTGCCTGAGTAGGTGTTAACGTATTCATTTTAAATCCTTTTATTGGCTTTAAACGTTAGAGCTTACAGGTGGTAAAAACTGCAAATGTATGCTGTTTATCATTTTTAGCAGCTATATCAAATGTTTCTGGCTCATTTGCGATATCACAAACCAAATTACTTAAGTATTCGGTTAGCGTATCTTTATGCTCGTAAGGAAATAGCCTAACTGCCCAAATAGTAACTTCCTTTGCATTCTCATCTAATGTGTATATGTGTTGTATAACAGATTCGTTGTCGAACATGTTTGATGGCTTTGATGTTTTGATAACTTTTTTAGGGAAAGAGAAACGACCATCACTACTTGTTGTTACTTCATCAATATATTCATCGCCATAATTTAGTCTACGAAATACCTTTTTACCAGCAACAGGTTGCTCATCAAAAAGCAAACGCCCTTCAACTGGAGCTGATAACACAAAATCTTCCTTACTAAAAAAACCAAACATATTTGCAAAAACCTGTGTTGTAGTAAATAAAATTAGAATAGCCACAACTACAATGAGTAATGGCAACTTAAACCGCTCCATCAAAAATATAATCTCCAATAAATCAAATGCATGCACCATATACCGTAAAGAAGTGCTCTGGCGCTTCTTCTATAGGTATGTCGTATGTTTGTGGGTCTTTGGCAATATCACACTCTAAGTCAGCGAGTAAGCTTTTTAGGGTATCACTCCCATCGTGCATAGACACGGTTGTGTACCAAAGAACAACGCCCTCAGGCGTACCATTTTCTAAATAAACATGTTGAACCAGTGATTCATTATCAAACATGTTTGCAGGCTTACTCGTTTTTATAGATTTTTCTGTGAAGGTAAAAAAACCATTATGATCGGTTATTGCTTCATCTTTATATTCATCACCATAAGTAAGCGCACGTACAACCTTAGCATTTGCAACAGGCTGCCCTTTATCTAATAATTGCCCCTTCATCGGAGCCGATAAAACAAAATCCTGCTTATTAAAAAAACCAAATATATCTGCATAAGCCTGTGTTGTAGTAAAAATAATAGCAATAGATATAATTACCAAAATGTGAGCTTTAAAACGTGATAACAAAATATACAAGCTCCCAACTATTAAACTCAAAATACACGTGTCGTATTGCTATTTAATGACGTTTTAAACTCTTAACTATCAGCGTTAATGAAATTGCCCATTTCAACTAAAATTTATTCTAATTGGGTACAAAGCGCACTGCAAGCATTTAGAGCAAAAAACAAGCAATACATCATTCCCTAAAAAAACAATTCATAAACCAGCTTACATATAATGCTAAACCCAAGTCCCATCATTAATATATAGCCATATAAAATAGCAATAGCGCCACCCGATGCATCCCCTATTTTGTCTATTTCGATACATGTAGAGCACACTATAAAAAAAATAAAAAAATTAGCAATTAAGCCTAATATATAAGCTTCGCCAAATAGTGGGGAAATACCGACTAATATAGCACTTAGCATAATAAGTATGCCTGAAAGCGCCTCCTTTAAAGAAAACTTGTACTCAATAATTTTGAGCACTAAGGTCACGACCATTAATGCTAAAAAATAAACCGTAGGTTTAAACTGGCTATACAAATAATCCACACTAAACATTTGGCTAATCGTTAATGAGGGCTCTTTAGCTGGGCTTAAATCTTCTGTTATCGCGCTTGAAGCGTCATCGATAAAAAAATACGCTACCGCAACAATAATTAACTTTATCATTCCAAAAAAGATAAAACTGGCGACCATAAACCCTATTGAATCGTCTCTGGTCAATCGCTTGTTTGCTTTGCTTTCTACAATTTTAGCTAGCAATACACCCAATAAGCACACACTACCTAAATAAAGCAGCGCGACCCAAAACTGATCAAGATAAAAAACCGATAAGCCAGGGGCAATAAATAAAAACATTGAATCTTCATTATCTAACGAGCTTTTGGGCTTAACACTGTATTTTGACTGTTTAAATAGTGCTAAATAAACAAATAATGGCTGTAAAAACAGCATTAAAATGCAGGTGTTTATAAGAGTCATTTATCATCCTTGATTACAGCCAATACACTGCGCCGAGAGTATTGGCAATTACGGAACTAATTAAAGGTTTATTTTTTGCAGGTAGGTTTTAAGCTTTAATAAGCCTGACTCAAGCTCAAACTTTTGTATTTTAGGGTTTTTAAACTTAAACCCGTTTGAAATGTGAGTATTAATCATCGTCGCCATGCCTTCAAAACCCGCAGGGGCAGTTGCAACTAAATCGCTCAATAGTGGTTGAATAAGCTCTTGATGCTCTTCAATTTTAGTTGGATCCTCGTAAATATCGTATACAAGGTTGGTTAGTGTATGTTGGTGTTGTTGTTCCATAATAATTCTATAGCGCCTTAAGTTTGGCGTTTATAGCTCCTTTTTATTTCAATTAAATCTGTCATGCGAATATCAAAGTATCAATTTTACTAAAATTGCATTTTATTGTTCTGAGTCAATAGATATTCCCGCTTCTCGCATTTGTTTTTTTAATATAGCTTCTTTATTTTCTTTATAATTACTTTCATCTAAAAAGCGTTTCTGTTTAGCTGCGTTTTCAAAATCACCTAACTTTGTATATATCAAATATAGAGCTTCATGGGTTCTGATTACTCTCATTTTCTCTTCTTCAATACCTTGGTTTTCATTTAAGTATTGACTATATAAAGCAATTGATTTATGTAGGTTTTTAGTAACAAAACGCCCAGACTCATATGCAAAAGCCAATGCTAAGATTCCATCAGGATCACCATTTTCAGCATGTAATTGAGCCTCCGTGATATAACGGCTTCCATCACTTGTATGTAAACCTATAACTTCTAGCGCCTGCCAATATCCCATTTCGTATGCTTTTTCGCACCATTTTTCAAGCTGTCTAGGCGCATACATCAGGCTTTTTTGGCATTGAAGTATCACTGTGTTTTTGGATAACTTAGGATCATTAATATCATGCTTTGGAAATAAAGTTCCAGCAAATGAGCCGGAACATAATATAAGTACAAAAAAAGTATAAATTAACTTTTTCACTACTATATACCTTTTACTATCGAGGTATTTTCAGGCAGGTGTACTTGATAAGATTTTACTGCAGTTTGAAATGGAAAACCTTCTCGTGAAAAATATTGCTTTTTAAGATTACCCTTTTCATCAGAATAACCCTCACAACTTCTTTGTGAGTAACAAGCAGTACCACCAATAAAGTCAATAAATCTAAGTTTTAGCGTGCCTTCCATTTTCACAAGTGTATCAAGACCTTCTTGATATTTAGTTGATCTAACAGCATGCCAACGATGCATAAAAGCAACAACGCGATTTTGATTAGTTTGATTTAAAATATTACTTATATTTTGAGCCCAAACCATATTTCTAATGGTGTGACTATTAAAACAATTACCTGCTAATGAATTATCATAATCACACGATTTATCAATAACCTCCATCTCATCCAAAGTCAAATCAAGTGCAATTATTTTTAAGCCTACTTCCCGAGCGGCTTTAACCAGCTCGCCATATGCTTTAGGAACTAAATAACCCCAAGCCCAATTATCATTAAAATATTGCTGAATTACATTAAACCCTTTACCTGTTCGTTGATAAAACTCTATTTTTTCTTGCATAGAACGAGGTAACATTTCAATTGCAAAATGGGTAAAGCCAGCTGTTTTAAGTTGCCTAAGTGCTTTTATAGCTTCATATTTGTAGATTGCGGGATTGTGGCTTGATTCGCCTAACATAACTAAACGCGCATTGCCCGCCATTGTTCTGTAATTTACATCCGTGTTTATTTTATTCATTACCTATCCTTGATCTTTATTTAAATTTTCGAAACACCATTTATAAAATTCAATAGCGTCATTATTCTCAGAGCTGTAAGGAGCAACTGCATATTCATAACTCATTGCAAATAAAAGCGCTTTTGCAGTGAAGTTACACATTTCACTTTTTGAATAACATTCCTTAACTCCACGCCATAATTTCATTGCGCGGCTAACATACTCATCGCCCTACTTTTATCTATGTTCCTTTGTATTTTAATTCAATAAGCAAAGCTATGCAGACTTACTTTTTCTTTCTCTTATTTCCTTTAGCTATCTCTTTTTCAACAGCGGCCCGAGCGTCTTTTATATCCTTAAAAAAGTTATATTGATATTTAATTAAGCCTTGGTATTTATTTCCTTTAATCAAATAAAAAGACAGCAGCATAAAGGCTATATTAGTAACTGTAGCTATATGATAACCATTTCCCTCTAAAATTATAAATGATGGTAAGCAAATCAAAGCTAAAAATAGAGCATAGTATTTCAATAACTTTGCACATAGAAAAGAGCCTTGACTAACTTTAAAGTTTAAAAGGCAAAACATAATTCCAACGGAAAACAAAATGCCCAACAGCCACTCAGGACTTGTATCAAAGTACTGTGTTAACAATGTCATGCCTGAATAAACAGTTCCTATAAGTAAGATAACCGTTACTAATAAGAACCTACGTAAAAGCTTCCATGGGGGAAATAATAAAAACACCTCTTCGTTTTTAAACACTAAAAACTTCCCAACACAAGCATAAAAGTATAAATATTAATACAGGGGCTACTTTAAAAAGCAGTTGAGGAAAATAGCTTGCTTGACCCCATGTAACAAAATACCTATCCTCTTTTGGTAATTCTGACACGACTCGCAGGTAAACAATCATATATGTTATTGAGCCAATCAGCCAAAGTGCTACACCACCTAATTGAGATAATGCAACAGAATATAGCGAAGCAGGAAATGGCAATAAAAACGAGATTACATATACAAGTGCATAAAATTCCACTTTATTTTTTTGCTTATCACTAAAAAACAAATCATTCCCTCTATATTAGCTCGCTTAGATAAGCGCATCGACTTACATATTTCATTACAACTTTAATCTTATAGTTATCTCTGCGTGTTGAGTGTGGTTACTCAAAACTGCGTAAACACATACATCAATACAAAACACCTTTCGAGCTTAAGCAACTTATCTTCAACTCAGCCTCTGCGAAAATTGAGGGTTGACCTGTAGAATGCTCATCACTATACAAAATGCAAGCCGAATGAAACGCTATATAAAGTGGTAGTACTTTGTTTACTAAACTGCAAAATTAGAATGGGTGTCTAGTCTATTCATTCAATGATTTATTCTTAATCAAAATTTCTTTTTTAGCTAACTCTAACAAATCAACAGCTCGTTCTTTATCATAAGCTAAAGGGCTGTGGTCAATAACATATTGTGCATGCTCATTTACTGCAAGCCAATTCTGCTGCGATTCATATAAGTTTGCTAACTTAAAGTGCGCAGCCGCAACTAACGAATTTGGCAATTCTGCATCTAATGCTAAAAATTCTTTGTAAAGGGAAATAGCATAATTAATATCTTGCTCCACAAACATACCACTGCCATATAACCAAGCTAAAGTTGAATAAGCTTTTGGCTCTTTTGCCGCAACCCGCTTTTTGGCCTCCTTTAATAATCGAGTTCCATCTCCATTATGAAGGCTTAGTGTAACCAGTGCCTTCCAGTATCCCATTTCATAAGCTTTTTCACACCACTCTTCGAGATACTCAGGCGCGTTAATTAGGCTTTTATGGCACTGCTCTGCGGCAGCTGATACAGTTAAATCAGGAGCGTTTATATCTATTGAATTATCCCATCGAGGCCCTGCGGCATTAATGGAAGGCGCTATAAGAATCAATATTAATAAAATTTTAGCCATATTATCATTTCCTTAAAATGGCTTTTTCAGGAATATGAACTGTGTAAGAAGGTAAAGACGAAGGTATATACGTTCCTTTCCTATAAAAATAAGTTTCCCTTAATGGTTTATCGACATCACCCTCCCCCTTACAAACACCATTGTCAATACAGGTAGATCCACCGATGTACTCTATGATACTAATACGACTAACTTTTGAATTTAACATAATAGAGTCAATTCCAATATGCTTATTGCCAGCATGAAACGCATGGTACCTATGCATAAATGCAACAATTCGGGAGCCTTCTTCTAACTTTAAATTTTTATTTAAAATATCTGCCCACATATGGTTTCGTTCGATATGAGAGTCAGTACATGAACCGGTGTCTGCTTGCTCCCAATTACAACGCCCGTCAATCTCATCCATCATTTCAATAGGCATATCTAAAGGAACAATTTTCATCCCTAGAGAATTAGCCGCTTTTACTAACTCCCCATATCCTGTGCTTGAAGCATTAGTCCAATTCCATTTTGATTTGAAATGCTGTTTGATTACGTCAAATCCCTTACCAGTCCGCTGATAAAAATCTATTTTGTCCTTTATTCTTGTAGGTAGCATTTCCATTGCAAAATGAGTGAAGCCAGCCGCCTTAAGCTGTTTTAAGGCCTTTATAGCCTCATATTTGTAAGATACTGGGTTATGGCTCGACTCGGCAATAATAACTAAACGCGCATTACCGGCCATTGTTCTGTAATTTACATCCGTGTTTATTTTATTCATTACCTATCCTTGTTTTTTATTTATGTGATTACAGCTACTTTAGATGTGAGTAGAAACAATAATTAGAGGTTTTTAAATTTCAACCAATTGAAATAGGTTCCTTTCAATTCTTTATAGCTAATCTTATTTATTATTTAAGTGGCTCAGAAGTTATCTGAGCCTTTAAAACAATTTTAGTATCCAATACCCATGTAAGGAGATACTTTTACAGCTGCTATCACTACCTGATTTAGTTTTTCTAACATCCAATACAAAATTCGCTTAGCTTGCGCGTATGTATAATCAACAGCTATCACACCAGGCTTCCCAACAAAGTTAAGTATATGCCCTAATAACCCCTGACAATCTTCAGCATATTTAGATGACATTTTAGATATTTCAACGAGGCTACGAGCTAAAGCATCATAAATAGTTAGCGTTCCAGCAACCACACCTTGAGCAAGAATACTGGTGATTTTTCCACTTTCTCTTAGTAACGTTAGTAAAGCGCTCGTTATTTTTTCAGCCCAATGAGCATTAAAAGAAGCATGGTGGCGATTGTTGTATTTTAGACGTGTCATCGTTAAGTTAGATAAAGAGCCCTTTTCCATGCTCTTATAATCAGGATAACGTGATGCAGTATTGATATACCCAGGCGCATTTCCCGCCATTTTATGTGCAGCCCCCGTAAGTGATACGCATGTGCTTATTCTGTACTCATTCCCTGCATGAACAAATGGCCAAACAGGAACCATAGGTACAGGGTCACTTCGGTGTACTGCCCTATAAATTCCATTTAGGCTGGTTTCACTTTGAATAGCAAAAGGATTATGACCAACTCTTGGAGAACCAAAAGTGTATAATTTTACAGGCACTTTATATTGCGCTTTAATCCAATTTGCTGCTAGCGTTGCTAATGCCCCACCAAGGCTATGGCCAACACAATGAACGGGGCGACCACCTACCTTACTCAATATAGCTTTTAACTGAGGCTTGATAGACTCAAAAGTACGGTTAAACCCAGCATGAACTGCTTTATAATTTGGCCCAACAGTTAAACCACAATGTAAATCCGTCAAAGTATCAGCAATACCTGCTGTACCACGAAAAGTTAGTACAACTTCACCTTTATGAGCGCCTTCTTTAGAACCAATTCCAAAAAAGCCAAAACCCGTTGCATGATTTAGCACGTGTTCAGCCACAGTACCTGAAATTCCTGTAAAAGCAGATTTTTTTGAATCAAACACAAAGTGCTTACTTATTATTCTACTCGGCTCTATGGTTGATGAGCTATTTGATACTGCTGCAATACTGTCATATGCAAATTCAGCTAATTGTGCCGCTACACTTGGCGATAAAATATTCATGTAAATTCCTTTTCTATTTAAAAATCTTTAAAGTAATCTTCGCTATCTTCTATCTCATAAATTTCAAAATCATGTTCCCATCTACAAATACTTGAACCATCAAACTCCAAATTTGGATTTTCATGATTAGGAAAAACAAAGTTTACTTCTGTAGAATCTAAATCAGCATTTAAACTGCTCAGCTTTTGTTTGTATTCACTAGGCTCACTTATTCCGCTTAGCTTTGAACCCCAAAGTTTGTATTTTTTATCAGCATATACAGCCGTAATAGTTTGATAAGTAACCTCATGCGAGAACATATCTCCGGGTATTTTTGATTCAATAACGACTTCAGGTAAATAAAATGAACCATCAGGAGCTGTTATTACCTGATCTTCTTTTTCAACTTTATGTGCAAATTCCAGGGTGCGATTTATTAAAACACCTTCAACGGGATTACCGTTTAAAGTAATAATCCCTTTAACTTCAGAGCACATGTGTACGTCATATTTTTTTATTAAACCAAACATAGTGGTTTGAGCCTCCTTACCTATATTTCTAATTATTTAAAATAAGTTCCATTAATTAAAAAACGAGGAAGTGAATCACTTTCAACCGTTACCTCATTACCCATATCGTGCCACATGCACGCCATGCCGAGTAATTGCAGGGGTAAGAATGAATCTACAGGGGCATGATCTGGACCTGCCTCATAAATGTGATAGCGCTCTTGCGCTTGTACGTTTTTGGCAAGTGCTTCATTAAAATCACAACCAACATCAAAAGTTGCTGGTGATAAAGCAGCTAGAGTTTCTAAGTATCCGAAAGCAATATATATCGCCCAGTCATCATTTTGCTTAACAGCCATTCCCATACACTCGTCAAGCAATTTTGGGTAATCGGCTTGATGATGGTGATAAGCTTGAAATACTTCAACGAGCTTATAAGAAACGGGGCCTGCCTGTGTCGCACTTTGTTTCATTGTTTCTATAGGGAAATTTGCCAAGCTATCCATACTTTCAGTATCGCGAGTAATAACCGCTAAAAAATAGGCATCAAGCCATTGCGATGGAGCTGCGCGTCCAGATTCTAACATCCCCTTTCCATTCCACTTTACTTCAGGTAAATCATATATTTTAAACGTAAGGTCTTGCTCTGGGTACTGTGCAAGCTTTAAGAACGCTGCGTACATTTTTGACGCATAACGTAGCCCTGTTGCTGACTTTTTCTCTATCTCTGGCGTTTGAACTTCCCAAGTGAGCCAGCGAGCAAGCTTTATCATATCCTTTGATATCGTCAATAAATTGTCCCTTTTAATTTCAATATTTTCTGCAATTTCTTCATAAGCTCGCTCTAATCGCTTTAAACGTCTTTTAAGAGGTATTTTTTCAAATTCTGGAATGCTATTGCGATTTATAATCATATTTAACCTATTATGTTATTTTTTATATATCAAATTCGGAAATTTCTACACTGCCGACGAGCGAGCCATTCTCTGTTTTAGTTATGGGTGTTTTAACGTGTAAATATTGAACCTTTTTATTCTTTGTGTCAGCATTGTAAATTGCTTCAGCAGCATCTAATTCAGACTCTTTCTCGCTATCTGCCATTTGTTCCGTAATGGCTTCTGCATATTCCGTTGTACCTTGCTGATAATATTCATCACCTATTTTCATTTTACCCAATGGGCTACTGCCCCCCTTGGCTTCAACAATAATTACATCACCATTAGCATTATGATAAACCATATCAAAGTTACCCTTTACCGATGTAGAACTATCTAAGCTAGTTGGGTGAATGCGAGTATAACCAGGGTACTGTATTTTAATCGCTGCATCAGCAGCCTTTTCACCAATTTTGGCTGATTCATTGTTAATCAGTGGTATTTGGTCGTTATAACGTTGTGTTTCTTCTGGTGAAGCTTTCGCCTTGTGCTTATCTCGCTCGAGCATTTCCGCATCACGAGTATTCACATTCTCTTTCAACGTTACAGGAAGAGAAGAAACAGTCCGTTTACTGCCTGCCTTTTTAGTTGCTTTATTGAGTTTTAACTCATTCTCAGTCAACGTTCCTGTTTCACGAGACCATTCTTCATTTACCACTTTGCCATCAATAACATGCCCACCAACAAACTGTTCAATGGTCATCGTAGTTTCAATCACTTTATCGCCTACTTCTCGTGTTAAAGTAATTTTACCGTTATCAACATCCATAGATTCGATACTATATTCATGCTCAAGTCTATTTTCACCATTAGGTCTTGTTACTTTAATATTACCAGTTCTGGCATCTGCTGGAGAACTGTCTTCAGCAATTTTTAATATTTTGGCTTTTGTTGCTGGGTCAACGATGTCGCCTATCATCTTAGAAAGCTTTTTCACCCCCTCTTTACACAATAACCCCATCGGATCGACCCAATTCACCGGGTTTGGTGCATATTGGTAGTGGTTTATGCCACCCACAAGGCCAATCGGGTCTTGGTTTATAAAGCGTTGTTGTTTGGGGCTGTAATAGCGGTAGCGGTTGTAGTGCAGGCCGCTTTCCTCGTCTAAATATTGCCCTTGAAAACGTATTGGCTGAGTGAAGATGTCTTTTTTATTTGACTCAGGCTCGGCTTCTGATTCTTCATAGCCATACACATCCGCTTGGTTTTTCCATACTACTTCTGCTTTGCTGTTGGTAACAAAACGTGGGGTATTCAGTTGGTCTAGGTGGTAGTAGTACACCTCACCTTGTTTAATTAGCGCTACTGGGTGAAATTGATTTGGCAGGTTGATGTACCAAGTATATTCACCGTGTTGGTATTCGCCGATTAACTGATCGTTATCCCAAATGTAGTCAATTTTACCGTGTTCGGTGTGCTTGGCAATACGACGCCCGAGTGGGTCGTAGTCGTATTGAGTAAGCGTGCCGTTATTATTAAAACAACTTAGCTGATTAAATGCGTTATATTCACGGCGGGTTTTTATGCCTTTACCGGTTTCGCGTATTTGGTTACCGAATTCATCATAATGAAAGTCGCTGTCGCCAAAGTGGGTTAAACGGTCTGCATCAGTGATGCCTGTAATAACCCCATCGTCTTCGCTTAGCTCACTAGCAACCGTTGCTGTACTTGAATCACTGTACTCACTATGAATTACATTACGTGTGCTTTCTGACTGATTACTTTCAACCTTATTGATGGCATCGCTATCATCATTGTGCTGAGTAGCTTGTTGTTCGGATAACTCGTTATTTTGAATTTTTGATTGGCTAACTGGGTTACCAAAACTGTCCCACTGGTATTGGGTAGTTTTTGTGCTCTCACCACTGGCTAGATTTTGTTGAATTAACTGGCCTAGGCTGTTGTACTCAAAATTAATGTTATGACTACTAACACCTTCCTCTTTACGCGCAATAAGTTGGTTTACGCTGTCGTAATTGTACGTACAGGTATCAAATAGTGCTTGCGCAGGATGGGTTAACTGCTGCTGTGTTAAGCGGTTAAATACATCAAATTGTTGGGTAAGGGTTACGTCATTACCAAACTTTTGCGTTTGAATATTACCTTGGCTGTCATAGCTAAGCGCTGCAAGTTCAACAGCCGTGCTATTGGCTTGCTGTAAGTGAATAGCACTTAGCTGGCCAAATTTATTGTAGCTATATTTAAGCGTACTTGAATCTGGCAGGGTAAGGGTTTGTCTTCTGCCGTAGTCGTCATAACTGTATTTTAAGGTATGCGCTTGTTGCTGATTATGTACTTGCTCAGCACGCAGTAACCGCCCGCCTTTATCAAACTGCTGCTTTAAAGTTGATTGTGCATTATGCGCACGGGTAATTTTACCTTGCAGGTTATAGCTGTAGTAATTGGCGTTATTAACGATGTGAGTATCGGTTGCCAAACTTACATGCTGCGAAATCACGCGGCCTAATTTATCACGCTCTATTTTTACATGACGTTTATCGCTTTGTGTAACCGAGGTTAACCGATTACAAGCATCGTATTTATACTGCTGCAGCGTACCGTCAAACCCAGTTACTTGCGTTGGGTTTTCGTTTGCGTCATAGCTTATGCGGTATATATGGCCGTCGCTGCGCTCAATGGCTGTTAAGTTACGCTCTTTATCGTAAGTTAAATGCAGTGCACTGCCGTCGGGCTGAATAACACAATGTGGCTGGCTTAGCCCTTCAAAGTGTTGCTCGGTAGTATCACCCTTACTGTTTTGCGAGCTAATTAACCGCCCTGCATCATCGTAACTAAAATGTTGATGCTGTTTGTTCTCAGGAGCTTTTTCGTCAAAAGCAATGGTTTGCGCAAGCTGGCCGTGCTCATTGTATTTATATTGAGTCAACAAACCTGCGTTATTAATGGTGGCATTTACACGGCCTAAACTGTCGTAGCTATAACGAATAAGCTCATCGTTATGGTGCTTGGCTAAAAGCTCGCCTTGCTCGTTCCATACAAATTTAGTGACTTGCCCATCTTTATTTATGTGTTGGGTTAATTGGCCAAATTTGTCATAGCTGTAAAGTACGGTACGACCGTCGCCAAAGGTTTCACTTTGCAGCAAACCCGCCACGCTATATTTACGGGTAATGGTTTGGCCATCAGGCAAGGTGGTTAATACACGCTGACCCAATTGGTTGTAAGCAAATTTTGTGACACTGCCATCTGGCTGCGTAATTGATTCTAACTGGCCGTAAGGGGTATAGCTGTATTTTATTTCACTGCTATCTGGCTTTATTTCAGTAACTTTTTGACCTTGTGCGTTATAGCCGTATTGCCAAACATTACCATTAGGGTCGGTGTGCTTAACTAACTTACCTTGCGCGTTATGTACAAAGTGTTCTTTATGCCCACGCGAGTCTATACAGGTTGTTTCACCAGCGTCTAAATTATATTCAAACTGATATGTATAGGTGTTGTTATCGCCCCACTGTTTTATACATTTAGCACTTGATGAATAACTGTCCCATTCAAAGTGATGGCTAAAACCACTGGCACGAGTACGCTTAGTTAATAAGTTAGCGGCGTTATAGCCATAATGCTCTGTTTCACCTTGCTGATTGGTCGCGCGAACGAGGTTTTTGTTTTCATCATAATCATATTGCGCAAGTAACGGCGTAAGTAATACTGGCTTGTTGTTATCACCTGTACGGTAAGCCGAAATGTTTGCCAGCAACCCTTGCGGGTTATATTTTAAAATACAGCCACGCGCTTTATTTACCTCAACGCGATGCAAGCGCTCTTTCGCATCGTAATAAAAACCAATACTTTGGCCTTTTTCGTTAATAACTTTTTCGAGCAACCATGAGTTCTCGCCGGCTTTAAACGTAAGGTGTTGATCATCTGGGGTTACCAATACTTGCTTACCATTAGTTTGGTAATGCAACGCCAAATTACTGCTTAACTGATAGCTCGATTGCCCCGGTTTTACTTTTTCAAAGCGGTGTTTAGCGCCATGCTCATCTTGGTATTCTAACCAGTAGGTGCCCTTTTGTTTTGGGCCCACTTTAGGTGGCGGTAAATAGTGCTCAGTTAACTGCACCATAAAGTCATGTCGCCAACCATTACCCATCACACTGCACACATCCGCATGCGATGAGCGGTATAGGCGTCGCCAAATTAATTGTTTGCTGCCTGCTAGGGTGAAATCAATAAGCGGCAAGATTTCTTCACCCGAAAGCATAGAAACTGGATCAGAGCGGCACTCTTGTTTGGTGATAGGTTCTTCACTTGGGGTATTATTACTTGCACCGCCACTGTTTTTAGCCGGCGCTTGAGAGGCACTTTTACCTGAGGCTGTTGAACTGCTCTTACTACTTGGCTTTTTACCTGCTGCGCCGCTATTGGTGTTATCGCTTACCTGAATGGCCGACTTAGCTTTTTGGTGATAACAACTAATAGTACCTGCAACCAAAGCTTGGGTTAATACACTTGCGGTTTCACGTGCTGACGCACCGCGCGAACAGCTTACTCCTGCAAGGTTAAGCAAGTTAATAACGTCTAAACGTTTAGCTGCGTCGCTTGAAAGTGCACTACCTACTTGCGCAATTTGATTTTTGGCACTTTCCGGCGTCTTAGCTGCTACAGCAACAAAGCCCGACGGCGCAGAACCTTTACCTGCGACGAGGCAAATTGGGTAACTTATTCCCTGTAAAACAACGGTATTACTTTGCATTAGCTGTGTACTTCCTCACTTATCCATAAGTATGATGCTGCACCTTGATGCTTAGCTTGCTCCTGTGAAAGCATTAATGCATGACTAAAATGCTCAACAATTGCAGGGCTTGTGGTTAATTGGTACAAATTAACCAACCCTTCTAGTGCGCCTATTTTCCCTAATTTATAATTGGGTAGTTCGTAATAAGTGTGCTCATCAATTAAGCTAGTAAGTAGCTGTAAATTGTTTAGCCAACTATCATCATCTACCCCATTTCCTGGTGCAAAAATTAGATCAATCTTATTCTCTGTTTTTTCAGCTAATCGCGTAAGCATACCTGCTAGCTGATTATGTTTGCTAAAATCAATTGATGCTGCAATTTCATGGCTTACCTGCGACCACCCACAAGGCACCATTTCAACTAGGGCCAACGCGCCACCTACACCTTGATAAACAAACTGCTGCTGTTTATTTGCTTTAAAAGTTGCATCTAAAGCAATTACATTAAATTTTTGCCATTTTTTTTCACCGGCCAAAGCTATAGCAGAGTGTGCACCTGTTGATCCATGAAAAATCAGCTCGTTGCTATGAGCGGGGTATAACTGTTGTAAGCTCTGAGTTAATAACTGTTTTAGCTCATCTTTAAATGATAACGCTGGAAGTAACCAAATCATCGGCAATGTGCTGTCTGTGACTTCTGCCATTAATTCTTTAGATTTAATTATGCAATCGTAAACACAGGCATCCCAAGACTGCCATTGCAGTTCATTAAAAACAGCACTGTTATCGTCAAATAATAATGCATCTACACTGCAAATATTTGGGGCAGAAAAGCATACCATCTCTATTGAAAATGCACTCATGATGCCACCTCGTCCTGAGCTTTATTGGCAGCGAGGTGTTGATAATAGCGATATAAGTTAAACACCCCTTGGCTATAGCTATCCATGGCTGATAAATAAATGGCATTAGGCACTTCATCAAGAGGGTGTCCTGAAATCAATCGTAAACTCGACATGGCGGTTTCATATTTAGGCCAGTTATGTTTTAACTGCTGCTGAAAATTTATTAACGCGCTTTCATCGCCTTGCCAAGCAAGTCGTTGAATATCGTATTCCACTAGCTGATCGAGTTTATCACCTAACATGCGCCTTATTAGCGCAATAATTAACGCGGGTTGCTCTACCTGTGATAGCAAAGAATTAGCTAAAACAATCAGTTTTACAAAACCGCTTTGTAATAAAATATGCAATGTTTGATCAACCGATAAGGTATTACTGGCATGATTACTTAAGCTGTTTACTTGCTCAAAATTTAACGACAACAAAAATAACGACATTAAGGGAGATAGATGGGCTTGCTCACTTAATGCATCAAAAATAGCCGTTAATATCTGTGGCCCGTGGTGCTGCGCAAGGCTGGTAATTTGATTTATAGTGACCAGTGTTTGCGGCGGAATTTCATCATCAGCACTGTAAGCAAAAAACAAGGTGTTTAAATTTAATAGCCGAATTAAGTTAAAGCTATGCTGTTGAATAACCACTTTATTTATAATGATTTTAAAAAAAGCACTCAGCGCTGGCTGATTAAGCAGTTCATTTATAAATATAATATTTTTATTTTGTGGCAAGTTAGCCATAACTTCAATACATGCTTGGGCAACTAATTCATCGTTTTTAGTGTTAGTTATTATTTCGACTAGTTGCTCAGTGGTGGGCAATTCAAAATTATTTTTTTGATTATTGTTTTTTGCGTTTACCCAGCAGCTTTCTAATAGGGTTTTTCTTAAATAACGAACATGACCTACACACGTAAACGGGCACAATTGAGCGTTACTAATTTGTAGTAATTGTGCTTGATGATCACTTAAATAGGTCGCTAGCAAAGTTAGCCACCAATTAAAACAGTTGGGTTGCCCACAACGATTTTTCCGCCGTGGCCACTATCATCGCCCATTCTGGCGGCGGGTTTGCCATTAATTTTAACGCTCCCCGAGCCTGTTTTTACGCTATCTGGCGGGCCAATACACACTATCATGTCGCCTTTGCGCGCCGCGGGCATGCCACCTATTAACACATTGCCAGAGCCGGCTACTATAGGTCCACCCACATGTGGCACTTTAGCGGTCACTTTAGGGCATACATGCATATGACCAATTGTAGCAGCGGGTTTACCCATTTTGACTCCTTGTCGTATCTTTGCTTGTTTATGAAATACTATTCATACAGTGGAATAACTAGTAGCTTGTTAGTCGTCACTAATAGCGAAATTTCTTCAATTAGCTCATCTTTACTGTGATCAGCAAGTGCCACTGTGCTTTGAGTTGCATATTGATATAAATTTGAAATTACATTTTCACTATTAAGTGAATCACTTAAATGAATAAAAAACTGCTGTGCATAATAGCCATTCATAGCTTTTAAATGACTTAAAGCAGGGCTTAATAATGGATCATCTGGCCTATTTATTGGTAAACACACTAAATGCGGTAAACCATAGCGGCAGTAAACAACGTGCCCGTTATTTGCAATGCCGTTTCTGAATCCTGATTGAAAGTTATTGACTATTTCCATCATTAATTTAACTTAATTACACCAGCAGATAAGGTAATGGCACTGCCATCTACTTTTACATTACTGCCTTTAATATCAATGTTTGTACCTTCAATAGTGATATTGCCACTACTGCTCATTTTAATTTGCGCAGAGCCTGTTTTTATCACTATTTCGTCACCCGCTTCAATATTAAGTGTTTTACCTACTTTTAAGGTATCGTTTTCACCCATTTCCGCAATACGGTTTTTTGTAACGTTAAGATTATCGTTATTAAGAATTTCAACATTACGATCGTTATCTATTTTTTCGTTTTGATCGTTTTTAACGTAAAGCTGTTTATCTTTTTCGGCTTGCATATACACAAGCTCGCTGCCTTTTTTATCCTCAAAGCGCAGCTCATTGAAATTATCTGCTCCACCTTCTTTAGTTGAGCGAGTTTTAATACCACTTTGCGTTTTTTCGCCGGGTAATGCGTACGGAGGCATTAAGTCTGCGTTATAAACAGCACCGCTTATAATAGGTTGATCTGGGTCGCCATTAATAAAATCAACCAAAACTTCTTGTCCTACGCGAGGGAAGAAAAATGCGCCCCACTTTTTGCCGGCCCAGTTTTGTGCAACTCGGATCCAACATGAACTTTTAGAATCTTTTTTACCTTCACGATCCCAATCAAATTGCACCTTTACGCGGCCATATTGGTCAATCATAATTTCATCGGCGCTATCACCCGTTACTATGGCTGTTTGTACGCCATTGATAACCGGTTTCTTTTTGCTCACTTGCGCTCTGTATGGAATGTCTTTTGGCACACATTCAAAGTGGTTAGAATACACTTCATCACTTGATGATTGTAAAGCGCCTGATTGGTTTGGTACTACAATCGATGTCATCATCGAAGTAATAGCAAAGGTTTTACCTTCAAGGCGTGGGTCTTCATGTTTTTTGAAACTAAACAGTTTACCAACAGAAAATGAGCGGCAGTCACTACGCCCGCTTGAGAGCTTCATATCTCTTTGTAGCGACTCTAATTGTACAGATGCCAAATTAGCCGCGCGAGGATGACACTCTGCTTCTGCTGTATATTCAAAAATTTCTGATACCGATTGCGTAGGTAACTCGGCATTTGCTTGCTCTGCATCAGGGTAACGCGATGGCTGTTTAAAATCGTAGCCTAAACGCTTAAAGCTGCCTGGCGCTAAGCTTAATCCGCCTTGCCAACGCGAAACATGAGATTCGCTTAAATGGCCAGTTGAATGAACAACTTTTGCCTCACCACACGTTTCATAGGCAGTGATATCATCTGCCAAAACTAATGTATGGTTGCTTTTTGTATGCTCAAAGAAGTAAAAAATACCTTCGCTTTGTAATAAGCGTTGGATAAAGTCAAAATCTGACTCTTGATATTGCACACAGTATTCGTATTTGGGGTAGGTTTTACTGGTTTTGTCTGAAAAAGCCACATTGTGTTGGCCAAACAAATCAGCAAATATATCTTTTATTGTTTTCTTTTGGAAAATGCGGCTGTTCTTGCGATTACGCATAGAAGCGGCAAAAGGCACAATGGTAGCTTGATAATCAATGTAATTTTTTTGTTCATCAACGTCCGCAGTACGACTGCCGTTAGAAACAAGCTGACTCACAATACCGTGATAATAACGCTCTCCCCCACCTTCGGCATTTTTTACCTTTATCGATACCGGCTTGCCAACCAGATCTTCATGTGCAATTTGTTGGCCTATGGTGTACATATTGACCGACATAACAAATAAATCTGACATGGCTTCTTGTGCAACGAAGCGCGTTAAATAAAGGGCGTCTTTACCAACAGGGGTACTAATTTGAATTACGTTTTTATCTTGTGTTGCTTTTTGCATTCCTTGCTTTTCCCATCCTGAAGATCAAAAAAAGCTCTGAGCATAAGCCCAGAGCTACAATCGGGTAACAAATATTACATTTGTTGACCTTTAACACCGCTGTAACCATATACTAGTGGTGCAGTGATGTTGTTTTGATCGTCAGTAGGTGTAACAGTCATCATCATTTCAGTGTAGCTGATAGTGATTGTTTCAATTGGACGGTCGTTTTGAACAGATACTGAGTAGCTAGAGATCATGGCATCTGTAAGTTCGATTTTCATGATTTCTTCAACTTTATCACCTTGTTTAGTGATATGGAAAACAGCAGGTAGACCTTTACCAATAGTTGCTTCTTTGAAAAGATCCGGAGATGCTTTATCTTGAAGCTTAGTAATAGTCACGTCGCCTAGACGAGTAGAGCTAGATTCACGATCCATCGCTGTACCAGTCGCTGAGCTAATTTCACGGCTAACGTTCCAATCTAAAGATAAAACTGTAATTAAATCTTTGAAAGACTCGGCAGTAGTTTCGCCTTTGATTGAACCGTATTTTAAATATGTATTTGCTTGCATTTGATAATGCTCCTTTTTATTAAACAATATTATCCATTATGTGGATTCGTTTACTTTGGTTACCCAAAATTCCTTGAAATCATTATCTCTAAAACAGCAATGAAAAGGTCTTCAGAATTCCTTTCCCTAGATGAAGACAATGTCTCAAAAATTCCATGTTTCTATATAAGACACACGAATTATAATGCTCTAAAACTAAAGAAACAACCATAAAAACAGGTTATTTTAAATTAACTTTAGTTAGCTCAATATCAAACTCATTATCCTTAATTAACAATGAGATAGATGTCACTTTTTCACCATCAACCATGCTCGAAAGCAAAATTTCAGACAATAGTGGTAGTACTTTATTCTGTAATATGGTGTGAATATTTCTTGCACCCGAACCGGCATTTTGACAATTAGCAATAATGTGCTCAATCACGTCATCGTTATACGTTAATTGCGCATCATAATGCTTTTTAACACGCTTAATAATTTTGCTAATTTGCAGCGCTGCAATTTGGGTCAGAATTTCATCACTTAACGGAATATAAGGAATAACATTAATGCGCCCTAAAAATGCGGGTTTAAATGCGCCTAATAAATCATCTTGTAATGCTTTTAATAAACCTTTAATACTCGGCTTACTTTCTTCATCTTCAAATAAACTCATTGTGGTATCAGTACCCACATTTGAGGTCATAATAATGATGGTATTTTTAAAGTCGATATCGCGACCTTCGCCGTCCTTAATCGTACCTTTATCGAATACTTGATAGAAAATATCTTGCACGCCTGGATGGGCTTTTTCCATTTCATCAAGTAGCACCACACTGTATGGTTTTCTTCTTACTGCTTCGGTTAAAATACCGCCTTCGCCATAACCAACATAACCCGGAGGAGAGCCAAGAAGTAATGACACTTTATGCTCTTCTTTAAACTCAGACATATTAATAACTGTTACGTTATCTTCACTGCCATATACTTCTTGAGCTAGTGAAAGCGCTGTCTCTGTTTTACCAACACCGCTTGGGCCTGCCAGCATAAATATACCATTAGGGCGACTTTCGTCTGCTAGCTGAGCACGGGAGGTTTGCACCACTTTAGCCATAAGTTCAAGCGCATGATCTTGGCCAACTACACGTTGTTTCATTTGCTCAGCTAAATTTAAAATGCCATGAATTTCATCTTCATGCATTTTACCAACAGGAATACCAGTCCAATCAGAAATAACCTGTGCAATCAACTCTTCATCAACTTGCCAATGCACCATATTATGTTCGTACGAGGCTAGCTTAAGCTTGCTTTCTTTTAACTGCTCAAGTACTTCAGCAGAAGAGTCTGCATCGTTGGTATTAATCGATTCTAGCGCTTGGTTTAACTCGGCAACTATATCCTTCTCAACATTGAACTGCTCATTTAATGGTTCCAGTTGCTGTTCAATCTCAACTAGTTCAGATTTAAGTGCTGATAATTGTTCGCTGTGATCTAAACCGGTTTTTTGCTCACGATTTAACATTAAAACTTGCGCTTCAATTTCACTAAGCCTGTTAATTAACTGCTCAATCGCATTAGGTGTCGATGCTTGACTCATAGCAACACGAGCACATGCCGTATCTAACAATGCAACGGCTTTATCGGGTAGTTGTCTGGCAGTAATGTATCTGTGCGATAGATGCACTGCACTTTCAAGTGCTTGCTCTGAAATAAACACTTTATGATGTTTTTCCATCACAGGAACTAAACCACGTAGCATAGCAACCGCTTTTTCTGGTGTTGGCTCTTCAACTTTAACCACTTGGAAGCGACGTGTTAGTGCTGCATCTTTTTCAAAAAACTTTTTATATTCAGCCCACGTTGTTGCTGCAATAGTGCGTAACTCCCCTCTTGCTAGAGCAGGCTTAAGTAAGTTAGCAGCATCATTTTGACCTGCTTGTCCGCCACTACCAATCATAGTGTGAGCTTCATCTATGAAAAGAATCACAGGATCAACAGCGTTTTTCACTTCATTAATTAGCGACTTTAAACGATTTTCAAATTCACCTTTCATGCCCGCACCCGCTTGCAGCAAAGCCAAATCTAGGCTGTGCAACTTAACGTTTTGTAATACTGCAGGTACATCTTTTTGAGCGATTCTTAGGGCAAGTCCTTCAACCACAGCGGTTTTACCTACACCCGCTTCACCCGTTAATATTGGATTGTTTTGACGACGTCTAGTTAAAATATCTACCATCTGACGTATTTCGAAATCACGACCTAAAATTGGGTCTATTTTTCCTGCTTTTGCTTGAGCGGTTAAATCGACGGTAAATTGATCTAAGCTTGGTGTTTTAGATGAACCATTTGCAGGTGTTGTAGCACTTGCAGTGGTAGTATTACGCTCTTGCGATTGGGCAACAATTTCAGGCCATGCATGTAGTAGTTGTCCAGGTTCTATATTATTGAAAAGCTTGCTACAACGCGTTACTAAACTAGACAAGGTATCGTCTTTTGTAAGCGTATAAATAACGTAAGCACTGCGAATTTGCTCATCAGTAAATTCTATACTGGTGCTTAACCATGATTGTCTAAGTAAAGTAGTAACATGTACCGACAGACTAGGCGACGAATCACTGCCCGTTTTAAATGACTCTAATGATTGATTTAAATCTTGCTTTACCTGATCAATATCAATATCGAAAGCACCGAATATGAGTCTAACATCGTCTAGTTGCTGCTCAATCATAGCTAACAGCCAATGCTCTAATTCAACCGTAAAATGGCTGCGGCTATTACAAATTGCGACCGCTGCTTCTAAGCTCTTTCTACAATCTGGGCTTAGTTTCTCAACTAATTTGTTTAATGTCATCGTTGACATACACTGTTCCTTTTAATTTTAATTATCCTTTAAACGATAACTTAGTAGGGTTAAATTTAGGGGTGTTTTTACTCGCCATTAAAAAGCTATTTGCGCCTAGTTGGCATTCACTTTTTGACAGCTGCACCGCATCAAGTTGTTGAAAATCTGACTCAATAACAAGTCGAAATGAAATAGCATTGCCGGCATAGTCTTTGACAATTTTTTTAGCTAATTCAAATAACTTGCCTTTAGGTAACAAGGATTTTGCTTTATCAAAATCGCGGGTACTGATATGGATCTCGATATTAGAAGAAATATCCCATATCTTTTTACCAATTACCGTATCAACACCTAAGCGGGCATGTTGTCCCTCATAAAGGCGTTCACTTGCTAAACATGTTTGCTCTTGTGGCTTCAAATCGTGCCACTTACCTATCATTTGTTTAATGACAACATCACAGCCAAGATATGAGCTCAGTACACTTTTTAAGTCAAAAGCATTGCGAATTTTTCGGCTATAAAGGCCTGAAAAGTGCAACTGATGTTCATCATAACCGCCGCTTAAAAGCCCTAATATTTGCGTGTATGGGTCTTTGTTTTTATCTTTATTTATATGATTTAAAGACGGTTTATATTTTTTCCACGCTCGATAATATAAAGACACCAAACGGTGATTAAACATGTCGTAAAAGTCGCGCATGGTTGTATCTTTATAGCGAAGACGCTGCATCACCAGTTCGCTATAAAATTGAGGCAAAGCGCCCGAACAACCCGTTAATCCCATAAAAGAGATCTGCATGTTGACTTTATGTAAGCCATCTTCAAAGCTTGCTTGTTCTAATTTTGTGATAGCGTTACCTGGGTAACCAAATTTTTGAGTTGCGGTAAACTTAATTAACTCTTGCTTTGGACTACTGTCATACCCTACGTAGCGATACTCCAAGCCATGCTTTTTCAGCTGGTTTTCAATAATGAAAACTGCTTTATAAAAGTCAACTTGTGACGCTTGAGAAATAATATGTTGGATCATATTAACGGGCTTTCCCCAACTCGCGCAGGCCATTGGTAATACACTTGCTCTTGTTCTTTTAGCCTTAAACTAACGCGAGTAAAGCTATTAATTGCTGCAAATTGCGCAAAGAAATGATCGAGGATAGAGGCAAAGAAAAACATGCCACTACCTGAAAAGTCATCATTGGCGAAGGTAATTTCAATTTCACTTCCCGTTGCAAAGCTTACTCGCCCTTTTTGCACAACACGAGCCGTTGCGGGTTCTACAACCACACGGTAAATATTATCAATAAGGCCTTTTGTTTGCGGAGATGCTCTAAAATCATAAAGGCGTAGCACTTCTTTAAGCTTATTACATGCATCATCTCCACTAAACGCGTCGAGCGTTAAATGATTAACTAATTGCCAACGTGTTGCATCGGCTAATATCGGTCTAACTGCATGAGTAAATGGAATTAAACATCTAATTTTTTTAATTACATCGCCGCGCTCTGGCATTAATAAGCCTAGCTCATCGTCTCCAAAAGGCATGCTCGCAGGGAGGTTTCGATTACTGCAATTAGCACGTACGGTTAGGACCGTGTTCCCTTCAGCATAATCCATAGCGCTATTTTCAAATCGTGCATCTACCAATGATAGAAACGATTCGGTGCCTGACTCAACATAACCCCCTGCCCATGAGGCAGTTTCTCTGCGGATATGCCAAAACAAATCATCGTGGCCTTGGTATCGTGGATGCGTTTGTCCATAAAACGGACAAACTATTTGTTTATTTCCCTTATGGTCAAAGGCAATTACTTCTGAAATACCAATTACTTCTGAAATCTCAGAGTCCATATAACGCGGCGTTAATTGGTATTCGTATTCGCTCAGCTCAGGGCGAATAGGTTCTAATTCTTGTTCAAACATATTAATTATGGGCGTACACCCCATCAAGAACATGTCTTTGTCTACTTGCTTTTCAAGCTCTGAAGATTCAGCATCAAGATAAATATACACTGTGCATTTATTAGAATTTTTAGGCAACGATGAGTGAATATTTTCAAGTTCAAAAAAACGAAACTTTTCAGGAAAGGTAAAGTTTTCGACGAGTAAGCGATAGCCGGCACTTGATCGCTGCGAATACGGTACAACCGCTTCATTTGCATCAAAGCCAACCGCTTTAAGTTGAGTTTTAGAAAGGTACTTTATACCCTCATCACCATTATCAAAAGCAATGCCAATAGCGTGCTTAAACAATAATTCATACACTTTAAGCGTATGATGCCATTGGCCATTTATAAATAATCGTAATTTTTCCAGCCCAGTTTCAGCCAGTGATACACCCGGGTATTCACCGGTTAGCTCAAGTTTGAAAATTGACTTTGCTTTCTCATGCCAACGTGGTTTTGGTGCCACAAAAGGACTGTTATCAAATTGCGCACTGGTAATTTCAACAGGCCATAAGTAAGTTTCATAACAGGTTTGAAACTTACATTGCTTCATTGACTCAACATTGGTTTCAACTTCACTCGCTCTTGGAATGACTACTCCCGTGGTTGAGAGGTTTTCAGCCTCTAATTTAACCACCGACATTGAAGGAATAGGCGCTTGATAGTCAGGTAACATTTGCCCTAATAAAGCATCAGTAAGCTCAGGAAAGCTATCATCTAACTTTTGCCTAATATTAGCCGTTAAAAATGCGAACGATTCAATTAATCTAGATACATGAGGGTCTTCAATATGATCATCGCTTAGCTTTAATCGCCCTGCAACTTTAGGGTATTTTTCAGAGAAGTCTTTACCCATATGACGAACAAACGCCAATTCACGATTGTAATATTTTAATAATTCATCGTTCATAAAGAAGCCTCAATAATCTTCATCCCTAAGTTCACAGGCTCAACTTCAGAGTCAAAGCTAATAAACTCAGGCTCTGGATCTGCATATAGTAAAGCGTTTATTCGCAAGTTTAATACTCTATTTACGGGTACTTCATCGTCAGTAAATACCTCAACTTCAATGAACCGAGGCTCAAATTTCAAAATTGTATTTCTAACGGTTTCACATAGCAGTGCCCGCCCTTCGTGAGAGCTCACCGACATACTCGAAAAGTCAGGTAAACCATACGATAAACAGGATGTTGCTAACTCTGCGTACTGTGCTGGCCACGTGTGCCATTGAATTCGCGCATTTAGCAGCGCTTCTATGTCTCTGCGCACATTTTTTCTCAGCTCACTAATGCTGATCCCCTCAGTACGAGATGGGGCATCCTGAAAGTCTGGCTCATCGTCAATGAGCCTATCTAAAATGGATGCTTGAAGCTGCTGCTTATGCTCTATCATAATTATTTACTATGCTTACTCAGCTGTTTCTAGGACGTTTATTTTAAGGTTTGGAACAGTGATGGCTTCATCGTTGACAAACAACATTTTCATTCCTTTACCTATAATAAATTCGTCTTGAAGTTCTTCCCAATCAGATACTTGGCCTAGCTTTTCTAGATCTGTATTTGAGTTTGCGTAAACTAGTGGCAAGTGAGCGGTACCCGATGGGCCGTCTTTAATAGTAATTTCAACGCGTAACCAAATACCCTCTAATAATGACGTTACAGGTTCTACTTTTAATGTTTCAATTTCATTAAAGTTAGCCAGGTAAAACTCGCCATTCGTGCCTAGCACTTCTAAATAAGGACTTAAGCTATCATCTAAATCTCGAATTGCTGATTGCTCGTCTTCAACACTCTCCAAGCGAAGCGCTTCCATTTGTTGTGCAAGACTGGCTGCTTCAGATGTTTCACCTTCAAGCAAAGCAACATGCATTTTTAAAAACAAGGTATCTAGCTCATTGGCTTCATGAAAAAGTTTAGGAATCCCCTTACCTTGATAAAAATCTACGCGCGATTGCTGGGCACGAATTAAATGTCTAAGGTTAACTGCACCTACAGCAAACTCTGGGTTCTTTTGCACCATAAAGTCGAGTTGTTTGTCTGCTTTTTCAAGCTCGCCATTAATGCAAAGTAATTCAGAATAAATACTTCTAATGTCAAAATTTAAAGGCTCATCTTGCAACTCGGTAGCGCAGCATAATAAAGCATCAGCAAGTTTTCCCTCGCGAATTAAACTGTGTATTTTTTTCATGATTATTCCTTTATTTTATGATGAGGACTGAGCTCTGTTATTAACTTAATACTCGAGACCATTTGGTCTAACTGAAAGTGGGGCTGTAACTGCAAAACCGAAAAGTAATGCCCCGGGTTTGCTTTATTTTCACTTACTTTTATTTTTGCATTACTCAGTGGATATTTGCTTCTGATATGCTCAGACGCGGAATCTGACGCAGTTGTGTAGTTATTTATCCAGGCCTGTAAATCTCTCTCACAGGCCTGTGCTGTGCTATAAGAACCGACACGATCTCGGGCTAATAATTTTAAATAGTGCGCAAAGCGCGATACACACAAAATGTATTGCAACATAGACGATAAGCGCGCATTGATATTGGCAGCACTTGAGTCGTAATTTTTTGTTTTTTGAACCGATGCATTACTGTAAAAAACAATATGTTCCGTATTTGTAACCGAAGAAGCTGGGATAAAACCGAGCTCAGAAAATTGCTTTTCAAACTTACTGGTTACTAATAAATCAAGTGGCGGCTTTGCCTCTTTTTGATAGGTATCGTTTGCAAAGCTATCACGAGCAAGTCCTGTTACTAATCCCTTAGAGACTTTACCTGGCTCTATACCACGAATGTGACCAAACCAACCGCTATCGCAGTAAGCTCTAATTATTGTTGATACGAATTGATACGCTGCACTGCCCCACAACATATCTGTTTCTGGATTTTTTATTTGCTCTTTGAAGTAAAAATCTTGATGGCGTTTGCCATCATTAACATAAGGCGGCCTGACTAATACATGAGGCAATGTAAAGCCCATAAAGCGCGCTTCTTCCATTTTTCTAAAACTTTGCCATTTTATATATTCAGGCTGTTCAAACTGATTAAATAAATCAGAGTAATAACCTAAATCTGAAAAGCTATCAGCACCAAATAAATTAGCCGATGCCGAACATATAAAAGGAGAAAATGCAGCCGCTGCCGTTCTTGATACCTCTTTTATGGTATCAATATCGTTGTAAATAGTGCCTGCTGAGCAACCATTACTAATTTCGTAATCACCAATTACAATACCAAAAGGCTCGCCTCCGGCACTGTCAAACTCGTTTTGATAAAGTAACTGAAAAAACATACTTTGATCAAAATCAATCGCTTTGTTCACGTCTTTTGAGAGCGTTGACCAATCACAATTGAGCAATTTAACTTTTACTTTTTTTTCTTTGTCTTGTTGCTCTGTTTGTAATAATAACCACCATAGATTACGCCAGCTAGCTTCTAAACGTTGAAAGCTATTAGCATGAATTATGTGGTTGAGTTGCGATGAAATAAGCTGATCGAGTTCAATAATTACACGTTGTAAATAAGGACTTAAAGACTCCTTATTCCAAGAAAGGGGAGAATCAGAAGAGCCTTCAAGCCATAACAATAACGCTTTATCTAGGTTTTTTTCATTTAAAAACCTATCGAGCAAAGCGTCATTATCACTAATTCGAGACTGTGACTTTTGTTGAAAAGTGAAGTCTTGATTTATAAATGAAAACTCTTCGTGATTCATTCTATTGCATCATCCTTAATGCGAGAGAGCGGTATTATTAACCGATCTCTGGGATTTTAGCTACAAGACGTAAAGAAGACGTTAGTTCTTCCATTTGTAACCAAGGTTTCAACCAAGCAACAGCGTTGTAGGCACCAGGTTGACCTGGGATCTCTTTTACAGATACTTTTGCATCTGCAAGAGGGTAACGTGCTCTGATGTCTTGACCACCGCCCTCTGTCGCATTTACATATGACAGGATCCAACGGTTTAACCATGATTCAACGTCTTCAGCTTCCATAAAGCTACCAATCTTGTCACGTGCCATTACTTTTAAGTAATGCGCAAAGCGAGAAGTTGCCATTAAGTATGGTAAACGAGCTGAAATAGCAGCGTTAGCCGTGGCATCAGGCGTTGAGTAAATTTTTGGTTTTTGACAGCTTTGACCGCCAAAGAAAACAGCATAATCAGTATTTTTATAGTGACATAGAGGTAAGAAGCCTAACTGACTTAACTCTGCCTCACGACGATCTGTAATGCCAATTTCTGTTGGACACTTAAGATCTGGATCACCATCATCACTAGTGAATATGTGAGTCGGTAAGCCTTCCACTTTACCGCCACCCTCTGCACCACGAATAGCAGTGCAGAAACCGTATTGAGAAAACGCAGCGGTCATGTTAGTTGCCATAGCGTATGCTGCATTACTCCAACAGTAATCACCGTTATCAGTGCTCACTGAACGACCGTCTTTTGGCTCAACTTCAAACTCTTCGTAGTTGAACTCTTCAACAGGTTTAGAAGCAGCACCATAAGGTAAACGCGAAAGGAAACGCGGCATAGTAAGTGATACAAAGCGTGAATCATCGCTGTCTCTAAATGAGCGCCATTTAGTGTATTCTAATGATTCAAATACTTTTTCTAAATCACGTGGTTTAGTAAGCTCTTCCCAATTATCAAAACCAAATAAAGACGGTGAAGAGGCAGCAATAAATGGACAGAAGCCAGCTGCAGCCACATTAGACATTAAGCTTAATGTTTCAACATCTTCAGGGTGATTAGTAAATTCAAAGTCACCTACGATAGTGCCATATGGTTCACCACCCGGAGTACCAAATTCAGACTCGTAAATTTTCTTGAAGGTTTGGCTTTGATCAAACTCAACAGCTTTACTCAAATCTTTATGTAGCTCTTTTTTCTTCATGTTTAAAACACGAATTTTTAATGTAGAACTTGTTTCAGAGTTCATCACTAAGTGATGTAAACCGCGCCATGAGCCTTCAAGTTTTTGAAACTCATCCGAGTGCATCACCACACTTAGCTGTTTGGATATTTTTTGATCGATTAACTGAATAGCTTCATTAAACGTCACAGTCATGTTTTTATTCCATTGAACTGTGCCTTTTAATGCTTCTTCGGTTAATGTTTTTAGTAACTCTTCAGCACGGCTCGACTCTGTTTGTTTAGTCGCACCAATTGCTTGCTCTAATAGTGAAGAACTTACTTCTGATACCGATTCTGATTCTGTTGCTAATTGTTCAGTGCTCATTTATCAGTCTCCTCTAAGTTAAGTTCTTTAGCCATCGAGTCTAAGCTTGCTGTATTGCTTAATACTTCTTCGAGTACATTCTCAAGCTCTTCTGAACGGTCAATTTTGGTCATCAAGTCACGCAGCTTGTTGCGCGTTTCCATCAATTTGCGTAAAGGTTCTACTTGGTTTACAACCGCAGCAGGCTCGAAATCGTCAATCGACTTAAAGTTCAAGTTAACTTCAAACTGAGAACCATCATCCGTTAATGTATTGTCTACTTTTAAACGCAGAGAAGGACTCATACGTTTTAAAACATCATTAAAGTTATCACGATCAATTTGAATAAAACGTCTATCTTTTAGTGGTTTAAGTGCTTCTGTGTTATCACCAGAAAAATCACCCATTACACCTACTACAAAGGGTAATTCTTTTTTTACTGCCGCGCCCTCAGTTTCCACATCATAAGTGATATGTACTCTTGGTTTACGAACTCGTTTTAACTTATCATGGATACTCATTGAGAACTCCTTTTACTATGTTTCAGTTTCGCTGATCTTAATGCCAGACAACTTAAAGTATCCAGTCCTAGCATCACTATCTGTAATTAACTCATTTAATAACTCAGGTAGCGATAATTCGCTCCATCGAATAACTTGTTCTATCGTGTAAGACATTGGTGAATGAGGTTCAGTTTTTCTGAAAAATGTCGCAATTTCTTGAAGTTTTTTTATTGCGTTTTCTCTCGAATCAATCTCATCACTGACACGCTTTTTAGGTTGCGCTGCGTCTGCTTCACTCGCATCTTCAACCGCTTCCTCTTCAGGCTCAGCATTTGCCTTATCTAATGCAATTTTTGCTGCTTCAAGTTTATCTGCTGCAACATGGTTTACCGCAGCTAAGCTCACTTCTAATGCTTGTTTAATATTAGACGTAGGTTGTGGCTCACCCGTTACCTCGTCCATAACTTCACTCAAAGCGGCAAACTTTTCTATCGCATCTTCAATATCATTTTTTAAAGATACAAAAAACTCAGTACTGGTTTCGGCTGCACTTTTTTCAAGCTGTTCAAAATCAACGGCACCTTGGGTTATCTTCTTTTCGCGTTTTTCATCACTTAAACGTGAAATGTCATAACCTTGCTGATATTCCCAAAAAGAAAAAGGATCCATACTGACACTGTCTGTCATGTATATACTTTTAATTGGAATAATTAACGTACCCTCACCAGCACTGCCATTTAAGCCAACTAATGCAGACACTTTGTCTGAAATTTCATCACCGTCATCAAGTGTTGGATAAAGTGACTCAAAATGATGTTCCAAAAGGTGCTTAGCAACACTAAAACCAAACGCAATGCCTTTAAAGCCATGAACGCGGCACAAGCCTTCAATTAGCCATGCTAGGTATTCTATATCTTTACTTTCGGTTTTAATTGCCTCACTACATTGCTCAAGTAACGGAATCCAATCTCGAGAAAGCGAAGCAATTCCTTCTTCATCGACTAACGCATTTCTTTCAGCCGCACGAAGTTGGTTTCTTAAATCTTTTAAGGCGTAGTAAGTAGACGTTGGAGAGACATCTGAGCGCGGATCACTACCTGCAAACTCAGTATCTGAAATAGGGGAAATATACTCTTCAAATAAAAACATTCCATTGTCCTAAATATTATCCATATTCTCTAAAGCTTAGAGCGTGAATAATATTACATTCTTTAAATTAAATTACAAGCTTCAGCGCCATTGTGCCGATAAGCTGGCTAATGTTATTTTATAAATAATTGAAATAACAGTTTTTTTGTTCCTGATATATTTACAATTTTTTTTCTTAAATATACTAAAACAGGCTTAATCAGCTACTTAGTGAACAATGGAATCGTTGCCTCATCTTGTATATTGCAAGATTGTATCGATTGATTGGCATCTACATCATCATATTTCACTAAAATACAAGTCACATTATCTTTAGCACCTCTGACTAACGAGGAGTGCATTAAAGCCATTCCTGAATCAATAATACTACTGGGCTCTAATGACAAACATATGTCTTCATCTGATAATTCACCGGTAAGACCATCTGAACATAATAAAAAGATATCGCCTTTGTTTATATCACCCTCAATTACATCAACTTTCACATCATCCATTACGCCCACAGCACGAGTAATAACGTTAGATAATGGATGGTTTTTAGCTTCTTCAACAGAAATCATTCCCTCGTCGATTAAGTCATTAACTTGACTATGATCTCGAGAAACTTGCTTTAGTTTACCATTGCGTAATAAATAGGCTCTGCTATCACCAGCCCATAATATGTAATAGCGCTCATTCTTAACAAACAAAGCTGTTACCGTACTGCCTGCTGTTTTATTACTTAAGTATTCAGCGCTATATTGATTTAATTGCTTATTTGCATCTTCTATGGCTTTAACAATATGGTTTACGGTTAAGTCTTCTAACCTGAGCTTTTCAACGGTAGTTCTAATCACATCAACCACTAATTGACTAGCAACTTCACCCGCTTCATGCCCGCCCATACCATCAGCCACAACCCATAAGTTATGGCTGTTAATTTCTACGTGCGCATCTTCATTAAGCTGCCTCACTGCACCTCTATGAGTAATGGCATAACTTGTACTTAAATTGCTAATCACTATTTTTTACCTGTGTGTAATTCCATTCCCAATGCTTCCAACGTCCATCTAGCATAGCGGCTACTTGATTAACTGGCGGCAAAGCTGAAGTGATCAGTACCATCGGTTTTATATTACAAGAACCATGTGTCCACCAAACACTATAATCACCATACTTTTTATGTAAAATAGCATGCATGGCATCTTGTAAAATATGATCGCTTAACTCTGTACCTGAAAACTCTAGTGCGACTGCTTGTTTGTTTTTATCTTTTGAATTGGCATAACTTACTTGCTTTTTATTTGCAGCAACTTCACTTAATGTACTGGCTAGTTCTTTTCGCCAAGAGAACAAATCCACAGAGCCATCAAGTACTTTAAGAACAGCATCTTCGTACTCTAATGAAAAAACACCAGAATGAAGCACATCAACCGGAGCAATATGAGTTGCACGAGTTACTGTTAGTGGATAGTGCCTGCCTACTGCATCCATACTGGGCAATAACGTACCCATAATGCCAGTATCACCCACAATATTGGGGCTTAAGGCAAAGTGCCAAACAGGGCCTGTTAGGTAGCTTTCTTGCCAAACATCACCAAGTTGCTCTTTGCTCACAGCAATGGCAGCTTGTAACCATTGCTCCCAATGCTCTGAAAACTCTTTAGTTACGTTATCTTGAACAAAGTCGCCTAAACAAGGCACCTTGCCAAGATAACCAATATCTACAATCGGGTCGGACATGAAAACTTCTCTACACTGCTGTTCCAAAACGGATGCCTGATTGAGCTAGGCAGTAATTCTACTTTTGCGTTGTTCCCCATCAAAGAGAAATGTAACTCTAGATCTTGACGGGTTTTGCTGCGCTTTTCACTGAGCTCATCTAGCATTCGATAAAGTGACCACTCGCCTTGATAAGTCGTGTTAATTGAACGCCCACCGTTTGGCGGTGTAAACACAACGCGAGTTTTACTTTGGCCACTGGCGCCAGGCCATACAAAGTTTGTAACCTTGAGTGGACCATGACGGTAAATCATTGACTGGCCATCAATTTCAATCATTAAACTAGATACCGTTTTATCTAAATTAAAAGTACGTAAGCCAAACTCAATTCGGGGTGTATCACTACCACGTTCAAAAAATGCGGTTTGAATTTTGAAAGCGTGCTCAAACATTTTTAAGGTGTTATTGCTAATACCAATATCTTTTTCAAATTTCCACGGGCTAGAGCTCATGTCCACACTCGGAGCTACATAGCTATTAAAAAAGTTATCTATGGTGCCATTGGGGCCAAAGAAGCGAGTAAAGTCTTTAATGCTGACTTCTTTTTCTGCCTGTGGAGCAAATGGGTAACGCCCCACAATTGCCGCGTTATACTCGCGCAACACTTTGCTTTTCCAAATTTCATTTAAATGTCTGTTAGCACTATTTTTGGTGATGTTGCTAGTATCTCTACTTATATCAAGCAACCAACTATTAAACGGATAAGGCAAATCACTACTTTGGTACTCTAATTGGCGAATAAAACTCGGTTTACTCTTACCACTTATTTGATCTTTAATTGAGTATTTAAGCTGATCGCCTCTATCAAGTTTAGTTAGATAAATATTCAACTCTCTTAAGTTTTTCTGAATATTATCAAGCTGCTGAATGTCTATATCGATAATATCTTCAAACGCCTCTTCGACTTGATAGCCCGGTAGCTGTACCTCAAACTTAGGCGCTTCGTCAGGTAAGAAGCGTTTGATTCGATTTGCTTTCGTTTGCATCGCAACTTTAGCTGCATTAGCCGCAATATCCCCTGCGACTTTTTGATTTTCAGAAACAGGTAGCTTAGTTAGTTGAACATTCTTTTTAACTGCATTGATGATATTTTTTATTGGCGCTTCTGAGCCGGCTAATACATCAGTAATATTCACACCCTCAGCAGGTGAGCTGTATTGATTAAGACTCAAGTCATCTAAAAACGACTGCCAATAATAGATATAATCTTGAAAGTAACGTTGCTCTAGCTTCTTTTCTATCTCTGCTTTAGAAATATCATACGTGCCAGAGGCTTCTTGACCATACACCCAGCTACTGGCCATTAAGTTGCCAAGCATTTTTCCTTTTTCAATATTAAAAATGCCATGAAAACCGTTAAAAGTGTATAGCCCCGGAATACTGCGCGTTAAATCACCATTATTACGAAAAGTAAATTTTTGCGCACTTTCAAAGCTAATAATATCGGTTAATCTGAAAGGCGGAATACTGCTATCAAGAAAATCAGCTTGAAGTCGCTGGTATGCTCTTTCTGCAATCGGTAGTTTAGTGAGTTCTGCACGAGCTACGCGAACCGCCTGATTATCTATTTCGGTTTGTGTTACGCCCTCTTTTAACAACGCAGCAATATGATTCATCAACTCATTACGCGTCTGCATGTTCAAATCACCAGGCAAATTTCTATCTAAATATGCACTAAACCAAACGGAAATATCTTCACTTTCAAAATATTCAGGTTTAAATAGCATTAAGTAGCATCTGAGCGTTTCATATAAATAGCTAAGATGCTCTGGGTGAGCCTCCATTTCCTTTATTAACGTGTTTGCAATGAAGGGCTCTAAATAGGTTTGCAAAGAACGTTTGTAAGCATTAGCAGAAGACTCTTTAATTTCAGTAAGCTTATTAAAGCCAACTGAAGATGCATCTTCAGGATCAATTAACTGAGCATTGGTTGCTGGCAAGTTTCTTAATGCATTTAGTCTGTCATTTAGTACCAGTAGATTATTTCTATCAAAAGAAGATGAGTCTAGTTCTTGGTACGTGGCAACTGCTTCATCTGTTGCATCAATTAAGTTGCTATTCCACGCAAAGCTGAAATACCAAGAAATTGAAAAACCGAACAAAGCAATACACGCAAGTGACACACTAGCAATTCGAAGCCACTTATTCTGTTTATCATGGTGTTTGTTAGTGCTTGCTAAGTTTTGCTCAGGGAAAATAACGCTCTCTAAAACGTTTTTAATAAAAAAGCTTTTAGATTGGTTTATGTAATCGGTTTTATCTGCACTTGCATCATTTAAAAAGCTCGAAGGGGTACCCTCTTGAGTGGCGCTGGTTAGATACACGCCTCTAAACATAGGTAACTCTTCATAAGCGTTAGGAGTAAAAATCTCTTTCAAGAAGTCATCAGCAACGCCTTGTAACACACGTAACTGTCTGGGGAACTCAAAGATTTTAGCTCGAATAGCTTCATTACGTTCATTGATCAATCGACGGTTTAACATCTCTGTAAGTTTAGAAATTAAAGCGTGGAATTCTTTATTGAATGCATCGACTTGGGTATCTTTGTCTAAATCAAGCTCAAAGGTGATCCCCCAAACTTGCTCACATTCTTCCTCAGTAAGTTCGCCAAAGAACTCTCTGAATCCTTCAATTAAATCTACTTTAGAAAAAATAACATAGACGGGAAATGTCATACCAAGCTGGTTTTGTAATTCTTGAAGGCGTTGTTTTATAGCACGCGCATGAAGATTTCGCTCAGTTTTGGTCTGACTCATAAGTTCAGAAATCCCCATACTGATCATTACCCCATTTATAGGGCGTAATGGGCGATGCTTTCTTAATAAGCCGAGAAAGCCTTCCCATGCTCTAGAGTCGTGTTTAGCGTGGCTACTTTGCGTTGTGTAACGCCCTGCAGTGTCGATTAATACCGCTTTATTGGTAAACCACCAATCACAATTGCGCGTACCACCAACACCATGTACTAAATCAACCCCAAGCTTATCCTTTAATGGGTAATCTAGGCCTGAGTTATGAATAACCGTTGTTTTACCTGCGCCAGGTGGACCAATCATGATATACCAAGGTAATTGGTATATATTTTTACCTTTAAATAGTTTTACGTCCTTGAGTAAATCTATGGCTTCATTCATCCTGGTTTTTAGGGTGGTTATTTCTTCGTTAACTTCACTACTGTTTGCATCGTTATTATCTATTAACTCATCTGCCATTTTTTCATCACGTTTGCTTTGCTGCATAAGGCGATAAATTTTGGTTACTGAAAAAACGAGTACTATCAATAAAATAGTTAATAGTCTTGCTGCGACACCGGCAAGCGGAACATAATCGGCCACTGCAATTAAAGGACCACCAAACCAAATTAATAATGATAAGGCTAAAAAACCGATAATTAACATAGCGGTTCGAGACGTTAGTGCGTAGGTTATTTTCTTAAATTTTTGTGAGAAACTCATTACAGCCTCATTAAAATAATAGATCGATTTCAATTCTGCGGTTTAACGACCGAGAAGCTGAATCTGAATTGCTGGCGATAGGCTCTGCTGCGCCCTTTCCTTCTGGCCATAGACGACCGCTCAAGTTGGTGCTTTTAGCCATTAAATTAGCAACTTGTGTTGCTCTGGCTAAAGATAGATGCCAATTAGAAGGGTACGTATCAGTACTAATTGGTAAATCATCTGTATGACCTGTTATGAGGACTCGCCCTTTAGTTCCTTCTAGGCTTAACGCTAACTTTTCTAAAATAGGCTGGAATGAAGGGAGAAGTTGCGCGTCTCCTTGCTTAAACAAGTTTTCACTGTTGATTGTAATGCGGATCCCATCTGAGGTTTTAGCAACGGCAACAATCCCCATTTTAATTTCTGTTTGCAACAACTGTTCAAGGACACGTAATTGCTGATCTTTTTTATCAACCGTCTGGTTGACTGCTAAGGGGTGAATACCGGCTAGCTTTTCATTAATCGCAACAACATCATTATTTAGTTTCATATTTATTGATAAATAGATCATCAATAATATTAGCCCCAATACAGAAAATATAACCCATAGCGGAACTTGATTTCTCAGTTCAACACCGGCTGCTACTCTTTGCTTCCAGTTTGGAGACAGCTTGTTGTTAATTGGCCCATTAAGTTGGTTTAATAAATGATAAAGTTGTGAACGATATTCTTCGATTTTTGTATCACCGCCGGCACCTAGGCGGTATTTACCTTTAAACCCTAAATTTAAGCAGTGATATTGCAACTCTAAAAACTGTTGATTTCTTTCTGGTTGACCTAAGCCTGAATCAAGTAACGTATAAAAATATTCACCGCCAAATGTTTCTTTATGAAAAGTAGAAAGTAGACTTTCATCTGCCCATTCCATTGAACTCCACTTTGAGTTCAATACAGACTCATCAAGAATGGCACACAAACAATAGCGCGAATTATTGATCACTTCTTTTGATAAGTGTTGATTGCGAACTTCCACTTCAAATCGTTTGATTGCCTCAACACAACGATGTTTAAGCGCTGCGAGGTTGCTCATTTCAAGCGATTGATTAATTGAAATTACAAGAGAAAAACAATCGGTTGCTGCTTCTAACAAAGGATTTTTAAATATCGATACTTTGTTACTACCTAATGGCTTTGAAGAAGGTGGCTCGACCGACATCACTGTTTTATCAGCATCATTTTGTGCCGGATTACTACTTGGCGTATTTCGCCCTAATCGACCTGGGCGAGGTTTGATAATGGTTTCGTCCATTGAAACTCTTCCTTTTAAAAAGTTAAGTTCTTATCGCCCAAAGGCTTAGTTGTAGCTCTGGGTAATTTCCTGAGAGGTGAATAGCAATTCCCCCGCTGGAACGTAATTTATCCCAATGTTCACCATGCCTATTTAATTCAAAATAATGAAAACCAGCATGATAAGGAATTTGTCTTGGTGCTGTTGGTAAATTGCTAATCGTAATACCTGGAATTTGGTTATTTACCAGATCTCGAATAGTTTCTACACTGCCAATTTTTATTTGCGAAGGCAGAATTTTTCTTAATTCTTCATGTGGCACACTTGCTTTGATTGCTAAAACAAATTGAGCTGAATTGAGAATTGACTTGTCTTTTAACGCACCAAAAGAAATACCAAATTTACTTTGCTCAAGTTTAATTTCAGTTGCTGTTTGCTCAATAACATGGCTTAACGATTGGTATAAAAAGTTAACCACTTCATTAAATACCTGTCCTAAATTAGTATGATCATAATTAGGTAATTTAGGTACCCTCTTATTAGCTGTGCTGAAAGTTGACAACTCGCCCGCAAGCTCAATTAAACGACTATAAAATACATTAGGGTGTAAGCTATTGACACTAAGCAAGTTATTAAATATCGCATCATACTTATTTAGTGTTTGCAGCATGATAAAATCTGCAACTGAGGTACTCCCTGCATAGCCTTGACTGAGCCTAGCGGCTATACTTTCAGCGCGCTGCTTTATCATTGAGCCAATTTCTCTGACCAGCCCTGATAAAGGTTTGCATTGCCCTACTTTTAAAGAAGGAGGAATATACTTAGCATCTAACTTTATTTGCCCTTCACTACTCACATCTATAATTCTAGCTAAAGGTAATACGATATAGCCTGAATGATCATCAGAAGACAGCATCAATTTGCTATACACTTTCGCAACTTGAATAATTTCCTGAGATTGTGCCCCTAATAAATCATCACTCACTGACAAGTCATTGAGCTTATAGCGAGTCACTGTATTATCGTCGGCTGAAGATATATTAATCCCGCTATTTTTTAGCGCAGGGATAGCAAGATAAACAATCTCATCAAAAACATCTTTATTAACCACTAGCGGTTCAGGTAATGATGTTGATTGAGGCATATCTATTGGTAATAAATCTGGAGTGATTGCTGATAATGCGTCTACAGCAAACTGCCCGCTGTTAAGCAATTCATTATCAATACTTATATCGATTATTCCCCACGGATCCGCAAGATTGCCACTGCATACTTGCTTGATAACATTAGAAATATATTTATCTGCTTGTTGAAAGTGCTGAGGTCTTAAAAACATTCCTTCAGTCCAAGCAACACGAGTGTTATCACCCATTTTTAAAAATCCTTTTTTATTGCTCTCTCATGTATGTCGCAATTGCTTCTACATTAACATTGATATCGTCATAGCCGGTAGGGTCAACTTCTATAACCGCTCTCCACCTTGCTTGATCTATATTTCTATAAGCAACAACAACCCCAACGTAACGAGTATTACGATTAAGGCTCATTTTATATTGTTGTATTGAGTCAGGCTGAAGTTCTAATTCATCTTTTTTTAATAAGTCAGGTCCGAGGATTTTTTCTGGTGTGTCGTACAAGCTAAAAAAGTCCTGCGTGTCAAAAATAGTTCTTGAGCTAAGCTCAAAAATTTTCATTACCACTGGAGAAGGACGTTCTGACGTATCTGGATTAACATTTTTAGATACATTAATGATCAGATCGGTAGAAGGAGGTACGATTTTATTCATCGTAGTACATCCCATAACCAAAAATAGTAAACTAAAACTCAATAAGTAGAGCTTAACTTTGTACATTATTTACTTTCCTTTCTAGTGCGTTTCTTTGATTCGATCGTTGTATGCCTTTAAAAAATCATCAGACATTGCCATGGCGCCTTTAGTGTTCACTTCCTGAGAAATATCATCATATAAACTTTGATATAACTTCCAGCATTTAGACTCTATTTGACCAGGGATAATTTTTAACACGTTAGAATTATCGTTTGCCTGTTGATTAATTTGCATGGGAGAAACCTGCGATAACATCCCTTTTAACACACCATCTGCACCAGCGAGTAAAGCATGCTCATGCTTACGTGTGTCTATAAAGCTTTCTTTAATAGATTCATTCGAAGACAGAAAGCTTGCACTATTTTTTATGAACAAGTTCTGAATAACGTCATCAATATTGGCAGAAAATTTTAATGGATTGTTTTGTTCAGCCTGAAACATCGTATGGTTCAATCTTAATTTGTTTTTTACAATCGCGCGTTGACGTAAAGATTCCATAAGCTCAGTGAGTAATAAATTAAGGCCTTGGCCCATTTCAAACCACAGTTTTTCATTATCTAACGAATTTTTAAGCTCATCTTTAATCCCTAACCCTTTTAAAAACGCATCAGATAACGCCTTGTCATTTTGAACTACGTTCTTTATTGGTGCAGACTGTTTGTCAGGTTTGTGCTCATTAGCGTGGCTATTTGAACGAGGAGGTTCTTGAATAGGCGCAGGAGTATCAACAGGTGCTGATGAATTGCTAACATTATTGCCAATGTCAAAGTCATCGGTATTCATAAGGCGCGTTAATTCATCCCAGTCTTCAGGAATATGATTATCTGTTGTTTGTTGCGCAGTCACTGATATCTCAGGCATCGACTCATTCATAATCGAGTCATCGAATGAAGGTATAGACTGCTCAGCCGGTTGAGAGTTTTGCGTAGCGAAAGTATCTACTGATTGAAAATGACTTGGAGCAGAACTACTCACATCAGCTTGTTGATCTGATGTTAGCACTACATTGACTTGAAAATCGCCGATGGTTAATACGTCACTGTCTGACAAACGTTGTTTGTTGCCTTGACCAAGCGGCGCTACAGCAAAGTTAATAAATAATCCATTAGTTGAATTATCGTATACGTAAAAAGAGTCACCTTCTTTTTCTATTATACCGTGTTTACTTGAGATTATTTTTTCGGGATCGGGTAAATGCCAATCGCACGCTTCAGAGCGACCAAAAGTTAATGAATCTGTTACAGTTTTAGTGGCTTCTATTTCAGGCGAAAGTCTGTGATAACTAGTGATGTTTAGTATCAGTTCCATTTGATAAGTCAGTCCCTTATATCGTTATTGTGAACAGGATAAAGTAGAAGCGAAACTATTGTCAACATTGAAATTAACACAAGAAAATATTGCGCTCTTGATTTTGTCTCTAAAACAAGATGTTTGATAAACACATTACACAGCGATGAAAGATTTTACCGTAATGCTTTATAACTAGGCCAAAAACAGCCTGTTTAGAGACCCCTTCTAGCTTTAAACCGACTTTTTCAATATATTGTAAGGGAAATTTACCAACAACAATATGTCACTCAGGCATTGCTATAATTGTATATTTTTGTAAAATACAAACTCATATCAGAGGGAAAATTGATAGATAAGCAGAGAATATTTACCTTTGTAATTATTTAACTTAACACAATAAAAGGATTTTTTATGAGTAGTACTAATGATCACAACGATAAAACTCAGATTGCTTCCCTAGACTCAAACACAAAAAAAACGTCAAACATTCGCAAGCAAAACCTACTTGGCAAAAAAATATCTGGCCGCTACTTAATTGAAGAGCTGATTGGCCAAGGCGGTATGTGCTACATTTATCGGGCGCGCGATACTTTTTTAGAAAGCAGTAATCGCTCAGAAGCAACGGTAGCAATTAAAGTACTTCAGGAAGAGTTTTCAAGCTCTGAAGAAGCTATTTCATTACTAAAAGATGAAACAGCAAAAACACAGCAACTTTCCCACCCAAGTATTGTAAAAGTGTACTCAGCAGATTCTGATGGCGATTTATATTATGTCACTATGGAGTTAATTGAAGGGGAAACACTGGAACAAATTATTAAACGTAATAAACCCTCAGGTTTAGCGTTTAAAAAAGCAAAAATTATTTTAGAGCAATTAACCAATGCGCTAATTTATGCCCACTCGCGAGGCGTAATTCATAACGACCTTAAGCCCTCAAATATTATTTTTGACTCTAACGGCAACCTTAAGGTGCTTGACTTTGGTATTGCCAAACACAAAAGCTTAGACGATCAATACGCTGTAAAAAATGACAGTGAACTGGCAACTATTGGCGGCTACACCCCAACATATGCAAGTCCTGAGCAATTAAAGGGTAGTGAAGCATCAGTAAAAGACGATGTTTTTTCTTTTGCCTGTATTGCCTATGAACTACTTAGTAGTAAACACCCATTTAACCGTGTTGCTGCAGACAAAGTACCTAAAAATACAGCAGTTAAAAAACCAAGTAACTGCCCTATTCTTTTGTGGAACAATTTAAATAAAGCATTAGTTTTAAATGCGAATCAAAGGCTTGAATCATTAGAGCCCATTTTAAAAAGTCTCACAACAAACTTAAAGCCAGCCATTTTTGCAAGCGTCGCCAGTATCGCCATTATTGGTTTAATTGCGCAAAATTATTACTCAAGCTCAGATAATACAAAACAATTACAGGCACAACTCGATAATGCCAAAGCGATTAACCAACAAGTAGAAGCGTGGATGTCTTGGCAGGGGCCAACTATTTTAAATAAACTTGAACAAATTCCACCACAATATGAAGTGCTTAAACAAGGGTTACTAAGATCAAACCAGCAAAGCATATTAGAGAGCTTTAATGATGAAGCTAATCAGTTTAATAATATTGCAGGTCGTAAATTTAAAGATTTCGATAAAATCATAGCCGTCTACTCTGATGCATTAGATTATTACCCTGATTCAGAAAAACTATCGATGCAATTAGAAAGTGTACTTAGAGAACGCCAATCAATTATTTTTGATATTACAGCCAGAATCGATTTATTACTTGAACAGTCGCGTTATAACGAAGAGCAGCCCAATAGCATTGCTCACTTAGTTTCAGACTTAAAAGAAGTTGATAAAACTTACCGTTATCAGCCAACAGATCTTCACCTTGATAATTTCACTGTTGCGTTAAATACCGCTATAGAAAGTGACGATGTGATCACCCAAAAAGTTCTCTTAAACGTGGGTAAAATCGTTTTTACAAACAACAAAAAAGCGGATGAGTTACTAGCAAATTTAATGCAGCGAGAGTCTGCTATTAATGCATTAACTGCGTATCAGCAAAAGGTTAATTTAGGCGAACAAGCCGACTTTCCGCGTGCCGATGCAGTGGTGTTTTATGGTCCTAAGTTTCAACGTTTCTCGGCTCAATTAGAAACAATAGAAGATCATAAAGCGTTAATGGAGTTTGAAGAGTTTATTAAGTCTGAATCAACAGCATTACCGAATGACTTCTCACTTTTAGTCTCGTTGAGAAAAGAATTATCGAGACGTTACATCAGCACAGCTAACGATTTAATGAAAAAAAGAATGTATAAAGCTGCTGAGCGCTTAGTTGAAAAAAGTGAAGCGATTACTCAGTCTTTAGATAATATGCTTTAAAAAGAGCATATGTTTATTGCTCAAAAATAGCACAGCGGTGATTGAATAACGATTACATAGCTATTAGACTAAAATCAAAATACAGATAACAAAGTCAAGGACGACGAGTGCATTCATATCATCATACACTCCGCCAAGATTTTACATATTTAGAGTTTTTATAATTAATGGAGTACCTATGAAAAAATTAAGCTTACTAGCTGCAGCCCTCATACTCTCAGGCTGTTCAGCAACATCTAAAACCAGCAAAACTGAAGATGTCGTTATTGAGCCAACCCCTCAAGTGAGCGAAGAAAGTGCACCAATATCACTTACGGTTATTACTAACCCAGCTGATTCTAGAGTACGGATAATGAATATAGTGCCTGTATATCAAGATGCAATTGAACTAGATGCAGGTAAGTATGATATTGAAGTAAGTAAAGCGGGCTATGTAACTTATAGAAAATGGGTAACGGTTGACAAAAAAACCATTTTAACTATAGAGCTCGATGAAAAACAGTTAAGCCAATCAGCGCAATAGACTGTTTAAGAAAGTGAAATGCCTTTAATGAATAAAGGCATTAAACATTAATAATAAACATACCATGCATAACTACCCAAGCTTAAATTCACCGCTATACACAGCCACAATATCACTATAAATACACGCTTTTGTGACTTATGCCTTAAAGTCTGCTGCGCTATAAGTGCACCAGGCCATCCTCCTAATAGAGCACAGAGATGTAAATGTCGTTCAGGTATACGACTTACTTGCCTGCGATTCGACTGCACTGATTTTCGTTTGTCCCACGCATAATATAAAAATGTAATACCACTGAGTAGTGAAATATATATCGGTACGAACATCTCAATTTTATGATTTAAATAAGCAAGCCATAATACAGCTATAAACACGCTCGAAAATATAATTAAGGTACTTTTTATCAAAAAATAATCGCCTATAATAAGAATAATAAATAAACACTCGGGTTAATTATGACATATTTAAAGGCCGCGATGCTGCTGTTATCGCTATCTATATTTAGCACTCTAGCGAATAATAAAACAGAGTCACTAGCACCAGAACTTGCGATTTTCACGCCCTACTTAGGCACTTGGCAAGCTGATTTTAATACCGAAAAAGGTGAGCCAAGCATTCAAGATGTGAGTAAATGGCAGCGCGTACTTAATGGTAAAGCCATTCGTACTACACACTCTATTAATGAGGGTGAGTATGGAGGGGAATCAATGATTTTCTATGATCGTAAAAAACAGTCACTTGTTTTCTATTATTTCACAACAGCTGGCTTTTATACTAAAGGCGTCATGAAAGTACTGAGCCCAACACAATTTGTGGCCTATGAAGATGTCACTGGTAGCCAAGAAGGGATCACTAAAGTGAAATCAACCAGTGAATTTAAAGACCAACAGTTTGTTGTGTCTACTTCTTATTTAAAAAAAGGTGAATGGACTAAACCGGAAGTTCGCACTTACTATCGCAGTAATAAAGACGTTAAATTTAAATAAACAGCTTCATCTTTTTATAAAAATTATTTAGCCATTAAATCGATATAACTTAATGGCTAAATAGTGGCTAACCTATCATTTTACAAATTTCTTAAACGCATCATCCACTGGCGTATCTGCAAGATGATTGGTGTAATTACTCATCACCTTTTGCGCAAGACCCAATACAATTTCTAAAAGCTGTTGCTTTGTATAGCCAGCGGCAAAAAACTTATCCTGCTGTGACTGGCTTAGCACACCTCGTTCGCGTGTCATCTCAAGGGTTGTTTCACGAAGAACTTCAAGTTTTACATCCTCCAGTGGCGTTTTATTAACTAGCGCATCAACAATACCTTGATCAACTCTCATTGAAGCGGCAATTGCGCTGTGTGCTGGTACACAGTAATGGCATTCGTGCTCAACATTAATTGACTGCCATACCACTGTTAGCTCTTCTGCGTTAAACGATGTTTTTTGAAATAGCTCATGCAGTACTTGGTAGCCTTTAAGTAAGGTTGGCGCCTCAGCCATTACAGCATGAAGGTTGGGTAACATACCAAAAGCAGCAATAGAGTCTGCCAATAGAGGTTGTGCTTCTTCTGATGCATTTTCTTGTGTGTATAAGGTAAATTCGGCCATCACTAACTCCAATTAAAAAATAGTTTTAAGTAACATCGAGACACATACTATTTGATTTTGAGCGATCGCTCAAGTTAAAATTGAACAGTTGCTCAACTTAATAGAAACTATCATGGCCAATAAAGTTAAATTTGAACGCGAGCAAGTTGTTTATGCCGCTAGTCAATTATTCTGGGAGAAGGGCTTTCATGCTACATCTACCCGCGATTTACAAGATGCAATTAATATGCGTCCAGGCAGCATTTATGCGGCATTTGGCTCTAAGGAAGGTTTATATTGTGAAGCGATAAAAAATTATGCCAAGCAAATGCAAAGCTTAATAGATGAACGTTTAGTATCATGCAACAGTATTCTTGAAGCACTGCAAGACTTTGTAGAATATGTTGTTATTTCCTCACAAAGTCATACTCCAAGCTCTATCTGCATGTTAGTTAAGGCAAATAATGAGTTTGTTGATAAAGACAGCTATCTTTATCAAATCAGCGTAGAGCTGATGATAGACTTTGAACATTACCTTACTGAACTATTTACAAACGCTATAGCTAATAAAGAGCTCAGTGGAAATACCTCGGCTATAGATTATGCTCGTTTTTTCCAAATACAATTTACTGGCTTACGTAGTTATTTTAATCGACCAAATGTAGAAAAGTTGGCCAAACCAATGATCGAAAACATGTTTTCACTCATGAAGAGTCTTTAGCTTAAAATAAAAAGGCAGCTAATAAAGTTAGCTGCCTTTTTAATTTAAAACCAAAGTTCGACGTCTAGGTTTTTAATTTATTAAGCTCAGAGTCTTGCTGCGCAACTAGTTTATTTAACTCTTCGCTGCTATCGCCTGCTTGAGCAGATAAATCAGAAAGCTGTGAAGCAGCATCAGAAATTATCGTCAAGTTGCGATTTATTTCTTCGGTGACTAAGCTTTGCTCTTCAGCAGCCGTTGCAATATGAGTAATTTGATTGGTTATTTCATCTACTTTCACAACCACACTGTGCAGTGCATCAAAAGCTGTTGAGGTTTCATCTACTGCAGTTTCGGCGCGTACTACACCTTTTTCGATAACAGTTGATGCATTACCCACTTCTGAAAGTAAGCTATCGATTAAACTACTAATGTCATCGGTTGAGGAGCGCGTTTTAGATGCTAAAGCTCTAACCTCATCAGCAACAACGGCAAAACCACGTCCGTGATCCCCAGCTCGTGCAGCCTCAATAGCTGCGTTTAGTGCTAGTAAGTTAGTTTGCTCAGAGATAGTTCGGATCACATCAAGTATTTGAGTAATATCATTACTACGCGATGCTACTTTTTCTACTGCCTGATTAGCTTCTTTAATTTCTTCAGACATGGTTTTAACTTGCGTCATAGCCGATGATAAGCTCGATTCGCTACTAACCACTAAGGTGTTAATTTCATCAGCTTGTTGCGCCGACTGCTCTGAAGCTTTTGCCACTTCAAGTGCTGTCGCGCTCATTTCGTTCATTGCAGTAACCACACTTTCAATTTCTTTAAACTGTGCCTGCACATTATGCTTGGTTTCTACCGCAATATTTGAGGTAACTTCACCTTGGTGCTTGGTTTGATCTGAGACCGCTTTAAGCTCACTGATCAATTCACGAAGTTTTGATAAAAACTTATTAAATCCTCCAGCCAGAGCTATAAGCTCAGCGTGAGTATCAACATGCAGAGTTTGTGTTAAATCACCTTCAGAGCTTGCTAAGTTGTCAACCCGCTCCTGAATTTGTCTAAGAGGAGCCACAACACTGCCTACTACAAGCTTCATTACTATAAATGCCAATACCGCAATCACAGTCCCGGTGATCAAAATAATCACACCCAGCTCTTTTGCAGCCTCAGACATGCCCGCAGTTAATTGAATAGGTCCTTCAAAGGCAAGTTCAGCGGGTACTTCAATTAGCAGCATCCATTTCACATCAGCAAGCTTAATTTCAATCGGGTAAGACACCATTATTTCAGCGCCCTGTTTGTTTATTCCTTTAGTGCCTTTTAGTGCTTTGTAACTCTCATAACTTTTAGCGCTAACAGCTTCTTTTAGTGGGCGGCCTAATTTTTCTTTGTAATGACTTGTACCAACAATTAAACCCAAATGACTAAGTAACGTTACTTTTGCTTTGCCATCGTAAAGCGCCTTTGAAAGCTCTTCTGTTAGTTTTTGAAATACAGGTAAAGTTATATCCGCCCCTGTAACGCCTACAAACTTGCCTGATTTAATAACAGGGACAACAAGTGAGGTCATCATTTCTGAGTAACCCGGTGTAATCTCATACAAGTAGGGTTCCATAATGCATGGTTTTAGCTTGTCTTTAGCACACAAGTACCACTCTGCCTCACGTAAACCAAATTCGTTTATTTTATCCGCGTATTTTTCTTCCGCGTCTTCCACAACCTGTTGCTCAACCAAACCATTGCTATTTTTAGTGAAATAAATTTCTAATGTTCCAGCACCGGCAACAGAGTGATTGTATCCTTGAGTAAATTCACTATCTTTACCATCAAAACCATTTTTTTCAAACTGTGAATAAATAGAGGAAATAACATCATTACTTTCTAATATTGAACGATTTAAAGAAACAACTGAATCACGCTTTATTGAGGCTTTATCGGCATCTTCTAAAATACTACCAAGTGAAAAAGGTATTCGGTAAGCTTCATTAATAAAGGCGGCAATTTTTTCACCATAGGCGGCTGCATTTGCTGTTAATCGCCCATCCACCTCATTAACAATTAGAGTCTCAGCTTCTGCAGAAGTGTTGGCATTACTCGATGAGAGTTTAGACCAAAGTATGCCTGAAAATAGTACTACCGTTAAAAGTATACTTCCGACGCTTATCCATAATAACTTTTTTGCTAACGCTATTTCCCGCATTTATAACTACCTTGCTTTACTTATTTATTTTTAGTTTAGACCAAATTAAACAACATATTATTAATTATTTTAAAATAATATGGATAACTTAATCTCATAGCCAACGACCATTTAACTTTGCTTATTTAGTCGCAGAGTCACTAACACAACAACAAAAAGCAAGCTAACACTTACCCACAAGCAAGCTTGTAATCCATATAGTTTATACACTAATCCTGAGAATACTGTCCCAACCAGTCGACCGGTTGCATTAGCCATATAATAAAAACCCACATCTAATGATACTGCATCGCTTTTAGCAAGACTGACTATCAGGTAACTATGCAAAGAGGAATTAACCGCAAAAGCAGCACCAAAAACTAACAAACCGATGAGCAAACTAATATGAATAGCAATATTAAACTGCATGAGCACTGCTAATATAAAAGTCACCCCCGTTAAAGCAATGGCCCAGAAGTATGCCTTATTAAGCACATCGATTTTATTAGCCGAATTACCAGTTATTTTAGGGGCTTGTGACTGCACAGCTCCATAGGCAATAACCCACAGTGCCATAAAACCACTTACCCACCAATGATCCCAGTTAAACTGAGCGGCCAAATAAACAGGTAGCGCAACTACAAACCATACATCACGTGCAGCAAATAAACATAATCGCGCAGCACTGAGTAAATTAATGGCTCTGGATTTTGAAAATAACTCCTTAAATTTAGGCTTATTTTTGGCTTTACCCATATCACCTTTTAAGTAAATAAGGCTAACCAACCAAGCAACGCCTAATAAAGCAATCAGGACAAATAATGCGCCTTTAAAACCCACTAGAGTTAATAGTAACCCACCTAAAAAAAAGCCTATGCCTTTGAGCGCATTCTTTGAACCGGTTAGTAACGCAATCCATTTATATAGTTTACTTTGCCCTGTTTCGTCATCAGGCACTAAATACTTAATTGCGCTTTTAGCACTCATTTTATTCAAATCTTTGGCAATACCACTGAGCGCTTGTGCAGCCATAACGTAAAAAACGCCCAGCCAATCACTAGGTACACATAACATAGCTAGGGCAACAAGCTGTATGCCTAAGCCAATATTCATGGTTTTATTTAAGCCTAAATGCGCGCCAAGCCACCCCCCCACTAAGTTAGTGATCACCCCAAACACTTCATAAAACAAAAACAGCATAGCGATGGCAAGTGCATCATATCCTAGCTGATGGAAATACAGCACCACCAGCATTCTCAGCGCCCCATCGGTTAAAGTAAACGCCCAATAATTACCGGTAATAATTAAATATTGTTTTATCGCTTGAGGTAAATCACTAAGTTGAGCAAACATGGTTAATACCTTGGGCTAATTAACTACATCACTTTTTGCTACTTTTAGCATAAGTTCGGCGGTACGGTTTGCATATCCCCACTCATTATCGTACCAAGCATATAATTTAAGCTGGGTATTATTAATCACCATGGTAGAAAGCGCGTCAATAGTACAACTACGCGGATCGGTTTTATAATCAATAGACACAAGTGGCTTCTCTTCATAACCTAAAATCCCTTTTAATGTGCCCTCTGCAGCCTGATAAAACCACTCGTTTACTTCATCTTGCGTAACACCGTGTTCAAGCTCAAATACACAGTCGGTAATTGATGCATTAGTAAGTGGTACACGAACAGCATGGCCATTAAGTTTCCCTTTAAGCTCAGGGAAAATATGCGTAATAGCCGTAGCACTGCCTGTTGTGGTGGGAATTAAACTGGTACCACATGAGCGAGCTCGACGTAAGTCTTTATGTGGGGCATCAATAATAGTTTGGGTGTTAGTTATATCGTGAATAGTAGTCATAGAGCCGTGTTTAATACCCACTTTTTCTTGTAGTACTTTAACAATTGGCGCTAAACAGTTTGTTGTACATGATGCCGCTGTAACAATTTTATGCTCATCAGGATTATATAAATCATCATTTACGCCCATCACTACATTTAAAATACCGTCTTCTTTCACCGGTGCAGTCACTACCACACGTTTTACACCTTGAGCTAGGTAGTGATTTAATAATTCGGTGGTTTTCATCACACCGCTGGCTTCAATGACTACATCGCAATCTGACCAATCAGTATCATCAATGTTTTTATTATTAGTTACAGCAATGGTGTGTTTACCTACACTAAAGCTGTGCGCTGATGCTGTTACATTGTGTGCCAAACGCCCATGTACTGAATCAAATTCGAGTAAATGTGCATGCGTTTTAGCATCGCCAGCAACATCATTAATTTTAATAAATTCAATTTCAGGCCAATCAAGTGCAGCACGCAATGTTAAGCGCCCCATACGGCCAAAACCATTAATCCCTACTTTAATTGTCATGATAAATACCTTTAAAAGTTAATTAACAGCAGTTTGCTGCACGCTCAGGGCGGTTACCCATTGCATTGAGTCGATTTAAATCATCGTTATAAAATTCAATATTAGCGCTACGGGTTTGTGCTAGTACATTTTCAGCCCACTCTGGTAGGGCTTTATTAATACTGTAATACACCCATTGATTTTGCTTACGATCGCTCAATAAGCCACATTGCCTAAGCTGGGCTAAATGACGAGATACTTTAGGCTGGCTAAGCTCAAGGGCAGCCACAAGCTCGCATACACATAATTCTTGCTCATGGCTAATTAGCAGCATGGCTTTTAAGCGCGTATCGTCAGCTAAGCATTTATAAAACTGTAGTGGGTTGAGTTGTTCCATAGCGTCCTCGTTTGGTTTATGCACATACAATAAAACAAAAAACAAACATATGGAATAGTGAATATATGAAATTTCGAATGTAACTGAATTTATCTATTTTCAATTCATTTAAAAATATAGTAGCGAATAAAAAACACGCGATGATCACTCATGGCGTGTTTTTATAAACAATATAAAGAGGTAAATTAAATAACTGAAAGTTCTACCTCAATATTACCGCGTGTTGCGTTTGAGTATGGGCATACTTGATGTGCTTTATTTACCAGCTCTTGCGCCGCTGCTTTATCCATATCACCTAGTGATACAGCAAGCTTTACAGCAATACCAAAACCGCCTTCAATAGCACCAATAGACACTTCAGAGTTAATGTAAGTATCGCTTGGTAAAGCAACTTTTTCGCTACCGGCTACAAATTTAAGCGCACCAATAAAACAGGCTGCATAACCTGCTGCAAATAATTGCTCTGGATTAGTGCCTTGCCCATCATCACCACCTAACCCTTTAGGCGTTGATAAGTTAACATCTAAACGACCATCATCCGATTTAGCTACCCCTTCACGTCCGCCTGTTGCCGTTGCTTTTGCTGTATAAGCTACATTTTGTAATACATTCATAGTGAACTCCTAAGATTTAAAATTTTCACATTACTTACTTTGTGTGCAAAATAATAGAACAACTAAATTCTGATTGCAAATACTTTGCATGCAAACTAAAATACTCTGTATTGAAATGAAGGATAAAACGATGTCGTTTGAACAGTTAAAATTAAAAAATCAGTTATGCCATCGTTTATATATGGCGTCTAACAGCATAGCCCGTGCCTATCGAGAACCTCTAGCTGAGCTTAACCTTACCTATCCTCAGTATGTTGTTATGATGGCGCTGTGGGAACAAGATGAAGTAACCATCGCCGAACTAATCGATAAAACCGCAATTGATGGTGGCGCGCTTACTCAAATATTAAAAAAGATGACCAGCAAGTCATTGCTTAACGTTATAAAGGACGAACACGATAAGCGTAAGCGTTTGGTGCAATTGACTCACACCGGCCAATCTTTAAAACTTAAAGCTGCTGATATTCCAAAAACAATTTTCTGTAAATTTGACAGTATCGACACTAACCAAGCACAGCAATTAATGCAGTTACTCGATTTAATCGTTAGCGACTTAAGCACCCAGACTGAAGATGAAAGTGTCGATGCTAAAGACAGTCCCAAGTTAGTGCAAACCTAGCGTAAATTTATCCAATGTGGTGCTTAAGCTTTTTTATAGTTTAGTTATAAAAAATTAACTTATTGATTATTATTCATAAAATATTCAATTAACAATTGGCATACTTCTTCCTTCTCTCTTAATGACGTTAGCAACACCAAGGAAAAGTTATGTCTAATTTATACAACACTCTTTATTTTTTATGGCGCTTAGATATCACAGTGTGGCAAGTAAATGAGCCAACAAATACGCATACCACCAGTGAAAAAGAGCGTATCTATTCGCGTTAAACTATTTTTGAACAGACTTTGCAAGCTACCTCATAGCGTTGTATTGTAAAAGACTATTTAATTGGTTAGTGGAACGTGTATGCATGCTTTAGAAGTTAATTTTGACGGCTTAGTCGGCCCTACTCACAACTACGCAGGTTTGTCGTATGGTAATGTTGCTTCGTTAAATAACGCGGCGAGTTTTTCAAATCCGCAAGAAGCTGTATTGCAGGGCCTGGCTAAAATGAAAGCTATGCATGATAAAGGCTTAACCCAAGGGGTGTTTGCTCCTCATGCTCGCCCAGATTTAAATGTACTTCGCCGTTTAGGATTTACTGGCAACGATGCGCAAGTCATTAATAAAGCTTTTAAAGCTGATCCTATTTTATTGCGCGCCTGTTACTCTGCCTCTGCCATGTGGACCGCTAATGCAGCCACCATATCGCCTTCACCTGATACTAACGACGGCAAGGTACACTTCACTGCGGCTAATCTAAATAATAAATTTCATCGCTCTTTAGAGCCAAACACCACTACACGTTTGCTCAAAGCGATGTTTAATAACGAACAATACTTTGCACACCATTCACATTTGCCTGAGCAAGGTTTTTTTGGCGATGAAGGCGCAGCAAACCATACTCGGCTGTGCGACAGCCATGGTGAAACAGGTCTAGAGTTATTTGTATTTGGTGCAAGTGCCTTTAACAGTAAACTTGTTAAGCCCGTTAAGTTCCCTGCAAGGCAAACTTTGGAAGCGTCTGAAGCCATTTGTCGATTGCACAATATAAAAGATACCAGCCAAATACTATTACAACAAAACCCTGATGTGATTGACCAAGGGGTGTTCCATAATGATGTAATTGCAGTGGGTAACGCCAATGTTTTATTATGCCATCAACAGGCGTTTTTAAATCAAACGCAAGCATTAGACGATATCCGCGAAGCCTATGTAGGTAACAAACAGCTTTATATTATTGAGGTGCCAACCAGCAAAGTGAGTATTCAAGATGCCGTCTGTAGTTATTTATTTAATAGCCAACTGGTTAGCATGAATGACGATGCAATGCTGCTCGTTGCCCCACAAGAATGCCAGCGCAACCCTGCTGTAAAAGCGTATATTGAAGAGCTAATTGTTGCCGATAATCCCATAAATCAAGTGCAGTTTTTTGATTTGCGCCAAAGTATGCAAAATGGTGGTGGGCCTGCTTGTTTGCGATTACGAGTTGCATTAAACAGCCACGAATTAGCAGCGGTAAATCCTGATGTGATCTTAAATGAGCAAAAGTATACTCAATTATGTGATTGGGCTACGCGCCATTACCGCGATAAGCTTGGTGCCAACGACTTTGCAGACCCTGCTTTACTTACCGAAAGCTACCAAGCCCTTGATGAGTTAACACAATTACTGAGCTTGGGATCAGTTTATCCCTTCCAATTAGAAGCCTAAGCTTTTTTTTATAGGGGGAAGATACACAGTATTTAAATCTTCTTCCTGTAATTAATAATTTTAATTCAATTTAGGTTAAGTTTTTGTATCTATACTGAGTGATACTTTAAAGTATTTGGAAACCTAACATGAACTTAAAATCAACATTACTTAGTAGCGCCGTCCTATTAGCATTAACGGGTTGTGGTTCATCAAATGATGACTCCCCTATTACTCCTACCGATCCGCAAAAATCAACGTTCAGTTTAGGAGTTTCAGATGCGCCAGTAACAGGCTTAAAAGCGGTTAATGTAGTTTTTGACTCTATCACCCTTCGTTCACAAGGTGGCGAAGATTTTAGCTTCGAAACACGTGAAGCCAGCGATTCAACCGAAGCTGAAATGGTTAACTTATTGGATTACACTGGCGATGATATTTTTTCCTTACTAGAGGGCGAAGACGTACCTGCAGGTGAATACGCGTGGATACGTGCTGATGTAATTAATGGTGATATAAACAACCTAACCGAAACTTCGCATGTTGTTTATGAAGATGACAGCATTGCACCGTTAATCGTAAAACGAAAAGGCAATGACGGAATCGGTGAGATTCAACTTGATGGTTTTACTCTGAATCAAACGGACAACACTTTTGTACTTGAATTTGATCTTAAAAAATCGTTAGTTGCGCCGCAAAGCGGTAACGAAATAGTATTAAAACCACGTGGAGTTCGTCTTGAAAACCTTGCTGAGTCACAAGATATTGAAGGTACAGTAAGCGAATCACTTTATGCAAATTGTGAAACCGATAACATTGAGGTTGCCGCTGAAGATGGTTCATTCGGCCATGCTGTTTACTTGTATAACAGTGATGTAGAGCTACCACTTGATAATTACGAAGTCACTGAGGGTGAAACCCCTGTAGACGCACCATTAGCTACTGCAAATGTGGTACTTAACAATGAAACTAGCCAATATGAATTTGAACTAGCATTTATTACGCCTGGCGATTATCAGCTAGGTTATACCTGTAACGCGCATATTGATGATGCCGAACTACAAGATGAAGCGTTTACCCTATATCAAGTTAAGCCGGTGGCGGTTGTAGCCGGTGAAGATACCGAAGTGACATTTGATATTGCTCAGTAAGCATCAACTTTATAAATTCTAGCCCGCACCTGCGGGCTTTTTGTTTTGGAGGAACTATGACACATAAAGTAATTTTAATTACCGGTGCCTCTAGTGGTATTGGCGAGGCGACCGCTAAAACATTAGTTAATAATGGTCACAAAGTAATATTAACTGCGCGCAGTGAAGATAAACTCAATAAACTAGTTGATGAGTTAGGCCATGAAAGTGCATTTAGCGTTTCAGCCGATGCCACTCAGTTTAGCGAGCTTGAGAGTGTAGTAAGTAAGGGCATTGAAAAGTTTGGGCGATTAGACGCAGCATTCGCTAACGCGGGCATGGGTGTGTCATCAGCTGGCACCGAAAATGGCGACCCCAATGAGTGGTCAACCATGGTTGACCTTAATATTAAAGCGTTGTTGTGGACCGCAAAACTCACTTTGCCTCACTTACGTGAAAACCAAGGGCATTTTATTTTAACCAGCTCTGCAGCAGGAAGAAGACCCATTGACGGCTCTATATATGGTGCTACTAAATGGTTTGCACATGGCTTTGGTCAAAATTTAGCAGAGGAAATGAAACCATGGCATGGTCGCTGTACCACTATTGCGCCAGGTATGGTAAATACGCCTTTTTTTGATGAAGCAAAACCCGATAAGCTCGACCCACAAGATGTGGCCGATGCGGTATTATTTGCTATTGAGGCCAACCAGCGTAATAGCGTACGCGAAATCTATTTAATGCCCACCAACTAACAAGATAATCCAAAGGCCAATCTTTATTGGCCTTTGCTTTAAAAGTACTTAATTGTGCTTTGTTAAAATTACTTTCGACTAAATCAATGAAAAGTCACACATTGAAACCTCCCTTACCATGCTAAATCTCAACTTTATGTCTAATATATAAATAAAGTAATTCAATAACTGGAACCCATTTAATGGATCCCCATAAAGCCCATAATATGCCAGCCCATCAATATGTTACTAATGATCCGTTGCATCAACTATTTGATGCAGTCGATTCTATATCGGTGCAAGGTTATGATGAGCAACGGCGTGTAATTTATTGGAATAAAGGCAGTGAATTGCTTTATGGGTATTCGCAACAGGAAGCCATTGGCAAAAAACTCGAAGATTTAATAATACCCACACCAATGCGAGAGCCCGTAATTGAAGCCCATAGTAATTGGATTAAGCATGATATTGAAATTCCCGCCTCAGAGCTTATCCTCAAACATAAAGAGGGTAATGATGTGGCTGTATTTTCAAGCCATGTTATGTTTACTAATCAATACAATACCAAACAAATGTACTGTATTGATATTGACCTTTCTGAGGTTCACAAGGCACAAGCAGAAGCCACATTTAATGCCAGTATGTTGAAGACTATCTTTGAAGCCATTCCCGACTTATTTTTTGTACTAGAGCAAAATGGCATCATTGCTGATTACCATGTTAATAATAGTAAGGACCTGTATATTTCACCTGAGCAGTTTATTGGTAAAAAAATGATTGATGTACTGCCTGAAAAAGTAGCGGAAAAATTTCAAATTCATATAGAAAAAACAATAGCTCAAAACAGTATGGTCAGTTTTGAATATGAATTGAGCATGCCTGAAGGCGTAATTTATTATGAGGCGAGATTGCGCCTACTGCCCAAAAAAAACCAAATCATGGTGATTATTCGTGATATTAGCGAACCACACCGCTCAGCAGAATTGATCCGTCATCAGGCTCTCTTTGATAGCTTAACCGATTTGCCTAACCGCTTTTTGTCTTTAGATCGCTTGTCACAAATATTAATGGAAGTACAAAAGAGTCATGAAAAAGCAGCGGTGTTTTTTTTAGACCTTGATGACTTTAAAAAAGTGAATGACTCATTAGGGCATGAAGTAGGCGATAAACTGTTAATTGCAGCAGCCGCTAGATTACAGCAAACACTAAAGCAAAATGACACTGTCGGTCGATTAGGGGGTGATGAATTTATTGTTTTAATATCCAGTTTAAACGATGAAAATGATGCTTTAGCAATTGCTGAGCGGTTACTTCAAGCATTTAGAAAACCCTTCAAGCTCGAAGGCAGAGACTTAATACTGACATTAAGTATTGGTATTGCGATTTCTCCCAAAGACGGTACGTGTGCCTCGGTGTTGTTACGTAATGCCGACACCGCTATGTACCAAGCAAAAGCGATGGGGCGCAATACCTCCTCTTTTTTTACCCCGCAAATGAACGTTGCTATGCGCCGGCGTTTTGAAATAGAAGAGCAAATGCATGGAGCCCTGGAGCGAAACGAATTTGAGCTTTATTATCAACCGCAAATAGATGTAAAAACAAACACCATCATTGGCGCTGAAGCCTTGCTACGTTGGCATAATATAGTGTTAGGGGAAATCACCCCTGATGAATTTATTCCCATTGCAGAGCAAACAGGCTTGATTGCGCCTATTGGTTTATTTGTTCTTCAACAAGCCTTACGCTTTTTGAATGAATGGCAATCAATTAACCAGCAAAACTATACCATGGCGATTAATTTATCGCCGCGCCAATTCAGAGATCCGGAACTGGTTAATATAATTAAACATACTCTACATAAAAATAGCATTAATAATGAATGCTTAGAGCTGGAAATTACCGAAGGGGTACTAATGAATAGCCAAGCCTCAATTCATGATGCCTTAGTGCAAATTGATGAGCTGGGCATAAAACTGTCAATGGACGACTTTGGCACAGGCTATTCATCATTAAGTTACTTACGAGAATACCCTTTTGATGTGCTAAAAATTGACCGTAGCTTTATTGCAGGGATAACAGATAACAAGGCCGACTGTAATTTAGTAAAAGCGGCCATAGCTATGTCACACAGCCTAGAAATAAAAGTAGTTGCAGAGGGAGTAGAAACCAAAGAGCAGCTAGATTTACTCAACGAGCTAAACTGCGATATTGCTCAGGGGTTTTATTTAAGTAAGCCCTTATCTGGTGCCAAGTTACTTAATTTTTCATTACATTACTGCAAAGCGACTTAAAAGCACTTTAGTTAAAAAGTGCTTTTACAGCTGCGAGTTAGCTCATGATTTTAAAAAGCAAATCGCGCACCGTTGCAGGTTCAAATGGTTTGTCACAAATGGCATCCACCCCGGCTTGAGCAATATTAGCTAAATGAGTATCGTTGGCCTCTGAGCTGACCATCAGAACTGGAATATGTGAGTACGTATTCGATTTTCGAACGGTTTCAGTTAACTCTTTACCATCCATTTCTGGCATATTGTAATCTGTAACAATTAAATCGAATGATTGATTATTAAGCATTTCAATCGCTTGTTTACCGTCTTCAGCCTCTACAGGTTCAGGAATACCCATTCCCGCTAGCACTCGTATTATATGTTTTCGTGCAAAGCGACTGTCATCAACCACCAACACGCGAAGTAAAGTGACATCAAAGTGCTCTAGTTCCACCTCTTGCTCGCTAATAATATCCAGAGTCGCTTTAAGCGCACGGGTGATCTCGTCGGCATTAAACGGTTTAGGTAAAATAGCTAATACGCCCGATTGCCTAAGTTGCTCTAAATGGCGCTTATTACGTTCGCTCGACACCAGCATAAACGCCTGCTGCTCAGTATTACTGTTACTGCGTATTGCCTGTAATAAAGAGTCTGCAGTACCGTCGCTAAAATACATACTGCTGATCACTAAGTCAGGGTGATACTTTGATAAAGCGGCCAGCGCATTTTCTTGAGTGCTGGCCGTTTCAATTTGTGTAACACCACACTGAGCCAGTGATTTTTTTATTAGCTTTTGTTGCACTTCAGAAGGCTCAACTAATAAAATAGATAAGTTGGCTATTGCCGTTAAATCACTCATTTCAATCCTGTTAATATTAATTAAATAATTTTTATAATGCTCATTATAAAGTAATAACTTACAAGAAAAAGCTAAAACAGCAACAAAACAGCTTGTTTACCTAAACTCAACAAACTCAGCTTAAAAACGATAGTTTATGCCCGCATAATATCGTCTACCCGAATAGCTTGAGTTTAATAACCGAGACTCTGTGTCATTACCTAGGCGCTTTACCGACTCAGATTTAGTTAAATTTATCACAGCGGCTGTTAGGCTCAAGTCTTCTAATAAAGTAATTGATGCATTTACATCAACTTGCTCGTATGGGTCTTGATACACGTTTAAACCACTATTTAAACCCAACACGGTTTCACCCCGCTTGTTGTAAGAAGCACGAATATTAAAAGCATCTCCCTCATAATATATCGAGGTATTGTACTGGTACTTAGCACTGCCAATTAAAGGCGATTTACCAAACTCTTTACCATCTACTTCTACATCGGCCTTATTGGTTTTGTTATAAGTGTAGTTTGCGTAAAAACCAAAACCACTATCAAAGGCATGCTGTATAAATACTTCAGCCCCTTTAGATACGGCATCAGTGCCATTGCCTACAGTGCTATATGGCGACACAGTAATATTTCCCGAATCAACTATGCCCTCTTTACCTGCAAAATCTTGTTGTACGTCAATAACTAAAGGAACAACAAAATTATCAACAGTTTTATGAAACAGTGCTAAACCAACAGCAGAGCCTTCGCTGTAATAATATTCAATAGATAAATCAGCTTGCACCGACTCAAACGGTTTTAAGTTTTTATTACCGCCACTGCCACTAAAACCTGGAATTTCATTAAATTCAGCTCTGTCGTCGGCCCACTCATCTGAGACAAACGTAATGCGTTGTTGTGCGCCTAAATCGGCATAATCAGGGCGAGACATTACTTTTGCAATCGCGCCGCGCACAACAATATCTTCGCTGGCATCCCATGCAATATTAAAGCTAGGTAAAATTTGGGTATCGGTATTCTCTTGAGTAATGAGTTGATAATCTTCAACAAATCTATCGTCTCCGGTTACCGCCTCCCCGCTTTCATCGTCAGTATGATCCAGCAAATAGGTGTATAGATCGGTTGATGATGTCATGGTTTTCGTGCGTACAACACGTACCCCTAGATTACCGCGCACGCTATCAAATTCAAAATCACCTTGTAAATAAAATGCCGCTATTTGCTCTTCAATATCATAAATGAAATTATCTTCTTTACGCGTATACGGAACATAATTACTGGTCACAATATCGCGGTATTTATCCCAATCAATGCCAGGCATTTGGTTTATGTTAAAACCACCCGTAATATTACCTTCGTTGATAAACACATCTTGTGCTAGTGGCATACCGTTATTCCACTGGTAACTATCAAAGCGTGTGATCCCACCCTTACTGGCTTCTGCTGCGGCAATATCAAAATTAGGATCTAAAAAGAAGGTATTACCGGTTTCGCGGTGAAGCGTAGCTTCTCGATACTTAACCCCAGTTTTAATTGTTCTTAAAATGCCCCAATCGGTATAAATATCAAAATCAGCTTGGTAGTAATCTTCTTCAAGTTCACTACGCACAAAACTTGAATTTGACGAACCCGGATCGCGCCCACCACCCACACCATTGAGTAAGTTAGCTAACGTATTTGGATCTATATTTAAACTAATATCGTTCTCATTAATTTTCCAACCCGCTGTTTGCGCGGCATTTTCTATGCGGTTTTCATTTTCACCCGCGTTAGAACTTTTATAGGCTGCTTCCCAACTCTCTTTCGGGCCACCTTCAGAACGTGTATTACCCGCCACAAAACGGGCTTTGAAGTAATCACCTTCGTAGGTTAAGTTGAGATCAAAAGTGTCAGAGGTTGACTCTTCACGTACATAGCTGCCTCGCATCCACGGCAATTGCATATCATTTTCTATGCCACTTGCAGCTGCATCAAATTGCATTCCATTAACTATCGTGCCCGACTCATCCAAACTTACATCGGTTAAAAAGTCAGGATTTAAAGACCACTCAGGTATATCAATCACCGACTCAGTTCTATTTTTATCAAGTGAAAATCCAAAATAGTTAAAACCAATTTCTACTCGGCTAGTTGGGCGCCACTGCGTGCTAAATTGTACCCCTTCTCGCTCACGTAATTCGTTTACAATTGAGCCACGAACCACTTGAGGGAACCAGACATTGTCATAGTTATTGCCCCGAGCATCGCTTATTGAACCCCACTGATTATTATTTTCAACCGGCGCGCCATTAACATCAACCGGGTTTTCACCAATAAAGCGCCACACATTTGCATCGGTGCCACCCGAAAGAGTTCGGTTAGTGCGTTTTTGTGAGGTGTAACCAAACAACACACCAAAAGTATCAGCATCGTTCTTCCAAGAATAAAGTGCGGTTACTTGCGGCTCAGATTCTTCAGTCACATCGGCATAAGTGCTTTCAATATTAATCACCCCTGAGTTTGCATCCATGCTTAGCGGCTTACGACTATGCATTAATACCGTGCCGCCCACTCCACCTTCATCTAAACGTGCCTCTGGTGATTTATACACTTCCACGCTTTCAATCATGGCTGAGGGGAGTAATGCATAATCAAACGAACGAGATGGCTCGCCTGGTGATGACGCAATAAAATTACCATTTAACTGAGAAAAGGTGAGTTCAGATGATAACCCTCTAATACTTACCGATGAGCCCTCGCCTCCGTCACGGTCAATCACTACCCCTGGTACGCGTTGTAATGAGTCTGCGACATTTTTATCAGGGAACTTACCAATATCTTCCGCTGTAATCGCATCAACCACAGAGCTAGACAAACGTTTTATATCTAAATTAGCCGCCATACTGGAACGGATACCGCGTACCTCAATTACTTCCATATCTTTACTTTTTAATGCTTTATCTGCTGCTTCATCCGCATATGCATGATTAATCACAGACAAAATAGACATACACAGAGTTGATTTAATAAAAAGTGGGAGTGAGTGATGTGAAGCGTTGGTTTTCCGATGAGCGGTCATAGTTTTAACAGTTCCATTTAAAATACAGTTAATACTTAAAGATGATCGTACTAGCTAAAGATGGTACGAAAAAAGTAGCTGTATTTTACATAACCAAGCTTAATAGCTTGTTAATGCAAACTGATGAGTAACTGAATACCTTATCAATAAATAGCCAATTCAAATATAAACAAGAAGTTAAGCAGCAAAATAACTATTTAGCTGCTTAAGAAGGAGTAACTAGATCAAACAACAAACACTATTATTTTTTATCACTAATAGCCTGAATATAATAGCCTAAACTCGCATGAGAAAGCTCACCCATATGGCTGGTAACTAACTCTCCTTGGCTATTATAAAACAAGGTGGTTGGTAAGCCTGCAGCACCTGATTCGCGACTCACATTACTGCTTTGATCAAAAAATACATGATTAAGATCGAGTTGCTGTTCATCAAGGAACGCTTTTACCGTGTGTAAGTCCTCACCTTGATTGACAAACGCCACTGTAATGTTTGGGTTATTTTTTTGAGCCGCTTGTAACACCGGCATTTCTTTTCGACACGGCGGACACCACGACGCCCAAAAGTTAATAACCACCGGCTTACCTTTGAAGTTTTGTAAGTTAATTTGCTGCCCTTGAATATTATGCACAACAGACTGCGGTAACTGCACACCCGTTTGATAAATAGACAGCGCAAAGTTAGGAATAATCATTGAACAAAAACCAACAAACCCAGCAATAGCGTAGTTTTTCATTACCGTTTTTTTACCACGCGCATAAAACGCTAAAACCACTATACCGCTGAGCCAACCATAATAACCAATAAAGCCACCGTCGCTAATATTAAAAAGCTGCCACCAGTTACCTTGATAGGCATCCCACATGGTAAACACAAACGCTAAACGCGAGACTAGAAAGCCCACAACAATCGCTTTAAAGACTGTGTCTAAAATCGCTTTTTGTAATGGGTGTTGACGCGTCAATAAATAGGTAAGCCCCCAGAAAATGCCTAACCCTAAAAAAATAATTAACTGTGAAATAGAAATAACCAAAGGCCCAAGAGAAATACTTAACATTGCTACCGACTTCTTATAATGTATTTAAGTACCTAAAATAACGAGTACCAGCGTGAATTAAATGCCAACAATAACATAATGTAAGCTGTACTGATTATTAATAACGCATAATAAATTATGTATACCAGCAGCAATATATAACCTAGTTACCTAGTTAACCTTGTTGCTGTATGTACTCCAATGCAGTCATTTTTTTATAACTTACATTTGAGTGCAGTACATGAGTAGGTTCAGGGTCAACAATTTCAATTGGAATAGCATAATTACGTGCAATCTCTAGTGCCATTTGGGTAATGTTTACACTAAAAGAGGTCCCCATAAATACCATTTTATCAGCCGTAAGCATCCGCGATTGTGCTTCACTAATACGATAAAGCTCAGTGTAATATTCATCAAATAACAATACAAAGGGCTTTAAAGAATGATTAAGCTTTGGCTGATGGTTTTCAATATTGAATAACTCAAGTAGAGAGCGATGTAAGTTGCTCTCATCAACATTACTCCATAGCGTCGCTTGTGGTGTGACATCATCACCCTGATGATGAAACAGCGTCATTTGATCAAGCCGACCATGAATCGCAATGTAATCTTTATTACCCGCCTTACCATCAAGCCCATCAATATTTTGAGTTATTAAGTTTTTATCACTAAGCCAATGATGAACTTCGTTAGGACCATGATGACGATAAGTTGCAAAGCGATGATAATACCAAGCTAAAAACTCACTTGGATTATTTTCATACATTGCACGAGTGGCCATTTCCATCGGCGTATAATTTTTACTACCAATGGTCCAAAAACCATCTTCACCACGAAAAGTAGGAATACCACTAGCAGCACTTACTCCAGCACCTGTAATGTATAATGTATTCATAAAGCCATCTCTTATTTTCAATAAACCTATAATACTTTATGACACTGTATATTTGAGGCTTCACTTTTTTTGCTATTAAATTATTTTAAGCTACGGCCATTAACTTAAATAAACACGGGTACCAAAGAAACTCTTTATACTTTTAGTTTCGCTCAAGTGCACTACAAAGCCTTCTTTAATTGTTGAGATATTGAGAACTATAACAACAATCACAGCAACTAATTAGTTACAATGCACTTAGCTTTCTAATAAAAACAGATCGTTAATCTACTTATTGAGCAACTAACCTACCAACCTCACATACTTTTCAGCCAGTTCGTCCACACTTTCTCGATGATTAGGATCGGGCTTTATGCAGTCAATGGGGCATACACTGACGCACGTTGGCTTGTCGTAATGACCTACACATTCTGTGCATTTTTCAGGGTCTATTTGGTAAATTTTAGCGCCCATATAAATTGCTTCATTTGGGCACTCTGGATCGCACATATCACAGTTAATGCATTTGCTATTTATGAGTAGAGCCATGATTTAACCGTTAAACAGCTTGTTTGAAAGGATTGCGGGTGTCTTGGTTTTCATCCAAGTTGCGCATCAGTATGGCGTGCTCTAAATCGATAGTGTCAGGCAGTGGAATTTTTACGATATGGCCAGAGCCTTTAGCATCAGTAATACTTTCGCCTTTTTTGTTTTCCATACTCTCAAGGGTAAAGCTAATATTGCCTTTTGGCGTCATTAGCTCTAATGAATGACCAACACAAAATTTATTTTTTACATCTATTTCAACTAAACCATTAACATTACGACCAAGTACTTCACCTACAAATTGCTGCTTGGTAGAAACTGAATGGCCGTATTCGTAATTCTGATAATCTTGGTGGGCGTGGCGCTTTAAAAATCCTTCGGTGTAACCACGGTGCGCTAGGTTCTCAAGAGTTTTGAATAAATCAGCATCGAATGGTCTACCTGCAACGGCGTCGTCAATCGCTTTACGATACACCTGAGCGGTACGCGCAACATAATAAAATGACTTAGTACGCCCTTCTATTTTTAAGCTATGCACCCCCATTTTTGTTAGCTGCTCTACGTATTGCACGGCGCGTAAGTCTTTTGAGTTCATGATATAAGTACCATGCTCGTCTTCAAATGCGGGCATGTATTCACCTGGGCGGCCTTGCTCTTCAAGCATAAATACATCGTTACTTGGCGCGCCTTCACCTAACGTAGGTATAACCGTTTTAGGATCGATTTTATGTACCATTTCACCGGTTTCGTTCTCAGTGCCAGGTTTAACATCGTATTCCCAACGACACGCATTAGTGCACGTGCCTTGGTTAGGATCGCGCTTATTAATATAGCCTGAGAGTAAACAGCGCCCTGAATAGGCCATACACAGAGCACCATGGACAAATACTTCTAGTTCTGTTTCTGGGCATAAAGAGCGAATTTCACTTATTTCTTCAAGCGATAACTCACGAGATAAAATTACCCGTTCAATCCCCTGCTTAGCCCAAAATTTTACGCTTGCAAAATTAACTGCATTGGCTTGAACCGACAAATGAATTGGCATATCAGGCCATTTTTCACGTACTAGCATTATTAAACCCGGATCGGACATGATCAATGCATCCGGCTTCATAGCAATTACTGGCTCTATATCACGTAAATACGACTTTACTTTCGCATTGTGTGGGGCAATATTAGACACTACATAAAACTTTTTATTTAGCGCATGTGCTTCGTTAATACCTAGTTGTAATGTATCTAAATCAAATTCGTTGTTGCGAACCCTTAAACTGTAACGAGGTTGGCCTGCATAAACAGCGTCTGCCCCATAGGCAAAGGCATAACGCATGTTTTTTAAGCTACCTGCTGGGCAAAGTAGTTCAGGAATAAACGGGGTTGAAGAAGTAACTGCTGACATGTGCGCTCCATACATCGAACCGAGTTCAAGTCGGTTGCATGAATAATTATACCAACCCGCAATAATACTTAATCATTTTACGGGGCTAAACGTGTCGCTACCTGCGTTAAAAAAATCTCATTTACGACTGCATGGATGCAGAAGGTAGAGCAATGCAGGAGCAATTGCCGAGAACAACTAAATAGCAAGTTTTTTGCCTAGCTATCAACACGTTTTTCCAGCCTCAAAATAGACCACTTAATTAAGCGAATTGGTATCAAGGAAAATAAACCGCGCAAGTATAATGAGGGGGCAAAAGAGAAACCTTGATCAAGATCATCAAAATTTCTCTTCTACGATAATAAATGAAGAGCAGCAGATTTAAGTTATTTTTTACTGCTTAATTGGTTCGAGAATTGACTAACGGCATCAACAACTTGTTGCGCGCCTTTTTTAATATCACTCATTACATCACCAGATTCTTTGGAAAGGTCTAAGCCTTGTTGCGCTTTATTTTTACCTTGCTCAATTACAGCAACGGTTGATTGAGTTAAATTTTGGTTTTGCTGTACAACATCCACTATTTCTTCGGTAGCTTTACTGGTTCTTGAAGCAAGTAAACGCACTTCATCAGCCACCACAGCAAACCCACGGCCTTGCTCGCCAGCACGCGCGGCCTCAATAGCCGCATTAAGCGCCAATAAATTAGTTTGATCAGCAATGCTGCTAATACTCTGCACTATGCTCGCAATAAGTTGCGATTGTTTATCTAATGCTGAAATTTCTTGAGCAGCTTGCTCCATTTGTACCGACAATTCGTTCATAACCTGTACAGTTTTTTGTACCACCTCCGCGCCTTTATCCGCGTTATTGTCAGTTTCGATAGAGGTGCCATGCGCAATATTTGCCGCTTGCTCTGTAGCCAGTTCTCTTTCTACTTGATCAGTGATCACCGTGGCAAATTTTACTACTTTGTAGAGCTCATTGGCTTCATTAAAAATCGGATTATATGATGCTTCTAACCACACCTCATGACCGTGCTTATCAATACGTTTAAATCTGCTCGCAATAAACTCACCATTGCGCAACCGTTGCCAGAAGACTTGATACTCTTTACTACTCGCTTCTTGCTCATCACAGAACATGCCATGATGTTTGCCCACCACATCTTGTCTTGAATAATTCATACTTTTTAAGAAGTTGTCATTAACACGCAGAACCATACCCTGAGTATCGAACTCAATAACCGCTGTTGAACGATGCAATGCTTTGATTAAATCTTCGTTTTCTCTTGAGCTTTCAATTATTTGTGTAAGCACAGTGCAATGCAGGGTTAAATACTCAAGCTGACCTTGCTCATTTTTTATTGGGTGTAAAATACAGCGTAACCAATCTCGTTGTCCGTTTTCGTGGGATACTTGAATAGCGCCAGCAAAATGTTCGGCTTTACTTAACGCTTTTTTAAAGGCATGAAAATCAGCGTTATTTCTCGCATTTTCTGAAATGAAATCTAAAATGTTTTTATTAATTATTTTATTATTTGAGTAGTTAAACTCTCGCTCAAAGTTTTTATTTTGTCTTAAAATAGCGCCTTGTTTATCAAGCTCTAATACCAGCATTTCACTGTCTAAACTTTGCTTAACCTGCTCCCTCACTGAAAGCTTACTTTGTAAATCAGCAATTTGAGTTTTTAAAGGTTGGTTAAAAAACATATTTTTACCTTAAAGTTTGCATGTATTCTTCATGCATTTGGAGTCGATAGACGCATTGATAATCGCTATGACTAAAAAAATACAAATCAGATGTGGCACTAATTTATAAACTCATATTAACGTTATAGCCACTTTTTTAGTTCAGTTAAGTATAGGTTGTTAAATTAAAATATTCGTCAACGTAGAATAAATTAGGTTTTTTTTACTAAAACGCGTATAATTCGCGCCCGTTAATATTCAACCTTTTATTTAAATTATTGGAGCACAAAGATGGCTTTAGAGCGTACTTTTTCAATCGTAAAACCTGATGCAGTTGCTAAAAACCACATCGGCGCAATCTACAACCGTTTCGAAACTGCGGGTCTTAAAATCGTTGCAGCTAAAATGGTTCACCTTTCACAAGAGAAAGCTGAAGGTTTCTACGCTGAACACAGCGAACGTCCTTTCTTTGGCGCTTTAGTATCTTTCATGACTTCTGGCCCAGTAATGGTTACCGTTCTTGAAGGCGAAAACGCTGTTCTTAAAAACCGTGAAATCATGGGTGCTACTAACCCTGCTGAAGCACTAGCTGGCACTTTACGTGCAGACTACGCTGATAGCATCGACGAAAATGCGGTTCACGGTTCTGACGCTGTTGAATCTGCTGCTCGCGAAATCGCGTACTTCTTCGCTGACGAAGAACTTTGCCCACGTACTCGTTAATTCGAGTTCACAGCTAACCCTGTGATGCAAAGTATGAAAAGGGCTTTCGAGCCCTTTTTTAGTCATTAAGTAAAGTATTAACCGTTTATTTATGATGTTTTACTTAATGATTATAGTGGATGAATTGTGTACAATTCGTCCTTGTAAATTTTTACCATCACCGCCACCGATTGAGGTTGTTACATGACCGAGCAAAAAAAGATTAACTTATTAGATTTAAACCGAGATGCAATGCGAGAGCTATTTGTATCATTCGGTGAAAAGCCATTCCGTGGCGATCAGGTGATGAAATGGATTTATCATTTTGGCGTAGATAATTTCGACGAAATGAGTAACGTAAACAAAAAGCTAAAAGAAAAGCTTAAAAATGAATGCGAAATTGTTGCACCAGAAATATCAGTTCGCCAACAAGCCAGCGACGGTACCATCAAATACGCACTCGTTTTAGAAGGCGGTCAAGAAGTTGAAGCAGTTTGGATCCCAGAAAAAGATCGCGCCACGCTATGTGTATCTTCTCAAGTGGGCTGTGCACTAGAATGTACTTTTTGCTCAACAGCTCAACAAGGCTTTAACCGTAACTTAAAAGTGTCTGAAATTATCGGCCAAGTATGGCGAGTAGCCAAAGATATTGGCCTTGATGGCAACAGCGAAAAACGTCCTGTCACTAACGTAGTGATGATGGGTATGGGCGAGCCGTTACTTAACGTTAAAAACGTGGTACCTGCAATGGAATTAATGATGGACGACTGGGGCTTTGGTTTATCTAAACGCCGCGTTACATTAAGCACTTCAGGTGTGGTACCTGCCCTTGATTTATTGAAAGAAAAAATAGACGTAGCACTGGCAATTTCATTGCATGCGCCAGATAACGCCCTGCGTGATATTTTAGTACCGATCAATAAAAAATACCCAATTGAAGAGTTTTTAGCTGCGTGTCGTCGTTACATTGACGGTTCAAAAGCCAACAAAGATGTGACTATTGAATATGTAATGCTTAACGGCGTTAACGATAGTACTGATCAAGCTCATGAACTGGTTAAAACGTTAAAAGGAACACCCTCTAAGGTAAACCTTATTCCATTTAACCCATTCCCAGGTAATGAATATACTCGTTCAAGCAACAGTCGAATTGATCGCTTCTCTAAAGTATTACAAGCTGCGGGGATTACCTGTATTGTTCGCCGTACTCGTGGAGATGACATTGACGCTGCCTGTGGTCAACTAGCTGGCGATGTTGTAGACCGTACGAAGCGTATGGCGAAAAAGAAAATGCGTGATGACAATGCAATTGCAGTGAATATTCATCAAGCCTAATTTTTTGAGTAATCAAGAGCCTTTGTGATATATCGTTTATTTTTAAATAAATGATGCAACACAAAGGCTTTGAGGTAAGATAGAGGTTATGGATATAAATAAAGAGACAAAGTAATGCGATCTTTACTTACGTTAGCACTATCAACACTGTTTTTAAGCGGTTGTGTTACCGAGAATAGTTACAACGGCAGCGATAAACCGGTCCTCGAGAATAAAATTAATAACGATGGTGCAGCTCGCACGCGCATAGCATTGGCATTACAGTATTTAAATACAGGCAATAACTCTCAAGCGAAATATAACTTAGAGCGTGCCAGCGAGTACGCCCCAAACTTACCCGAAGTACACTACTCTTTAGCATACTATTACCAACAAGTTGGCGAGAACGGATTAGCCGACAAAGCCTATCAAAAAGCGTTGGCCATTAAGCCAAATGATCCTAACACCTTAAACAACTACGGCACGTTTTTGTGCAGTATTAATGAATATGACCGCGCCACCGATCAGTTTTTAAAAGCGATTGAAATACCTAGTTATATTCGTGTAGCGCAAAGCTATGAAAATTTGGCTCTATGTGCCATTGAGTTTAACGATTTCACCAACGCCGAAAGCTATTTTCAGCAGGCACTAAACCATAGTTCACAACGCGCATCTACATTAATAAGTTTAGCAGCTCTGTATTATGCAAAAAGTGACTTGTACAAAGCAAGCAACTTAATAAAACGTTATGACGATACCGCGCAAGTTTCTTCTCGCGCTTTGTTGCTTGGCTATTTGGTTAAACAACGAATGGGTAAAATTGAAGAAGCAGAAAAAATTGCGACAACCTTATTACAAACCTACCCTAGTAGTATGCAAGCTAACGCTATTCGCGATAACCAGTTAAGACGAACAGAATTTGAAGTACTACGTGAAAAATATCGCCAAGCACAGTTAGATGAATTACAAGAAAGCAATAATAACAATCAAATTATTGCTGAGCCGAAAATAAAGGTTATTCGTAAAAAAAGCCCAGTACCGGCTTCAAATAGCGAAGCGTCTGGTGAGCAAACAAAAAAAATACGCTAGATAATTACACACCTTTTAGCTGTAAACCAAAATAAAGCACAAAAGGTGATGTGCAAATGCTTGTTTTAGGGGAAAGCAATTTAGCATTTCAGTGTGATACAATGCTAGACTACTACGAATAAGGTGTATTAAAGGACTTAAAAACACATAAATTTTATCTAAACACGGTATAGTTTTTAAGATATTGAATGTAGTCCCTTTTTATAGTGCGCCTTAGCAACAAGAATTAACGAATACCAAAAAATAAAAACGAAGTCTTACTCTGGTTGTTAAGCCAAAACATAAACTTTTACTAGTGGATCCAAACTGATACACATTATGAATGAAGATAATACACAACCGCAGAACGATGAACCCTCTGTAGGTCAAATACTAAAAACACATAGAGAAAATGCAAACATTAGCCTTGCTAAGATTGCATCATTATTAAAGTTGACTGAATCGCAAGTTGAGCATATTGAAAACGACGAATATCATTTACTAGGCGCAAAAACATTTGTTAAAGGCTACATAAAAAATTATTGTCGCACACTAAACATTGATAGCACTGCTATTCTAACTATGCTGCCAGCCTATAGTGCTTCAGATAAGCCTGTAGATATGCAAAGCTTTTCAAGACGTACAGAAAAAGAAGCGCATGACAGCCGACTAATGACGGTAAGTTATTTAATTTTAGCCATTGTTATTGGCTCATCTGCTGTATGGTGGTGGCAAAATGCAATGCCTATTGATGAACAAACTAACACTATTAATGCAAATAACTCTCTTATCTCGGAGCAACAAAAAAGCACAAAACTGTTAGCAGAAGCTGCCGATGAAGCACAATCAAATGAGATTGAGCCTGCACCACAAGCAAACTCAAGCGTATTCAATGAACAACAAACAATTCAAGCTGCGCCAGTTAATAATGCACAAAGTCAAAGTGAACCAACAAGCAGTGATTTAAGCACTATTATTATGATGTTTAATGACGAAAGCTGGGTTGAAATCCACGATGCCAACGATGAGAAAATTGCATTTGGTGTAAAAAAAGCAGGCTACGAAATGACCTTGACTGGTGTAGCGCCTTTTTCAGTGGTATTAGGCAAGCACGATGTTGTTCGTATTACCCTAAATGGTGAGCCAGTTGATATTTCGGCTTTTCCTAAAAACCGTTTAGCTAAATTTAAATTACCCTTAGCAGAGTAGTCGCTATGTTTTCAGAATCTCCTATAAAACGCAGAAAATCCACCCGCATTAATGTGGGTAATGTTCCAATTGGTGATGGTGCACCAATTGCCGTGCAGTCAATGACCAACACAGACACCATGGACATTGATGCCACTGTAGCTCAAATTCAAGCGATTCAAGATGCCGGTGCTGACATAGTACGTGTATCTGTTCCGACCATGGATGCAGCTGAAGCATTTAAAAGTATTAAAGAGCAGGTATCGATACCGCTGGTTGCTGATATTCACTTTGACTACCGCATTGCATTAAAAGTAGCAAAGTATGGTGTTGATTGTTTACGTATTAACCCAGGAAACATTGGCAGTGAAGAACGTATTAGAGCGGTTGTCGACTCAGCCCGTGAGCATAACATTCCGATTCGCATTGGCGTAAATGGTGGCTCACTTGAGCGCGACCTACAAGAAAAATACGGCGAGCCAACACCTGAAGCTCTACTTGAATCTGCTATGCGTCATGTAGATATATTACGTCGCTTAGACTTTGACCAATTTAAAATTTCGGTGAAAGCATCAGACGTATTTTTAGCGGTTGGCGCGTATCGTCTACTTGCAAAAGAAATCGATCAGCCACTGCATTTAGGCATTACTGAAGCAGGCGGCATGCGCTCTGGTTCAGTTAAATCGGCCGTTGGTTTAGGCATGTTATTGGCTGAAGGTATTGGTGACACGCTGCGTGTATCACTAGCAGCGGATCCAGTTCAAGAAATAAAAGTAGGCTTTGATATATTAAAATCATTGCGTATTCGTTCTCGCGGCATTAATTTTATTGCTTGCCCTAGCTGTTCGCGCCAAGAGTTTGATGTAGTAAGCACCATGAATCAGCTTGAAGAGCGTTTAGAAGATATTATTGAGCCAGTTTCAGTGTCAGTCATTGGCTGTGTGGTTAACGGACCAGGCGAAGCATTAGTGAGTGATATTGGCCTTGCCGGCGCAAACCGTCGCTCAGGTTTATACATTAATGGCGAACGCCAAAAAGCCCGAATTGATAACAATAATATTGTTGATCAACTTGAAGGCTATGTACGCGATTTCATTGAACAGAAGCAACAACAAACTCCAATCGACATAAAAATCGTAGAGTGATGTGTTGTTACAACACTATGTATTTAAATGACCTTTTTTAGTCGCGGTATTCACAACGTAGTATAAATTACGTACGCTCCGCTACGCTCGCAATTACCTTATAGTTAAGGTTATAATGCAGGGTCGATTTTTTAGTTTTACGTGGTTGCAGCCCAGGGTTGCACATAAACAGATTTAGGATTTATCAGTGGCAAAACAAATTCAGGCAGTTCGCGGTATGAACGATTGCCTGCCAGGCGATACGCAAGTTTGGCAGAAAGTAGAACACATTTTACGCGAGACCGTATCATCGTTTGGTTATCAAGAAATTCGTTTTCCAATTGTAGAATCAACCGACCTATTTAAACGCTCTATTGGTGAAGTAACCGATATAGTAGAAAAAGAAATGTACACCTTTGCCGATCGTAACGGCGACAATTTAACCTTGCGCCCGGAAGGGACTGCAGTGTGTGTACGTGCAGGTAACGAAAATGGCCTGTTATACAATCAAGAACAACGCCTTTGGTACATGGGCCCTATGTTTCGCCATGAACGCCCACAAAAAGGTCGTTACCGTCAATTTCATCAGTTTGGTTTAGAGACTTTTGGTATTGCCAGCGCCGATATTGACGCCGAAGTTATTTTACTCACTGCGCAACTTTGGGAAGCATTTGGCATTACTGACCATGTGCGTTTAGAACTTAATTCATTAGGTTCAAACGAAGCTCGCGCACAGTACCGCGATGCCTTAATCGCCTTTTTAGAACAACATACCGATGTACTAGATGAAGATTCAAAACGTCGTATGTACTCTAACCCACTGCGCGTTTTGGATACTAAAAATCCAGATATTCAGGCAATCTTAGTCGATGCACCAAAGTTATCTGAACATTTAGATGCTGAATCAAAAGAACATTTTGAAAATTTATGTGAACGATTAGATGCCGCAGGCGTCAAATACACGGTTAATGAAAAGCTGGTACGTGGCTTAGATTATTACAACCGCACTGTATTTGAATGGGTAACCGACAGCTTAGGTGCACAAGGTACTGTATGTGCTGGTGGTCGTTATGATGGTTTAGTAGAACAATTAGGCGGTAAATCAACCCCTGCGGTAGGTTTCGCGATGGGTTTAGAGCGCTTGGTTTTACTGCTTCAAGCACTTGAATGTGTAGGTGACATACGCCGTAGTGCTGATGTATATTTAGCAGCTATGGGCGACAAAGCCAGTATTCAAGCGCCTATAATTGCATCTACCTTACGTCGTGATGTACCTGGATTACGCGTAATGGTGCACGCTGGCGGTGGTAACTTTAAAAAACAACTTAAACGTGCTGATAAAAGCGATGCTCTCGTCGCAATTATTATCGGTGAAGATGAATTAGAGCAAGGCGTTGTGACTATAAAATACTTACGTGAACGTAAAGAACAAGTCACACTAGAACTAGAACAAGCTAAAACGTTACTTGCAGAACTAATTAATAGCTAAATTATATAAAGCGTAAGTAGTGAAGCGCTTTAACAGAGGTAAGCATGGAAATTTATTCAACAGAAGAACAACAAGCAGAAGCAATTAAACGCTTTTTTCGTGAAAACGGCCTTTCACTAGCGTTAGGCGTTATTGTTGGTTTAGGTGGTTTATATGGCTGGAAAGCATACAACCAAAATCAAATAACGACTGCAGAGCAAGCATCTGATGCATACACTAAGCTTGTTGAAAGCGACAGCGTATTAGCGTCTGCTGATGCATTTATCAGTGAAAACAAAGACACTCAGTACGCAACTCTAGCGGCATTTGTTGCTGCAAAAGAAGCTGTAGATGCCCAAAACTTAGATTTAGCAAATGAAAAATTAAGCTGGATCGTAACTAACGTTGATAACGCCCAGCTTAAAGCCATTGCAACAACACGTTTAGCACGTGTGCAAATTGCTCAGCAGCAATACGATGATGCATTGAGTACATTAAATGCTCCTCTTCCTGAAGCATTTAACGCAAATGTGGCTGAATTAAAAGGTGATATTTACACTCAACAAGGCAATAAAGAGCAAGCACGCGTAGCTTACCAAGCTGCTGTTGATGCAGGTGGATTAACGAGTAATCCTCTTTTACAAATTAAGTTAGATGACCTAGCAGTAACTAGCCCAGCGGCATAAGGTTTTAGGCATGAGAAAAATAACAACAGCAACGCTTGCCCTATGTATGGCAACCCTAATGGGGTGTTCTTCAAGTGATGACGAAGAAGAACTGGTACTTCCAGAAATAGCCAATCAATTTGAAACTGATGTGGTATGGCAAGAATCAATTGGTAGTGGTGTAGAGCATTACTTTTCACGCTTATCACCTGCTGTTTATAAAGAGACAGTGTATGTTGCTAGCCGTGAAGGCCAAGTAGAAGCCTTATCACTTGCCAATGGCGATACCCAGTGGGAAACCGACGTTCGCCAGGATTTATCGTTTTGGCCTTGGAGCGATAACGATAGTGCAAAATTATCAGGCGGAATATTACAAGCTTATGGTAAAATCTATTTAGGCTCTGAACATGGTTATGTAATTGCACTTGACCGTGAGACTGGTAAAGAAATCTGGCGTAAAAAAGTACCTGGCGAATCACTCTCTAAACCCGCTGCAGGTGATGGCTTAATCTTTGTAAATTTAGCCTCAGGTAAGTTACTTGCGCTTCACCCAGATACTGGTGAAGAACGCTGGAGCTTTGAGCAAGAAGTGCCACCGCTGACTTTACGCGGTCAAAGCTCACCTACTGTGGCTAACGGTGGTGTGTTACTAGGCCTAGAAACAGGTAAGTTAAGTGTTTTAATTTCTGAGAGTGGCTACTCGGCATGGAGTGCAGAAATTGCAGTGCCAAAAGGCGCATCAGAGTTTGAACGTTTAGTTGATGTAGATACGCAGCCGATCATTAGCGGTCCATTTGCTTACGCTATTGCATACAATGGTAACTTATCAGCAGTAGATATTCGTTCAGGTAATGTTGTATGGAAACGTGAATACAGCAGCTACCGTGAAATTAGCATGGATTTGCAAACAATTTACGTTGTTGATAGTAACGGCGTTGTTTATGCACTTGATAAAGATTCAGGCATTGAACGTTGGAGCCAACCCGCTCTACGTGGCTGGTACTTAACAGGTCCAGCGGTTGCCGGTAATTATTTAGCGTTAGGTGACCAAGAAGGCAATTTGCATTGGTTAAATAAAGACACTGGCGAGCTAGTATCTCGTGAAGACTTTGACAGCTCAGGTTTTTTTGTTGAGCCCGTTGTCGCTGACGATAAATTGATTTTATACACCCGCGATGGTGAAGTTAGCGCGGTAAAAATACCGAACTAACTGTCTACTATTAGTGTAAGGCACTAATAGTTAATTATTTTTTGTAAGGCTTCGCACTGCGAAGCCTTTTGTTGTTTTTTAAAGAGGTAGTTTATGCTTCCCGTGATCGCTCTTGTAGGGCGACCCAATGTGGGCAAATCCACATTATTTAACCGTTTAACACGTACTCGTGACGCACTCGTTGCCGACTTTCCTGGCTTAACGCGTGATAGAAAATATGGCCAAGCAAATTACGATGGCTTTGAATTTATCGTGGTAGATACGGGCGGTATTGATGGCTCAGAAGAAGGTATCGAAACCGAAATGGCTGATCAGTCATTACTAGCCATTGAAGAAGCGGATATTGTTTTATTTTTAGTTGATGCTCGCGTGGGTATGACAGTGGCTGATCAAGCTATTGCTAACCACTTACGTAAGCAAGAGAAAAAATGTTTTGTTGTTGCCAATAAAACAGACGGCATTGATGCCGACTCAAACTGTGCTGAGTTTTATCAACTTTCACTTGGTGAAGTTCATCATATCGCTGCCGCACATGGCCGTGGTATTACTTTACTGCTTGAGCAAACTCTTCAGCCTGTTATTGCTGAACTTGCCGCTCTTGATGAAGATGTAGCCGATGACGATGAAGAACTTATCGACTTATATCAAGAAGGTGAAGAAGATGACACCGATCACCAAGCGTTTGCCGACAAGCCGGTAAAGCTGGCAATTATTGGTCGTCCAAATGTAGGTAAGTCAACCCTTACTAACCGTATACTAGGTGAAGACCGTGTTATTGTATACGATATGCCAGGTACAACCCGCGACTCAATTTACATTCCGATGACCCGTAACGACAAAGAATATATTCTTATCGATACCGCTGGTGTGCGTAAACGTAAAAAAGTAAGTGACGTGGTTGAGAAATTCTCAGTCATTAAAACGCTACAAGCAATCGAAGATTGTAACGTCGTGTTATTAGTGGTTGATGCCCGCGATGGTATTTCTGATCAAGACTTAAGCCTGTTAGGTTTTGCGCTTAACTCAGGGCGCTCATTAGTTATTGCCGTGAATAAGTGGGATGGTCTAGATAACTACGTTAAAGACCGTATTAAGACTGAGCTTGATCGTCGTTTAGGCTTTATTGATTTTGCCCGCCTACACTTTATCTCTGCTCTGCATGGTACTGGTGTTGGTCATTTATTTGAATCAGTTGACGAAGCGTATGAGTCGGCAACTAAGCGGATTAGTACTGCTATGTTGCGTCGTATTATGGACATGGCACAGGCCGACCATCAGCCACCACTTGTTCGTGGACGTCGTGTTAAGCTTAAGTATGCGCATGCTGGGGGCTACAATCCGCCACGTATCGTTATTCATGGTAACCAAGTACATGACTTACCTGATAGCTACAAACGCTACCTCATGAACTACTATCGTAAAGCACTAAAAATTATGGGTACGCCAATCAAAATTGAATTTAGAGAAGGCGATAACCCATTTGCAGGGCGCACTAATAAAGTAACCCTGTCGCAAAAACGTAAAATTCGCGCGTTTAGTAAAGAAAACCGCAATAAGTCATAACGATTTTGATTAAGTCAGTTTAATAAAACGGTGTACTTTATAGTACGCCGTTTTTTATGATTCAAAATTAAGTAATGCCAATTGCACCAGCCGTTCAACTGTGGTGCCTTGAAGGTTTTTAGGCGCTTTAGGATAATATTTCGATTTTGGCGTTTTAATAGTTATAAACCCATGATTGGTGGCCATTTCGTGGGCTAGCAGTTTTCGTTCTTTGGGTGTTAAATGGTTTTCATGTATTTTGCTTAATTCGCCACTATCAAGCCATATTCCCGCACAGCTAGGGCACTCATCTATTTCAACTGCTTTTAGCGGTGAAAAATACCTACGCATCATCACTATGCTTGGGCATTTAGGGCAATTTACTCGCATTGCGACTTCACCCTCACCTTCGGCATAATTACTTAAATACTTAAGTAAAACCTGACCATGTTTTAACTCTGGCGAGCTAAATTTAAAAATTTGGCTGTTATCGAAAAAAACGCCTCCTAACGACGATGTATAAACAGTGATACCGCCAACTAATATAGACTCCAATGGTGTATTCGTACGAGGGCACAACATTTTCAAAATCCTTTTTATTTTAATACCTAAAGTTAAATAGTTATTCTAACGCTTTGTGTATCAGGCCAATTAATGGTGGTAGCAATGTAGTGTGACCTGCCAATACAAACTCATGTGCATCATCTGACATTTTTTTCACGTACAGCAAGTAATCCCAATCCATTTCTCTTCATCATAATCGGATTTAGAACCTGCAAAGCTAAGCATGAAATGCTCAATAAATATTTGGGTGTTGGCTATTCGCCTTATCAGTTAGCAAAATACGTTATTAAATATCGCTACTCCAATATGTTTTATTTTAAACACCAGTAAAACAATAAGCTAGACTGCTGTTAAAAACCAACGCATTAATTGAGTGAACTTGTTATTATCGTAAAATAGGCACGCGCATGAATAACAATTAAAACTCTAAAAAGTGAAATTCAACATGTTTAAAAAAACAATTTTAGCTATTTGTTTAGCAGCCACCTCGCTGCCAAGCTTAGCCGACAGTAGCAGCGACTTAACAACCATTATTGATAACCATTGGGAAAATGCGAAAGCAGAAAAAATATTTTTTAGAACCGATCCAGACGGTTGGAAACCAAACGGCACATTGCCAAATTGGAGTGAGCAAGCCATTGCTAAGCGCCAAGCTTACAACAACAGCGTACTAAAAAGCTTAGCCAGCATTGACCCAAAAACACTCAATAGCGAGCAGCTAATGAACTACCGCTTATTTAAATATGAGCGCGAAACCGAGCAGCAAAGCTACCTTTATCAAGATAAGTATTTTCCGGTTAATTTTTTAAGTGGCTGGCATACTTACTTTGCAGAAGCGCCAGCTAACATGGCCTTTTTAACTGCCGAGGATTACGATGCATTTTTAGTTAGCCTTAGTGACTACCCTCGTTTTAATCAGCAAAACATTAATTTAATGAAAAAAGGCATTCAAACCGGTTTTACACATTACTGCGAAACGTTTAAAAATTATGGCCAAAGCATTAACGCTCATATAGTTAAACAACCTGAGAATAGCGCCTTATATGAGCCATTTACCCGCATCCCTAATACATTTAGCGCAGCGCAAAAAGAAACTTACCAAAATAAAGCTAAAACAATAATTGCCTCAAAAGTTGTGCCTGCTTACGAGCACTTTTACGACTTTTTTGAAAACGAATATATGCCGCACTGTAGAACGCAGCCGGGTATTGCAAGCATCAAAGGTGGCCTTGATTATTACAAGTACACGGTTAATTACTACACCACCACTAATGCTACTCCTAAACAAATTCATGAACTTGGTCTAAAAGAAGTGGCGCGCATTAAAGCACAAATGCAAGCCATTATTGATAGCGTTGGTTTTGAAGGCAGCTACAGCGACTTTTTAAAATTTTTAGCAACCGATGAGCAATTTTACGCAAAAGACGCCCAAGACTTGCTAGAAAAAACCGCTTTTATAACGCAAAAAATGTATGGCAAACTCCCCACTTACTTTGGCCATTTACCGCGTAACACCTTTACTATAAAAGGCTCAGCGAGTCGTGGTGCGTTTTATATGCCACCGCCAGATAACCGCTCACCTGGCACTTACTTTTTAGCCTCAACACCTAAATTGCAGCCTTTATATAATTTAGAAGCACTTAGCCTGCACGAAGCTATTCCTGGGCATCATTTACAAAACGCCATTGCAATGGAGTTAGACGTTCCTGAATTTAGACGCACACTGAGTCACTCAGCATTTGGCGAGGGCTGGGCACTTTATACAGAGCGTTTAGGTAAAGAAGCGGGCTTTTACCAAAGTCCATACAGTGACTTTGGTCGTTTAGGCTACGAAATGTGGCGCGCAGTGCGCTTAGTGGTTGATACCGGCATTCATGCCTTTGGCTGGAGCCGCCAAAAGGCGATTGATTATTTGGCTGATCATACCGCCTTGCCACAAAGCGCCGTGGAAGATCAAATAGACCGCTATATTTCTTGGCCAGGCCAAGCGCTTTCATACAAAATGGGCGAAATTAAAATACGCGAACTGCGTGCAAAAGCCGAAAAACAGCTAGGCGCTAAATTTGATATACGCAGCTTTCACGACACCGTTATTGGTCAAGGTTCACTTCCTATGGCGGTACTTGAAGATGTAATTAACGACTGGATAGCACAGCAGAAATTAGCTATCTAAGATACAACGGAAACAAATTGAGAGGCGGTATTGTTACCGCCTTTTTTTAAAGCCCTATTAAACACCTTAAAACTAATCTCTGCTCGCTTTTGCTTCGTAAAATAAATGATTTTAAAAACCAGAGCATAAGTATGAAAAAACGTATTCTGTATTGGCTGCAAAATGATTTGCGCATTGACGACAACCCCATACTCAATGATTTATCACAGCAACAATGTGAGTTGGATCTCGTCTTTGTGATTAACCCTGCTTGGTTTAAAAGCAATAACTACCAACAAAAACCCTATGGTGTCCACAAACAACGCTTTTTAATGCAAAGCCTATATGAGCTACAGGAGTCTGTTTTAGAGCTTGGCCAAACTTTACATATTATTGAAGGCGTTCCACTTGAGGTATTAACACAGCGTATTAATGAGCTTAGCATTGACGAAGTTGTATATAGCCAGCAAATAGGTGTATATGAACAGCGCCAAATTAGTGCTCTTAAGTCAAAATGCACTACTGTGGTATTTAAATCTGTGATGCAAGATACTTTATATCAACAACAGCAACTGCCCTTTGAACTAGCTAATTTACCAACCGGCTTTACACCTTTTAGAAAAAAAATTGAAGCGGCAGAAATTAGTTTAGCCACACATGCATTTTCAGCAGCAAGATTGCCTCCACCTATTATACTTTGCGCAAAACAACCGATAGAAAAGCCAGCAACAGGGAATACACAATTACTTGGTGGGCATCAGGCTGCGCTTGAGCACTGCCAGCAGTACTTTTCATCGGCTTTACCGAGTAGCTATAAAATCACTCGCAATGAGCTGGATGGCTTTGATAACTCAACAAAATTTAGTAGTTGGCTGGCTTTTGGCTGTATTAGTGCCAAGCAAGTTTTTTGTGCTGTAGATGCTTATGAAGCGCAGTATGGAGCAAACGAGTCAACTTACTGGATCAAGTTTGAATTGCTCTGGCGTGAGTATTTCAAGTGGCATGCAATTAATGTTAAGCATCAGTTATTTACCTTTAAAGGTAAGAAACAAAGCTCGCCACTTACCACGTTTAGCCCGAATCGTTTTGCTAAATGGTGCCAAGGCAGTACACCTTACCCGTTAGTTAATGCCATTATGAAAGAGCTAAACGCAACGGGCTTTATTAGCAATCGCTCAAGACAAATCGTTGCTAGCTGTTTAGTAAACGAACTACAACTAGACTGGCGTTATGGTGCGGCTTACTTTGAGCAACAGTTAATCGATTACGATGTGGCGTCGAATTGGGGTAATTGGCAATATATTGCTGGAGTTGGTGTCGATCCGCGCGGCGGACGTCACTTTAATTTGCAAAAACAAACTCAGCAATATGATCCGCACGGTGAGTACATTGCCAAGTGGCAAGGAAATGAGCATTGCGATGCACAATTAGATGACTTAGACGCCGCTGATTGGCCAGTGTAAAAATAAAACCTCGAACATGATATTGGCTAGCTGACTCTCGTTATAAGCCTAAGGTTAAATCTTGGGCGAGAGTGTCGCTGGGTTTTTCTACTACGCGGTTAACTTCAACCCCGTTATGCTTAACAATAAAAGTGGGGGTATATTGTAAGTCATGCGCTAGGGCAATACCTGCCTCATCACGTTTGTCATAACCGACTGTAACAAAAGTTATTTTCGAGAGTTTAACCTTAGACTCATCGAGTAACTTTATTAATCGAGGTACTTCACGGGCACTGTCATGACACCACGTACCTAAAAGCACTAACACCTCTTTACCTGCTAGTTTTTGCATCAATGCAACGTCTTGCGGTGTAGGCGAAAATGTTTGGTATTGCTTAGCAAATTTATCGTGCTCGCTTAATAAGCGCTTAGCAGTAATAGCGTCCGAGTGTGGTTTGAACGTTGCATTCACTGCCAGTGGTAAACTCAACATTAAAAGAAAAATTAATTGTTTAAACATAATCTTATACTTAAAAAGCATTTTAGTTACTATACCCACAATCGAGCTTAAGTAAATAAAAGTTACTTGCTTTTATCCATAAAATCATCCACTTGTGATAAAACGGCTAAGTACTCACGTTTGGCTTCTTTGTTTTGTTCTAATTTATCTAAGTCACCGATTAACGTTACTAATTGCGTATGTGAATAACTCGATGTTGTTCTAAACTCGTTCGACGCCCCCACACCACTGAGTCGTTTTCTTTCATCCATACTATGACTATCTTCATTTTTCTCGAGCCAAATATCATTAATAAGACGAATATTACTCTCACTGGTGGTGGTTTCTTTCAATTCTTTTTTTAGCTCGTATTGAGATATTTCGGGATTAAACTGATACACTTTTTTATCTACATCCACCTCATGAGCCTGATCAAGGGCAACCAATTCGTTATTTTTTACAGCGGTACCAATAGTGTAATTTTCTTGTTTGTCATAATAATCAGGAGGGATGTCAGAGCGGTTACCTTCTTCATAATTAAAACGCGTGCTCGCCGTTTTATCTTGAGTAACTCCAGTTAACCCTGCTGATTTTTGGTGTTCTGTATTTTGACTCAGCTTTGTGGTGCTTGTTGCTATGTAATCCCCCTGATCCATTGCAAAAGAGAATTTTGCATCAAAATCAGCTAACTTAGAAATACCATCACCTAAGGAATTTTTATTACTGCTACCTAGCCCTTGGTAGCGCGGATCTTTGGTGATCATATTGTCAACTAAATTAGCGACAAGCTCGCGTCCATTACTAAACTGCTTTGTAGCAACCGACTCAATTTCACTATAGCGCTCAGCAGCTGATGACATACTACTAAACGCACTTTTAAAAACAGCCAACCCTTGTTTCATCACTTCATCACTTTTGTGACCAAACGCAGAACGTGTACTTTTCTCAGAGCTATTGAGCTGGCTATCTTCTAAGCTTTTATCGAGCGCTTTTATGTATTGTTGCATTTGGCTTTTGTCTTGAGCGCCAATGGTTGACATATCAAGCGAAAAATCAATATTGTTTTGTCCGTTTACCGATTCAAACTCCAGTATTTGCTGCTCAGAATCCTCATCAAGGGTATAACTTAAATTAAGCTCATTATCTATTCCAAGGAGCGCTCCATCAGCATCGCCAGTATTTCCCTCTGACGTTGAAAAGTACAAATCAAAACCCGAAAGTTCTTTGTTATCAAAATTGCTTAGAAAGCTTAAATCTAAATCAGCTTGGTTTGCGGGTACGTAACGACTGTAAACGCTTTGTTTAGCCTTAAAAAATTCATCCGCCATTTCACCAACACCAGAAAGTACTTGCGTTAATGCTTGGTGTTCAGACTCTGATAAGTCGCCATCTACTTCATAACTTATGCTAAATTCGTCAGTGGTTTCGCCTGTTTCCTCATCATAACCTTGCGCAGAATGAAAGGCGATATTGATAACATCACCTTCTTTGGTTTTTACCGAAAGCTCAAACCCATAGTTATCATCGTCTTCAAATCGCTCGCGATTAAAGCTTTCCATGAAAGGATTAAGTGAGCGTTCAACACGCTGTTGGCTAGATGCTAAAAATGTTTTTTGATTAAATCCCAGTTGCCCCAAGTTTGATAAAATATCGCTAGTGTTGGCATAAGCACCTTGGATATTTTTTACCGAAGAATTTAAGCGCTCAATTAACTGATCGCTACGTTCGTTTTTTAATAAGCCCTCTTGCTGAGAGCTTATTACCGTACGTAGTGCAACCTCTTCACTAGAGGGCTTATAATTTGAGCCACTGGGTGCGCTGGAAATCGTGAGTAACGAGGATAATTGCTGATTAAGTATTTCATCGACTTGTTGGTCACTAAACTGACTAAGCATTTCATCAGTGATTGTTGCCGAACTTGGCGCTAAGTGAGCACGCGATTGCAAACCTGTGGGCATACTGGTTTGGTTTGAATTATTGACCGATTGGGCAAGCAACGCATTTAAGTTAGCATAATTGCCTTGTAGTTTATTAACCATGATTATCCTTAATCTTCAGTACAATATAAATACGGTATCGGCCAACGAATTAAAAGCTTTAATTATTTTTTTATTATTCAAATATAAAGTATTAACGCAAAAAACATTTTTTAAAAATAATTAGCAGGTTTTGGCAAGCAGCGACTTTAATATGTCTGGTACAAATTTTCGCTGCGCGGTAATGGCATAGAAGTGTTCGAAAGCATCGGGTAAACGCTGATATTCAACTAGTAGGCCTTGTTCTATTTCATCCTTTACTACAACTGATGGCAATACCGATAGTGCACCACTATCACGGGCAAGTAATCGCAGCATAGCCATATCATCAGCCTCTGCTTTTATTTTTGGCTGATATTGCCAACGAGCGCATAATGCATTAAATGAGTCTCTAATGGCGGAGGTTTTACTGGGTAGCACCCACTGTGCATCCGTGTAACCTGATGGAAACTGGCCGCGTGTTTTTTTATCAGCTGGGCCAACTATAGCTAATGGCTGACGAGATACCAACTGACTTTGCCAAAGCTGATCGTAGTGCTCAAGCCCGATGGGTTTATTGGTTAAAACTAAATCCAGTTCGTGCTCTGCCAAACCATTTAGCAGCCCATCCATACGCCCTGCAGTCAGCGAAAAGCGCACTTCGTCATTGCTCATTAAGGGATTTATAAACTCTTCGATAAAGTTACGCGAGAGCGTATTAAGCACCCCGATTGATAAATGCTGGGTTTGCGAAATCAGCCCTTTGTGAATAAAAGAAGACAGTTCTTCCCCTTTGGTGAATATATCGTTGGCGTACATTTGCACCCGCTTTCCCATATCGGTTAATGCGAGTGTGCGGCCTTTACGTTCAAATAACTCAATATTAATGGTGTGTTCTAATTGTTTTATTTGCGTAGAGAGCGCTGACTGCGACAAATGCAGCTCTTTCGCCGCTTGGGTTAAGTTACCAATGCGAGCAACCGACCAAAAATAATATAAATGATGATAATTTAAACGGCTCATTATTGTTCTCTTTTATAGAACGTTTACATACATTATATCTATTTTTATTTAGTTATCTAGTTTGCCATACTTTGCTCACTAAATAAGGAGCACTGAATGAGTGAGTATATTATTTCGTTGTTACTGCTAATAATGCCTTTGAGCACATTTATAGCAGCCTGGTTAATTGGCCAACAATCGCGCGCTTCAAATGGTCATGTGCTGTTTAAAGTAATGGTGTTTAATAGCATTGCATTTATAACAGCTATTACGCTTCATCAAATTTATGCTTTTGATTTACTCAGTTTCTTATCGCTGACCATGACCCGAATTATTATGCTGGGGCTTATATTATTTATCACGCTGATATTAATTCGCTTTTGTAAGCACTATATGCAAGGTGAGCCACGTGTAAACTACTTTTGGCGATGGCTATTACTTACCATCACTGCCGTATTAGTTGTGGTTATGAGCAACCACTTAGCGCTATTTTGGCTAGGCTGGGTGGCGATAAGTTTAGCACTACATAAACTATTAATGTTTTACCCTGAGCGCCCTCGAGCGGTGCTCGCCGCCCATAAAAAATTTATTGTGGCACGTGTTGCCGAATCCTTATTACTGATTGCATTTGGTATTTTGTGGTTCATTCACAATAGTCTGTACATAACTGATATAACCGCCTTTTATAACACCACCACGCTACCACTGTCTTTTGCAGAGCAAGTCGCTGCTTTTTTAATTGCCTTTGCGGCTTTAATAAAATGCGCTCAACTCCCAATACACGGCTGGCTAATTAAAGTGGTTGAAGTACCCACACCGGTGAGCGCTTTATTACATGCCGGAGTCATTAATTTAGGAGGCTTTTTATTAATTTTATTTGCGCCTTTGTTTATTCAAGCTAGCGCAGCACAATGGTTAATTTTAATTGTTGCTGGTTTAACTACAGTGATCAGCGCATTAATAATGACCACTCGAATAAGCGTTAAAGTTCGGCTTGCTTGGTCTACCAGTGCGCAAATGGGCTTAATGCTGGTAGAGTGTGCGCTGGGGTTATTTGAACTGGCTCTGCTTCACCTTGTTACCCATTCGACTTATAAAGCTTTCGCATTTTTAAACTCAGGTAATGGCGTAAATGAAGATCTTATCCGCCGCCATATTCCAAAACAATCACCCACATGCTTTGCTTGGTTAACAGGTGCGTTAATTTCAATAATAATAGTTGGCGCAGCATGGGTTATTAGCTCTTATCAGGGAGCGGTAAGTATTTGGCTGCTTTTAGCATCAGCATTAACCATTTTGCTTGCTAATCAGCATGGTACGGCTACGGCAAAAACACGTAGTAAAAAACTGTTAATTGCACTATTAGTGGTCTTTAGCTATGTGGCAGCTAAAAATATCTTTGCGTTTGCACTTCCCCTTGAGCAGTGGCGCGAACCTGCATTTAGCTTAGCCGACAGTTGGGTAATAGCCCTTATTTTAACCTTAATGATAGCAAGCTACTGTTTGCGCTATCAATCTTGGCGCCCTCAGGTTAAATCACTGTCTACTTTATTATTTGCAGGCTTGTATTTAGATGAGTGGTTTACACGACTAACACTAAAAATATGGCCGATAAATTTGCCTAATAATGGCCACACTGATTTAAAAAATCATGCCGCTGGGATCACTATTGAGGAATCAAAATGAGCAGCCTAACGCCTTCAAATAACACTGCACTCTCGCTAAGTGACAGTCAAAACAACCTACTTAATAAAGTATGCGGTTACATAGCACCAAACTGGCCGCTAGATCAGATGATTGCAGTAAACCCATTTTGGGAAATGCGCCATATGCCAATTGAAGATGTAAGCGCACGACTGGATACCTTATGTAATGCCAACATGCTGATGTCTAAGGATTTTTATCTACAAAAATATAATGCTGGCATGATTACCGACAAACACTTAGCCGATGCCGCAACGCTACTTAATAGTGACTTTAATAAAGAGCAACTATTACAAGCGCTTAGAGTTGATGTGCCATTAGTAGACTGGCACAACATTGCTGATTTACTCGACCAGCAACGTAATAAGCATAAAATGGCTTGGCATGATGAAATTACTCATCAGTTGAGTCAGTTTTGTGCTGCACATTATCAACAACTCGGTCCTATGCTGCATCGTAATGACACTAAAGCTCCATCTGAATTATATCGCCATTGGCTAACTGTTATTCAAGCGGATAAAGGCATTAGCATTGTTATGGATGAACGGCATTTAAATGGCTATTTTAAGCAATTACCCACATCCGCAGATGAACTGATTGCACTGACCCTTAAAACGCTTAATATAAACAATGATTCGTTAGAGTTATACGCTCACTCATTGCTTTTAGATATTAACGGTTGGGCATCGTGGCTTGCGTATTTACGTTTTCAAGGTCAGCTTTACGACACGCCAACAGATGAGATGAAGCAACTTCTGGCCATGCGCATGGCATGGGACTTAGTGATTTGGCAGTACCTAGCCAATCACGATAGTACTACATTTAAACAACTGCAAAGTCAGTGGCAACAAGAAAAAGCGCTTGTCGTTGAGCGCTTACATGCACATAAACTAGCACAAAAACCATTATGGGTGTGGGCAAAAGCGCTAGAACTAAGTTTTCAATATCCACTTAATGATGCGCTGCAAACCGCGACTAAAGCCCCGATGAAAAACGCTCAATTACAAGCGGTGTTTTGTATTGATGTTCGCTCGGAAGTGATTCGCCGTGCGCTAGAGTCTCAAAGTCAACATATTGAAACGTTTGGCTTTGCCGGTTTTTTTGGTTTACCGCTGGAATATCAAGAAAATGGCAGTGCTATTACTCGCCCACAGCTCCCTGGGCTACTTAAACCGGCTATACATGCCACGCAAACTCACAAAGACGCGACACTTGAAGCATCACGCCAAAATAGTGCCACATGGCAAAGCTGGTCAAAATCGGCCCCTTCATCGTTTTCTATGGTTGAGTCAGCAGGTTGGCTGTATGCATTTAAATTAATAAAAAATACCTTTTTATCTAAAGGCGATGCTAAAAAGTGCACCCCAACTGACTGGCAATTAACACAAAACCAGCAGCAACTGACCCTAAAAGACAAAACCGATTTAGCCCAAAAAGTGCTTACTACTTTAGGTATAAAAGCGTTGGCACCACAGGTAATGTTAGTGGGTCATGCTAGCCATACAACCAATAACTTACACAGCGCAGGCCTAGATTGCGGCGCCTGTGGCGGACAAAGTGGTGAAGTAAATGTACGAGTACTCGCAAGCCTACTTAACGATGATCAAGTACGTCAAGCGCTTAAAACTCGGGGACTCACACTGTCAGAAAACACCCAGTTTATTGCAGCCATTCATAATACAACCACAGATGTGATAACCACCTATGATGCTCAACTGGATGATAATCTAAAAAAATGGCTCAGTGTGGCAACACAAACAGCTCAGCGCGAACGCTTAGTTAATATAGAGCCAAAGCTGATTGATAAATCAGCGGATGAAATTAATCACGCTTATCATCAACGCGCCCGCGATTGGTCGCAGGTGCGCCCTGAATGGGGACTTGCAAATAATGCCGCCTTTATTGTCGCGCCGCGCGCATGGACGCGAAATATTAACTTACAGGGACGCTGTTTTTTACACGATTATGAGTGGGAAAGCGATGGCGACTTTGCGATATTAGAGCTTATTATGACTGCGCCTATGATAGTCACCCATTGGATCAATAGCCAATATAATGCCTCGGTTAACGATAATCACAAATACGGCAGTGGTAATAAAATACTTCACAATGCGGTGGGCGGTAATATTGGCTTATTTGAAGGTAACGGTGGCGACCTGCGCATAGGCTTAGCCATGCAATCGCTACACAATGGCGATAAATGGATGCACGAACCTATTCGCCTTAATGTATATATTGCTGCGCCACGATCAGCAATCGCAGCAATTTATAACAAGCATACGATGGTGAAGGAGCTAATTGATAACCATTGGCTAACACTCATTCGTTGGGGCGATGACAATACGCTAGAGCGCTTTGAAAATGGACACTTCACTGCAATTGCTCTCTCTACAGAGCGAGTATAATTTATGTTAAAAGCCGTCATTGCCACTAAACATAAAAAGGCACCTTTGATCGCTCCTGCATTAGAACCACTTGGCTATAATGTGGTAACAACCAGTCTATTTGATACCGATACGCTTGGGATGTTTACTAATGAGGTGCAGCGTGATTGCAGTGCCCAAACAGCGGCACTAATAAAAGCTCAACGCGCATGTGAACTCACTGGCGAGCAATGTGGGCTTGGTAGTGAAGGCAGCTTTGGAGGTGGGCCATACCCTGGGTTAATGAACTGGGATGAAGAAGTAATTTGTTTTTACGATAAGCGCACTAATACTGCTATTTATGGACACGCTGGCGGGCCATTTTCACCCAGCAGCTTAGCCATTAACAGCGAGACTAATGTTGAATCGATCACGGCTGCATGCCAGCGCTATAAAAAGCAACACTGGATACTTGATGACACTCAAACACTTAATAAAGGGCTAAGCTTTGAAAGCTTGGTTGCTTTATTTACAGAAAAAGCGCCCAAAGCCGGCATAATCACGCCGGATTTAAGAGCTATGTATAGTGGGCAACGCCAAGCTATTATTCGCCTCGCTGCCGAGGACTTAGCAAGGCGGTTGGCATCAAAATGCCCACAATGCCAATGTGCTAACTTTGTTGCAAAACAGCTCACTAAAGGCTTGCCCTGTGAGCTGTGTAACATGCCCACACAACAAGTAAAATCAACAACCTCTTTGTGTGATAGCTTCGGCTATAACCATATTGAAGCGAATGAAAAACACGTTGCCGATGCAACATATTGCCAGTTTTGTAATCCTTAAGAGTTATTATGACATCAATACAACCGACTCAATTATTAAATACTGAAGAGCGTATTAACCAAGCCGTTGCATTATTAAAAGCTGGCGAATGCGTCGCTTTACCCACAGAAACCGTTTATGGCTTAGCCGCAGATGCGACTAATAGTGATGCTGTAGCGAAGATATTTGCAGCGAAAGGACGTCCAACAAATCACCCGCTAATTGTGCATATTCCCAATCAGTCCCATCTACACAATTGGGCAAAAAATGTAAATAAAGCGGCCATCACGCTTGCTGATGCATTTTGGCCTGGCCCACTCACCCTAATTTTAAATGCTAAAGATAATTTAAACAGCCCGGTAACCGGTGGTTTGCCAACCATTGGACTTCGCGTGCCTGCGCATCCTGAGTTTTTAGCGGTACTCAAACAATTAAACACCGGACTCGCAGCTCCCTCGGCTAATCGCTATAAGCAATTGAGCCCAATCAGTGCAGCTCATGTAATACGCGATTTGAATGGTCGAATTAGTGCGGTATTACAAGGAGGTGAATGTAATGTAGGTATTGAATCGACCATTGTAGATGCAAGCTCAGAGCAGTTACGCATATTACGCCCAGGGCCAATTTCAGCAGCTGATATTCTGCAAAAAACCGGACTGCATGTCAGCACACCACATTCACATAACGAAGTGGTACCGGGTAATGTAAAAGCGCATTATCAGCCTCATGCACCAGCCATGTTGGCTAATACTGAAGATTTCGCTAAAATTTTAAGTGAAAGATCTCAGGGTAAAAGTCACTATTTAATCTATTCGACTCAAGTGCAACAGCAATTATTAGCGAGCGACATTCCATCCGAACGTATTACTAAGCTAAGTAGTTGCCCTATTGAATACGCTAAAAATATGTATAAAGCACTGCATCTTATTGATGAGAAAACACCATTGAATATTTATATCGAAAAACCGCCAGTAGGCAGTGAGTGGGCTGCAGTGAATGACCGACTTAGTCGTGGCACCACAGTATTTGTAGGATAAAGTTAATTAACCGTTAGGTATTCAATAACAGTGGCTGCTGCCACTGGTTTATAAAAGTAATACCCCTGAAAGCGTTTACAGCCAATATCCACTAACATATCAAACTGTGCCTGTTCTTCCACGCCTTCAGCTATAACACTTAAGTTATGGCTGTTGGCAATGGCGATAATACTTTGCACCATACTGTTAGACTTAGGGTCTATTAAAATATCATCTACAAAGCTTTTATCTATTTTCAGTTCATCTATGGGTAAGCGCCTTAATAAACTCAGTGATGAATAACCTGTACCAAAATCATCCATCGAGAAGCGTATCCCTCTAGATTTTAAGCTATTTATCGTATCAATCACATGCTCAAGGTTATCCATAAACAGTGACTCTGTAATTTCTAAGATTATACTTTGCGGGGCAACATTATGGGTTTCTATGCTTTGCAATAATGTTGTAATGAAAGCACTGCTTTGAAATTGCATCACTGAAATGTTGATTGCTAATTCAAGAGGGGTATCGCTGTGTTGTTGCATCTTTGCAAATTCACTAATAGAACGCGCTAAAACAAAGTCACCTATTTTAAATATTAAATCACTTTGTTCTGCAATAGCAATAAACTCGGCAGGTGAAACCATACCCAACTCACCATCATGCCAACGAATAAGTGCTTCCATAGCATGGATTTTTCCCTGTTCATTCACTTGGCACTGATAGACCATAGAGAATGATTGTTCACTTAGCGCTACATTTAATCGCTCTTCTACTTTTAAACGGCGCAAATAAGCTTGTTTTATATCTGCATGGTAATGGCACAGCCATTGCCCTGTATCTTTTGCCCATTGATTAGCCAAATGCGCACTGCGGACCAGCTTACTTTTGGTTATGCCATGCTCTGGGTAGTTGGCCACACCGACACTCATATTTAAAGGACGTTCGGTATTTTTGGTTTCATATTGTTCAATAGAAGATGCTAATATTTGTTCAAAAGCGTGCCTATTTTGCTCATCCGATAAATGCGGTGTAATAATGCAAAACTCATTACCACTGTTTCTAAAAACTAGGTATGGAACTGCGAATGTAGCTTGCAACATTGCGGCATAGGCTTTAATTGCCTTATCGCCATACTCCATACCAAAGCGATTATTCATTGAGCGTAAATTGGTAATGTTTATGATTGCTAGACTAAAAGATGTCTCTTTTTTTGCTTCAAAGCTATCACGCAGTGCTTTTCGATTGGGTAACTTTGTTAAATCGTCGTTCCGAGAAAGGTAAAACAGTTCATCAACTCGTTTTTGCTCAGCACGAGCAATAAACCTAAAACCAAAATATAACACCGTACAAATCAGTAAGTAGATTAAAAAGTACCAGCATACCTTCCAATAAAAGACGTTTTTTATTGGCTGCATTGCCCGATTTGAGAGTGTCCATAATTGATAGCGATTATCAAATTTTGCAGATGTTAAATAAGGCTTACCACCTACATGTGTATCAATACTAAACACCTCTTCTGAGGATTTAAATATTTCTTTATCCTTGCCTGTTTGCTTTATCAAAGCATTATCAGATAACCCTAATGCCTGCTTAATTTTGGTTTTTGTATAGCTAGCTATATCTGCATCTTTTACGGAACTGTATTGAATAAAACCATCAATTTCTCTTGCTAGCATTATGTAATCGTCACTATTACTTTGCAAAATATTGAGGTATTTAGCGCCTCTTGATACCGCCATCCCTGCAGTCATTACAGCAATCACAGTGCCACTTTTGTCTCGTAATGACTTCCTTATTGGAATAACCCATTCTTGTAACGATAGATTAAAATAAGTTTGCCCTAACACCATTTTGTCTGAGCTAAGGGTTTGTGAAAAACTTTGGCGGGTTTTTTCATTTTCTTTCAGATTAATCATTGTTGAGGCATTTAAATTTGAGCTGTAGTAAATAATTTCCCCTTGGGGATTAAACAGTCCAAAGCCTAATAACACGGGGTTTTCTAGTAAAATATTGTCGAGAAGTTTAATTGTTGATGTTTTTTCGGTTAAGTTATTGTTTGAAAGGATGTCTCTGCCAATTAGATCCAGCATAAGCTCTTTATTTCTGAGGGTGCTTTTAAGTGCTTGCGCAGAAAATTCGACACGGTTTTGGGAGCTTGTGCGGTATTCTTTTTCGATATTTCGCCATTCATAAGCCAACAAAACGCTTAATAGGACTAGACCGCCCAATAGCAAAAAACAAAAGAGTTTCCATAAATTATTTTTTATTAGTGCCATCTAATTTCTCACAACCCGTTTGGTAGTGTGTTATGTATTTGGGCCCTTAAATGCACTTTATGGCTAGCTTGGTTTTTTTTCAAGCTATTTTATTGCAAAGTTGAGAAAAACACATAAAAAAACCCCCATTATTTAACATTAAAAATAAAATAAATTAACAATAACGTTGGTAAGTGTTTTATTTTATTGTTAAGACAAGGCTCGTATACATTTGAACCCGGTAAACTGTATTTACGTTTATCGCAGAGGTTATTGAGCGACTATTATAGTTTATTTATTAAATATAATATTGATTTAAAACAATAGCTTTAGTTATAAACTGCAAGTCAAATTAACCCTTGCATCAAGCGCTTTAGTTTAGTCATAATTTTGCAATAATCATCAGCGATAATAGCTGCATTATTAGTCAACAAAGCTTTATAAGACCCTCATGAGCGAATCTATGGTGCAATTAACCTTTGCACTACCGTCATTTGAAGATCCAATGTCTGCGGCATTAAGTCACAGCATGGAATTTGAAACGCTGTCATTGCATGCTAATAGCCAGCATCAAATTGCTTTGCAATGCGTTTTGCCTGAAGCGGCCCATGAAGGTGATATTATTTCGCTGAGTGCAACTTTACCAAATGCACGAGCAGCTCAGTACTACACAGAAAAAAAGCTCAATCAATTTGATTTAGAACAGGGACGGGTCACGCTTAGGTTGAACCAAATAGCGCATAGTCGTGGTTTTGTAATGCAAATGATTTTGCACGGTAAACACGGCACGTTAAAGAATAGTTTGCAGTTCGATATGCATATTAACCAATTTGGTAGTGGATATACTATACCAGTAACTTCGATTACCCCACCAAAGCCGCACCGCGTTCGTCAGTACCTCGCCAGTATGGGAACAGCTTTAATCTCACTTTTTTAGCTCTTGTTATAAATTTTACCATTAAGCTTTAATTAGTTAATCAGCAAAGCTCACTTTACCCATAGTAATATCTAAAATTCCACCTCTTTTATTTTTAGCACTTTGTCGCTGCCCTGCTAAACATTCGTTTGCCAAAATAGCAAACAGCACCGCCTCTTTGGCATCAGGGTGAACACCTAAATCATCAGTATTCTTAAACGCCTTAATATTTGGGCAGTGTATTAGTAATTGCTCCATCAATAATGGATTATGAATACCTCCACCACTGGCATATACCACACAGTTTTGAACCCCTTTAGCACAGTCATTTAACGCCCTAGCAATTGTAGTCGCAGAGAGCGTATTTAAAGTCGCCAACACATCTTCATGGCTTAAATCTTGGGTTGCGGTTTGGGCTTGGGCTGCGCGTAATAAGGCTAAATTAAACACCTCTGGCCCTGTTGTTTTTGGTAGTGGTAATTTAAAAAACGCGTTATCACTGAGTGCTTTAAGCAGCTTTACATTCACCTTGCCCGCTTTGGCAAGCTTTGCGCCCTCATCATAATGCATTCCTTTAAAGTAATACTGTACGTAGGCATCCATAATGGTGTTACCTGGGCCTATGTCACTACTAAACACGCTACTAGCATCACCGCTTTTAGGTAAAAACGTTAAATTAGCAATGCCACCCATGTTTAATAAAATGCGGTTTTCATCAGGGCTCGCAAAAAATAAATAATCGCCATACACGGCCAGCGGCGCACCTTCTCCACCAGCGGCAATATGCTTTTGCCTAAAATCGCCAACAGTGGTAATGCCTGTAGTAACGGCTATTTGGTCACTATCACCTATTTGTAAGGTGCCATGCTTAAAGTCATGATGGTTATGCTGCGACTGCGGACAGTGATAAATAGTTTGCCCGTGGCTTGCTATGGCATCAATACTCGCAGGATCAATACCCCATGCAATTAAACACTGATTAACCATAGCACCATGGAGTTTCCCCACCCAAGGGTGTAACAAAGTCAGCACTTCTAAATCGCATTCGCGCTTGGCAAATACCTGCTTTATTTTAGTTTTATACTCGTCGCTGTATTCAACCGTAGTAAAATTTTTAACCTCTATTTGTGTATGCAAACCTGCACCGGTTATTTTACATAGCGCCACATCTAAACCATCTAAAGAGGTGCCACTCATTAAACCAATAATTAAACGACTGGGCTTTTTAGCGCTATTATAAAGGGCTTCGATATGAGGATGCATAGAGACTCTGTCTGGGTGTTTTTTTACATTTTAAAAGAGTTTTAAGCAAAGTTATACCTGTATACACTTTAATTTTAATGAATTGTTTTTCATTGTTTAAGCGTTTAAAGCTTGCTAAGTTATTGGCTGATAATAACAAACTCATTTGTAGCATGATCACTTTACGAGCATTTAAACAACACGATACCTGCCAAATAGTCACCATTTTGAACGATCAACAAGTAGCTCGCTATTTGTCCTCTAAAATTCCATTTCCTTATACTCAAGCAGATGCAAACTGGTGGGTAAACGAAGGAGCAAAATGTGGCATCATTAAAGCTATTGAAGTTGATGGCCTATGTGTTGGTTGTATTGGTGTTATCCCTGGTGAGTTTGAGTATAGCCGCAGTGGCGAAATAGGTTATTGGCTTAGTCAGCAATATTGGGGGCAAGGTATTATTACCCAAGCCATAGAGTTGATTACTAAAGAAGTGTTTGAAAGTACTAACTTAAACCGTATTCATGCGGCTGTATTTGCTGGTAATGTTGGCTCAATGAGCGCGTTGCTTAAAAATGGCTTTAATAACGAAGCTATTTTAAAGAAAGCAATTTATAAAAATGGTCACTATTTAGATAGCCATGTATTTAGTGTGCTAAAACAGAGTAATTGTTCTAATTAAATTCTTTCGACGGTTGAATTAACCACCTCTCGCCCAAAGCTCGTGTATCAAGGTACAAATCTTTTCTACCTATCCGCGCATTATTGTTGAGCAATGTATAGTTTTAAAGCTTAAACATTCGGTATATAGGTCGTTTTTTCACTCTATCATGGAGATTTTTATGTCCACAACCAGTCGTCAATTTACTTTAGCATCGCGCCCACATGGCGCTCCTACCAATGAAAATTTTGAACTTAAAAACGTAGAGTTACCATCATTAAAAGATGGTGAAGTATTGCTGCGTACTATTTATTTATCACTAGACCCTTATATGCGTGGCCGCATGAGCGATGCTAAATCGTATGCCGACCCTGTAGAAATTGGTGATGTAATGGTTGGTGCAACGGTTTGCCAAGTCGAATCATCTAAAAATGATAAGTTTAGCGAAGGCGAATGGGTATTAGCATATACAGGCTGGCAAACTTACGCTATCTCAAATGGCGAGGGCTTAATGTCATTAGGTAAAGAGCCAACAAATCCGTCATACGCACTTGGTATTATGGGTATGCCTGGGTTTACCGCCTACATGGGATTACTAGATATTGGCGCACCTAAAGCGGGTGAAACCGTTGTTGTTGCAGCAGCTACAGGCCCAGTAGGCGCAACGGTTGGTCAAATAGCTAAAATTAAAGGCTGTAAAGTAGTAGGCGTTGCCGGAGGCAGCGAAAAATGTGCACATGCTGTTGAAAATCTAGGCTTTGATGCATGTATTGACCATAAAGCGGATGACTTTGCCGAGCAGTTAGAAAAAGCATGTGAGCAAGGCATTGATGTTTATTATGAAAATGTGGGCGGAAAAGTGTTTGATGCCGTATTACCTTTGCTTAATACCTCAGCACGCGTGCCTATCTGTGGTTTGGTATCGCAATATAATGCCACCAGCTTGCCTGAAGGCCCAGATAGATTAGGTATGCTAATGGGACAATTGTTAACTAAGCGTATTAAAATGCAGGGCTTTATAATTTTTGATGACTATGGCGATCGTTATGACGAATTTGCACAAGACATGCAAAAGTGGCTACAAGACGGAAAAGTTCAATACCGCGAACATCTTGTAGATGGTTTCGAAAAAACCATCGGCGCATTTAACGACATGATCAGCGGGAAGAACTTTGGTAAAACCGTAGTAAAGATTAACAGCCCACTATAATAACATTCAGGCTGTGTTGTAATTCAACACAGCTCAATAAGGAAGAAAATGATTAAACTACACCATTTAAATAAATCTCGCTCTAAACGTATTATTTGGTTATTAGAAGAGCTTGAGGTTGATTACGAAATTGTTGCCTACCAGCGCAATACTGAAACTTTTTTAGCCCCTGATGAGCTTAAAAATGTGCATCCACTGGGTAAATCGCCAGTTATAGAAGATGATGGCTTAGTGATCGCCGAGTCTGGCGCCATCACAGATTACCTGATCACTAAATATGGCAAAGGTAAGTTTGCACCAGCCACAGGTACTGCAGAATTTGTAGACTATCAACAATGGCTTCACTTTGCAGAAAGCTCTGCAATTTTACCTCTTCTGCTAAAAATGTTTGTCCAGAAAGATGGTGCTAAAACGCAATTTTTAGAGGGCTATGCCGATGCTGAAACCGCTAAAGTAATTAGCTACTTTAACAGCCGCCTTGAAGGCAAACGTTATTTAGTGGGCGATACTCTCACTGGTGCCGATTTTATGATGTCGTTTATTGTTGAAATCGTTAAAAACGCTGGCCAACTAGGGCACTTTAAAAACCTAGTTAAATACGATGAGCAATTACAATCTCACGAAAAGTTTCATACTGCCAACGAGCTTGAAGCTAAATACGATTAATTTTATGTTCGCTTTGATTGTGGCTAACGCAATCAGAGCGACAACCTCGTTACTCAGGCCTGTCTAAATAAATTTGTTTAAACGCATTAAAATTCAATTCAAATAATTCAACCAACGTCGGATCGAAATGATTACCTGCGCCTTTAATTATTTCCGCCTTTGCTTCATCCATGCTCCAAGGCTCTTTGTAACAACGACGACAACATAACGCATCAAATACATCAGCAATCGCAGTAATTCGCCCCTCTAAACTGATCTCTTGCTGTTTTTTTGCGTGTGGATAACCAGCTCCATCCCAACGTTCGTGATGATCAATTGCAATGTTAGCAGCCATATCAATTACAGGATTAGCTGTTCCTTTGAGGATTTCCCAGCCTTTTGTGGTGTGCTGTTTCATAATTTCCCATTCATCAGCATCCAATTTAGCTGGCTTATTTAAAATTAAATCTGGAACTCCCACCTTTCCTACATCGTGTAACTGTGCTGCTAAACTAATTTTATCGCAGTATGATTGATTTTGATTATTTAGCTGCGCTAATAGTTTTGCATATAAACCAACCCTGATTACATGTGAGCCGGTTTCTTTGGAGCGTGACTCCATCGCTCCTCCCATTAGTGAAATAGCCAGTTGCTGGGTTTCTTCAATTGAATTAGCTAATAAGAGGCTTTCAAAGGTCAGTACTACATTACCCAAAAATAAATCTACTAGCTGTTGAGCTTCTTTTTTTACCGGCTGCAGCGACTGAAACGCTAAGATGGAATCTAAACCTTTTTGCGAATGATGAAAATAAACATAATGATCTTCTGCTATAAAATTCTGCTTAGTTTGCTTTGCCCTTAAAAAATACTCTTGATGTTTTTGTGGAATACTGTCAATTCCATTGCCCGTGAATAAATGTATGCCAGAAAGCTCTCCCTCAATCATCTGCAGCTTTTCATCTAACTGGCAAATACCAAAGACCTTAGGCGCATCAATATACAAATTGGCGGAGCTCATATTCAGTACTAGTTTTAGCTCTTCCATTACAACAGAGGTAAACTCAACCAAGTCACCAATTTGGGTAATAGTAGAAATTGCTATTATTAGCCTTTTTAAGTTGTGCCGATGGTTTTGTAGCATACAAATATCGCGATAGGCGCGCAAAGAGGTATAAAAAATCAATTCAAGATCTTGGCTTTGCAGTTGGCTCTTCGCTTTATAACCATCAATATCATAATCGCGAATAACACTGCGCTCTGGCGCAACCCCTGGCTGACCTGTGCGTAAAATAATTCGGCTATATACATTTTGTAAGTCTTGGCGAACAAATCTTGCAAAATCTAATCCTGCATGCTCAGTTTCCATTACTACATCTAATAAAATTAATGCATAGCGCTCTGAGCTTTGTAGTTTCTCTCTGGCCTCTGCCGCACTGTAGACACTATGTAATTCAATAGGTCGTTGCTCAAATTCAAAGCGCTTCATTGCAAGTTGAGTTACTTGATGTACAGATTCATCATCATCAACCACTAAGATTTTCCATGGTTCAACATGCTTGCTGTCGACCGCTTGTTTTACAACTTCATCATCTTGTAACCAATCCATAAACACACTCTACTAGTTATTAATTCGGTAGCGTTAAGGGGAATTGAATAAAAAAATAAACTCCCGTTGATTGTTTTTCCTTTATAAAAATTTGCCCCTTTAAGCGATGTACAACAAGGTTGTACACAATGTTCATTCCTAAACCACTGCCACCACCTGCTCTATTTGTGGTGTAAAAAGGATCAAATACTTTTTTTTCTGCCTCTTCAGTCATGCCTCTTCCGTTATCTTGATAATGAATGCAAACAGAATCTGAGTAGTCTATATGAACACTTATTTGCCCTTTTTGGCTGCCATTTTTAAAACCATGAATAATTGAATTCATTACTAAATTAGTGAAGATTTGTGCTAAAGCACCAGGATCAGAATACACTTCAGGCTCAGGCTCTTTCGCACTAATAGTAATGTCAACGGGTGTTGCTTTGAGGGTATGGTAAAGGCTTTTTTGCACCTCATTTAAATAACTACTTATATATAAATTACGTAATTCTTCGGTTGTTTGATCAACCGCAACACGTTTAAAACTGCTTATTAAACCTGCGGCGCGCTGCATATTTTTTAGTAAAATGTCACAACTTAAATCAACTTCACTAATAAACTCACTAAACTGCGTTTTACTCAAGGAGCCAGAAGCCACCTTGTTTTTAGTTTCAATCAGCATTTCTCTTAAATGCGACGTCGCAGTTACGCAAACACCTAGCGGCGTATTCACCTCATGGGCTACACCACTAACTAAACTTCCAAGTGACGACATTTTTTCTGCTTCAACAAGCTCTTGCTGAGTCCGACGAAGCTCTATGGTTTGCTCAACTAGAGCCTGCTCTGCCTCGTGGCGTTTACTCGACATTAAATTAATAGAATCACTTAAACGATCATAAGGACCGCGCTTTGAAACTGTTTTAGAAAAATCACCTGCTGCAATCGCAGAGCAAACCTGATCAATATCTTTACTGGCTTTAATTAAACGCTCAAAACTTCTAAACATAGTGCCAAGCTCATCATTTTGAGTCATATATTTTTGAACATGAATGGATAAATCGCCATTAGCTAACTGTTCAACAGATTTAATAGCAATATTAATACGCTTAGTTGTTCGGTTAATAAAATACCAAAAGAGTAAAAAAACCAGTAATACACTTGCAAAAGCCGCTGCCAGTAATGGTTTAAATTGCGCTTGAATAGGCCCAATAATATCGGCTTCAGAGCGGCGCACTATCACTGTCCAATTACCAGTGGCAACCTTGGCTTTATCAAAATAGAAAACCCCGGAATCAAAAGGATCGTTCGCAGATAGTATCTCTCTTTCTTGCCCCTGTAACTTTAGCTGTTTGGCTATACTTGCGTAATCTGTATCTAAAATGGCCTTCGTTTTTAATCCTGAATGATTTAATGTCGTTGCAATCACGTTGTCGCGCTGACTGAGTAACAAAACATCTATTTTTAATTGCTGCTTTATGGTTTGCAAGAATTCAGTGATGTCAGCGAGCGCTCTATCTACGCTTGCCATACCGACAAATTTATCATTAATGATAATGGGCGAACTTTGTTCAACCAGCATTCTTCCCTCGTAAACATAGGGCTCAGTGATCATCGTCTCTGTATTGCCATCACGTAAAAACTGTTGGCGTACTCCCTCATAATAAAGACTAGATTCCATGTCCACCAAGGGCTCAAGTAACAAGCGTTCAGAATCATTAAAGTCACGGTGCCAATAAGGTAAAAAACGACCGGTTTGATTTACATAAACTCCTTCTTTTAATGACGGAGCATTAATATAGGCTTGATCTTGATTATCGGCATTAGGCTCATAACCAAAAGAAGCCCCCACGAATGAAGGATTCATTTTAAGCACTGCACGAACAAAATTAATACTTGCCTCTCTATCACCAAACAACCCATTTTGCTGTGCTAAGGCCATAATTTCGGTAGTGCGTACTGCCAATTGCGTCTCTTCATTTACTTTTGCAGAAATAGTATCGGCGGTCTGACTCAAGTTAAGCTTTGCTTGCATAACAGCCTGATTAAGGCTGGTTGAATACCAGTAACTCAAAATACCCGCGATGATGAGCATAACGGGCAATGCCAAATACAGCAGCATTTTTCCTTGCAAAGAATGTATGAGTGTTAGTCGCATAATTTTAGGCTTAAACAAGCAAGCCAATGTCCTGAGGATTTGAAGTAGTAAGCTTAAAAATTAGACTATAAAAACTTTCTAGGCAAATGAATTGTGTAGAAATAAATGTGAAAGCAGGGTATTAAAATACCAGCTGCCTAGTAGATAAGATTGTTAAATAGGGTATGGTTTAAAGACAAAAACACTCTGCAAAACTTTTATTTTTAATCGGCCAATCGATAACCCACAGCTGGTTCAGTTAAGATATATTTTGGACTAGCGGGGTTAGCCTCTAATTTTTGTCTGAGCTGTGCCACATGGACTCGTACGTATTCAGGACGGTCTATGTACTGCGCTCCCCAAATATGGCTTAAGATTGCATTATGGGTAAGTACTGTATTTTTATTTTGAAACAGTAATAATAATATTGCGTACTCTTTTTTAGTGAGTTTTATCTCATTTCCAGAAGAGGTTACTCTGTGCTTTTGTGGATCTATTTTTATATTCCCGCAGGTAAATGCCACACTCGGCTGGCTCTGGTTACGTAATAAAACCCGAATCCGGGCTAGCAACTCATTGGCGCTAAACGGTTTGGTAATATAGTCATTTGCCCCATTATCAAGCGCAGTGACCTTTTCAACTTCGCCATCTCGAGCTGATAGCACTAAAACAGGTAAGGCACTCCATTGTCGAAACTCAATTAACCAGTCTTGACCATCCATATCTAGCAGGCCTAAGTCTAACAATACAAGATCGTAACTTTGCTCACTTAAACGTGCAAAACCATCTAACCCTTTATCACAAATACTTAGCTCGTAACCACTGGCTTGCAACAAGGTTTTTAAAAAGCTTTGTAGAGGGGGAGAATCTTCTAATATCAAGATTTTAGTCATTACTTTTTTCCCAGATTAACTTTGCGTGCGCCATATTTGCTTCGTTATTAATTGTTAATGTAAATGTGCCCTGGTGAAATTTAGCAACCACATCACAAATAATGCTGCCTAACCCAACGCCTTCATCGTTACTTGTTTGCCCTTTAATTACCAAGTTATTAGTTAGAAGTAACTGATAAACTACCTTTTGCTGATTAGTACTTTGCGTAAATTCAACGCTCACCTTTTTATCACCATAACGCCATGCATTTTCGAGCATATTAGCCAGCGCAATTTCTAACAAAGTCACATCCCCTTTGCATGTTGTCTGAGCGTCTATATTGGTATTTATGATAAAATCAGTGAGTTGCTGCTGTCTTCTAGCTTTAGCTTCACTAAGTAGTGCTTGTAAGTTTATTGTTTGCCAACTTAGATTTTCACCCATTTTATTAACTCGGCTTAACTCCATTACTTTATCAAAGTGCTCATTTAGTATTTTACTTTGCTCATAAATATTACTCGCTTGCTCTTTTATCACGCTGTCACTGAGGGTAATCTCATCATCTGCAAGCATGCTCGATGCGCCCATAATAGTCGCCAGTGGTGTGCGTAAATCGTGAGACAAACTGCGTAAAAGTGCATTTTTAGCGCGCTCTAATTCCGCTTGCACCGAAATAGCAGCCGACTGTTGGCGTAATAACGTTTTTTCATGTACCTGATAAAGAAGCGAAATAGCGGTGTCCGCAAAGGATTTTTGCCCTTGCGTTAACCGTTTAGTAAAATTAAACCCGCCCCAGCTAGGGTTAACTTCACTAAGCAATATAAAATCACTATTGCCCTGCGATGCTGCAGGTGTAAATGTACAAGATGCGTTTAAATGCTTGCTGATCCGCTGCACAAAGTGCTTTTTTTGTTCATCCAGCGTATCTAGGCTGTTTAAGTCTTTGGCCAGTTCGTACAAGGTGCGACTATTACTTGCATGTAATTGCACATCCCTAACTTTAGTACTGAGCTCCCCTGCCAATTGGCTGATCACAAAACCAACAATCAGCATAACCATAAAGGTTACTAAATATTCTATGTTTTCAATATGAAAAGTAAAATTAGGGGCAACAAAAAACCAATCTGTACACGCCACACTCACTAAGGTGGTCAGTATGGCAAGACGACGATTACTGCGCACAGCAACCCAAGTCACCCACAATAACTGAAGCATCACGATATCGGTGGTAGTAAACCAATTACGTACAGGGTAAATGGCAATAACCACAATTAATGGCATTATTACTGCCAAAAACAATGCGTTATACCAACGTGGTTTAGCCTCTGCCTGATTCATTAATTATTCCTCTAACATTTGAGAACCTAGATTACTGCCTTTTCGATATTGCCTCTATAAAGTTTTTATAAAGTTTTTTATCTGATTCGTTAAATCTTTATAAAGCTTTTAACGCCTACCTACATTGTTACTTTAATAACTCATATTCTAACTTCAGCAGAAGGAGTAATACGTATGTTGGGTTGGATAAAAATAGTGATGCTCACAGCCTATGTATTAACTGTTTATTGACCAGATGAACTTTACCACTTCTCTCTTTTAACTTTAATTTAGGTATCAACATGGCACATTTTACAGTGATCGGATTGGGTCGATTTGGCATTGCAGCAAGCCTTGAGTTAATTCATTTAGGGCATACAGTCACTGGGGTTGATAGTAACCCTAAACTAGCTGAAAAATATGTTGAGCATTTATCAGAAACCGTTGTTTGCGACTCCACTGATGAAGCCGCACTTAAAGAGCTTGATTTAGCGAGCAGTCAGGCCGTTTTAGTGGCAATAGGAGAAGACATGCAATCGAGCATTCTGTGCACCCTTGCATTAAAAAACCTAGCTGTTAAGCAAATATGGGTAAAAGCGAGCACTAAAGCCCATCACACAATTATTTCTAAATTAGGTGTAACACGCATTATTCATCCTGAAGAAGAAATGGGCGTGCGAGTTGCACAAGCGCTTAATTACCCTGTAGTGAACGACTATATTTCCCTAGGCAATGGCATATACGTTGTTGAAGTAAGTATAAAAGCGCACTTACATAAAACAAAACTAGGGCATTTACTAAAAGAAATGAAACGCACTGTAGACCCATTATTGGTTAAGCGCGCCAAGCAAACGTTTGCCAAACTTGATGATGACTTTGAGTTACTTACCTACGACACCTTACTGTTATCAGGTAGCCGAGTCGAATTAAACTATCTAGCTCCAAGGCTTTTATAATCATGGTTTTATGGCATCCCCTCAAAACGCCTATTGAGCGAAAAGTCAGTGGGCATAAAAAACTCAATGCGGCTCCACCGCTTGTTCTCTGCTGTAGTTTTTTAATATTAATAACGCTAGGGGCGTTGGCGTTAAAACTACCTTTTGCAACCTATGGGCCTATTTCATGGATACAAAGTGCGTTTACAGCAACCTCTGCGGTGACTGTAACTGGATTAGTTGTAGTCGATACTGGTTCAGTGTTTACTCCTTTTGGACAAGGCGTTATTGCGCTATTAATTCAACTAGGTGGTCTGGGTTTAATGACCTTTGCGGTTGTAACTTTAATGGCACTGGGTAATAAAGTTGGCTTTATTCAAAAAACAGTGACTAAAGCTGCTTTTAATCAAACAGATACATCTACTTTGGTAAATACCGCTAAGTCTGTTTTGCTGTTTGCGCTAATCGTTGAATCTGTAGGCATTATTATTTTAACGCTGTATTGGCTACCCGAAATGGGCTTACAAAAAAGCTTTTTTCATGCACTTTTTTATACTATTAGCGCTTTTAACAATGCAGGGTTTGCATTAAGTCCTAACAGCTTAATACAGTATGTAGAAGACCCCGTTGTAAATTTAACAATTACCTGTTTGTTTATTATTGGTGGCCTTGGCTTTACCGTATTAACAGATTTATATAAGTCAAAGCGTTGGGCTAAGCTCAGTCCCTACAGTAAATTAATGCTGATCAGCACTGTTATTATTAACGTTATTGCATTGTTGCTTATTTACGCAATTGAATACGATAATCCAAAAACACTGCAGCCGTTATCTGAAGTAGGTAAATGGCTAGCAGCTTGGTTTCAAGCCGTTACTCCCCGTACTGCGGGGTTTAATACCATTGCTATTGAAGAATTAAAAAATGCCAGTACCGCTTTAACTATGATGCTTATGTTTATCGGTGGCGGCTCTTTGAGTACAGCAAGTGGCATAAAGGTCGTTACATTTATCGTTTTAATACTAGCAACCTATAGCTACTTAAGACGTGACAAAGGCGTCACCGTGTTACGCCGAGAAATAGACAAAGATTCAGTGTATAAAGCATTAGCCTTAACCGTTATTTCAGCGGGAGTCACTTGGTTGGCTATTTTTACATTACTGGTCGTTGAAGATGCACCTTTTTTAGATGTTGCTTTTGAAGCGGTATCGGCACTGGGTACTGTAGGGCTTTCACGCGGTTTAACGTCATCGTTATCACCGCTGGGGGAGTTTATCATTATGTTTTTAATGTTTATGGGCAGAATAGGCCCGCTCACTCTCGCCTACTTTTTAGCAAGTCCACGCACTAAAAAACTAAGATACCCAAGCGCGCAACTCTCTATTGGTTAACAACACTAACGCGGGTAAATCAGCCCGCATTTTAAATACCCGCGTATTCACGTTCGGTAATACACTCATCAGACGCCATTTCGAATTCTCGACACGTTAATGGGCGATTTTCGTAAATAGTACACATTAACGTATTTCTATCGAGTGCTTGGCACCAACCATCGTCGCCGCGCTTCATTACTTCGCTGCCCCATTTATCGTAATCAATATACTGAAAAGGGACACCGGTATCACTAACAATACGCACTTCTAATTGGCAACAACACGCTTGGCAATTAGCACAAGTGACGGCGGTTGTATCGATATTTTCAACAGCAATGATTGAGTTTGACATACAGACTTTTGATAAATGGTATACAACCTATAGGATACACGAGCGAGGCAGCGGTGACAGTAAAATAACTGTCAGATTTTAAATATCGTCATAATGTAATTAACCAATTACTAAAAAAGCGTGCTGGTTAATCAGCACGCTTATTAGTTGTAGATTAAAAAGTGAAAACCACTTTAACGTTATCCGATACTGCTGATGAAGAAACAAAGCCAATGGTGTCAGGGTTCGCTGCGACCATTTTGATTACTTCACTGTCATTTTCTAACTCTTTAGGCGGTGTGCCCTTTCCTGTAAAAATCAGTTTTGACCAATATGCTTTTAACTGAGAAGACGTTTTATTGAGTAATTTACTATTAAATTGCTCGGTTGCAGCACTGCTTGGTTCTTGAGATATTGGAATGATCTTATTGCCATTGCTAAATGACTTTTCTTTTCCTGTATAAATTCGACTAATAACAGACTCATCAAAACTACTTTCATTTGAAGGATGCACGATAATAGCAAATTCTGCATAGGCGAAGTTAGTAAACAAGAATATTACACATAATATTAATTTTTTCATTTTACTTCTCCTTAAAATACAACATCGACACCAAGGGTGATTGCTTTACTATCACCGGCCACAGCTAAATCAAACGAATCATCTTTGACTCTATCGTATTGCACTTTAAATGCCGCTGACGGATGAAAATCCCACCTCACACCAACAGCAAATGTATTATGCTGCTCTGTATCACCCTCACCTTCTTGTTCAAAGTCTGAAAACATGACATAGGGTGTAATTGAATCAAAACGATAGCCCGCACTGATCATATAAGTATCGAGATTACCATCTAGGTCTAAGCGGTTCAGTTCACTTAAAACAAAAAAATCACCAAAATCAAGGTTTGCAGCTAAGCCATAAAATTTACCATCTCTGCTGTCTTTACCATCCCACAAAACGGGTTCACCCGCGCGAAAACGCTTGTTGGTATATTGCATGTGGGTCACTCTTAGTTCGAGCCAGTCACGATTAAGTAACAGTACGCCGCCTAACATATCTTCCCAAATTTCTCTTGTCGGCTCTTGAAAGAAGAAGTCTGATAACAGTTTGTTATCGTCATCATCTTCTTTACCGGTATAAACATTTGCAGATACTCCCCAGTCACCTACAGAGCCTGAGTAAAGTAAATTAACCCCCTCGTAGTTAAATACTTGCCATGTATAATTGTCAGCAGGGGCCCGCATCCATACATATGCATAACCTACATCGAAAAAGTCTGAGTAGTAAAATAGTGGTAAACGCTTCTTACCAGCTTGAACAGTCCAATTATCGTTAATATCGTAAGAAATATAAGCCCATTCAAAATTTGCCTCAAAGTCGTTAACTCCTCTGGCAACTAGCTGACCAGTTACAGAAAGGCCTTCACCTAAGTCCCCTGATACCTGTAATCCAATCAAAGACTCTGGCGAAAAGGATAAATCTTCAGTGTAGGCACTTACATTTGGATAGTCCGCTAGAAAGGTTGGTTCAACGCCATATTGCGGTACACCGGTGCCACTAAGCACTTTACCCGCATTAATACTCGCGAAACCTGAAATATTAATTTCAGCATAACTACTTGCTGATACAAATACCCCCAATAGTATAATTTTTTGCAGTTTCATTGATCACCTCATTATTATAATGGCCGTCATAGCCAAATTGAGTATAGTAAAGCGAGAAAAAGAAACAAAAAATTAACACTTTTTATTTTATACTGATTTTTTAATATTAATTAGGCGCCGACCTTGATAGCAATATTGCTTTAATTTCGCTGTAGCGCTGTTGCTCACACAATGCAAAACCACTTAGTTGGCGTACTTTATTGCGTGCAAATAGCGGCACACTCATTCCCGCCAAAAACCGACATTGGGTTTCAATGCCAACATTATGCACCCCTTTCGTTGCCATATGTGCCAAAAACTCATCCACCTTTTGATATATAAGCGCTGTATCAATCTTTGCAGGAGTGATTGAGTATTCAAGTTTGACCGCATGTCCACGGCACACACTACAATGCCCACATTGCTGTGGCGCATTCGCATCATCAAAGTAACGGGCTAAGTTATAGCTTAAGCAAGATTGCAGCTCAAAAAAGCGCACCAAAGCAGCAATCCGTTTTATTTCTGCTTGCTCTTTATCGGTAAAATAATCATGTAACTGCTGGGCAAGTGCAGGGTTATTAATCACCTCGCTATGCACTTTGTACACTTGAGTAATACGTTTGGTTTCAAGGGTGATAAGGTTTTTTTCTGCTAAGTAATCAAGTGCGGCTACCACACGTTTACGGTCAACCTGTGCGGCTTGCGTTAGAGAGTCAAAGTTAAGTGTACCCCATATTTTTTTAAAGTCGGTATGGCTAAATATTTGCGTTAAAAAAGCTTGGCGCTGCTGATCAAACTGATTAAGCAACTCATTTTTATCCACTAGAAATTTATACTTAAAATCGGCGTAGTACGCATATTGCGGGGTTATTGCACCTTGCATTTCCAATTGTACCAGTAAGGTTTTAAGGGCAAGCTGGCGAATATTACTTTCGCTAGAAAGACTATATTCTTGCATTTCCCATTGCTGTTGAGCTTGGCGAATATCGTTAATAACATATTCAATACCGCTGAGCTCTGGGGTATCGCCGTACACAAAGTTTTCGACTGTATTTAAGCCATCTAGATTAGCCAGCGTATAACAATTCGATGGGTTGCCATCACGTCCTGCACGGCCAATTTCTTGGCTGTAGTTTTCAATTGATTTAGGTAAATCGTAGTGAATTACAAAACGAATGTCTGATTTATCAACCCCCATGCCAAAGGCAATAGTGGCGACCACTACATTTATTTTTCCTGCCATAAAATCATCTTGAATTTGCCCGCGTAGGGTGTCTTCAAGCCCTGCATGATACGCCACCGCTTGCAGGCCCTGTGCGCTTAACATATTGGCCACTTGCTCAGCACTTTGCTGCAGCGTGACATACACAATACCGGGGCCGGTTTGCGCACGGACAATTTCAGTAAGCTCAGTATTTTTATCAGCCGTTTTAACACTCAGCACATTTAAATCTAAATTAGCGCGATAAAACCCCGTTTGCACAATGCATTGTGGATCAATAGCAAATCGCTCTGCCATATCGCGTTTAACTTTTTTAGTAGCGGTGGCGGTTAATAGTAGCACTAACGGAATATTTAGCTCTTCACGGTAACGCGGTAACTTTAAGTAATCGGGTCTAAAGTTATGACCCCACTCAGAAATACAATGCGCTTCGTCTACCACCAACATAGAAAGTGCCACTTGGCTAATAAACTCTCTAAAACGTTCGTTTTTAAAGCGCTCAACTGACACCATTAACACTTTAATTTTACCACTGCGCACGTCGTTCATTACCGTACTGCTTTGCATTTGATCTTGGCTTGAATCAAGGCTTGCGGCATAAATGCCTTTACTGTTTAAAAAACTTATTTGATCTTTCATCAACGCTAATAATGGCGATACCACCAAGGTTAAATGCGGTAAATGTAACGCAGTAAGTTGATAGCACAAGGATTTACCCGATCCAGTTGGGAATATAGCCAGTGATGATTGGCCATTTAGCAATTGCTCTATGGTTTGTTGTTGCCCTGCTCTAAACTGATTAAAACCAAAATGTTGCTCAAGAGACTGAACTAGCGAGGTACTCATAAAAGCGTCCTTTTTATGTCGGTGCCCATAAATACTGTAAATGCGCAGTAGATGAAATATTTGCATATCAGTATACAGCATATCGTTGGATTTATTGCTGACATATCCTTCAATTAGGCGCACACTATAGTCTTATAAAAGCATGCTTTGCCAAAATAATTTTTTGATACCCAAGTCATTTTAAAAATCAACGTACAGAAATTGCTTCGGTATATTATTTTTAAGGGCATAGTCATGGACAAAACCATACCAAAAATTGTCATCATAGGCGGTGGCGCTGGTGGGCTGGAGCTAGCAACTCAATTAGGGCACAAATTAGGAAAGAAACAACACGCAAATATATTACTCATTGATAAAAATCGCACTCATATATGGAAACCGTTATTGCATGAAGTAGCAACCGGCTCTATTGATGCCGATTTAGATGGCGTTGTATACTCAGCGCATGCGGCCAAGCACCACTATAACTTCCAACTTGGTACCTTTTGTAACCTCGATAACAATAATAAAACCATTACCTTAAGCCCTCTATATGACGAGTTAGGGCATCAAATATTACCTAAACGAACCGTTCACTATGATCATTTAGTTATTGCCATTGGTAGTGTCAGTAACGACTTCAACACCCCGGGTATTAGAGACCATTGCTTTTACCTTGATTCAAACCAACAAGCCGAGCGTTTTCAACACGCCTTACTAGATAACTTTACTCGCCTTCATCAAGACGACGACCCATTGCATTCATTAAACATTGCTATTGTTGGCGGTGGGGCAACTGGCGTTGAGCTCTCAGCTGAGTTGTATCATGTTTCTGATTTACTCAAAATATACGGTTTAACCAATATGTCGGCGAAACGCTTGCACATACATTTGATTGAAGCGGGTCCCAGAATTTTACCTGCGTTGTCTGAGCGAATTGCCAGCTCAGCTAAACGTGAATTATTAAGATTAGGGGTTACCGTACGAGAAAACACCCAAGTTAAACAAGCAACCGAGCATGGTTTTATCACTAATAATGACGAGCAAATAAATGCGGATATTATGGTGTGGGCAGCAGGGGTAAAAGCCCCTGACTTCATTAAAGAGCTAGACATATTTGAGCTGACACGTAGCAATCAAATAAAAGTGAATGATTACTTACAAAGTAGCCTAGACCCTCAAATCTATGTGCTTGGTGATTGCTGCGCGTTTACCCAAGACGATGGGACTCAAGTGCCGCCACGCGCACAATCGGCTCATCAAATGGCGCAATGCGTTGAAAAAAATCTAATTGCTACACTACGTGAGCAGCCCCTGAAAAAGTTTGAATATAATGACCATGGCTCACTGGTAAATTTATCGCGATACAGTACGGTGGGCAGCTTGATGGGTAACCTAACCAGTAGTAGCTTTTTTATTGAAGGTAAAATTGCCCGCTTTATGTATATTTCACTATATAGAATGCATCAGCGCGCTATCCACGGCAGTGCCAAAACCTTTGCTTTGTGGATCAGCGAAAAGGTGCTGCGTGTTGTTCGCCCAAAAATGAAACTACACTAAATAACCTGAACTCCGGATAATAAACATAAATATCATTTTGATTAAATATGTTAGTAAATCTCTTAACTAGATTTCAGGTTAAATAGCTACATCAGTCGCGGTAATAAATAAGATTAAACAAATATTTATTACCGCCGTCTTTAATTTTTCACAATTCCCATATAAATTTACATAAACCACTCACGGAATTTAGTAATGACCTTTAAAACGCTTATTTTTAATTTTGATGGTACCGGCAGTGAACCCCGCGACGCAGATCAGTTCAGTACAGAGCATTTTAAAGAAGACGCCAGTATTTCTAATATTCTAAAACTACACTTATTGCTCGGCGGTAAACTTGATGATTCACCCACTACCCCATTTTCACAGCAACTAAGCTTTTATTACCAAGGCATAGGCACCAAAGGCAGTCGTTTAAAACGAATTTTAAATCAAACACTTGCCCCACGTTCTGAAGATGTGGCCAGCATTTTGACTCAGGCTATCACAGATTTTAAGCAGCATTATCAAAGTGGCGATACTGTTCTACTTACCGGTTTTAGCAGAGGCGCTGCATTAGCAAGGCGTTTTGCTAAATGCCTAGAGCCATTAATAAATGAGCAAGTATATTTGTGTGTTTTTGACACCGTGGCCTCAATTGGCCTGTCAAAGATAAATAAAGCGACCCGTGGCGCAGAGCATGTGGTTTTTGAAAACCATACTATTGCCAATAATGTAGTTGGGGCCCTGCATTGTGTTGCGCTTGATGAGAAACGACGGGCCTTTGAGCCCACATTAATGAATCAACAAGCTAACATTACCGAGCTGTGGTTTGCAGGAGCCCACTCCGATGTAGGAGGAGGCTACTATCGCGATGGGCTTGCCGATATTTGCCTGCGTTATGCGCTTGAGTGGCTCATTGCTCAGCCGCTATCGGTTTCGTTATTAACCAGTCATGACATAGACTATGAAAACCTTTTACCTGAGAGTAATTTGGTTGCCCAAGACGATGTGACTGTTATTCCCGATCCACTGGCGCTAAGTCATCAACAAAATTACTTTTGGTTAAACCCATTTTTCAAGCTGGTTGATAGGCAGTGCTGTGTATTAATTAACGATGAAATTAGCCACAACGCTCCATTAATACATCACAGTGTTGCACAGCGAATTAATAAACTAACCAGCTATCGCCCTGAATCGTTAAAAAATATACATTATAAAATGATTTACAGCGATGACAGTACACTAAACTTTATGGGGCTAAGTGCTCATATAGTGCTCGCCAATCAAAATATGAGCTTACTGAGTGTTAATCAAAGCAAAGATGTGATGGTGTACGCTAGTGAAGCCTACAATGCTACCGGCTTAATGCTTGCCCAAGATGCAACGTATCGCTTTACTCCTTACCCTAACCAATTTTGGTATGACGATGGTGTAAAGTGCCCTCCTTCTGGCTGGCATCGCGATAATGTGCAACTCGGCGTTAAAGAAATCCCTATGGCATTACTTGAGCCATTTAGGCGTTTAGCCACGGCGCAGTGGTTTAGCTTAATAGGAACAATTGGCCAAAGCGATGACCATGCATTTGAAATTGCCGAAGGCGTTGAAATAACCATTAAAAAATCAGGAGAATTTTGTCCATTTGCTAATGATTTAAGTCGTTTTTATGGGGCGAATGCTGGCAGAATAAAGCTCAAGGTAACACGCTTAAGCTGATAAAGTGCCCTAATAATCAGTGCACTTTATACTGCAAAGTGCACTGAGCTAGGGATAGCTGGTGGATGTTATTGCTTTTTCATTTTATGCCCTTTCACGGCATAAAATAATATAAATAAGTAACAAGGTAACAATACAGAGTAGCCAGTTTGTAGCGAGGTAAAGCCGCTCAGTAAGCCCCATAACACCGGACCAAATGCACCTCCCGCTATACCCATTACTAACAGTGCTGAGCCTGTGCTGGTTAGTTTGCCTAAACCCGATAACGCAAGTGGGAAAACCGCCGGCCAAACAATGGCGTTTGCTAAGCCTAAAAAGGCAATTAGCAGTAAAGCATCTGGTAAATTAGCGCCTCCTAAAGGCACCAGTATGGCATTGGCAATAACATACGACTGCGCATCAATAAACAAAATGCACAGGGTGATCACAATACCCAATACAGCCGATGCTGTTAAGGCCGCTTGCTGAGAGATAAATTTAGGGATAAGTAAAATACCTAAAATATAACCAAACACCATAAACATCATAGTGTATGAAGTCATTACCCCATAGTTTTCAATACCCAGCGATAGTGCAAAAGTACCTATGGTATCGCCAGCAATAACCTCTACCGCAACATACAAAAAGATAGCAATAGCACCTAACACCAAGTTTGGATGAGAGAGTGTTTCACGAATTTCACCTTTGTCGTTTATTGCTTCTACTTCATCATTGATAAGCTCAGGCAGCGGAGACTTTTTAACCGCAAAAGCTAATACACCAATAAATAAGGCCATGCCTAAGTAAGGTAAAATAAGACCATTTGCCATATCATCAACTTGCTCTTGGCTTAGCTCTGTGCCTACCGTACCGGTAAAGTTACTTAAAATTAAGGCGGTAAAAACCATCGGTGAGATAACTCCTGCGCCTTTATTTAAAATCCCCATAATACTAATACGTACAGCAGCCGATTCTTCTGGCCCTAAACGTACTACATACGGATTAACCGCGGTTTGTAATAAGGTTTGCCCTGCGCCCATTACCAACTGCGCTAGTAAAAACAAAGGAAAAAACTGCGACATAGCAGCAGGAATAAACATTAAGCCTGCTAACATCATACAGCCCATCCCCAATGCCATACCGTTTTTGTAGCCGACCTTTTTGATCAATACTGCCGAGGGCAGCGCAGTAAATGTGACCGCAATATAAAAGGAAAATAAAATTAACGACCCTTGAAATGGGGTTAATTGTAAAATTTGACTTAAGTAAGGCATTAACGAGCCATTAAGCCAAGTAGCAAAGCCCAGTATAAAAAATAATACCGCAACAATGGCCATGGGGACCACGCTACTATTTTTGGACGTATCCATAACATTGGTTGTCATGTTATTTTCCTTTATTTATATTTATTATGTTGTTAACAAACCCGAGCGCCGCCAATCCACGTGCTAATGACTTGTTGTTGTGTGTTTAATTGTACAAAATCTGCTGGACTACCCAGTATTAATCGCCCGTGTGTGGCAGGCAACTTTAAATACTGAGCAGGATATAAACTCGCCATTTTAAGCGCTTGCGCTAATGGCTGTTTTAAATAAATCACAGTGTTTCTAACTGCGGTTGCCATATCAAGCGCAGAGCCGGCCAACTCGCCTGTTGTAGAGGTGAGTTTACCATTCTCTAAGCTGACAGTTCGGTCAAAAAAAGCAAACTGAGTGTCATCTGTTCCCACTGGTGGCATCGCATCAGTAACTAAGAACACGTGCCCTATGGGTTTTGCTTTTAATGCCAGTTGGCATGCTGCGTAATCAACATGATGGCCATCAACAATTAAGCCACAATAAGTATCATCATTTAATAATGCACAGCCAACCACTCCCGGCTCACGCCCTTGTAGTGGTGACATAGCATTATACAAATGCGTAAATCCGGTTGCCCCAGCATCAACGCCCTGTTGAGCCTGTTCAAAGCTTGCATTGGTATGACCTAGACAAACCTGAATCCCTAAATCGCGCATTTTGGTAATATCGCTTGGTAGTACATTTTCAGGCGCTAAGGTGACTACGACTTTACCTAAATCTTGACGAGATAACACCTGCCACTCTTGTTCAGAAATAGGACGAATAAAATCAGCGCTGTGAGCCCCCTTTTTTGCCACTGATAAGTGCGGCCCTTCAAAGTGAATACCAATAATACCTGGCGTTTTTTGAGCTATCGCCTTAGCAATTACATCGGCTGCTTGGCGCATTACTTCTACGGTGTCAGTAATTAACGTTGGCAGCATAGCAGTTGTACCGTATTTGGCATGTGCTAGCAGTATTTTTTTAACCCCTGCAACACTGCTAGTACGGTTAAACAACTCACCGCCACCGCCATTAACTTGTAGATCAATAAAGCCAGGTGCGACTAAACCCGTTAGGTGCTCATCTGCCTGCTGTACGTTATCATCTATTGCCGTAATAATACCCGCATCAACGCTCAGCACTTTGTCGTTAACAAAGTGCTCGCCATCAAAAAACTGGGCTACATGAATTCGTTTAACTGACATTTATAATGTCCTTGTTACTTTTTTAAGCCCCTTTGGCTCATCAGGATTAAAACCACGGCTTAATGCCACTTTTGCCACATCAAGGTAAAAACGCTGTAATACTAAAAATGGCGCTAATCGCGGGTGTACTTTAATACCTTGTTGATTAAGACTAATCACTTGTGCACCACGTTTTTTGACCTCAGCAATTTGCTGCTGATGTGACTCTTTGGTTTCATCTTCAACCAAACAATCTAAAATCACTAACCCTTGCTCAACTAAAGTCACCGGACCATGTAAAAACTCCGCACTACTAAATGACTCAGCATGAATAGCACACACCTCTTTAAGCTTAAGTGCCATTTCTTTTGAGATAGAAAACCCTAAACCACGTGCCAACACCACCATATTCTTAATATTTGCAAACTCAGTAGGTTGTAACTGAGTTGGCGAATCTATAATGGCATTAAGCGCGCTAGGTAACTCGTCAAGCCCTTGTAATAATGACTCATTTTGAGTCCAATTAGCAACAATATGTACTAGGGCTGATAACGTTGCCAAATAGCTTTTTGTTGCCGCCACCGAAATTTCATCGCCGGCTTTAAGAGGAACAAAATCATCGACTATGTCTTGTAGAGGTGACGCTTCATCGTTAACCAGCGCAATACAATAAGCGCCTGCCTCTTTCGCCATTTTTGCCTGGGCAAGAATGTCTGGGCTGCGTCCTGATTGAGAAATTACAATCACAACAGCGCCTTCAAGCTTTAATGTTTTACCATATACACTCGCCACTGATGGCGCTGCAGAACTGACCGGTACACCCGCTTCAATTTCAATTAAATACTTACCAAAAACACCAGCATGATCTGATGAACCGCGACCAATCATCATAACCACCTTAGGGCCCATATCGCGAAGCTTATGACCAATTTTTTCCACTAAAGGTTGGTTGGCAATAATTTGCTTTTCAATAACATTTGGCGTTTGCGCCGCTTCTTTTTCCATTAGTGTGTTAAACATCATAACTCCTGGCTGCTGTAATTAACGTGCTGTTGTTTAGCGTAAAGTACAGACCCCATTTCTGGTGACGATAATGGGGCTGATAAAATAGCTTGTATGTCTGGGTCTAACCATGTTGTCATCACGGTTGATAAGCCACCAATAAACGAAAGCCTTGGTGGGTTTTTATCTAATAATTGTCGTGCAATGTCGCTTAAATAAGCGCCACCTTCTTTTAAAATGGCAATTGCTGTGGCATCGTTCGCCTGTGCTGATTGAAAAACACAACCTGCAAGTTGCGCAAAAAAGGCTGCAGGCTTATTGGCAATCACTTCAACAAGTTGCATTGCATCGCTGACTTCTAAATACTTCATTAACAAGTTAGTAAGCGCACCACTTGGGATTAATTTATCTAGGCTAAGCAGCACATACTGACAAGCAGTAAAGCCAATCCATGCACCACTGCCTTTGTCACCATGTGGAAAGCCATGACCACCAATCATAAACGATTGGCCATTAACGTATGAAAATCCACACGAACCAGTGCCAGCAATCATCACTGCGCCATCCTCGCCCTGATGAGCGCCCATACAAGCAATAAGTAAATCAGTAGTTAAGTGCATGGCTTTAAATGGGTGTTGCCATTGTGTCATTTGATTATGCAAACTTGGTAAGTTAACCCCTGCTAGGCCAACCCCTGCAATAAGCTCAGATAAAGGCATATCTTTAAGCCCTGCATCTTGTAATGCTAAACGCGCTGATTGCTCAATAGAATGAGTTGCTTGATTAAAACCATGTAACGGGTTACCTGGGCCTGCCACACCGGTGCCGACTATGTTATTACAGCTATTGACGATAATTGCTTTACATTTAGTGCCGCCGCCATCGATCCCCACAAAGAGTTGATTGTTTTTAATATTGTTGGTGATCATTTTTGCCTCTTAAGTTGTTCGACCGTTTTGCAAAACACTAAAATAAAGCCGGACTGTCATACTGTATGAATCTTATACTAGCACAAATGACAGCGTTGTCATTATTTTTATTTACAAATAAATAACTTCTTCAATCGTCAATAATTTAACGGAAAAACGCACCTTAACGGTGCGTTACTTTAAGCTTTCTGCTTACACGACTAGCTGATGGAGTCTTAGATCGAACCCATACATCTTGTGTTACTTTGACAGGTTGTGTGTAGGTTTTCCATTGCTCATCACCTTGTTTGTATTCAATCACTAAACCAGGGTAAGCAATATTGGCGTACAACATACTATTCTCAATTTTAGCACCTGCATTTGCAAGACGATAATGCACATCAGCACGTTCTAACTTGGCAAATTCTTTTAGCCCCATGGTAGCAGCAAAAGTTTGCCATTGCTGATCGCGCTGCTGTTTTAATTCAGGGCTAAAGCGATTTGTTTGTTGGCTGTAAACAAAGCCATTGTGATCATACGGTACCGCCCAATCTGCTTTATGCCAAGCGCGCTGTGCCAGCGATAATAATCGTGGGAATAGCTTATATTCAGCCATATTATTGGTACGCGTATTTTCGCTCCATAATTGACCCTGAATACCCACAAAACGTTTATCTTTAGCTAAAGGCGCGGATACGACCTTGCCTTGCTCATCATGCTGTAATGTGTCATCAGCTACATAAGGCTTATCTTCTCTATCAAGCCAAAACTCAGCATGAATAGGCAAATTATCTGGCATAAACTGAAATATTTTCTCAGTATTTATGTGCCTTGAAGCCCAGTAATAACCATGCTCTTGTGGGTCTGCCTCATACGGAAAGTCAAAATACAGCACATCTGGCGACGAAAGCACTGCTTGCCAATTTCTATTGGCAAATTCATGTGCACGCTGATGGCCATTCCACATTAATAAATCCCAAATATTACCTTGCACAACCTCTGGCATATTCTCTGGGTTAGTATGCGATAAGCCATCGCTCCATGCTGCGGTTTCAATATTCATATCAGCCAACATATTAGCGATACGTTCAATAAAATAACTGCCCAGCTGACCTGCTTCGGTAATTTCTAACTTATTTTGTTTAATAAAATCAGCACAAGCAGGTGAATCGACCCATGCCCCGGCGGTTTCATCGGCACCTATGTGATAACGAGTTAGCGGATGCTGTGCCTCACTATGAATACTTTTTACTTGTTCCATTACTTCACGGATAAACGCATAGGATGAGTCTAAACACACATTAATGGTATTGTCGTTGTAGTGCTGTACCGACGAATACACCGTTGTATCAAGCGGGTCATAAAGTAAAAACTGTTCGGCTTTTTGTTTATCGCCTTGTTGTATATATTTATTATAACGCGCTTGCATGGATTTAATCGCAGCGCGAGAATGTCCTGGCATATCAAGCGATGGGATCACCTGAATGTGACGCGCACTCGCCGCTTTAAGTATTTCTTGGTAATCAGCTACCGAATAATAGCCGTTTGCTGCACTTGAAGTTTCAAGCCCTGCGCCTAGCTGTGGCATTAAACATTGCTGCTCGCTTTGATCAAAACAACGCTTTGCACCTATATCTGTAAGCTCAGGCAGTGATGGAATTTCTAAACGCCAGCCTTCATCATCACCTAAGTGTAAATGTAGCTTGTTAAGTTTATAAGCAGCCATTTGATCAAGTAACTTTAAAATGAAGCCTTTATCACGAAAGTTTCGCGCTACATCAACCAATACCCCTCTAAACTGATAATGCGGTGCATCAATAACCTCTCCCACAGGTAATATATTACTGTTAACCTGATATAAGCTCGCTAAACTTTGCAGAGCATAAAAAACACCCGTTTCGTCAACTGCATCGATTACAACCTCATCGGCTTGAATTGCTAATTTATAACTACCATTAAGCTGATCTTTTTTAACAGTGGAATTAAGTGTGACCTTAATTGCCGCTGCATCATCGCTTAAATTAATACCTAGTAGTTCCAGTCGCTCGATTGCAGCTAATACACTTGATTTATTAACTTCTGCATAATTAATATTAAGCCCTTGGCTAATATCAAGCGTTTGAGTTTGACTAAACTCGCTAACGCGTGGGGTGGGTATAATTTGCTGAGCAATGACATTACTCACTTGATTTTGCGAGGTTAAATAAGCTGAAAAGTCATACTTTTCATTACGCTCAAACAAGCGCTCAGCAGTAAGCCACTGTGTTTTGTCGCCCGCAGTACGTTTAAACTGACGAGTGTAATCGGTATAAGGTTCTACATGAGGTAATAGCTCTAAGCCCGTCTCTGGGTCAATTTTAGGCTTTGTACTTTCAATCACTTTAGCGGTGTCATTGTTATTCACCACGATATAGTTAGGAATAGCGTCGCTTTGCGATAATGACCAAAAATGCGCATAAAAAGTAATCGTTTTAGTCTCACCGGCTTTAAAGCCAGTAAACCCATCTTTAAGCTCAATGACATGAATATCACCATTAACGTGTTTAATAGTAAATTCATCGCTAATCGACTTTTGTATTGGCGTAATTTGACTAAAGTAAATTTTCCATTGGTCAACGTTAATCGCCGAGTTGGCAGTTAAATGTAAATTCGCTTTAAAACAGTGACCGTTTTCAATATCTGGATCGCACTGTGCTGATGGGCGGTTATCAACTTGCTGATATTTTATTTGTAATGTTTTAGCAAGTAACTCCACCGCACTATCGTTTGCAGGGCTTAGCTGAACCGATGCCGTATTTTGTCCTTCAAAATTGCCCTGACATGCACTTAAACCTAGTGCTAAGCAGCATGCTGTCAGTAATGATTTAATCTTCATTCGCTACTCTCCCTTTATTATTAACTTAGTCACTCAAGCATCTCTTTCAAATGCTAAAAATTAAATCGATTTTTGAATGCATTTATTCTTAGTGCGGTTAGTTTATGATGTACCATCAGCTAAAAAATATTTTATGCTTTAAATTAATCACTATTCATATCTAGTAATTGCTACCTTAGCCAAACAATCCACTACGTAGGTTCTAAATAATAATTAACATTGCGCTTTAATTTATGACAACGCTGTCATTAAGCTATTAATGTATCCTTTTTTTTCTTTTATAGCTACACAGAAGGGCAAAAAAGATACAAAAAATTTACAAGTGTGAGCTTAATATTCTTTTAAACCATTGTATTTAAATTAAATTTAAATATTACTAAATTATTACCTAAAACTTTATCTACCATTCTCACAAGAAAGGCGTATAAATTAACTGTTAATATTCAATGATGTCTTTATAATTTAGTCGTCAAATAATAAAAACCGAGTACTGTTAACTACTCTTGCTGTAGTCGTTAGCCGATAAAGATAAATTAGTACCTAAAATGATATATAAAGGTCTATTAAGCCTATGAGAACAACAATAAACGACGTGGCAAAAGATGCCGGGGTATCAATAAAAACGGTATCAAGAGTAATAAATAACGAAACCTCGGTCCGTGACAATACCCGTGAAAGAGTTATGGCATCAGTCGAAAAGTTGAACTTCCAGCCAAACTTAGCAGCAAGAAGTCTTGCAGGAACAAAAGCTTACAGCATAGCTTACATATACGACAATCCTAATGCGTACTACATTATCGACATGCAAAATGGTATTTTAGATGCGTGCAAAAAGCAGGGGTTTGAACTACTTATTCACCCATGTGATGCCAAAGAAGCGCATATTTTTGATGAAATTACTAATATGATCAAACGCACTCGTATCGCGGGAATCTTACTCACCCCGCCCTTTTCTGAAATGCCTGAGTTTGTTGAAAAGCTAACTCAACTAGACCTAAAAGTTGTGCGTATTTTATCAGGGCACGACGCGCCTGACTCATTAACACCCTGTATTATGATTGACGATAATCTCGCCTCAAAGTCAATTACTGAGCATCTAATTAATAACGGCCACACGCGCATTGGCTTTTTAGCCGGTGGCAGCGAGCATAACTCGACCAAAGAGCGCTTGGAAGGTTACAAAGCAGCGCTAACCCAATACGACATTACTATAGATCCAAGCTTAATTATTGATGGCGAATATTCATTTGAGTCGGGGGTTGAGGGCGCTAAAACACTCATTAGCCAAACAAATAGGCCAACCGCTATTGTCTCATGTAATGATGAAATAGCCGCCGGTGCGTTATTTGCAGCCAGATTAATGAACATTGATATACCCAGCGAGCTTTCTATAACAGGATTTGAAGATAGCCCATTCTCTCGTCAAACATGGCCAAAACTCACCACGGCTCATCAGCCTAATAATAAAATTGCCGAAGATGCGGCCAGCTTGTTAATAGCCCAAATTCGTAATGGCAATGACCGCGATATTATAAAACTATACACTCCTGAGCTCGTCGTTAGAGACTCTACCGCACGTCCTAGTTAGCTTTTATTAGGTTAACCATATAATTTACTTCTGCGCGGTAAGTTAAAACTTACCGCGCCAGCGCAAACTCTTCGAATATTAAAGCCACATGAGATATTTCAGTAAATGAAAATTACCCCTCACTTATCGCTGTATTTAAACCAGCCTCAGCATCAGCCAGCATAGCAAACTCCTCATCTGCACTTTTGGCCACTAAGTGTTTAGAGCTAAAGCCAAAGTAATACGCCGCACCGACTATAAACAGCACCATAGTGTATAAAAAAGCACGGGGGTCAAAGGCGTACACACCGGTCAGAGCAATCAAGGATAAACACAATGCTATGCTTGAAGTGACAATGCCGCCAGGCGTTTTATAAGGTCGAGGTAAGTCGGGTTGTTTTAAGCGCAACATTATATGACTCAGCGCCATTAACGCATACGATACTGTTGCACCAACCACCGCCATAGCTAACATTAAATCGCCCTCACCACTTAGTGAAGCTAAAAAACCAAATACAGCAGGTACAATAAGCGCTCGTGCTGGCACTTTACGCACTGTAGTAATTGATAACGAACGCGGTAAATATCCTGCACGCGATAACGCAAACACCAACCGACTATAGCCATAAATAATAGAGAAAAATGAAGCCACCAGCCCTGCTAATCCCAGTATATTAACCACGGTTGCTAAATCGCTATTGCCTGTTGCATTTAACGCATCTACCAACGGAACTGCACTTGCGCCCATTGCTGTTGCACCTGCTGCGCCGGGTACTAACACAACCACTAATAATGCGGTAAACAATAAAAATACCATGGCACCAATAATGCCTTTAGGTACATCTTTAGCCGGATCTTTTGCTTCTTCAGCCGCCAATGGCACGCCTTCAACCGCTAAAAACAACCACATAGCAAAAGGTAATGCAGCCCATATCCCATACCAACCCAAAGGTAAAAATTCATTCGCACCTGCGGCATCAGTTACTGCAACATCAAATAAATTGGTAGCATCAAAATTTGTAATTAAAACCACTGCCGTTGCAACAATAGCCAGTACCGCTAAACCGCTTATTACCATCATTACTTTTAGCGCTTCACCTACTCCAGCTAAATGAATACCTACAAACACCAAATAAAATAGTGCATAAACCCATGGGCCATTGAACCCCGTTAACGCCTCCACTGCAGAGCCAATAAATATCACAATGGCGGCCGGTGCTAACGCATATTCAATTAATACCGCAAGACCGGTTAAATAACCACCCGTTGGCCCCATTGCTTGACGAGCAAAACTATAACCCCCTCCAGCAGCAGGAATAGCAGCCGACATTTCAGCCAGCGATAACACCAAAGTTAAATACATAATCGCCATTAACACTGCAGCTATCGCGAAGCCGCCCCAGCCAGCTTCTGCAATACCAAAGTTCCACCCAGCAAAGTCACCTGAAATAACATACGATACCCCTAACCCTGCCAGCAATAACCAACCTGCAGTGCCACCTTTGAGCTGCCTTTTTGCTAAGTATTCTGAATTATTAGTAGACATAACATCCTCTTTATCGATTTTTTATTTTTAGTTACCGTTATTCCGCATTTAAAAAATGACGGCTCGATTGTTGATGCTCAATCACATCATCCTGTGTCCGATCTTTTAAGTTCACTCCTGTTAGTTTTAATGTTTTAGCTTCATTTAATAAGTAGGCTGCCCGTCTTGCCGCATCGATATAGGGCAAACCAGCAGGACGAATATTAGATATACAATTACGCAGCGAATCGTTAAGCCCTGTTTTAGGCTCCCAGGTTAAATAAAGTCCCAAGCTATCTGGTGAGCTAAGCCCAGGACGTTCACCAATGAGCACCATCACAATTTGGGCATTCAATAACTCACCAATATCATCACCAATGGCTACTCGCCCTTGTTCAACTAAGGTGATTGGAGCAAAAGTAAGTGGCTTATTAACGCTCAACTGTGAAAGTAATTCAGTTATAAAAGGAGCTGCATTTTTTTGAACCGCCAACGATGACAAACCATCAGCGACTACAATTGCTAAGTCGTATTTTTCTTGGGTGCTTTGCTGTTGCTCAGCAACAAAATCAAGTAATAATTGACGACTATTCTCATTTAGCTTTCGACCTAAATCTGGTCGTTGTAAATAAGTAACTCTATCAACCGCTTGGCTATGTAAATGCAATACACGCGCATTAGCTGCATTAACAGTCGCTAACTTTGCTTTCATTTCATTGATATCAAGTGGAAAATTGACTGCATCGCGCGCTTGCGCATGCGACAGTTGAAACGCCAGCATTTCAGAGGTTGGTAAACTAATACCCGCTCGACCAAGTCCTATGCGGGCATCAGTAAACTGGCGTAAGTCACGCCATGGGTTGTGTACCACATTGCCATTATTTTTATGATCAGTATTAGCAAGGTCATTTGATTTAAAATCAGCAGTCATGAACGACCTCCCGCCAGTGCATCTAACGGCTTAGCAAATGCAGCGGGAAGACTGTGCGATAAAGTAACATCGCTACTGTTTTTCATAATGTTCATGTTAGTAAGCCACTTTTCAAATTCTGGCGCGGGACGAGAGCCTAGAACTCGGCGCACGTATAACGCATCATGAAATGAGGTAGTTTGGTAATTGAGCATAATGTCATCGGAGCCCGGAATCCCCATCACAAACGAGCACCCAGCTACACCAAGCAGCGTAAGTAAATTATCCATATCATTTTGGTCAGCCTCGGCATGATTGGTGTAACACACGTCACATCCCATCGGAATACCCAGTAATTTGGCACAAAAATGATCCTCAAGCCCCGCGCGGGTAATTTCTTTGCCATCAAATAAATACTCCGGGCCTATAAATCCCACCACCGTATTAACTAATAGCGGATTAAATTTTCGTGCAACGGCATACGCGCGAGTTTCGCAGGTTTGCTGATCAAGCCCGTGATGAGCATTAGCCGAAAGCGAGCTGCCTTGCCCTGTTTCAAAATACATCACATTATTGCCTACCGTGCCACGCTTTAAACTCAGCGCGGCATCTTGTGCCTCAGCTAAAGTATTTAAACTAAAACCAAAACTCGAATTGGTGGCTTCTGTTCCACCAATAGACTGAAACACTAAATCAACTGGCGCCCCCGCTTCTATGCATTCAATCGTATTAGTGACATGGGTAAGCACACAGCTTTGGGTAGGAATTTCATATTTTTGAATCACCTCATCCATCAATGTCATCAATTTAATAGCCTGCGCCACGTTGTCGGTTGCGGGGTTTATACCTATCACCGCATCACCATTACCGTACAGCAACCCATCTAAAATACAGGCGGCAATGCCGTTAATATCATCTGTTGGGTGATTAGGTTGTAAACGCGTGGATAAATGCCCAGGTAAACCAATGGTGTTTCTAAATGCACTGGTTACATGGCATTTTTTAGCAATAAGGATAAGATCCTGATTACGCATTATTTTGCTAACAGCCGCAGCCATTTCCGGAGTGATCCCCTGTCTTACACTTGCAAGTACCGAGGGAGTTGCAAAGTCACTTAACAACCAATTACGAAAATCTCCCACGGTTAAATGAGCAACCGCCATAAATGCACTAGCATCGTGTTCGTCCATAATTAAGCGAGTTATTTCATCGTCTTCATAAGCAATCAGTGCCTCATTTAAAAATGCCTTCAACGGAATATCCGCTAAGGTCATTTGGGCAACCGCTCGCTCTTGCGCTGATTGTGCAATAACACCCGCTAACCTGTCACCTGAGCGATGAGGAGTGGCTTTTGCCATTACTTGCGCCAAATTTTTAAAATTATACACCTGCGTGCCCAGTGTATATCGGTACCTTTGCCCCATGATCTACTCCACATAACAACTAGTTCAAACCTTGGTACAGGTTTTGCTGACCTATAAGCTATAAATCAATTTTGTTTAGTTTCAAGAGAGCTTAATTCATACCAAGACACTATCGAATTTTGGCAAATCATCATTTTTAGCTTTATTTCATATAGTTAACTATAGTTACAGGTGGTAACTTAATCTTAATAAAAATAAAAAAAGCAAAGAGTAACGCCATTATGACGCAGCAAGATTTAGCTAGCGCACCACAAAAGAGCATGGTGCATACCCAAGATATAGATGAGCAGGCGCATAACCTAACGCAGTGGCAGCAAAAATATGATCAGCTCAGTGATGGGCGATTTTTTGGGTGTATAGAAAGCGTGGATTATTCTAATATTCATGCATTTGAAGAATACACAGAGCGTGCTCTTCACCAACAATGCGCAATAGCGCCACGATCTATTTGGCTTGGGATCCCAAAGCAGTCGCAGCAGAGCAAAATTAATGGCTTAAATGTGGCAAGTAATCAATTTATGTGTCGCACTAGTGAGAGTAACTTTGAGCTTATTACACCTGAGCAGTTTAATATTTATGGTTTAGTAATAGACACGCAATCGTTAGAACATATGGCTCAGATACAGGGGATGCACTTAAAAAATATAACGTCTTCAGGTACTGAGCGACTGACAACATGCAACGCCATGCTAAAAAGTGCCCGGGGTATAATAAACAGTATGGTTAGCAACAACGCTTTTGGCCTAAATGCCGATTTACAGCAAGACATGCTTAATATGCTGGCATTACATTTACTAAACGAACAGATCCCATGTCAACGCATCGCTCCCAGTTATAAACACCGCAAAGCGGTTGTTGATAAAGTAAAAGATTATATAAAAGCGCATCCACAAAACACGGTAACAATTACTCAATTATGCGAACTCACCTTTGTGAGCAGGCGTACCTTACAATATAGTTTTGAGAGTATTTTAGGGATAAACCCACTGCGGTTTTTACGTTTAACCCGATTAAATAATGTTAGAAGAGAGCTAAAATTAGCAAAGCAAGATAAACCCATTTCTGTGGTTGCTGCCAATTGGGGGTTTTGGCATGCAGGGCAATTTACCAAAGACTACACGCAATTATTTGGTGAGAACCCTTCGCAAACAGTGATAAACCATGCTTCTTATTTGGCAAATTCTAAATCGATAATACATGGATAACGAGGATACGGGTTTCGGGTGGCGAGCTACGAGCTGCGGGAGTCGCTGCGCTGAAAGAATAGATTTAAGGGCTGATATGACTAGATGCTAGACTGTTTGCACAAGCTCGCTACTCGTCACCCGTTGCCTTCTCATTTACTCCTCATTCACTTCTCTTTGTGCCAACATGTTTTAAGTGATTAATTAAAAAAGAGATCATGAGACGCTGCGCGGAAAGAGAAGGCTAAAGGTGCTAGGTTGTGTTCGCTGCTCGTGACTCGAAACCCGAAGCTCTTAGCTCGAAGTCAGCCTTATTTCGGTAAGTTCAAAAGCCCTATTTGATCGGTGCTAATTAAGCCGCGATTAAATAGGACTCTTGTCCTGCATGTTTGTTGTTACGTTTAAACGAACCTTTACCTTTTTTAGCTTTAACCACTTGCGGTTTAAATACTTTAGAGGTTACCAGTGCCGCCAATGCGTTGTGCTTTATCACTCCTCGACCGGTGTCTACTGCGGATTTATTAACCGCTTTTGCTTTGCCTTTTTTAGCCATTTGTTTTTTCCTATTAGTAAAATGAGGGGGATACATATCCCACACTGATATTGATGGCGATTGTATGCTTAATTTTCAAGCATGCAACCATTTTTAATGTCTTTTTCAATTTTTTCAAGCATAAAAAAAGCGCCGTTTAAAACGGCGCCTTTGCTGGTTTAACTTAACCTAAAAATTAAAAACTAAAGCTTAGTTTTGCATAGTAACTACGGCCATCAAAACCGTATGGTACTGCACGTAACGGGTATTTAAATGCCCCATTTGAGATAGCATTTAGTACTTCATCATCACCTAGCTCATCCGGTGTTTCATCAAATACGTTGTCTGCTCCAACCGATAACGAAAACATCTCATTAATTTCATAGCTTACGTTTAAATCTACGAGTACTGCAGTCTCTACGGTACTCGTCGCTTTAAACGAGCCATCTGTTGCAAGCTCAATATGGTCATTACCAAAGTACTTCACATCGGTTTCGCCAAAGTAATTAAAGCGGATCATTGCGCTGTAGGCATCACGCTCATAATCAAAGGTAAGCGTTGCACGTTTACCCGGTTGTCCGTCGGTTAAAAAGCTACTTTGAATGTCATCAAGCGCTACACTTTTTGGAATGCCCGGTGCTGCATTCACACTATCAATTTTAGTTTCGTTTAAATTACCCGCAAACGTAGCAGAAAAATTACCGTCATATAAATCAGTGCGGTATGACGCAATAATGTCCACACCTTGAGTGGTTGAATTCACTGAGTTTGAAAAGTAATTCGCCTGCACCGCACCCGTTGCTTGCAGAGCAGCAACCGCCTCAGGGCTAAACGCCACATCATCAGCCGATAACAAGCTGCCTAATGTAATACGGTCTTCAATTTCTACACGGTAAAAATCCACCGTTAACGATAAATCACTGGTCACATCGTAAACAAAACCGGCACTGTAGTTAGTTGATGTTTCAAGCTTTAATGTATCAACGCCTAAAGCAGCAGGAAATGCAGAGCCCGTTGTCGCTGTAAACGACTGGCTTAACGTGCCGTCAGACCCTAAGTTAGTGGTAAACGCAGTGTAACCACTTTGCTGTAATGATGGCGCTCTAAAGCCCGTTGATAACGCACCACGTATTGCAAAATCATCATTAAATTCATAACGTGTTGCTACTTTACCTATGATATCGTCACCCGCATTCGAAAAATCTTCATAGCGAAGTGCACCGCTCACATTCCATGCATCGCTTAACATGGTTTCTGCATCTACATATACTGCGTAGCTATCACGATCGCTTTTATTTGAAGCTTCAGGACGAAGGCCGTTATAAGCTTGAAAACCACATTGTGCAAATTGACTCGGATCGTTCACCGATGGGTATGATGTATCCGTGTTGGCTGTGCCACACGCGTATGATGCTTCTTCACCTGGTACAATTTCATAGTTTTCTTTACGGTATTCAGCGCCAATTGAAACATAAACAGGCTCACTGCGACCAATATCAATAATTCCGTTTATATCTGCATTAAACGTTGTTTGATCAAATCTAAATCCACCCGAATAACCCTCTTTTGGGCCAGCATTCGCGGCTACATCGGCATCGCTTGCACCCGGATTATTAAATAAATACTCCGCCGCGTATGACGCATTTAAAGTATTTCGTGAGGTAAAATCGTATTGGTTTTCACCGTAAACAGCAGAAACATCGTAGGTCCAATCAGGGTTAATTTCACCTTTAAAACCAACAGCTACCGAAATATCTTGTGCTTCATTGTCGATTTGCGGTAAAAAACCGTCGCTGTAAACTTGCGTTACGTTTTTAGACGCTTCATTAAAATTACGGTAAAAGCCGTTGCCTAGTGCCGTGCGCTCAGAGTAACCACCAAATGAGTAAAGCTCTCCTTCACCCATTGGCAACGCCATATTGTAAAATACCGAAGTGAATTCACTCTCTGCATTACCTTGTCCCCAACGTACTTCGTCCGATAAAGTACCTGGTGCAACATTAAGTGACCCACCCGTATCTCGCTCTGCGCGGTTAGTTTTATCTGCATCGCGGTACTCAAGCGATAAATTAATAAAACCGCCTTCATTACCTAATTCAAAGCCACGGTTTAAACCGGCTGAAATTGTTTCTCCATCTCCTTCTGCCGTTTCGCCATATTGTACGTACCCGGTGGTTAAATCTGTTGAGTTATTAAGTGATAAGTTGATAACCCCTGCAATTGCATCTGAGCCATACTGCGCCGCCGCACCATCACGCAACACCTCAACCCCTTTTAAAGCAATAAGCGGGATCGCATTCATATCAGTACCCGCAGAGCCGCCGCCCACAGTACTTGTTAAACCAAAAATAGATTGATTATGACGGCGCTTACCGTTGACTAAAACCAAGGTTTGATCTGGTTGTAAGCCGCGTAATGTAGCAGGGCGAAATAAATCAGAACCATCAGAAACCTGTGTTCGTGAGAAGTTAAATGACGGCGCCGTTGCCTGTAAGCTCTGCCCAAGCTCGGTAAAGCCGCCTTTGTTTAAATCATCTGCGTCAATTAAATCAATAGGTGATGACGACTCAGTGGCAGTTCGGTTTGAAACTCGCGATCCTAAAACAGATATTTGTTCGATATTTTTTTCAGCTTTAGCTGACGCTTCTTGTGCATTAACCATACTTGGCGCACTGAAGGCAAAAGCAACCGCTACAGCCAAGGTGTTTAAACGATATGTTGACATAATGATGACCCTGTTTTGTGTATTCTTATAATGTGTGTGGGGTATATTCGTGTATCCCCTTGCCAACATCCTAGCAACATACACAAACAAAAAGAAACAAAAACTTTATAAAATTAGCATAAAAATGCAAATAACTTTAAAAACAGGAAAATAACACCTTTAAGAGCTCAAAATACAACCAAAGCAGCAATTTAATATCACACCACCAAAAGTTAATACGATGTTAAATATAAAGTTATATTTATAAGAACTAAAAACAACGTGGTTGTACGTTTTTTAAACCAAACTGGTGATAAAACGTACTTATAATGATCTTTTATGCGGTTTTTATTAGACTAAAGTAGATAATAAAGATAAGAAGGAGAACTCAGAGGAAATTATAAATAGGTGGCTTTGTAATACTGCCCGTTTTTAAACGTTATTTTATACAGAGTCTATTTAAGAGGTATAACTCTGCCAATCAAATTCACTAATAACATGGCAAAGTAATGGGTCTACGCCTTTTGAGTCACAGTATGCACGTAATTGCATGGGAGTTTGTTCATCAAAAATAATTTGCCAAACAATATACAACATATGATTAAACAGAGTTAACTCATTATCATCAGTACCAGCTAAATCATGGCAACTCATCAGTAAGTTACATATTTTCGTGTCGTATCCCCATAACTTTAAAACGTAGGCCGAAATAAAATTGGCACTCACGTATCCATTGTTGATGGTTTGCGCATGTTCATCTGGCGGTTCACTTTCGCCTTGAGACAGTAAAATAATTTTGCCAACAAAACTCAATAACGCCACTGAAAATAATAGTTCTTGATCATGTAAGTTAAAACCTGCTTGCTTTGCAAAACGCTTAACACAACTAGCGTAATTCGCCGCTATATTTAATTGCTTTTCATGCACATCAACAGGAATAGACGATTCAAAATTTTTGGCAACCAATAAAGAAGTGGTGATAGCCATTAATATAGTGGTTCCGAGCCTCGACACAGCTTCATCAATTGACGAGGTAGGCCTTATAAAGCCAAGATAAGCAGAGTTTGCAAGTTGCAACAATTTAGCGGTTATTATTGGCTCTTGAGAGACAACATGGCTAATATCATGTAAATCAAATTCATCGCTTTGTACTAAGTCTCTGAGTTCTTTTAAAATAAGAGGGTAAACAGGGAAGCTGATCATTGCCCCTAACTGCCTGCGCACATTAAAAGCAAAAGGTAACGACTTTAACGCCGCTACATTGTCAAAAAGCGCGGTTATATCTGCTTCATTAAACGGCTTAGCAAGGTAAGCATGCACAACATTAGGTTGTCGCATCATGGTACTCAGTGTCATATCACCAGTAAGTAATGCTCTGACTGGGTAGGGGTTTTGTGAAGAGCATTGCTCTAAAACATCCAATCCATTCATTTGCGGCATTAAATAATCACTTAATACTAAATCTAAGTCTTGCTTAGTGTTTAGCAGCTGCCAAAATTCATCAATATCAGAGGTTGTCATTATATCAACCTCTGGATAGGCTCGATGAATAGTCCTTTGTAATACTTTTAATAAAAAAGCATCATCGTCTAGTATGACGACCGTTATCGAACTCATTGCGCACCTTGAGAATTAAAATGGTTTAAATAATTACAAAAATCATCCTGCTCTAAAGGCTCACTGTAGTAATAGCCTTGTATGTAGTCACACCCTAACTTTTTAATTAATTCACATTGATAGGCTGTTTCTACCCCCTCAGCAACAACTTTTAAATTTAGATCATGCGACATACGCGTAATATTACGAACCATACTTTGCATCGCTAAAGACGATTCAATATCAGTAATAAGGGTTCTATCTAGTTTAACGCCATCTACAGGTAGCTTAGAAAGATAGCCAAGTGATGAGTAACCTACACCAAAGTCATCAATTAATAGCTTAAACCCCAACGATCTTAGCCTTATTAATTGCTGTTCGCAGTTAGTAAAATCTTCGATTAGATAAGTTTCTGTTAACTCAAAAACTAACTGTGACGGCTCTAAACTATTGCTGCTTAAACACTCGAGCATGTAGTCAATCCAATCCGGATCATCTTTTAATTGCCTAGCAGACAAGTTAATTGCTAATACACCCACCCCTGTTTTGTTGTCTGCCCAGTATTTTAGTGTTTTACAGCTTTGAGAAATAACCCAGCGCCCTATTGAGATAATTTGACCATCGCATTCAGCAATCGGGATAAAATGAGCTGGTGCTACCCAGCCATGTTTACTCGGCTCATACCAGCGAATTAACACCTCAGCAATAAATATTTGGCCTGTTTTAGTATCAACCTTTGGTTGAAAGCGTAATGAAAGCTCATCTTTATTTACCGCTGTTAATAATAAACGGCTTAAATCAAAGTTCTTTTTATAATCTGCGACCAGCTGAGGGTCAAAGCGAGAACAAATACGCTGCTGCTCACCTACTTGGTAATTCATCGTCAACTGCATTTGATTAACGAGCTCTTTTCCCTCTAAACTATCCTCAGGAAACAAACCATACACACCATAAAGCTGCACATGGGCATCGGTATATTTACTAGGAAGTGCTTTTTTCAGATCATTCATCGCCTTATTTAGAACGGTTAAAATTTCACTATCAGATTTAATTTCAGGAACAAATAATACAAACCTATCGGCGCTCTTATGAAGAACTTTGACCGCTTTTTCTGATACGCCTTTTAGCACCTCCAAAACCAATTTTATAAGGTGGCTGCCATCTTCGCCCCCTAGCAAATCATTAATTAATTGAAATTGCGAAATACCTATATAAACCAAGGCATAACATTCTTTGTTCGCTTCACACAGCGTTAAATGATGATAAAAGTCAGACTCGTTGGTTACTACCGACTGTGTTCTGGTAAGTTGAAAAATACTACTCAAGCTGTTTGAGTTAATTGATAGCTTCAAAAGTTGGAAAGAATCATCATTTAAACAACGCTCTATCATAATTTCTTCGCTTTTCGCTAGATCAGAGGCGCGTGCATAGTTAATAAAAAGTGTACTGCTTTGCTTGTCAATAAAAGCCTGGCTTACCGCTTTATTTTGAGCTGTATCTAAATGGGCGAGGTGTTTGTTTTCGTATAAATGAATATCAGGAATGATTTCAGCGGCAGGCGCGTTAAAACGATTAATAATGCCGTTATTGTCTATTTCTATTAGGCCAGACATGCTGCCCATTAATAACTGATCTCTTACTCTTTTAGCTCGGCGCTGTTCATATTTTACTTGCGCCTCGCTAATGTTTTCAAGTAATTCACTATCGACCCATGGTTTTTCTAAAAAACGAAATACCAATCCCTGATTCAATAACTCAACTACAGACTTAAAATCAGCATATCCACTTAGCACTAAGTTTACGCAATCGGGCCAGCGACTTTTAACCTGCCGTAATAAATCAGCGCCGTTCATTTCTGGCATTCTAAAGTCAGTAATGATTATCTCAACTTGATTAGCCGCTAATATTTCAAGCGCCTCAAAACCAGAGGATGCCGTCAGCACATCATAACCAGAACGAGCAAGTACTCGCTTTAAAGATTTCAATACATTGAGTTCATCGTCTACTAATAAAATTCGCAAAGCCACTATCTACACCTCAAAATGGGGTTGTACTCTTGCTAACTTGATTGTTCTTCTAAGTACCCTTTGCTAAGCAACCAAAAATGTTCACATCAGCACAAGTATGTTGTATCTAACTACATACGCAATAATGCCACTTAGCTGTAACTGTCTATCTAACTGATACCTTTTCAGATCACCTATATTGGTTTAAGGTTTCTATCATTAATAAGTGATTGCAATCACTAGATACAACTTAAACAAAAATGATACTGTCTAAAAATAAGCCATCCAGTTCACTTTATATAATAATAGTCTAGAATAAATTCTAAGTGATTATTTTTAGTTAAAAACATCCAGCGTTGTGGCTATTATTACCAAGGGGCATCTATGTTCGCCATTGAAACTTTTCACACTCACGGCAGCGATATAGATAAATTTATCAAACCTGTAAGTCAGTTTACAAACAACAGTCCCGATTTACTGCTCGGGTTTGCTACAACCGATACCATTAAATATCTTTATAATAGCCAGCCCAACTTGATAAAAAACACTCAAAATTGCTTAATCATCTCTTCCTGTCTTGGCTCATCAACCGAAAAAAATTTATCGTTAAATGAGCAAAGTATTAGTTTATTCTCTATCAAAGACTCAACGGGTCATTATGGAATTGCAAGTTGTAATGCAACCGATAATCTAAGAGAAAATGCTGCTCAAACCGTACTCGAAGCCATTGCTAATGCAGGCCAAACTGGACTCGCCCCAAAAATGGTCTGGTGTTTTCAAGTTCCAGGTAATGAGGAGTTGGTATTACAAGGAATTCAAGATGCTATCGGGCAGCGTATACCTGTTTTTGGAGGAAGTTGTGCCGACAACGACATTTCAGCAAAGTGGTGCTTTAGCGATACTAAAAATGTATACCAACAAGGCTTTATTATTGCAGTGTTATACCCCTCGGTAGAAACATTCGGCTTTTATAGTTCAGGCTATGATAAAACCGACCAGCTGGGTACAGTTACAAACGTTGATGGTCGCATATTAAATACTATCGATAACCAGCCCGCCTTTGATGTTTATAATCAGTGGCGAAAAAACATAGGGTTTGAACAGTTAAAAGCGGGAAATATACTTGCCCAATCAACGATGACCCCACTGGCAAGAGCCCTTTCCTCTGATGATGATATTCCTAGGCTGCTGCTAAGCCACCCAGCGGTAGCTGAAAATGGCACGCTAGAATTATTTTCAAATTTAAGCGTTGGCGATACTGTTTATCTTGCTTCGGGAAGCCCTGAACAATTAATAAAACGAGGCGATATGGTCGTTTCTTCACTGACCAAACTGGCTGACTTACATGCAATAAAAAATATAAAGGGCGCTATTATTATTTTTTGTGGCGGCTGCATGTTATCTATTCAAAGTGCAATGCAAGAAGTAAAACACTCTATTGCAGCACAATTACCCAACACACCGTTTATTATGGGCTTTACCTTTGGAGAACTTGGCACATTTAGCGACTCAACTAGTAAGCACGGTAACTTAATGATCTCATGCGAAATATTTGGTGATTCTGTATGACTACCAACGAAATACTATTAGAAAAACTGCATTTATTACAGGTTCATAATTTAGCACTTGAAGAAAACCGTGCCCTTAACAGCCTGATTTTAGACGGCCTAGATGCAATCTTAAAAAACGACAGCACAGAAACCTTACTCACTGAGTTTTTTAATATTTTGCAACAAGCGATCTCTTTTTCTGCGGCTATTTTAATTAAAATAAATCCCAGTGATGAATTATCTACATTAGTTACAGCATCGCACCCTCATAGCGATGCAATAATTACCCAGCTTACAGTGCTCGATAAACCGAATAGAAACATTAAAAATGTATTTAACTTACACCAACTTCCTAATTGGCAAGTAACCGATCCTTTTTGGAATTCGCAGCATGCAATGCTCACCACTCCAGTAAGTACCAGCACAGAGAGCTACCAGCTCTATATTTTTTCTGAAACAATTGGCGCGTTTAATCAGCACGATATTACTTTAATGCAACGCTTTGTCAGTTTTGCAGGGAATACGATTTCACAATTTGAAAAACGAAACTTACTTGTAAAACAAAAAGAAATGGAGGAAAAACAAAGCAACATTGAACAAGTGCTAATCAACTCTGAAAAAATGGCTTCGTTAGGGCAAATGGCGGCAGGCGTAGCACACGAAATAAATAACCCTTTAAGCTACATTGTTAGTAATATCCAAAATTTGGCTTACAACCTTGAGCAATTTAGTCATTTAATTAACACACTCAAAGCAGAAAAAGCCATAACGCAGCAAACATTAGTAGATACACTACAGCATTACCAATTTGATGAATTACAAACAGACTCAAGCGATATCATTGCTGAAATGACTGAAGGGGCTGATCGAGTTAAGGAGATTGTTCAAGGGTTAAGGCAATTTGCTCATCCGGATCAAACCCAAATTGGCGATATTGATATAACCGAGCTCATTGATAACACATTACGTGTTGCCTGGAACGAAATTAAATATAACGCCAACGTTGAAAAACACTACAACACAGAACCCGTTATCATCACAGGGCGTTCAACCCAGCTCTCTCAGGTATTTTTAAATTTATTTTTTAACGCCGCTCAAGCCATTTGCGACAAGGTTGGAGTGATCAGTATTACCACTAAAGCCGATAAAAAAAATGCCTATATAACTATTGCCGATAATGGCAGTGGAATTGATGAGAACAAATTAAATAAAATTTTTGACCCTTTCTATACTACAAAACCAATAGGCCAAGGCACAGGGTTAGGGCTGGCTATAAGCAAAGCAATTATAGAGCAGCATAGTGGTCAAATTCGAGTTGAAAGCCAGTTAAACCAAGGTACTGTTTTTTATATTACCTTACCTAAAAAACCCAAACTAACTGACGATGTACTCACTATTTTAAATGCTAACAAACCGATTGAATAAGCTCTATTTACAGCACTGATTTTGTGTAAGTAAGCTGTAATAATCATCGTTAACTTTAAGAGTAATATAGTTAAAATATTTGCAAACCAAGGTACTGCGCTATGGTATTTAATCCTATCCGCTGTGATTTACGTACTGCTAAAGTACAGTATCTTGATACGGCTTAAATAAATCAGTTGTTTACAAGCAAAACTTAGACTAACTTTAGCCATTTAATACACTTTCTTATTGGTAAAAAAATGACGGACATTGACCCATTAGAGCAATTAAATCAACAACCACCGAGTATTTTATGCTTAGATGATGAAGCCAATGTGCTTAAATCTTTAGTTCGTTTATTACGCCAATATAAATTTGATGTGAGTGTTTCAACCAGTGGCCAAGATGCACTTGAAAAAATGCATGCAAAGGAATTTGACGTCGTTATTAGTGATATGCGTATGCCACATATGAGTGGGGCGGAGTTTTTAGCTAAAGCGAGAAAAATCGCTCCCGATAGCCAGCGTATTTTATTAACTGGTTTTTCTGATCTAGAGTCAACAATAAGTGCGGTTAACGAAGGAGGCATTCATGCCTATGTGCAAAAACCTTGGCAAAATGATCACTTAATTAGCGTTATCCAATCGGGTGTAGAAAAGTTTAGACTAAAAAAACAAAATGAAATTTTACAACTTCAAGTAAATCAACAAAATCAGCAGCTAAAAGAACTTAATACTAATTTAGAACAACTCGTCGACAAGCGAACAAAACAAATTAGAAGCGTGCTGAAAAAACTTGAAGTCGCTAATGAAAGTGAAAAACGAGAGCATCAATCTACTGTTGAACTGCTTTATAATTTTATTAATGCAAATCCCTATCTCGATGGTAAAAGAGCCGAGAACATTGCCGGCACATGCACGCAAATAGCACGTTACCTTAATGTATCGCAAAGAAGTATCACGCTTGCGCCTATTGCAGGGTATTTAGCTCAAATTGGTTTACTTGCGATGGACCCTGAGCTTTACAACAAACCTATTAACGAGCTCAATGAAGTACAGCGCAAAACGTTTTACACCCACCCGAGTATTTCACAATTAATGCTCATGCCTGCGACTCATTTAAGTGATGTTTCTGATGCAATTTATCATCAATTCGAACGCTACAACGGCCAAGGAATACCCAAAGGACTTGCTAAAAACGATATCCCCATTGGGGCTATGGTGCTCAGCGTTGCTCGTGATTATTGGGAGCATTATGAGCAAAGCGACCCATTATTAACTACAAAAATGCGTCATGAGGTGGCACTTAATAATATTAAGCTTGGCAGTGACAGCTTATATCACCCAAAAATAGTAAAATCGCTTGAGGCAAGTCATGCACAGCTTATGGCCTCAGACACGTCTATTGGCTCAATTAAAGTAATTTGCGCTCAAGAACTTGAAGAGAGTATGACACTGGCAAACTCACTGCACAGCCATACAGGTATTATGCTTTTACCCAAAGGGCATGTTTTCAATTCAAAATCGATTGTTAAGCTACAACAACTCGAAGCCAAAAAGCCGACTCCGTTTAGAATTATGGTTAAAACGGCTAAATGATTGATCTAAAATGCTCTTTTATTCGTTATACTAAGCCATAATAGTTACTTTCAAATATATTGCTTGAAGGAGCACACAGTGTCGCGATTTTCTGCCGTTACCGATAATCCCCACGACGGGCGTTTTAACCAAAAAACAGGTATTTTATTAACCAACTTAGGTAGCCCCGATGCCCCCACAGCAAGCGCGTTACGTGTTTACTTACGTGAGTTTTTGTCAGATCCGCGTATTGTAGAAATACCACGTATAGTGTGGATGATCATTCTTCACGGCATCATTTTGCGTATTCGCCCAAAACGCTCAGCTAAATTATATAAAAGTATATGGACCGAAAATGGCTCGCCGCTTACTCACATTACACGCCAGCAAAGCCTTAAATTAAATGCTTTATTAAAACACCATGGCTATACCAACACCGAAGTGGTTATGGCGATGCGCTATGGTAATCCATCAATCGAAGCGGGCCTTGAAGAGCTTAGAGACAAAGGTTTAACCCGTATTATTGTGCTGCCGCTTTACCCGCAGTATTCAAGCCCAACTACAGGCTCCACATTTGATGCGGTTGCCAATGTATTAAAAAAATGGCGCTGGGTGCCAGAGCTGCACTTTGTAAATGGGTATCACAAAAACCCAACCTACCTAGAATCACTCGCTAACAGCATTAGCGAAGATTTAGAAAAACACGGAATGCCACAAAGAATGGTGTTTTCATATCACGGTATGCCTAAACAGTTTTTAGATAATGGCGACCCATATCACTGCCTATGCCAACAAACCACGCGTTTAGTGGTTGAAAAACTAGGGCTAGACAAAGATAAAGTGATTACTACTTTTCAAAGTCGCTTTGGTAAAGCTGAATGGTTAAAACCATACACAGATGCAACTCTTGAGAGCTTACCTAGCGAAGGAATTAAAGATATCGCAATTATCAGCCCTGCATTTAGCGCCGACTGCCTTGAAACACTTGAAGAATTAGAAGGTGAAAACCGAGAAATTTTTGAAGAAGCTGGCGGCGAAAAATACCGATACATTGCAGCCCTAAATGATCGTGACGATCACATCGACGCCATGTTTGATGTGTTAAAGCCAATGCTATAAAAAAGAGAGCAGCGGTTAGGTTTTAGCTCTCAGCGTTCAGCTGGAGATTAGCCAAGTGCGGTGAAAGCTTGTAGGCGCGAGTATATCTCGCGCTTTCTCTTGTATCACTTTCTGATAGCTGACAACTTATAACTCAAAGCTTCGCTTAGCGCTTACGTGTCACTATTAATGTGATTGCTCCGGCAATTATTCCCCAACAAGCAGAGCCCACCGACCATAAAGTTAAATCTGAGGCCGTGACTAAAAAAGTAATAATGGCCGCTTCAGTATATTCAGCACTATGCAAAGACTGCTGCAAACTATTGGCAATAGTGCCAAACAAAGCAATACCCGCCAGCGCCAATACTAAGGCCTGTGGCAGGCTTGCCACAATTGCCACTAACATAGCCGCACATAACGCCATAATTATGTAAAACACGCCACCAGCAATACTTGCCCAATAACGCTTATCAGGGTCTTTATCGGCCTCTTCGCTCATACAAATAGCCGCTGTTATGGCTGCTAGATTAATAGAGTAGGTACCAAAGGGAGCCGTCACACAATTTATTAACCCGGTCACAGTTAATGACGATGATATAGGCGCCTTATAATTATGTGCTTTCAAAATAGCGAAGCCGGGTAAGTTTTGTGAGGTCATAGTTACTATATATAAAGGAATACTTATACTTACAAATGCCTGCAAACTAAAGCTTGGTGCAATATAAGTAAAACTACTGGCTTGCCAATGCACGGTACTGGTATCGATATTGCCCATATACCACGCTAAAAATATACCCGCTAGCAACACACTTAGCATCGCAAAACGGGCAAAAAAGCGCTTACCAATAAAGTACACCACCACCATTAAACCAATAACTAATGGCATATCGTTCATAAAGTTAAACACATCAATGCCAAATGTGACTAATACCCCCGCTAACATGGCACAAGCCAGTTCACTGGGAATACGGTTCATGATTTTTTCAAACCACCCCGTTATCCCCGACACCAGCACCAATAAGGCTGAGAGCATAAATGCACCTATCGCTTCAGGTAGGCTATAGCCTTGGGCGCTTGAAATTAGTAATGCAGCCCCAGTGGTAGACCATGCAATTAAAATAGGCACTTTATAATAAAACGACAACACAATAGAGGTACTGCCCATTACCAAGCCCAGCATTAATATCCAGCTTGCCACTAATTCAGGTGTGCCACCTAAAGTGATCACCACTTGGTAAATCAATGCTATTGAACTTGAAAAACCAATAATAACGGCAACAAGTCCCGCCATAGTGCGACTAAGTAACTGATCAGTCCCTGCCATAATTCCCTCATTAAGAAACCCTAATGTTACAACATACTTTGCCTATTTATACTTTGCAATTTTGAATAATGAATAATGAATAATGATCACGTTGCTAAAAAATTTTATTGGTCAGTTTTGTCTTTCAAAATCATTGCAATTTAAAAAACACATACGTACCTAAAAACATGCCACAGGGTGCGTCATTACTACAAAAAACCACACTTATTAAATCAAAAACAAATACCTAAAAAAGGTAAAGCAAATACTTACAATAAGTTACAAAAACACCCATTAACACTTTATGGTTACAATTTAAATTTGATCTCATCCTATTTTTAATATAAAACTTAACAATTAGTTCACCAATAACCCTAAAAGAGAAACAGATGAAACGTTACATTGTTTTAATTATCGCTATTCCTTTGTCTGTATTTGCCATATATACGCTGCTTAATAATCAGAATAAAACCGATGAGGTAGAAGCCCCCATAGCTATTGATATCGTTCCTGTTGATTCTGAATTTGCAAAACAAACACGTAAGCCATTACCAATCGATATGAGTAAAGATCCTATAAAAGGCGCCCCTTCAAAAGCAAAGTTAGCAGTTATTGAAAACTCATTTGACGCAATCAATAAACCTTCAACCAAGGCCAAAGAAATACTTAAAGCGGCAAAAGTACTGCCTACCGATTTACAAAATGAAGCCTATATAGAATTTGATCTAGCAGCGCTTAAAACCCTTGAAACAGGGGATAATTTTGACCTAGCTATACCGCAAACCGCAGAAACCTACAGCGCTGAAATAACGAATGTTACCAATGCCAGTAACGGTGATAAAAGCATTGTTGGCCAAGTGATTGGCGCTAATGGAGCGTTGCATACCACTATATTAACCGTTGGTAATGACGCGGTTTATGGTCAATTTACTGCCCCTAGTGGCAATTATGTTTTTGAAAGCAAAGGCCAATACGGCTGGATTGCAGCAAAACGCGATTTATATAAAAACCATATAGAACACCAAGTAGGTGAACCCGCACCAAAAAATACTGACGGTGGAGATCCTTTTGCGCCCAGTGATGAAGAATCACCCTCAATTTAATTTTTAACCTCAACCAAGATGACTCAGCAGTAAAACTGCAATTACAAAAGAAAGGAAATACGACTATGAAAAAAATAATATCAACAGCCGCTATTGCAACGGCATTATGTGCCGCTAGCACAGTGTCAGCAGAAACAATTGATATTGGTATTTTATATACCGACCAATCAGCTGCCGCTACCAGCAATATTAATACTAAAATTAATCAGCTTATTGCTTTTAGTAACCAAGTATATAGTCAAAATGGCGTTGATATAACACTGCGTTTAGTCGGTTCTCAAAACTTAGGCAACCATGCAATAACCCCTTCAGAAGATTGGCTTAACGCTGTGACAAATAGCAGCTACGTAGATGGTTTACGTAATGATTGGAAAGCCGACATGGTAGCCGTATTAGGCACAGGCCAAAGTGCAGGCAGCGGTTTAATCTCTTGTGGACTAGCATGGGTTGGTCAAGGTACGAATGGCAATTTATACAGCTCAATGAGTAACCGTATGTATTCAATAACAGCCGTTGATTGTGGAGCTACAACGTTCGTACACGAACTAGGTCATAACCAAGGTTTGGCGCATTCTCGTAAGCAAGGCGATACGGCCGGTGGCGTATATGTTGATGGTATGGGCCACGGTGTACAAAATGAATTTGCCAGTATTATGGCTTACCCGCATGTGTTTGGTAGTGCAACTCAGTACGATTATTTCTCTAACCCAAATTGGAGCGTAAACGGCATTTCATTTGGTGTAACCAACCAAGCATATGCTATTCGTACTGTAACCGACACAAAAACCAGTATTGCTAACTTTAAATAAACCCAATTCTAAGAATTAGCATTAAATAAATGGGTAAATTATTACCCATTTACACCAATTAAGTTTCCCTTGCGGAGCGCCTCGGCGCTCTTTTTAATGATTAACTGCTTTTATTGCAGGCATTAACGTTTTGCCATCGCTATCTACTTTACTCATTAGCTTTAACCCCATTACCTTGGCAAGTACAGGGTAAATATCTAAATTATTCACCAGCTCAATACTTACCCCTTTTTTAAACGCAGGACCTGTTGCTACAAAGGTGGCTGCCATATCATCACTATAAGCATAGCCATGTGTACCTAAATAAGGCGCTTTAGTACCGTTACTAAATACCGCAGGCGCATTGGTTTGCACCACAATATCGCCCACTCTACTCCCGCTATTATAATGGTAGCCTTCAAGCTGTTCGCTACTTAAAACACTATAACGCCCCTTAGCCGCTTTTTGTAAACGTGCTTTATACGCGTCAATATCCGCATTTTTAGCATCGCTTTTAGTATAAATAAGTAAACGAGGACCGGTATTCACAATAATAAAATTATCATCTTTAGGTAAACTGCTAACAATAATGCTTTGCTCAGGATCAACCTGTGCCATGCCATGATCAGAAACAATTACTAAATTAATATCCTGAGATAATTTGCTCAAGCGAGTGCGTAATTGCCCCACTAAAGCATCTAACTTATGAACAGCGTCACGTGTTTGTACTGCATCTGGGCCAAACTCATGCCCCATACTATCAACCAGCGAAAAGTAACTGGCTACAAAACGTGGGCGCTGCGCTTGAGGCAAACTTAACCATTGTACAATTTGGTCAATTCTGTCTTGGTAGTCACCTTGTTTAGAATAATGAAAATAGTAGTCTGGCGTCATACCATTAAAGCGCGCATCCGACTCAGGCCAAAAATACACCGCCGATTTAAGCCCATGCATTTTTACTAAATTCCATAATGGAGTACCACGTACCCAGGTACTGTCTTTTTGGCCTTTACCCATGCTGTAGCATTGATTATTGCGCGCTTTGTCACAAAATTTATTGTCAACAATACCGTGGTTAACGGGTAGTAAACCAGTAATCACCGAAATATGATTTGGAAACGTTTTAGTAGGGTAAACTGGCTGCATTTTTTGTGCTCTAACCCCTTGCTCAGCCATTGCTTTTAAATTGGGTGCACCGTGCTTTTCAATATAATCCCAACGCAAGCCATCAATTGAAATCATCACTACAGTTTGCTCTTTGGCTGCAAACGCATTACTCATCCCTAATAAAAGGCAAAAACAGACTGCCTTTGTGATCCACAACTTCATTTTAAACACCTATAGATGTATGTTAATTTTATAAAAAATAATACTAAAGCAAGTTGTTACTTTATGATACATGCTGATAGATTAAAGATGGCTCACTAAAAAATATAACTGTGCACTTAATAAGAGCCCAACGTGCAAAATAAAAGGATTGCCATGATCGACTTCAGCAGCAAAATCACCCCAGCGCGTATGCAGCGCACGACGGCCAATTTACAAATGGCGCTTGAGAGCGATCGTGGCCGAATTATTAATAGTGCAGCCATTCGTCGGCTGCAACAAAAAACCCAAGTATTTCCGCTTGAACGCAATGCAGCCGTGCGCTCGCGCCTTACTCACTCATTAGAAGTACAACAAGTTGGTCGATTTATTGTGCAGCGTGTTTTTGCCAACTTAAATTACCAACAGCAAAAAGAATATGGTTTATCAGGCTTAGAACGCCCGCTAGAAACCCTAGTAGAGATGGCCTGCCTAATGCACGATATTGGTAACCCGCCATTTGGTCACTTTGGCGAGGCCGCCATTAATAATTGGTTTAATGCTAACTTGGCCAGTATTACGCCTGAGCGTTGCCAAACAGCCAATAGCAGTATAGGCGTTATTTTTAAACATTTAGCGCAAGATATTTGCAGTTTTGAAGGCAACGCCCAAGGCATACGTATTATTCACTCATTGCTCAGCCTAAATTTAACCTACAGCCAAAGTGCGGCAATTTTAAAGTACACCCGCCCTGCCAGCTTAGCGAAGCAAGATATCCCACAAAATAAAAACTACATTATGAAAAAAGTGGGCTACTACTACAGTGAAAAAAGCTTTGTAGAGGCACTGCAAACTGAGCTCAAAATGGAGCCGAATTGCCGCCACCCAGCCAGTTACATAATGGAAGCCGCTGACGATATTTCTTATTGCTTGGCTGACATAGAAGATGCGGTAGAAAAAGACATAATCACCACACAGTTATTATGCGAGCAACTAAAAAAACAGTATCAAAAAGCGTTAATTAACTTAGCCTTAAACGACACCCAACATCAAAGCTTTGTTGATGATGCAATTAATTACGCTATTGAACGCGCGCAAGCACAGCCCTTTAATTTTAATAGTGAATTTTTTATTTATTTGCGTGTATCGTTACTGCACCCATTAGTAAATCATGCTGCTAAACGCTTTATTGAAAACATAGAGCCAATTTATCATGGTGACTTTAACCATGCATTATTAGAAGACCGCAGCTACCTGCATGCAGTAACCCAAGCCCTAAAACAAGTGGCACTTGAGCATGTATTTTCTCATAAAGAGGTCGAAAAGCTCGAACTACAAGGCTACCGTATTATTAACGGCCTACTAGAATGCTATAAACCGTTACTGCAATTAACTAGCGACGACTTTAAACGCGCACTACATGGCGACAACCGTTTATTAATAGAATCGAGATTAGTTAAAAAACTCTCTAAAAAACACTTAAGTAGCTATCAGCACGCTATAAATGCCATGCAAGAAGAGCCCGACCACTTTGCAGCTTATGAGTTTTATTACAGATGTAGACTCATTCAAGACTACATAAGCGGCATGACTGACCAATTTGCTTACGACGAGTACCGCAGCTTAATGGTGATTGACTAATTTAGGCTTAGCGCGCGAAATTGCTAAGCCCTAGATAATTTTTTACTTTACGCTTAAAATTAGTGCATTGATGCTTAACCGCTTTTGAGTTTTATGAAACCGTTACTGAGTTGCTTACTTTTTTGTTTTACTTTGTTTTATAGTGCCAGCAGTGTCGCTTATAACGAAGCAATGTGCATTCTTATAAAACAAGAAATGCAGCAATATAGTAACGACAAAACTAGCCGTAAGTACCGTAACGCCGCTCGCGACTACAAAAAAAACTGCAGTAACCCGGCACGTACTCAACCAGCAGCAAAGCCTAAAGCGCAACCCATTATTGAACAACCCATCCCTGAGATTACAAAACCGCAAGTAACTGAGCCTGTTTCATCTGTTGTAAATATCCCTATTGCAGAGAGTCAAACCCAGTCATCACTTACACAGCAAAGCGCAAAATCAAACGTTGAACAAACAGTAGCAACAGCGTCTGAGCCAGATATTGAGCAAAGTATTAAACATACTCAAAGTACAACTGTTCCAGCATCAGCAATTACCGAGCCTAATGAGCTGCAAAGCAACAAAACAACAAACGATGAACAAACTGATGCTGCAACAAATGATCAGCCTAGCATTGATACAACCACGCAAAACAACACAACTCCAGCAGTTACAAAATCAACAGTAGAGCCTTTACAAACGGCCATGCCGGTTACCGTAAATGCCACAGAGCAAGTTAACGGTGTTGCCTCATCAATCCCTAAAAAATCAAATATGTTGTCGCTAGTATTACCCAGTGTGGCGCTACTCTTAGTGGTAATAATTGGGGTTGTTGTATTAATGCGCCTACGCCATGTTAAGCAAAATAACGAGCCTGCCGATACCAGTATGCCACTAGCTGCTCCCCCTACTAAGTGCGATGACAAGCAAAGTAGTACTGCTATTGATGAATCTAAGACTCTTGATACCAGCAAAAGCGAGCCAAAAACAACAACCGAAAGTGCCGAGCCAAACGCAAACGAAGTGAGCACAGCTAAAGTAAAGCAAATCCCGAATACCGCAGAGTTTGAAGCCGCCGCTAAAGCCACTTTAGAACGGATAAAAAATGCCACCGAGCATGCAGAGCCACAAGTAAGAGACTTTGATCCCGAAGCCAAACCAATCAAAAAACAGCGCAAGCCGGTTAATCAGCCTAGCGAACCTGTACCAACGACTAAAAAAGAAGCACCTATTGCAGCTGAGCCCATTTCGCCTCAACAACCAAAGGCAGACTTACATTCGCCTAAACAACCGCGCTCACCGTTAACGCCACCTACCGAGCACGACTTTAAAGAGCCTGAAATACGCACCTTCGATCCCAACGCCCCCTTACCCACTAAAAAAAGTGCGATAAAACCAGAACAAGTAAAGGTATCGCCAGTTGAACCCACTAAGCCTGATATACCGCCACAAAGCAGTAACCCATTTGCTAACTTATCGCTTGATGAAAGTTGGGATCCAAATTCACTACAAAAACCGAAAGTGGAAGAAAAGCAACGCGCCCCTAAATCACAAGCACTAATTGAAGCTGAAGAGCGCGCAAAAAACATGCAAACAAAAGAATAATAGAGTACGCTGTACTTATTAAAAGGTGGCTTTAAATCTAATACCAATTCGCTTAATCAAGTGGTCTGTTTTGAGGCAGGAAAAATGTGTTGATAGCTAGGCAAAAAATTTGCTATTTAGTTGTTCTCAGCAATTGCTCCTGCATTGCTCTACCTTCTGCATCCATGCAGTCGTAATGAGAGTTTTTTAACGCAGGTAGCGACACGTTTAGCCCCGTAAAATGATTAAGTATTATTGCCGACTGATCTAGCTTAAGCGTGCATTCAGTTTCACTCACTACAATAGCCTACTTTTTGAACAGCACCAGTCACAACCTAATGGCTAAGAAGGAGTAAACTATACATATGCATGTGATGTTATCAGCTAAATTAAGATACCTTATTTTTACCGCATCTTTTTGTCTGATGGCTTTAGTGAGTGATTACAGTAACGCAATTGAAGCAATTCAACCCAAAAACGAACAGCCCACACATACCACTACTTTAAATATAAGTACCGGCGAATGGCCCCCTTTTTTAAGTAAATCATTACCTCATCAAGGTGTGATTGCCCATTTAATCACCGACTTATTTGCACAAGCCAATATTAAGGTTAACTTTACCTTTTTACCCTGGCCGCGTGCTTACCACGACACCATTAATGATAAATACGCAGCCACCGCCGTATGGATGTTTGAACAACAACGTACTGAGGATTATTTTTACAGTGAGCCAGTGTTAAACGAGCGTTTTGTATTTTTTTATCACAAAAAACGCCCTTTTGATTGGCAAAACCTAAACGATTTAAAAGGCTTATTACTCGGTGGTGGGCTTGCTTACAGCTATGGCGAAGAGTTTGATAAAGCACTACAAGCGGGTCTATTTGATATGTCGCGAGTAAGTACCACAGAGCAAAACTTTAAACGCTTAGCTATGGGCAGAATAGACGCCTTTGCCGAGGAAAAAAGCGTAGGCTATTACACCTTGGCCAGTAAGTTACCTAACCTATTTAGCTCTATTAACCATCACCCCAAAGCTTTACTCATAAACCAAAGCTTTATGATGTTCCCTAAAAATAACAAATACAGTAAACAGCGGCTTGAAATTTTTAATCAGCAATTACTTAAATTTAAACAAAACGGCCGCTATCAAGCCTACTTTGATGCGTTAGATAATGGCGCTTATCAACCCACAAATAACGCCCTGGCCGACTGACCTGGCACGGGTTGCGAGCTACGAGCTAGGTTTTAGGCTTTAGGTTTTAGCACAAGCTCGCTGCTCGTCACTCGAAGTCCGCAGCCTTTACCACCGTAGGCGTTAAGCTTGCTGACGCGAAAAGCACCGCTTTTAAATTACGTTACTTTCACGCATTATTCGCCTCAAAAAATGAGGCGAATATCGCACTTAATTGCCTCATTGTGTTAATTGGTAAGTTGAAATCGTAGAAACCAGTTTTAGCTGTGATTATTTTAAACGCCAATTTCGGTTTCGAGCAGCAAGCGACTGGCAACGAACACAACCTAGCACCTTTAACCTAGAACCTTTTACCTGTTCTCACCGCGTGCAGCTTGCTGACGCGAAAAGCGTAGCTTTTAATACTCAAAGCCCGCTCCCCGCAACCCGCCGCTCGTCACCTTTATTTATACATGTCGCGTTAGCGAGTGCCGACCGTCCGAGGACACACACTCCCCACTCCAATGAGGTACACACGATAAATTAAACTTACTCAATCGCGACTAATTTATTTACTTCTACCGGTTTTGCTAACGCCGTTTCATAAAATGCAAACACCTCTTTTACATAGGGCTGTGAATAATGCGTATCCAAAGCAGCTTGCGACGTAAATTGTTCGACTAAAAACAAGCATGTTTGCTCACTATTGCTGTATAGCTCAAATCGAATACAGCCAACCTCAGACTGTGTAGGCTTTAAAATTTGCTGTAAACGCCCTTTACAGTCATCAAATAATGAAGCTTGAGGGGTTATTTTTGCCACTATATTAATCATCTTTAATCCTTATTAATTAATTTAATAACCACAGCACGAATTGGCGGTGCTACAGTAAAGGCCACTAAAAAAGCTGCAGGCCAGGCATTAATAAATGCAGTTAGCCAACTTTGCACAAAGGTATCGCTTAAACCTAAATTTACGTAGGTCACCCATGCAGATAGTAAAAACGACATCATGAACGAAAATGCCAATGTAAATATAAAATGAATTTTCATCTTTCCTCCTTGGCGTTACTATATTCAAAAGCTTGGGGCTTCCATACTCACAAAAATGCAAACTAAGATTGAGAAACAGAAATGCTTGATGACATTCATTTATTTATAGAGGTAGCTAGGCGTAAAAGTATGAGCCAAACGGCAAAAGACTTAGGCTTAAATTTATCGACGCTATCGCGACGTATTCAAGCACTTGAAACCAAATTAACAGAGCCATTATTGCAGCGTACAGCACGAGGAATCGTGCTAACAGCAAAAGGAGAGCAGCTCTATACATCGCTTGCAGATTCAATGTTAGCGCTTAATAATCAAATAACCGCCCTTAATTGTGATAGCAATAGCAGCAATACTTTTTATTTATTATGCCCACAGAACATCATTGCAGATCTGCTTATGCCTGCGCTAAATACATTTATAAAAGATAATCCTTCGCTCAATTTTCACATATCACCGAGTAATGCTAATAGTCAGTTGAGCCAACAACGCTTTGACCTCGCTATTCGCATTGGCCAACAACAAGACTCAAGTTATTATCAAAAACGCTTAGGCGCTATTGCGGTTAAGTTGGTCAGCAAAAAAGATGCACCACAAACTCGCCTAATTTTACCTTACACTCAAACTCAGTTACCAACAGGCATGCTTAACAAACTAACAGAACTCTACAGCGATATAAGTTATTGCTTTGATATAACAATAGCCCGAAAAATGGTTGAAGAAGGAAATGGGGTTGGTTTATTACCTATGAGTGAAATTAGTTGTATTACTGACAAACAGGCTTTTGACTATATTGAATTACAGCCTGCTTTTGCAAACAGGCCTATTTATGCTCTATGGCATAACACACGCCAGCCAAGTAAAACGGCAAGTCAGTTAATTACCTTAATACAGGGCGTAATTGAGCAAACGCTATGCTTACAGGGCGATATTGTTGAGTTAGGTTAAGGGGTTATTTATGCTGTAAGGTGCAGCTTTTGTGTTGTCGGTTTAAGTTTCTACCCGGCTTGATTTTATAGCAAGTATAAAAGTGAACAAATTTATGAAAAAGACTTTTGAAAATATATACGACAGACAACCTCTAACAAAAGAAGTTTTCTAATGCCCATACTAGAAATACTATTATACAGCAGCATCTTTTTCTTTTTTTATCTTATGATAATGGCTGTTTTATTCCCGCGTATTTCAATTAAATACATTGATAATAAAATGATACAAGATGGAATTAGCTCCCCAAGCTGGGATAAAGGAATCGGAGAAAGTGCGCCACTTTACGCTATGGCTATTTTTTGTGAAAGGGCACGAAAACCAACACCACTATTTGATGGCAGCCATGTTGCAAAGTATGCAAGACCAATAGACAAGTTTTTAGCTTTATTGCACCTCATTTCTACTACAGGCTTTTTGTTGAGTATATTTTCTATGATGATTTTAGAGGCTTTTTTTTACTAGGCCTACAAATTATTTGTAGATGTCGCGTTGGCGACGACAACCAAGGGGCGGATACCGCCGACCGCCCCTTGGAACCCCACGGCGCCCCGAGGGTCACACTACTTCTTTAATTTAAATTAATAATATGAACGTAAACGCGATGAAACACGTCCGTGTGTAAGCATCGCTTAACGCGCATTGCCTAAAAGGATTTAGGTACTTGGAATTTGTCGGGAACAAAATTCCGCCATGCTGCTATTACTCATCATTAATTCAATTTCGGGTGTGATCACGGGGAATTGTCTTGGCAGCGGCGTTTAAGTTTTTTGTAGGCGTTTAGCTTACTGTCAATAAAAGCTAGGCTTTTAAATTGCTTTACTTTCATGCAATGAGCGCTGTACTACCTGATAACAAATAGCGCGTTGTTGCTCTTGGTTTAAATTTACTTGTCGCATCGAAAGAATCGTTTTCACTAATTGTTTATGTGAAACAATCGGAAAGAGTGGGCGCTGCTTTAGTTCAACAAACCAACCAGGAAAGCACAAAACAGGGAAAACTTGAGTATTAAAACCCGTTGCTTCATATAACCATTTGTTCACCCAGTCTGCTTGATTTTGAGTTTGCTCTAATGGCTTACTTTCAAACCAAGAGGGAAATGCTAAATGATTATTCTCAAATTTAACCTTGTAATTTTTATCGTCTTTTATTCGCTTGTGTCTGCCTTTAGTTTCAATAGCAAAAATGCCATTTGCCCCAACAACTAAGTGATCAATGTTAAAACCATCAGCTTGTATATCATGAAATACTTGATATCCATGTGACTGTAATTCTATAAGTTCAGAGGCAACAGCAAGTTCAGCATCACGGCCGAGCTTTAGTTTTATTAAATAATTAGATTTAACCCACAGCTTTCTTGCTACATAAGCTAAACCTAAAATAATCAAAACAATTAGGAAGTAATTAAAATTACCGCTAGCAAAAACTTCAGCAATGCCTTTTATAGCAAAAGGCATTGTAACAATTAAAGCAGACAAGAAAATTAAACCTATAACATCAACAATATTATCATTGACTTGTTCACTTAGAGTTTGAGCTGCAACGCGTTTAAGCTTTTTCCGGTCGACCGGTAGCTTTGCATTTTTTTGATGAAGCCATATTCTAAAAAATAAAATACCTAGTAACGAGTAGACGCTACCAACAATAACTAAAAGGCTTAAACCTTGGTTTAATAAATCATCCATGACTAGTTCCTATAACAACAACTTGTACTTTATACATTAAAAACAGTTACATGTCGCGTTGGCGAAGGCAACCAAAGAGAAGTAACCGCCGACTTCTCTTTGGAATCTCTCGGCGCCCCGAGGATCACACTGTTTCCTCAATTTAATTAATAATATGAACGTAACCAGCGTAGATAGGCCATCCGTGGCCAAGCTACGCCTTTTGCAGCATCCATGCTGTAAATTACTCATCATTAATTCAATTTCGGGTGTGATCACGGGGGATTGTCTTGGCATTAGCCTTTAATTCATAATTATTAGCTGCTATTTTGGTCGGTCGTTCAATTTATCCTATATAACACTTTATAGGATAAATAAGGCCTGGTATGATTCATCGTCTTTTTATTTTGTAGTTGTTTAGTTAGTTATGGAAAACGGTGAAATTCTTGTCATTGATTTATTTGCAGGCCCTGGCGGGCTTGGCGAAGGAATTTCCGCAGCTAAAACAGAAGATGGCAAAACACCTTTTCAAATAGGTATTTCTGTTGAGAAAGATGTAAATGCACATCAAACCTTAACTACTCGTGCTTTTTTCAGATTACTTAAAGCTAAATCCCAACCATTAGATAATTATTACGATTATCTTCATGGGAAAATTACACGTGATGAGCTATTTGATAGTCATCCTGATATTGCAACAGAAGCCAACCAAGAGACTTTAAATGGTGCTAAAGAACTGGGCAAAGATAATAAGCTTATTCATAAGCGCATAAAAGAACTCGTAAAACAACACAAGGGTCCGAAAGTTCTAATAGGTGGCCCTCCTTGCCAAGCATATTCATTAGCTGGCCGCTCACGTAATGCCGGAAATAAAAGCTATATTGCAGAAGATGATGCTCGTCACTTTTTATACAAAGAATATTTACAGGTAATAAGCCTAGCTAAACCAGATATTTTTGTAATGGAGAATGTTCGCGGAATCCTAACAGCCAAAGTTAATGGACAAGTTATGTTTCCGCAAATATTAGAAGACTTGCGTAACCCTGGATCAGTAACTAAACAAAAAAAGATTCCAAAATATAAAATCTACTCATTAGTCGTTGATGCCGAAAACCCAGAAAATCCACAATACAAAGACTCTGCCGATTTCTTAATTCGGTGCGAACGATACGGTATACCTCAAGCAAGGCATCGTGTGATTTTACTGGGTGTGCGTGAGGATATTAAAGCTACTCCAAAAACATTAAAACTATGCGAATACCAAGTTACCGTTGAGCAAGCTATTAGTGACTTACCAAGTTTACGCAGTGGTTTTTCAAAACAAAAGGATAACGCAAAAGATTGGGAAGCAGCTGTTGCTAAAAATGCAGATAAATTAAAGCAGATTCTGACAAAGCAATTTGACCCAGAATCAGCAAATAGCTTAAATCTTCAGCCAAAAATCGGTTTATCTAGAATAGAAACTGCATTAAGTGACAAAACTCCAGACATGCCACAGTCATTGAAAGCCTGGTATATAGACCCTAACTTAAAAGTAGTACTAAACCATGAAACCAGAGGGCATATGGTTGATGATTTACTACGCTACGCATACTGCGCTGCATATGCTCAAATAGAAGGCTCATCACCTAAATCTCGTCACTTTCCGAAAGAATTAGCCCCAGCCCATGCAAATTGGGATACAGGCACACATGCAGACCGTTTTAGAGTGCAAGTTGCAGATAAGTATGCAACGACAGTAACGAGCCATATTTCAAAGGATGGCCACTACTTCGTACATTACGATCCACAGCAATGCAGAAGTTTAAGTGTTCGTGAAGCGGCCCGGCTACAAACATTCCCTGATAATTATATTTTCGAAGGAACGAGAACTAATCAGTATGTACAGGTAGGAAATGCTGTACCACCTTATTTGGCTAAAAAAATAGGAGAAATAGTTTTAGATTTATTACTTTAATTCGATAAAGTCACAAAGCTATGTATTTCTCATCATTGATATCAAATAGAATCGAACCATTTAGGCTTTATTATCACATGTTCTTTCATCTGCACTTCTACACCTAGCCGTAAGTCCCTTAACTGTTCGGCAAGATCGTTCCCGTCAATTAAATCTATTGGCGTAGCCCCGTCTCTTTGAGCTTCTTTTTTTGCATCTCGAGTAAACGTACCTGTAGTAATAAATAAACCTTTATCAGCTCTCCCCATCATAGCACCTCTAAAATCTCTAATGGCTGGTGATGATACTGAGCCCGTATATCTTTTACATTGAAATACGACGTGAAATGATAAAACGCCGCCAATTTTAAGAATACCTTTACCATCAATGCCTCCATCAGCAGACTTACCAGTGACTTCAACATTAGAGAAACCTAATTCTCGCAAAAATCGCTGACTAAGTCTTTCAAATGCGTCAGGTTCAATATTCTTTAATATGTCAACAAGTTCATCTTCCCATGTTAGCTCATTTAATTCATCAGACTTCGCTATTAAGTTACTGAGTTCTTGTTTTTTGGCTCTATTTTTATTATTTGTCGTTCCTGACAATTTCCTTACAATTATTTTTGATTGCTCTTTATCAATTTTCTTTGTTTTTAGCCCTTCACTTGTTAACGCCCACAGTGCACGGCCTGAATTTTCGATCAAGCCAAGCCTTTTTAGGTAGTTTCTTGCCCATGCAAGACGGTAAGAGAGTTTTGATGTATTCCCTCTATGAACATCATCAACTTCCTCATCAGTTAACGATAAAAGCTGAATAACAGTTTCCTCCACCTCTTGATTAGTTCCAGAACCACCTAATTTATGAAAAGCCTCTAAAACTGGGTCGAAAAGTTCGTCATATTTGTATTTAAATATTTCCACGATTTACCTTATGGTTAAGCTGTATAGCTAAGGTTTAAATATCTAAGAATTAGTTAACATTCTGCTCGAATAATCAGAACTCATGAATGTATTCAATTCTGTAGAAGACCTTATAACATCCCAAAGCTCTTCTTTTTTTGAAAATTCACCATAATCATCACTTAGAGAATATGTTTTTATAAGATCATTCATTAAAAATAATAATTGTTTCAAATATTCCTTCATTTCTTCGTTAATTACCTCTTGTCTCCAAATCTTATCAAGAGAGAACTTTTCTCCAGATTCTTTCGCCCATAAATAAATTGCAGATATAGCATATGGAACAGCAGCTGAGCGCAGTTGCCCTATTGCATTTCTCCCTTGTCCATATACCTCTTCCATAGTCCTGAACAGTATTATTTTAGCAATAAGTTGCTCATAAAATTCACGATTGATGTCTTTGCCTTCCCCCTGCTCTGGTTCAATATCTTCAATAAAAGTCCGAAAAACTTTCTCGCCGCCTTTCTTAACAAGGTGTGGCGCGTCTCCCCAAGCACAATAGTATTTGGCTAACAACTCTTTCGTGAAGCGTTTTCTAGGTGGGAACTCGCTTTTTAGTCTTTGTCCATTGGAGCTTTTTCTCACTTGAGTATTGAAATCTCCTTTTGCTCTTTCAAAAAACCATTTTTTTCCAGACGGAGTTAAAACACTCTCGCTGAGTGACTTTAGCTTTACTAATTTAGGGCTTCGAGATCTTAGGTCAACTTTAGAAACCCTCGATTGACTATTGGAGTACTCGCTAATTTTAGAAATCAAATCATCTAAATCTTTTGATTTACTTGTTTTAGCAATATTAATTTTTGCCATTACCTTGACATTACTAATATCTAACCCTTCCTTGTTAGAAAAATAAATAGACGCTGTAGTCTGTCCACCATTCACAATCTGAAAGTCTTCTAGGCTCTCCAGATAAAGTGATTTTCGATAAAAAGTTGTTTTTGCTTCTGTGGCAGTAATAGTTAAACCATTATTAAATGCAATGAACTTTTCAGGCTCATCTTTAATAGTTTGCTTAATTCCTCTATTTACACCTTTGAACTGTAAAAATGAACGAACATTTTTTTCTAATAACTGGCTTGAATACCGTTTATAAAGATCTGCCAAAATCGGTGCATCTAAAACACACAGATAAGATTCAAAATCCTTCTCCTCGGCAGCTTTAATAACCTCAATATTCTTACCAATTACATCCTTAAAAACAACTTTAAGTGGTTCAGCTCTACCTTGTGAGGCATATATATTTGCTAGATAGTTTAAGTCAACAACTCTTCTGATAAAAAGAAGTTCTTTAAATTGAGCTTTTTTACCTACAACTTTATGAGAGAAGTTTTTCTTTTCATCTTTAAAATGAATATTGCGTAAATGAGGTTCTTCTCCTCTGAAAGAAACTGTAGCAGATAAAGTAACTAGGAATATTTCTATAACATCAAATTGAATTAACCCGTCTTCACTGCCCAGCTTTGCAATTAACGGTTTAATGGGCTCAGACTCCTGAACATTTTCAAGCTTATTTTGCAGTGCAGAAGACACTAGTCGAATGGCCTTTTTAAATTGCTCTTCATAAACGCTCCGTTGCGATATAAAAAAGCTTTCACAGCTTTCCGCTAAGTAAGCCTCATCCACTATGAATATTTGCAGCCGTTCGCCTGTACTATTTACAGAGTAACCATTGATCTTAATTTTATCGTCATTTGATAGGTAATATGCGTGGTTAATATCTTCCGAGTCGACAACCTTAGTCTCCAGCAAGAGTGGCATTACTTCGTCTATTAACAAGCTTTGTTGAATAAAACCATCATCATCTTGACTAGAATTTAATAAATCATCGCGAGTATTTATAACTGCACTTAAACTCACTTAGTAATTCTCCTGTAAAACTTTAAACTCTTGTAACTCTCTAATATCTAGATTGTATTTTACTGAATAAACTGCAAGTGGAAGGCAAGATCTCACAATTTTTGGAAAGCTATCATTACTACAATCAAAAACTTCCTTTGTCTTTCTAGTAAACAATAAATTTGAATACTTTGATAACCTTTCTTCATTTAAGCTTTCTTTTTCTAAGGCAGCTAACAATAAGGTAATATCTCCACTCCGTTTTTGTATTTGAGCTTTAATCTTTAAAAAAAGATCTTTCAATGACAAACCATGTTCCGTTTCGCTGATCGAGAAAACAGTCAATGATAACTTTTTATCATCAATGTTATCTAACTGGAATTCACTTGAAATCTTAACTATTGATGAGCTTATAGACTTTGTTTTTATTTCAATTGATGAACTAGGTAGTTCAAAGTCATGCGCCGCATCGTATGGCCCCACCCAAGCTTTTAACGCAGGGTCAATACTTGAATCAGAACTAACGCTTTTTATTAAATCCAATAAATAACTTAATTCTCCCCACAGCCCAATAAGTCGCTCTTTACTTAAACTTCTTTCAATAGTTTTAGAAAAAAAAGAGACCCACTTCACATATGTTCTTACAAACTCTTTAGATGCTTCCGTAGGGTCTGAAAAACCTTTTATAGAGTCTATTAAAGAAACAACTAAATCATCGAATAGTGATGAAAAATCATTATCTAAAAGTCTTATGATTAGGAAGTGTCCTTCTTTTACAAACAAAAGCTCTATATTATCGTTATTTAGAGCATCGAATTTAGGTGTAAATAAGGATGGCAGGTAAATTAATATTGAGTGATTTGCCCCTTCATCTACTGCTAAAAACACTTCTAATGAACCGCTCGCCTCAAATCGCAAAGTTTGGTAACCAGATTCAGTCTGTTGTGATTCCAATAATCGCCATTTTTCACTTAATTCCATTACAACTCCGCATCAGAAGGTAAAAGTTCACCGGAAGCATCATCTTCTTCTTCCGGAATCTCTAGGTTATAGTCACCTTTTACATATTCACCACACGGATCGACAGTTCGTTTGATTGGAGGGAAGCCTAATGCCATGCCAACTAACGGTTCTGTCAGTTCTTGTTCTCTCTCTTTCAATAAACGTTGAACATTTAAATCCACTTTTCCTGGTACTTGATTAAACGCATAGAACGGATCAAATAAATAAAAAATCAAAACGCCCTGGTTCGGAGTTAATTTTTCTCGATATATTCGTTCAGGTTTAGTCTTTGTTGCTGCCTGTTTAATTGCATCGCCTTCGGTGAGGTTGGGGTCATTCTTCAATATTTCTTGGGCCTTTTGTTTGATAAACTCTTTTTCTGCTAAATAAGCTATGCCCTCTTCAAGAGCAACTTTCATATCAGTACCACCACTCATAATATTGGCAGACGAGCCAGTTGCTTTAAACTTTTGATCTTTTACAAATTCGTCATAAAAATGGTTGCCTTTAACAGGAGTAGGACCACTTCTCACTGCTAACTGAATGTCTTTTATGAGGCCGGTATCTTCTTCCGTCATAATCCCTAACCCCTTTTCCTTAGAAGCGCTACCAGTTAATTTAATAGCAATAGTCCAAGATGTTAGTAAGTTTTTGTTGGCACATTTTTTTAAATATTGTTTGATTAGGCTAAGCCTCATCTCATCAAAATTATTATTTCCATCGAGTATTTTGTTTAAGTCTTCTAAAGTTACAGTCGTTGAGAGCAGTGACCCTTTTTTTTCAGCTTTCGCGAATAAAGGTGAAACTATTCTTTTAAAATCTTTCCAAACATTGCTGATTTTCTCTTTAGTAACATCAAACTCTGTTGTCATCACTAATGAATCTTGGAAGGACCATTTTACACTTGTTGTATTTTTTAAAATTGTAGGACGTGTAATTTGTAAGACTCCGGGATGCTTCCTCACTCTTAGTTCAAAATCTCTAGGAGTAGCTTCTTTTTCATCCATTTTCTTAAATTCTGCTTTCAATTCATCAATACACAATGACGTTGAATCATATTTAGATATAAGGTCTCTTGAGGTGAATAGTTTGCAACAATCTAAGTAGCCTGGGCGATAGCCGAACCACCTACCCATTTGTAGGAGTGAGTCAGAATAATTTGTTGTTCGAACAAAATAACTTACTGTCAATCCTTCTAAAGTGAAGCCCCTAGATAGTCTATTACCACCAATCGCAATTATCTTACGAGGCTTTTCATCTTGATATTTCAAATCTTTACCTGTCGCACTATTTAATGCGGTCACTTCAATATTCGAAACAGCATCTACAAGTAAAGGACTTATTGCATCATAGGAGACTGGTTGCATATAGTCATCAATGTACTTATCCGGCAGATAACTATGAATTGAGCCAACAATTTCTGCACAATAATCTAACCAGACTTTTTCAAATTTACGGTAAATTGAGCTTGGAGAGTTCGGCTTATCCATCTTTAATCGGGTTTCGATATCTTTATAGAAATCATTGAGCAAAGTTGCAGTCTTATTCTGCCAAGCGGTGAACCTAGATATATGAACTAGCATCGTGTTATGTGGTTGGTAAATTTTGGAGTGAAACATGTCTTTACGTCTAGTTTCTCGTACAGCTATACCTAAAATAAAGCACATTACCGCATCTTTAATGCTTTCTGGTAAGGCTTCTGGAAACTTATCTACTGACTTAGCAGCTCGAGTTTTGCGTCGATACTCACTGAATGATGCAAAGTTAAGGTAAGTGCCATATTCACCGAGCTTATCATCCCAATCTTTTTTATTATCAAATCTCTCGATCCCAATAACCTTGTCGTCAATGTCCATTACTCTACTTGGAAAATCCGAAACATAATCATCGATATCAAATACTACTGGTAGTTTTTTACTTGGCTGAAGAGTCTCAAAAATCCTATGAGCACCAATATAGTTTGTGGGTGTATCGAGCAAAAAAATGAAGTCGTCAGGAAATAGGTTGTCAACCTGCATAAACAAAGTCTCTTTAGAGCCCTCTTTAGATTTATCAGGAATACTCCATAAATCATCAGAAGCTTCATTTCTATCTTGGATTACATTTGCAAATGGTGTAGCTGTGTAGCCTAAATAAGATTTTTTATGAAAAATCCCTAATATTGCTCTTATATGCCCATTAATTTTAGAGGCGTATTTTTCACCCTTATGGCCTTCATTATTCAATGAAGCATTATCTGCTTCGTCGTCAATAATCAATAAAGGTAGGCTGTGCTTAGTTTCTCCTTTAGGTAAGTTATCTTTTAACCAAAGTAATATATTTTTTAGGATACTCACATTTTTTTTACAAACCATAATGTTTGCTTGATTTAACGAAGGCATTCCTCCAGCTAACGACCGGTTAAAATCTGCCTCTTCGGAGGTAATAGAAATAACTTGAAAAACACTTTCGTCACCTTGGTGCCCAAATGCTTGCTTTAATCCAACACCTTTACCGTCGCCAATAACATCTTTATCCATCCTAGCTTGCGTTTGTGAACGAAGATCATCCATAATTCCAGATAAAACTATGATTAACTTATAACCAGAATCTAGGGCTCGATTGATCACCGCATTAAAGTTTCCTGTTTTACCCGACTGAACATCACCGTCTACCAAACCTTTAATAAACACTGGAGATTGAATTTTTGGATCTGCCAATTTTCCTAATATCTTTAAACTAGAGTTTTCAATTTCTTCTACTACAGATTCAGCTCGCCCCTGATCTCGTAAATATTCCAAATACCTCTCTGTATAATTCCATTTAATATCTTTCTTTCTTGATTCGTTTAACCAAGTTATTTTACTTTTCGATAAAACACTTGGCTGCTCAATTGTCGTTACATGATTTGATTGAACTTCTTTTCTTATTACATCAAAGTAACTCTCAAATGTTTCTCTATCTATATGCGGCCAACTTAGGTGCTCAGCTACGATCCTCAGACTTGAGTATATTTTATCTACTAAAACTGTACGCATTTCATCTAATGATTCAAAGCTTGCTGTTTTTAAGTGTTCCTTAAACTTATCCTTGATTGCTTCTTGGTATTTGAAACGGTAATTATCCATATAGGTTACTCCAAAATTTTCAATAGTTCTGTTGGCAACGTGTCAAGCTCTATACCTAATTCACTGATAAGGTTTTTCTTAATAAATTCGCTACTAAATCCTTGGTTTTTTAGACTTAAAATGGTCTCAAAAAAATCATTATCTTTAGTTTCATCACACCGGTAAAATGGCACATTTTCATGGGTGTCTCTAATTTTATTAATCGCTGTATTAATCATCCTTACAAGCAAAAGTAATTGTGTCTTTTGTTTCTGGTTACATGACTCAACTAAATCATTTAGTAATGGAAAGTCATGATTCAATTCCAACAATGGCCCTTTATTAGAATGAATTTTTTTTAGAAATTTAGCGTCTTTTGGGTTAGGTTGGTGAGTAAACTTTTTAATACCTCTATTGTAGAATTCTTTCTCTGCTTCACTAGTTAACTCTTCAATGTATCCTTTAAACGCTTTTATTAAATCATGAGGAATTATCACCTGAGATTTAGCTACGTTAAGATGGAGTAAATGATCTGCTTTATTTCCGATATCCACTCTTAATCTAGCCAACTGCAATCTGGGAGATTTTCTAATTAACCCATTCCAACCACCATAAATTATCAAGCGATTAGAGCGATATATATACACCCCCTCCATATCCAACAAACTTTTATTAGGGGTAGTCCAATCATTCCCTAGCTGTTGTGATTCTTTGATACTGAAAGAAGGCAGTACAAAGCCTTCTAGTTTAATATTGTCATGTCCAAAATCTTTTTGTCTAAACTCTAATTTTCGAAGACTTTGTTGATTCTCAGGAAAAGGGTTAAATGGCTTAATATGAGAGTTATTAACTCGAATTGTTAATGGCTGAACGGGATTATCTAAAAAGCGGTGAAAAACGATACCCAAATGCTCTGTTGTATTTTGAACTATCTCTCGATTCAGTGCTTTTTTTCTATTGTGTTCTTTAAGATATTTTTCAAATTTGTAAAGACCAGACCAAATAACTATAGTATTAGGCGAGAAGTCTGATATTTCACCATTAAAATCTTGATTTAATTTATTAAAATCATTCAAAAGTTTATTGACTTCTACCTCGCTGTTGACCAGAAGTTCCCATTTTTTAGTTTTAACTAAGTGTTCGACATCCCAAGTCAATCCGAAATACTTTTTATCACCCCTTTTTCTTGATAAGACAGTAAACTTTCTAGTTTGAGAAAATGAGGCAGCCTTCAGACCAAGTCCAAACCGCCCTAGATCTGCTAAAGACCTATTTCCATCCGGGCTTGAACTTGGGAATTGCATATTATGAATAAGTTCACCTTGGGTCATACCATCACCATTATCAGCCAAAAACAACTGAAATGGTTCAGTGTCCGAGTCAACCAATACTTGAATTGCATCAGAACGAGCGCTCACAGAGTTATCAATTAGATCCGCAATTGCTGCCTCAAGACTATATCCTTGCTCTGAGATTGATTTAATTAAAAAATCAGGGACAGGCGTAGCGTTAATTATATTTGTACCTCTCTGCAAAATAACTCCATACTTTAATTCCATTGACTAGCTGTATTTTTATCATTAACAGCTTAAATAGCCAACGCTTCTTATTAAAAAACTGATTAAAAACAATGGCCAAAGCTAAATTATTTAGAAAGATACATAAGTAATTATCGCAAATATAGTTCAATGCAAGCCCTACCATGAATAAACTTTAATTAACTAGGTTACCTTTTCGCTTTAGTTATCATTCTTTATATATAAACAAATCAAAATTAAAAAAACCTAACTATGAGCTTTGTAAACACGACGAGATTAAGCACCAACGGCAGCGACCCTTTGGTTACCATTGCCAACGTGATATTACCTTAAATAGGTTTTTTAATTCCTGAATCCGAATACCAAATTATGACCTATAAACACTGCAAACTTTGCAACATTAAAAACAGCGCTTTTCGCGCGAGCAAGCTCTGCGCCTATAAGTTAAAACACGAGATAAACTCCCGCCTACATTTATAAACACAAATCGACCAAAACACTCCAATTCCCCGTGATCACATCCGAAAGTTATAAATTGATGAGTAATCACTTGCATGGATGCAAGTTAAGCCGTGACTTCGCCATGGATGGCGAATACACGGCGCTTACGTTCACATCAATTTTTAACTTGAGGACACAGTGTGATCCTCGGGCGCGCCGTGGGATTCCAAAGGGTGGTCGGCGGCAGCCGCCCTTTGGTTGCCATCGCCAACGCGATAAAACCTCGAATAGAGGTTATTAAACCCCTTTTCCCAAAACCATGTAAAAATCACGGCTCAAGCACGACCTGCAATTAAAAAGCGCGAGGTAAACTCCCGCCTACGCCACGACCTACAAACTTAAAACCTGCGCTTTTCGCGCGAGCAAGCTCTGCGCCTACAAGTTAAAGCGCGACTACAAACTACTCTGCAACCACTTGTTTAAACCGCGCGAAGGTTCGCATGCTTTCATCAGCAATCATTACCTCATAATCGGGGTTTTGAGCAATTAGCTCATATTGCCCATTAGGTAATTTATTAACTTTACGCAGTAAATACTGCCCTTCCCCACCTATATCATCCCGCTCTATAGCGACTATTTGGCCGCGTAGCGAGCCGGCTTTATCGGAAGTTATAAGCTCAAGTAACAATAAATCACCATCAAGTATTGGGTGTTTACCGCCATTCATTGAGTTACCCGATGCGTGCGCTAAAAAATGCACTTGCGGGTCGAGCTTGCCCGCGCCAAGTGGTGCATCCATTAATTCCATATCGCTTTCATCCCCTGTTTTAAAATGCCCACAGGCTATTTTTATATTGGGGAAGTACGGCAGCTTTAATGCATTATCTATTGATTTTAAGCTAACTTCGGGCTTAGCAACTTGATTTAACTCAGGTTGTGATGCATTTGGGAACGTAAACAACTCAGCAGTTGGTTTTGCTTGTTCGAAACTGTTTTTGCCAAGCCATAATTTAGCACTGCTTGATTCGGCAACCTGATACGCCCAGTTACTTACTGCAAGCGATTTATCTGCATCGCAGTAAAAGTAAGGTTGCAGTTTATTAGTTATTTCGGCTTTATGAATATCAAGGTTTTGTTCTAGCCAGCGGTCGCGGTGAGCAAAAGCTGCGAGGTGGTCTCGCTTATTGTTATTACAATCAGCATGCGCAGCAACAAAGTTATGTGCTAAGTCGTTTGGATAGCGCTTAAAAGGAATAAAGTGATCGATCTCTGGCGTTTTTTTAGTTTCTTTTTCGTTTTTTAGATTCATTGGCTTTTGGCAGTAAAAGCAAAGCCCGCTTTGAATATCTATCAATAGTGGAGTTACCACTTTTAACGCAGTTCTGTTACTGCCAAACAAGAACTCTTGTAGCTGGCTTTGCGATCCTAATAGTGTTTGATTCGCTTTTATAGTTTGTACTTTTTCTATCCATTCAGTAACACTAAGATGCACAACCAAATCGTAAAAACGCCTAAAACACTGAGCTATACCAGCATTTAAAACAATTCGCTTGGGCTCTCTGCCTTTACCTAAAAGTATATGGGGATATAAAAAACATTCTTCTTTACCCGAAAGTAACTGTAAGCGCCAAAGAGGGCCATCGATAAATGTTCGCCTAAGAGAACTAATTACTTGGTTATATTGTTGGTAGTTTTTGAATGCGTTGTAACTTTTCACACCTGCATTTTGTAGTTTGTAAATTTCGGTGATGAACTTTGCCTGTCCTTGGCTATTTTGCTTTAACAGCATGTCTTCAGTATTAGTAATAATATCGGTAGAGTGCGCAGCGTAAGGCATTGAGTGGTTCCAATAAAGTTGAATAAATTTATCGACTAACGTGTCGATTTTTATTTCCATTGGAGCACTCTGATCTTCATTTTGCTGTTCTACGCAAATATCAGCAATAGCATGTAATAGTGCATATTTATACGTTGCGGTGAATTCGCCCTCAACCAGCATGCGCTGAATATAGGCGATAAAGTCGAGTTGCTGCTGCATTGCGCCAATCATAAAACCGGCACTGCTTTAATTAGGGCATTGAGCCATACTTCACTCTCGCGCTCTGGGCGTTGGTCAACCGTTTGCCATTGTTTTAGTATTTTAAGCTCGGTGTGGTGGGTAATTAGCGCGGTTAGGCCATCTTCATTTAAATCGGTAAATTCACGGCCGTTATGCACGCGTTCTTGCGTGCCGTATTTAAACGACACATACAAAACACCGTTTGGTTTTAGGGCATTTTGCAGCTTTAAAAACACCTGTGGTAACTCTACTTTTGGCACATGCAATAAACTGGCGCAGCACCAAATACCGTCGTACATATTTGTACAATTAAGCTGCTGGAAGGCTTTAACCTCTACAGTTTGTAGTAAGTAATTACTGGCTAACTTTGCAATGTTTTCGCTTGCATCAAACGCGCTAACAGTAAAACCTTGCTGTTTAAAATACATAGCATCGCGGGCACTGCCACAGCCAGCATCTAAAATATGGCCATGTTTAGGGATAAGCGGTAAAAACTCAGCGTAAAGCGCCGACATATCAACATTAAGCGTTGAGTCGCTAAAAGTTTGTGCATGTTGATTGTAGTAATTGAGTGTTTTAGTAGGCACTAAATTCACCGCTCCTTGGTTTATTTATTAATCTGGCATTCATTTATAACTAATCTACAGTATCAACATTTAAAAATATAGAGCTACGGCAATATATACGCCCTAAGTAGTATGTTTTTATTACAAAAAAGCACTGTTTAACTGCTATAAACCAATGTTATTTACACTTTTACCTATTAACTCTACATCTTTGAAAGTATTAAAGTTATATAAACGCTTCGGTGCTATTTGAATGAGTAGCAATAATTAAACACTTACCTTAATCCACACTAAAAACATGGCTGTTATTTACCCTGCAGTGTAATAGTATGAACACGTATTGCACCGTTCATTTATTGGTCAGCGAGGTGTGCTATGTTTACTCATAAGATCGCTCTTCAGCGCTTACTAGTATAAAAAATGTATTGGCTAGTGTGGCTGTGTTTAAGTACAGAGGTGTTACTTTCAATGAATGTTAGGGTTAGGTGGTTTTTAGCTGTACTTTTGGCGCTTTGTTTAGGCGTGCCTAGCAGTGGTTGGGCGTCGAGCGATATTAAAAAAATTGTACTGGCTACCGACACCATTGACGGGCTGGTAGAAAAAGACGGCTCTGGCCTTTACGTTGATATGCTGACTAAAATTTTTGCTGCGCAGTCGATTGAACTTAATATTATGATTGTGCCTCAGTCGCGTGCTTATTGGTGGACGGCTAACGGCAATGCCGATGCTATGTTAAGTGCAAGGCAAAATGAGGTGGAGGGGTTGTACTTTCCGGTTTGGCATTACGATATTACTTTTGTGTCGGCGATGTTTAAAAAAGGCCGATTTAAAAATTGGCAAGGTGAGTATTCGTTACAAAACCGCTCGGTAGGCACATTAAGGGGATCTAACTACAATAATTATTTGTATGTGCCGATTGATTTGCAACAGGTTACTCAGCGGATTGAGGGCGTTAAAATGCTCAAGCTTGATAGGCTTGATTTCTTTTTAGATAGCCGTAAAGCGCTGCAGCAAACCTTGATTGCTAATGCCGCTGAGTTATCAACAATAAACTTTGACCCACAGCAGTACCAAATTGAAAATATAGTTCCAATAAAGCAATACATTGCCTTTACCGATAACGCTAAAGGCCGCGAGTTAGCACAAATTTTTGATGCCGGTTTTGCTAAGTTACTTGCCAGTGGTGAGCTAGAAGCGCTTTTTATTGCTTACAACTACCTGCCTTTTCCCTTTCCACAAAATATAGACTAGAGTAGTAATTACATATTGCCGTGGTTGAGTTTTTTATGAGAGTTGTATTTGCTTTAGTTATAAGCTTAATTTTTGTTTTTCAATGCGTTGCACAAAGTAACCTGCCTCTCTCTAAAATAGAAAGCCAACCCAGTACACTGCTTCACGCAAACACCCAACTTAATGTACTTACGGTTGATTTAGGCACTATTATTAGCAAGCCACTTATACAAAGGGGATTAGAGTTTGAACAGCGAACCGGTATTAAAGTTAATGTAACCAAGGTGCCTTTTGGTCAGTTATATAATGAAATAAGTAAAGATTTAAGCTCACCAACCAGCCAGTACGATATTATTGCTTATGCATCGCAGTGGATGGTTGATTTTGCACAAAATAATTACCTAGAGCGCCTAGACACTTACGTAAGTGCCGACCCTTTAATTCAATGGAATGATGTATCGCGCTTTTTTAGAGATTTTAGCTCTAAATATAATGGTCAAATTTACTCTATCCCCCTCGATGGCGATCTACACTTACTGTATTACCGCCTCGATGTACTTAAAAAGTATGGCCTTACCCCACCCAGAACCTGGGATGATTACCTTGCTATTGCTAAGCAATTGCATGGGGTTGATATGAATGGGGATGGCGAAGGTGATTTTGGCTCGTGCATTTCTAAAAAAGCCAATGAACAGTCGTATTGGTCGCTGTTGTCTATTGCGGGTAGTTTTTTGCAAAGTAAAGGCACGTCGCAGGGGATATTTTTTAACACCAAAACCATGGCGCCGTTAGTGAATAACGCGGCATTTAAAAAAGCCTTACAAATTTATAAACAAACCACCGAATTTGGCTCTGCCGATGAACTTAACTTTGACACTAACGATGTAAGGTATGCGTTTATTAATGGGCGCTGCGCTTTAGCTATTGAATGGGGCGATATTGGCACCATGACCGTATTACCCGAATCTAAAGTAAAAAACAAAACGGGGGTAAGTATATTACCGGGGTCAACCGAGGTATTAAATCGTAAAACAAACCAGCTTGAGCGATGTAACTCTACCCTTTGCCCATTTGCCATGGGCGATATTAACTATGCGCCTTATGCTGCATTTGGTGGTTGGGTAGGCTCAATAAACCGCGCCAGCACTGCTGGCAAAAAAAAGCTCGCTTATGAGTACTTGTCGTATGTTACTCAGCCTTTGCAATCTAATGAAGATGTAACCATAGGGGCCACGGGCATGAATCCGTATCGTACCTCTCAATTGGTTAATCAGCAAAGCTGGCTTAAGCAAGGCATGAGTGAAAATACCCTTCGCTTTTATTTAGGCTCTATTTCTAAAACGGTAAATAATGCCAATATTATTCTGGATTTAAGAATTTTTGAAAACAACCGTTACTTTAGAGACATACTCGACACGGAAGTAGCTAAATACTTAAGGCATAACCAAACCGTAGACCAAACGGTTGAAAACATTGAAACCGGCTGGAATAAGTTAACCGATGAAATTGGCCGTAACAAACAATTAAAGGCTTATCGAGCGTCGTTAGGCTTAGTTGCAACTCCTTGAGCCCCCAGCATTTGTTTTTACTGGGCTACCTGCACTGCGCGCTCTTTATTTATTACAAGCGGGATAAATCTGCCAGCTAGTGTATACTTAGTTGTAGTCATTCTTTAGAGTAATAAAATGCTAAGACTCGCTTTTGTTGTATTACTAATAATCGGTAGTTTTAAGGTATTTGCCTGTGTCAAAACACTTAAAGTGGGTACTAATGAACGCAACTGGCCGCCTTATGTGGTGGCAGTTAATAACAATTTAACAGGCGTTGAAATTGATGTGGTAAATACGATTTTTAACGGCTCATCGTTTTGTTTAAAGTTTATGCTGCTGCCTACCTCTGCTCGTGCTTTTGAAGAATTAAAAGAAGGCCGTATTGATATTGTTTTTGCAGCCAGCATAACCTCTGATAGACAAAGTTATGCCTATTTTAGCGATACTTATCGCGATGAAATAATGCGCCTCTATAAATATAGCGACTCTCCTGATATAAATAACCTAAGCGATATTTTTTATAGAGATTTAACGCTCGCTATTGGTCGCGGTAGTTATTATGGCGCTGCATTTGCGCAGTTTAAACAAAATCATCCTGCTCACGTTATTATGATGCCCACAGCCGATAAACGCTTTGCAATGCTTAGTAAAAACAGAGTGGATTACGCAATAGAAGACGAAGTAGCAGCACAATATTTTTTAAACCAACATCCAAGCATTGAGCTTGTTACTAGTATGGCGGCTATTAATAAGAGTTCTATTCATTTAATGTTGAGTAAAAAGTCTATTAACCAAGCCGAGTTACAAACTATAAATGAGTTAATTAAACAAAATAAAAGCAACATACACGCTATTTATCAGCTGTTATAGCTTTTAAGCTTTATTCTTTTACCTTTCATCTTTGGGCGTGGATCTGTATAATTCGCGGCCTATTATTTACTCTATCGCTTGTTTATTTATGCGGCACCTTGCTGCAGCTTAACCCTGCCATTAATTTTCTAGGATTACTTTTTTTGATCTCCACCGCAAATATTACGATGCAGTTTGGCGCAGAGCCGTTGTTTGAAAACATTTCAGCTAAATTTGGTAACGGTAACCGTTACGGTTTAATTGGCGCTAACGGCTGCGGCAAGTCGACATTTATGAAAATTTTAAGCGGTGCGCTTACGCCTAGTGCAGGTAATGTGTCTATTACGCCGGGGCTAAAATTAGGTAACCTAAGCCAAGATCAGTTTGCGTTTGAACAATACAGCGTAGTTGACGCGGTAATTATGGGCGACGTTGAGCTTTGGAAAGTAAAACAAGAGCGCGACCGTATTTATTCGTTGCCTGAAATGAGCGAAGAAGACGGCATGAAAGTAGCCGAGCTTGAAAGTGTATTTGCTGAAATGGACGGTTACACCGCAGAAAGCCGCGCAGAAGAAATACTACTTGATGCGGGTATCGATAAAGAATTTCATTATGGTTTAATGGCAAACGTAGCCCCTGGTTGGAAATTGCGTGTGCTTTTAGCACAGGCGCTATTTGCTAATCCTGATATTTTGCTACTTGATGAGCCAACCAATAACTTGGATATTCATACTATTACGTGGCTTGCGAATGAGCTTAACCAACGTAAATGTACCATGATTATTATTTCCCATGACCGTCACTTTTTAAACTCGGTATGTACGCACATGGCCGATATTGATTACGGCGAGCTGCGCATTTACCCAGGTAACTACGAAAAGTACCTTGAAGCCTCAGGCTTGCAACGCGAACAGTTATTAGCTGAAAACGCGAAAAAAAGCGCTGAAATAGACGAGCTACAAGACTTTGTTAACCGTTTTGGTGCTAATGCCTCTAAAGCAAAACAAGCCAGCTCGCGTGCTAAAAAAATGGACAAAATTAAGCTTGATGAAGTTAAAGCATCAAGCCGTATGAGCCCGTCACTGAGCTTTGACGAAGGCAAAAAAATGTATCGCCAAGCGCTTGAGCTAACCAAGCTTGGCCATGGATTTGACGGTGAAACATTATTTACCGGCGGCGACTTATTGCTAGAAGCGGGTGCAAAGCTTGCGGTAATTGGCGAAAATGGTGTGGGTAAAACCACCTTTTTACGTTGTTTAGTTAACGAGCTTGAAAGTTTACACGGTGAAGTTAAATGGTCAGAAAACGCGACCTTTGGTTACTGCCCACAAGACAGCAGCAAAGACTTTGATAACGACTTAACTTTATTTGATTGGATGTCGCAGTGGCGCACTGCTAAACACAACGATTTAATGGTTCGTGGCATGTTAGGGCGTTTATTATTTACCGCAGACGATTCAAATAAAAAAGCGCGTAACTGTTCAGGTGGTGAGAAAAACCGTTTGTTATTCGGTAAGTTAATGATGCAAGACGTTAACGTACTAATAATGGATGAACCAACAAACCACATGGATATGGAAGCCATTGAAGCGCTTAACAATGCCCTAAAAGACTTTAAAGGCACGCTTATTTTTGTAAGCCATGACCGTGAGTTTGTATCGTCACTAGCAACGCGTATTGTTGATATTAAAGACAAGCAAGTGATTGACTTCCAAGGTACGTTTGACGAATACCTAGCAAGCTGCGAAGAAAATAAAGTAGCTTAAGAGCTAGGTTAAAGAAATAGCCTAAACCATTTTAAAAGCGGTGCTTGTTTAAGCGCCGTTTTTTTGTGCCTGTATTTCGGGGTTCGGGGTTCGGGGTTCGGGGTTCGGGGTTCGGGGTTCGGGGTTCGGGGTTCGGGGTTCGGGGTTCGGGGTTCGGCAGAATTGTGCTTGGTAGTTTATTTATGAAAAAGCAAAGAAAGGCTGTGTTTTTTGCTCATTTACACTCATTCTTTGCTCTTTGTGCAAATAACTTTTAAGTGATTTATTCACCACTGAAGGTTATGAGGCGCTGCATTTTACCCGCGACTCGCAGCTCGAAGCCCGTTGTCTTCTCATTTACTCTCATTCGCTTCTCTGTGTTCAAATAGCTTTTAGTGAATTATGCACAAAGAGGGCTATGAGGCGCTGCGCTGAAAGAGTAGGTTAAAGGATAAAGGTTTCAGATTTTAGCACTAGCTCGCGCCTCGCAGCCCGTTGCCCGTTGCCCACAGCTCGTAACTTTCAAATAATAAAAAAAGGAGCATTGCTGCTCCTTTTTAAATACTACTCAGGTTTATTTAATATCAAACCTATCGGCGTTCATTACTTTTACCCATGCATTTATAAAGTCGTGTACAAAACGGGTTTTGTTATCGTCTTGAGCATAAAACTCTGCTAATGCACGTAGGATTGAGTTTGAACCAAACACTAAATCAACCCGCGTAGCCGTGTACTTGGTTTTACCGCTTGCGCGATCAACTATGTTGTACTCGCCTTTACTTGCAGGTTCCCAGCGGTTGTTCATGTCGGTTAAATTAACAAAGAAGTCGTTACTCAGTACGCCTACGTTGTCGGTAAATACGCCATGCTCACTATTGCCATAGTTAGTGCCCAGTACGCGCATACCAGCTAGTAACACGCTCATTTCTGGCCCGGTTAAGCCCATTAATTGGCTGCGCTCCAGTAATAGCTCCTCGGCGGATACAGCGTAGTCTTTTTTCAACCAGTTTCTAAAGCCATCATGAATTGGCTCTAATGGCTCGAATGACTCTGCGTCGGTCATATCATCAGTTGCATCGCCACGCCCTGGGGCAAATGGTACGGTTACATCAACTCCGGCCTTTTTAGCGGCTTGCTCTACTGCAGCGGTGCCGCCAAGTACAATTAAATCAGCCATACTAACAGGCTTAGTTAAGCTCGCTTGCAGTGTTTCAAGTGCGCTAAGTACCTTGGCTAAACGCGCAGGTTCGTTACCTTGCCAGTTATTTTGCGGAGCTAGGCGAATACGGGCGCCATTAGCTCCACCACGGTGATCGGAGCCTCTATAAGTACGTGCGCTGTCCCATGCGGTATTAATTAAGTCGGTTTCACTTAGTCCACAATTAAGTAGCTTCGCTTTTAAGTCGGTTATTTCAGCGTCGCTTAGGATGTAATCAACCGTTGGAATTGGATCTTGCCAGATTAAATCTTCGCTTGGTACATCGGCACCTAAATAGCGCGATTTTGGCCCTAAATCACGGTGGGTTAACTTAAACCATGCGCGAGCAAATACGTCAGTAAAGTACTCAAAATCGTCATTAAAACGCTCAATAATTTTACGATATGCGGGATCGAGCTTCATTGCCATGTCGGCATCGGTCATTATTGGGTTTAAACGAATTGATGAGTCTTCCACATCAACGGGTTTATCTTCTTCTTTAATATTAACCGGCTCCCACTGATGAGCACCGGCAGGGCTTTTTGTTAGCTCCCATTCGTAATTGAGCAACAATTTACAATAGCCGTTATCCCATTTAGTTGGGTAAGTTGTCCATGCGCCCTCAATACCTGAGGTCATGGTATCGCGGCCAATGCCACGGGTTTTATGGTTATTCCAACCAAGGCCTTGCTCGTGTACGTCGGCAGCTTCTGGCTCTGGGCCTAAGTTTTCTTCTTTACCATTACCGTGAGTTTTACCAACAGTGTGACCACCAACAGTGAGTGCTGCGGTTTCTTCGTCGTTCATGGCCATGCGGGCAAAGGTTTCGCGGACTTGATCTGCGGTTTTAAGTGGATCGGGCTTGCCATTAACCCCTTCTGGGTTTACATAAATTAAGCCCATTTGTACTGCTGCTAATGGGTTTTCCATGGTATCGGGTTTATCAACCTGGGTATAACGCTCATCACTTGGGGCCAGCCATTCTTTTTCTGCACCCCAGTAAACGTCTTTTTCTGGATGCCAAATATCTTCACGGCCGCCAGCAAAGCCAAAGGTTTTAAGTCCCATTGATTCATACGCCATATTACCGGCTAAAATCATCAGATCAGCCCATGAAAGCTTATTGCCGTATTTCTTTTTAATTGGCCACAGCAAACGGCGAGCTTTGTCGAGGTTGGCATTATCGGGCCATGAGTTAAGTGGAGCAAAACGTTGATTACCCGTACCGCCACCGCCTCGGCCATCCGCTAAACGATACGAGCCCGCAGCATGCCACGCCATACGGATCATCAGACCACCATAGTGCCCCCAATCGGCTGGCCACCACGGTTGGCTTTGAGTCATTAAATTTTTTAGGTCGGTTTTAAGTGCCTCTAAGTCGAGTGAATTAAAAGCGTCGGCGTAATTAAAGTCGCTATCGTAGGGGGTAGTTTTACTATCGTGCTGATGAAGGATGTCTAAATTCAGTGAATTTGGCCACCAATCTGTATTGGTGTTTTCAGTTGTGGTATTACTGCCATGCATAACTGGGCATTTACCCGCTTTATGATTATCCATATTGAGCTCCTTTTTAAATATAAATAAAAACGCCCATGCTTACTGCTTTTGGCATTCACCAATTGGGAGCGCTGTTATTTTTTTGCCATTATATTAATGACGTGTACGGTCTCTGCTTATTCAATATACGTGTAGCGGCTTTGATACGCTAGCGCAAGACGATGCTTTAAAACGATTACAATCATTTATAAATATGATGGTGCTGCCAGTTGTGTGCTTAATATTAAAACTTTTTATAAAATAGATGATCGTTATTAAAAATAGCCACGTAATGTATGCTGAAGGGTTTGAAAGTGACTTAGGTTATCTTAAGTGCACAGTGGAATACCCCCCTTCGCCATGAAATTATAGTTATAAAAGGTGTATAAACTATTTATGCACCTTTATTTCTTCCCTATTTTTAACTATTTGAATTTAGTTAAGTAAAAATTCAGGTAGGCACATATACACTAGGCCTTATCTCCTATTGTTCCCTGAGATGTTGATGTAGTTTTTTCCAGCCCACCTTGGGCTGGTTTTTTTTGCCTATAATTACTGCCACCCAAGTTAATGCCAGCTCTTCCCTATACTCACCCTAGTACCAATGATGTGCGCATGTTAGAGTTAACAAAGCGATTAATTAATTTTTTAACTAGGCATATCAATGCGTTTTTATTTTTTACTATTTATTGTTTTTATAGGTGCTTCATCTGCAGTGCAAGCTGCTGATAAAAACACCGCGACCTTGGATGAGCAACAGCAACGTGAATTAGCGCAGCTAAAAGAGCCAATGTATAAGCCATTACTTGAGCGTTATATTCTCGACGAATTAAAGTCGGTTCGCCAAGATCAACAAAAACTGCGTGAAGACGTGACCAAACAAGTTACGCATGCACAGTTAGACACCGCCGATCGGGCTCTTACCTACACCACAGATACCATTAATAATGTATTTTTTATTATTACTGCAACCGCTTCTATTTTAGTATTGGTGGGCTGGAATTCACTACGTGATGTAAAAAATAAAGTGGAAGATATAGTAAATACTCGAGTTAGTGTTATTACTGACGAGTACGAAGACCGCTTGAAAATTTTAGAAGAAAAACTGCGTGTACGTTCTGAAGAAATACTCAGTAACCAAGAACGTATATCGATCACCAACGAAGTTCATTCGTTATGGATGCGAGCCAACCTAGAAAGTGATATTGCCAATAAAATTGAAATATTCGATGAGATTTTAAAACGTAAACCAGAAGATGTAGAAGCAATTGCCTACAAAGCGGATGCATTATTAGAGCTAAATGAAACTGAGCAAGCCATTGAGCTTTGCAATCAAGCCATTGATATAGACAGCGATTACGGTTACGCCTATTGGCAAAGAGCCTGTGCGTATGCTTTAACACATGAACATGCAGATGCCCTAGCTGATATAAAAATGTCTCTTGAATACTCGCCTAACTTACGAAACGAGCTACTTCACGAAAGTGCTTTTGCCAGCCTACATGATAACGATAGCTTTAATGCTATTGTTTCAAACGAAGCTTAGGGTCTGCTGACCCTAGCGTTTGAAGTATAAGTCTATTGATTTAGAGAGCAGCTCGTCTAGCTGCTCTTCAAAGTCTTCTATGTCAATTTCAAAATGATTTAAGTACGCTTTAGCCTGCACCTGAGATAAATTGCGGTTTTTAACGCTGTATTGGCGCTCATCTTTTTGCTTGTCGTATCGAGGTAAAAATAATAACTGCGCATAATAAGGCGATTTAATGTGCTTGTTCGCAAAGCGACAAAAGTCTTCAATGTGGTCTACGCCATCAGGGCCTAAACAACCTGGCTCTACTCGATACATTACACGAATTTTTTTCTCGTCACTTAGCTGCATAATTAATAATTACCTAAAAAATAAAACCCTAACCACTTTACCATCTTTGATCTGATAACTTGATATAAGCTCTGAACGTTTATCTATAACGTTCGCATCCGTTGAACAGGTTTCTGACAGTTCATGGTCTATTACAATATCACCATGCACAATACGCTTGATTGGTGATGAGTGCAGACACTTAAGTTTTTTAAACATAATGCCATAACGCGCTATTAGTTTTTCTTTACCTTTAAATAATAGCTCATTCGGGAAAATATAAAACTCAACATCTTCATCATACATGCGAATAAATTCTTCAATGTTACGCGCGTTGTAAGCATTTACTAATTGCTCAACAACAGCAAGTGACTCACGCGACTGTTTTGCTTTGGCTTGTTGCTTTGCTGTGAGTGCTTCTTTTGCTTGTGTGACTGCTTGCTCAGCTTGCGCAACAGCCTGGGCTTTATCCGCTTTACTATTAGGCTGCTGAACGGGCTTTGTAGATTCGCTGCCAAGTACTTGAGAGTCATCTGCTTTTACTTTATCAACAACCGGCTTTTTTGGTGTATTAGCCTCTTGGCTTAATGTATCAAGCGCGTCTTGTTGTTGCGCTGCATTTTTTTGCTGTGTTTGTTTAGTCTCGTCCAGCGGTGTTGATTGCTCTATAGCATGACTATTTAACGTGAAAGCGGCCAATAAACAGGCACAAATAATAAATAAAGATTTCATGGATTTCCTAAGTACGAAGACTAAATACAATTAAAGCGCAACATAGCAAATTTTAGGCCTCTGAGATAGTTATTATAACGTTATAGCTAGCTACCAATACTGCTCAACCGTGATATGTCCCGGCTCTTTTCGACGATTACGCTTATAATTTTGAGCCAATAATAACTCTGTGGTGTCTTTAACCATTTGCGGATTACCACACAGCATAAATTGGGCATTATTTGGTGTAGCCCATAACCCCACGTGCTCATATAAAGCATTATTTTCAATCACAGTGGTAATTCTGCCTGCTAAGCCTTGTAAAGGCACCTCACGGCTAACAACCGGAATATAGTTGAGTTGACTAGGATGTGATTTTATTAGTTTGTTAATAAGCTCCTGATAGCTTAAATCGCTATTTTGCCGTACACCATGCACTAAATTTATGTGTTTGTATTTTTGCCATACTTCGCTCTGCTGTAACATTGATAAAAATGGCCCAATAGCTGTGCCTGTACTAAGCATCCACAATTGCTCACTCGCAGGCACTTCATCTAGAGTAAAAAAGCCAGTTGCTCGGCGCTCTATTAATACGGTGTCACCTGGTTTGAGTGTGGCTAAATGAGAAGATAGTAAACCATCAACCACATTGATGAGGTAAAACTCTAAATCAGGACTTTGTGGTGCATTAACATAAGAGTAGGCGCGAGCGATACGTTTATCACCGTCCATAATAGAGAGCTTTGTAAATTGCCCTGCTTTAAACGGCTCTACATCGGCGTGAACGGTTATGCTAAATAACGATTCATTCCACCATTTGACTGACTTTACTGTCGCATCAATCCAATTAGACATAGTTACTCCAGAGTTTAAGACGTGTTTTAGCTATCAGCTATCAGCTATCAGCTATCAGCTATCAGCTATCAGCTATCAGCTATCAGCTATCAGCTATCAGCTATC
>NZ_JALNTM010000040.1:0-32751 GCF_023161845.1 Pseudoalteromonas sp. 2CM39R
GTGGTTAGTGGTTAGTGGTTAGTGGTTAGTGGTTAGTGGTTAGTGGTTAGTGGTTAGTGGTTAGTGGTTAGTGGTTAAACAAGTATAATTCATTTCATGTATAACAAGCTTTTGTTCAATTACAAAAAATAAAACAACTCTCTCGATCAACTAACGACTGACATCTGATATCTAACCTCTAAGAAAACAAAAAACCCAGCCGAAGCTGGGTTTTTAAAACGATTAGTCAAAAGAACTTACTTCTTTTTAACTGCTTTTTTGTTTGGAAGGTCAGTGATTGAACCTTCGAAGATTTCAGCAGCTAGACCGATTGATTCGTTTAACGTTGGGTGAGCGTGAATAGTTAACGCTAGGTCTTCACCGTCTGCGCCCATTTCAACTGCTAAGCCGATTTCACCTAGCATTTCACCTGCGTTGATACCAACCATAGCACCACCGATAACGCGACCTGAGTCTTTATCGAAGATTAGCTTAGTTTGACCTTCAGTACGTGCTGAAGCGATTGCACGACCAGAAGCAGCCCAAGGGAATACAGCAGTTTCGATGCTTAAACCTTGCTCTTTAGCTTCTTTCTCAGTTACACCAACCCATGCGATTTCTGGATCTGTGTATGCGATTGAAGGAATGCACTTAGGATCGAAGAAGTGTTTCTGACCAGAGATAACTTCTGCAGCAACGTGAGCTTCGTGAACCGCTTTGTGCGCAAGCATTGGTTGACCAACGATATCACCGATAGCGAAGATGTGATCAACGTTTGTTTTAAGTTGCTTATCAACATTGATGAAACCACGCTCATCAACGTTAACGCCTGCTTTATCAGCGTCTAGTAATTTACCGTTAGGTGTACGACCAACAGCAACAAGTACTTTATCGTAACGTACTGCGTCAGCTGGTGCGTTTTTACCTTCGAATGAAACGTATAGACCGTCTTCTTTCGCTTCAACGCCAACAACTTTAGTAGAAAGCATTACGTTGAACTTGTTCTTAACGTATTTTTGGTAGATCTTGATAACGTCTTTATCAGCTGCTGGTACTAATTGATCAGCAAACTCAACTACGTCGATTTCAGAACCTAGTGCACGGTACACCGTACCCATCTCAAGACCGATGATACCACCACCTAAAACAAGTAGTTTCTCAGGAACGTCTTTAAGCTCTAGCGCACCAGTTGAGTCAATTACACGGTCATCTTCAGGGATGAAAGGTAAGTTAACAGGTTGAGAACCCGCTGCAATAATAGCATTGTCAAAAGTGATTGTTGTTGTACCGTCTTCACCTTCAACAGCAAGTGTGTTGCTACCAGTGAATTTACCGTAGCCGCTAACTACTTTCACTTTACGCATTTTAGCCATGCCGTCTAGGCCGCCAGTTAGTTGACCGATTACAGACTCTTTCCAATCACGGATTTTGTCTAGGTCGATTTCAGGCTTGCCAAAAGTAACGCCGTGAGATGACATTTCAGCTGCGTCATCAATCACTTTAGCTACGTGTAAAAGTGCTTTTGAAGGAATACAACCCACATTTAGACATACACCGCCTAATGTGTTGCGAGATTCTACCAGTGTAACTTCTAAGCCCAAGTCAGCAGCACGGAAAGCCGCAGAATAACCACCAGGACCACCGCCTAGTACAACAACTTGAGTTTTTAATTCGTTGCTCATGCTATTACCTTAAATGTTTGAACGGGACACTGCCCCTAAGTTTAACTGCCATGTTTCTGCAAGGCAGAAAGGGAGAGCAGATATCTATACCAAGATTGTTCTATGGCAAAGATTGTATCATTGCCAATGGTAAAAATCCCAGCAAAAAACAACTTGCTGGGATTTGATTCTTATAAATTATGAGACGATTACATCACCAATTGACGAATATCGCTCATGTAGCTTGCTAGCGTCACAGTAAAGCGTGCTGCTAGTGCACCGTCAATAACCCTATGGTCGTATGACATTGATAATGGAACCATTAATTTAGGTTCAAACTCTTTGCCATTCCACTTAGGTTTCATTTCTGACTTAGATACACCCAAGATAGCAACTTCTGGCGCATTCACAATTGGCGTGAACGCTGTACCACCGATACCACCAAGGCTTGAGATTGTGAAACAACCGCCTTGCATATCAGATGAAGTTAGTTTGCCGTCACGTGCTTTCTTAGAAACATCCATTAACTCACGAGAAAGTTCAATGATGCCTTTCTTATCAACATCTTTGAACACTGGAACAACTAAGCCATTTGGCGTATCAACTGCAACACCAATGTTGATGTATTTCTTCAAGATTAAGCTTTCGCCGTCTTCAGACAGTGAAGAGTTAAACGTTGGGAATTCAGCTAATGCTTTCGCCGCTGCTTTCATCACAAATACAAGTGGTGTGATTTTAACACCCAGCTTTTTCTTCTCTGCAAGGGCATTTTGCTCTTTACGGAATGCTTCAAGGCTTGTGATATCAGCTTCGTCAAACTGTGTAACATGCGGGATTTGCACCCAGTTACGATGTAAGTTAGCACCTGATAGCTTCTGGATACGAGAAAGTTTCTTCTCTTCAATTTCACCAAACTTAGCAAAATCAACCTTAGGCCAAGGGATAAGACCTAACTCACCACCACCGGCATTACCTTTACCTGCTGATAGCTGACCTGACTCAACTTTCTTCACAAGATCTTTCACGTAGTTTTGTACGTCTTCTTTAACAACACGATTCTTACGACCCGTGCCTTTTACGTTTGCTAGGTTAATACCAAACTCACGCGCTAAACGACGTACAACAGGCGATGCATGTGCATACGCTTTGTTATCTGCAAAACCTTCGTTGCTTGCAGGTGCTGATGCAGGCTTTTCAGCCGCAGGCGCTTTTGCTGCAGGAGCAGGCGCTGCTTCAGCTTTTGCAGGAGCAGGTGCCGCTGCAGCTGGTGCAGTACCCGCTACTTCAAATACAAAGATAAGTGAGCCAGTTGATACTTTATCCCCAGCAGCTACTTTGATTTCTTTAACAGTACCAGCAAATGGTGCTGGTACTTCCATTGATGCTTTATCGCCTTCAACGTTTAAGATTGATTGATCTTCTTCAACCTTGTCGCCAACAGCAACCATCACTTCGGTTACTTCAACTTCGTCACCACCGATATCAGGCACATTAACTTCTTTAGTGCTTGATGCCGCTGCTGTCGGCGCCGCTTCAGCTGGTGCTGATTCTGCAGCTGGCGCTTCTGAACCGCTTGAAGCTGTTTCAAAAACGAAGATTAGAGAGCCCGTTTTCACTTTATCGCCAGTCGCGATTTTGATCTCTTTAACCGTACCCGCGATTGGAGCAGGTACTTCCATTGATGCTTTATCGCCTTCAACGCTTAATAAAGATTGCTCTTCTTCAACCGTGTCACCTACCGCAACCATGATTTCAGTTACTTCAACTTCATCATCGCCGATATCTGGCACAGTTACTTCCTGTGTAGCAGAAGCTGCAGGCGCAGCTGCTGGAGCTGGCGCTTCTTCTTTAGCCTCTGCAGGAGCCGCAGCTTGTTCTTCACCTTCGAAGATCATGATAAGTGAACCCGTCGTTACCGTATCACCTTCAGCTACTTTAATTTCTTTAACCGTACCTGCTTGTGCAGCAGGTACTTCCATTGATGCTTTGTCGCCTTCAACCGTTAATAACGATTGGTCAACCTCAACCTTATCACCAACGCTAACAAGGATTTCGGTTACTTCAACTTCATCGCCACCGATATCTGGTACATTAATTTCAATACTCATTGGAACCTCTTATGCGTATAGCGGGTTAACTTTGTTTGTGTCGATGTCGAATTTCTTGATTGCTTCAACAACCACTGACTTCTCAACTTCACCACGTTTAGCAAGCTCAGATAGTGTTGCAACCACAACATAACCAGCATTCACTTCGAAGTGACGACGTAAGTTTTCACGGCTATCAGAACGACCGTAACCATCAGTGCCTAACACTTTGTAGTTGCTGCTTGGTACGAATGAACGAACTTGTTCTGCGTAGTTCTTCATGTAGTCTGTTGCTGCAACAGTCACGGCATCAGTTAATGCGTTCGTGATGTAAGCAGTCTTTTGCTCTGCTTCAGGGTTAAGCATGTTGAAACGCTCAGCGTCTTGACCGTCACGAGTTAACTCGTTGAATGATGTTACAGAGAATACATCTGAACCAATACCATACTCTTCGCTCAGGATTTGTGCCGCTTTACGCACTTCAATCATGATAGTACCTGAACCTAGTAACTGTACTTTCGCTTTATCGCCAGCCACAGTTTCAAGTTTATAGATACCTTTACGAATACCTTCTTCAGCGCCTTCTGGCATTGCTGGTTGATGGTAGTTTTCGTTCATTAGCGTTAGGTAATAGAACACGTTTTCTTGGTCTTCACCGTACATGCGACGGATACCGTCTTGCATGATTACCGCTACTTCGAACGCAAATGTAGGGTCATAAGAAATACAGTTAGGAACCGTGTTAGCAAGAATGTGGCTGTGACCATCTTCGTGCTGTAAACCTTCACCGTTTAGTGTAGTACGACCAGCCGTAGCACCTAGTAAGAAACCACGTGCTTGTTGGTCACCGGCCATCCACGCCATATCACCTACACGTTGGAAACCAAACATTGAGTAGTAGATGTAGAATGGGATCATTGGTAAATCGTTAGTGCTGTATGATGTTGCAGCAGCAACCCATGAAGACATTGCACCTAACTCGTTGATACCTTCTTGTAGTACCTGACCTGATGTTGCTTCTTTATAGTAAGAAACGATGTCACGGTCTTGTGGTGTGTAGTTTTGGCCATGCGGGTTGTAAATACCGATTTGACGGAATAAACCTTCCATACCAAATGTACGCGCTTCATCAGCGATGATAGGAACGATGTTTTTACCAATGCCTTTGTCTTTTAGTAACACGTTAAGTGCACGTACAAAGCCCATTGTTGTAGAGATGTCACGTTTTTGCTCTTCAAGTAGTGGCTTGAACGCGTCAACTTCTGGCAATGTTAAGCTTTCAGAAAACTTAGGAATACGCTTAGGTGTGTAACCTTGTAGCGCTTCACGGCGAGCGTGAAGATACTTGTACTCTTCAGAGCCCTCTTCAAGAGTAAGATATGGTAAGTCTTTAATTTCTTCATCAGAAACTAAATCTTGTAGACCTAAACGTGAACGTAGGTGCTCAACATGAGTCATGTCCATTTTCTTAACTTGGTGCGCGATGTTTTTACCTTCAGCCGCTTCACCCATGCCGTAACCTTTTACAGTTTTAGCTAGGATCACAGTTGGACGGTCTTTGGTTTCTTCCGCTTTTTTGAATGCAGCGTAAAGTTTTGAAGGCTCATGACCACCACGCTTAAGTGCGAAGATTTCTTCATCAGTCATATCAGCAACAAGTGCAGCTGTTTCTGGGTAACGACCGAAGAAGTGCTCACGAACATATGCACCGTCTTTTGCTTTATAGGTTTGGTAATCACCGTCAATAGTTTCGTTCATTAACTGCAGTAATTTACCTGATGTATCTTTAGCAAGTAGGATATCCCAACCACTACCCCATACAACTTTAATCACGTTCCAGCCCGCACCTTTGAATAGGCCTTCAAGCTCTTGAATGATCTTACCGTTACCCATTACAGGGCCATCTAAACGCTGTAAGTTACAGTTAATTAGGTAACATAGGTTATCTAGCTTCTCACGCGCAGCGAATGAGATTGCACCACGTGATTCTGGCTCATCCATTTCACCATCGCCTAAGAAAGCGTATACACGTTGGTTTTTAGTGTCTTTTAAGCCACGACCATCTAGGTATTTTAAGAAACGAGCTTGGTAGATTGAGGCAATTGGACCAAGACCCATTGATACCGTAGGGAACTGCCAGAATTCAGGCATTAACTTAGGGTGTGGGTATGAAGGAAGACCTTTACCATCAACTTCTTGACGGAAATTATCAAGCTGCTCAGCGGTTAAACGACCTTCAACAAATGCACGTGCATAGATACCTGGAGAAATGTGACCTTGGTAATAAACTAAATCACCGCCATCTACATCGTTTGGTGCTTTGAAGAAGTGGTTAAAACATACTTCATAGAATGCAGCTGAAGACTGGTAAGAAGCCATATGGCCGCCTAAGTCTAGATCTTTTTTCGACGCGCGTAATACGATCATGATCGCATTCCAACGAATAATTGAACGAATACGACGTTCAATATTTACGTCACCTGGGTAAGCAGGTTCTTGATCTACCGGAATGGTATTAACGTAGTTAGTGGTTGTGCCAGTAGGCATATCAACACCGTCTAAACGGGCTTGCTCTAACACTTGCTCAAGTAAGAATTGAGCACGTTCAACACCTTCTTCACGCACAACAGACTCAAGGGCTTGTAACCACTCTTGTGTTTCTAGCGCGTCTACGTCAATTTTATTGACTTCAGACATATGGAGGTTTCCTTATGTTTAAAATACTAATTATTTTAATAAATCTTAAATTAAGTAGTTAACTAAACTTAGCTAATCACTTGCTTAATGTTGTTTGGTGCGTCTTAAACTACGTTCAATCCGCGAATGCTCTTTGCCAGCCTCAAGTAAGGCTTCTTCGATAAAGGCTAAGTGAGCATTACTAGCAAGACGTGCTTGCTCTGGGTTTCCTTCAATAACCGCATCCATCAACAGTCGTCTATGTTCTGCGAGCTGCTGGCTGATCTGTGGTTTTTTTAACAGTACAGTTAAATTCTGTAATACATTTTGCTCTAGCAAGGCCTGCATACCACGAACTAAATGTAGCAGTACAACGTTATGAGACGCTTCAGCCACACTAAAATGGAATGCATTAATTGCTTTTGCTTTTTGCACAATGTCGTCATTAACGAGCGCAATGTTGTCAAAGCTTTGTTTTACTTTTTTGAAGTCATTCGTTGTGCCGCGCATAGCTGCATAATATGCTGCTATTCCTTCAAGGGCATGACGAAATTCGAGTAAATCAAATTGTGACTCTGGATGCTTACTAATCAAATCAAAAAGCGGATCAGTGAGCCCCTCTTCAAGCTGATTTTTTACGAACGTTCCACCACCTTGGCGACGCGTTACTAACCCCTTAGCTTCTAGCTTTTGAATCGCCTCACGCAGCGAAGGTCGCGATACTTCAAATTGTTTCGCTAATTCACGTTCAGGAGGCAGCTTTTCGCCTGGCGCTAACGACCCCTCAAGAATCATATTCTCAAGTTGTTGTAAAATTACATCAGATAATTTTGCTGCTTTAATCTTTAAAGACATTTATTAACGTCCGCATTGTTATGCGCTAACCCCATAAATATCGGGTATTTAGCCTTGTGCTTTGACCAAAAAGGTAAATTGGTCATACCAAATTTGTCGCATACGTTATCAAAAACCCGTATTTCTGTCAATTTCACTACGTTCAGCGCCTAGTTACACCCTAACGTAATTCGTCTAAAGATTAAACAGTATGGATTAAAGTGGCTTTTTCTGAAGGAAAAAACAATAAAAAATAAATGGTCAGACCAGATTGATAGACAAAGCTATTAGAGGTCAGGTTTTAGATGTTAGTTGAATTGAGCAGCTTTGAAGCAGCGGGTTTACCCCGCGACAAAAGCTTTTAGAGGTCAGGTTTTAGATGTTAGTTGAATTGAGCAGCTTTGTAGCAGCGGGTTTACCCCGCATCGTTGAATTGAATGCTGAAAAATATTCGAAGTAGGATGCACTTCAGTGCTGAAAAATTAAAACTCAATCGAAGTGCAACCGCAGAGATTCATGACTAGAATCTTTCCTACAAGCTTTACTCTTGAAACTTGCAGACCCATTCCCGGCTAAAGCCAGTCCTACCTCTCGCAACTCGCTAACTTTACACTCTACGCCAAGCCACCAAACAGGGTTAATGCTGCGATGATCACTAAAAAGAACAATACATTTCTTTTTACAAGCTTCATCATGCAAGTGGCTTCGTAAGTGCAGCCAAAATGTTGCTGCTCAATTTGCTCAGCGGCAAGTGCAGTTTGCGTAACTACTTTTCGGTTACTCACTGTAAAGTCGAGCACATACTTGAGCCAACAACTGGTACCTTTATTAAAGTTACCAATCACTAAATATCCAAAGCTTGCAACCCGTGCTGGTAACCAATCGAGCCAAAATAGTAAGCTATGGATCAGTTTAAAACGTCTAGCGTAAGCCACTTGATGGTCGTCTCTGACTTTATCAGCAAAGGTTCGAACTAGCGCATAAAGAACCGCGCCAGGTACACCTAAAACCACAAACCAAAAAATAACTGCACAGTAAAAGCGAAAATTTAACCAAGCTAAGGTTTGGCCAAAAGTTTCACCATGAGGCTCATCTTCTGTCTTCTTTTGGCCCATTTGTAATGCAAATAAGGTAGCCGCTTCTTGATCGTTGCGGGTTAACGCATTTAAGTAAGACTTATATAAAGCACGTTGCTTAGCACAGCCAAAACAAACCAGCAGCACAGCAACATTCACAGCCAGCTGCCAAATAATAAAATCAGAGAATTGATAAACTAAACCTGCGGCAACGACAGGCAGCATTAACCAAATCAAAAAACCAATTGGCGAATTAAATAAGCCTTTTTCTGAGAGTTGTTTTTGCGAGTGCTTTAGATAAGTATTGGCATAAAACCCAATTTGCCAATAATCAGCGCGAGCACCTAAACGCTCAATAACCAAAGCAATAATTATTGAAATTAAGATCATGCTTTTACCTATATCCTTTAACTAAAACACTAAATCAAAATAGTATTGCCAATCAAAACTCGCACCTGGGTCAGTTTTTCTGCCCGGAGCAATATCACAATGACCAACAATGCGTGAACGGTCTATCTCAGGGTACTTTGCCATCAACGCCTTAGTCACTAAGTGTAATGCATTATACTGGGCTTGGGTATACGCTTGCGTATCTGTACCTTCAAGCTCAATGCCCACGCTAAAATCATTACAGCGCTCTCTGCCTTCAAACGTTGAGATACCGGCGTGCCAAGCTCGTTTTTCAAAAGGCACGTACTGAATAACTTCGCCGGTACGGCGAATGAAGCAATGCGCAGACACTCTTAAACCTTTTAAATCTGCAAAGCTTTCATGTGCCGTACAATCAATTGCCCCCATAAATAAATCATCAACATAAGGCGTGGCAAACTCCCCTGCTGGCAATGAAATATTATGAATAACAAGTAATGAAACCTCGCCCTCAGGACGCTCATCGTAATGTGTACAGGGCCTTTGTAACACATTGTTTAATTGGCCCAATTCATTTATATGCATATTAAAAACTAACGATGACAATAAAGTTAAATAGTGTAAAGGGTTAAAATCTCAGGGTCTAGTTGCTTTAATTCAATCACTTAAAGTAAGAGTAAGGATACTTGACTGTGGCCGATCTTTATCTTCTATTAAGGGGTTAAACATAGTAAAATTTCGCCAATTTATTAATAAACAATGAGCTTTCGACATGTCAGTCCCTCACACTTTAATTAGCCAACTGGTAAAACTCGCCCTTGATGAAGATTTAGATTACCAAAGCGCAAATGACGGTGATATTACCGCGCAACTAATTCCAGAAAACGAGCTAGCCAATGCCAAAGTAATTACTCGTGAAGACTGTGTATTTTGTGGTAAAGACATTATTTTAGAAGTTTTTAAGCAAGTTGACCCTACAGTAAACGTTAAAGTACTCGTAAATGACGGTGATAAAGTAGCAGCAAATAGTACATTATTTACAGCATCAGGCTCAGCGCGTGCTATTTTAACCGCAGAGCGCACAGCCCTTAACTTTGTACAAACACTATCAGGTACAGCAACAACAACCGCTCATTATGTAAAAGAGCTTGAAGGCACGACTACGCAGCTACTCGACACGCGCAAAACAATTCCTGGTTTACGTGCACTACAAAAATACGCTGTGAAATGTGGTGGTGGCGCGAATCATCGCATCGGCCTTTTTGATGCGTTCCTAATCAAAGAAAACCACATTGCAGCCTGTGGTGGTATTGATAAAGCAGTCGCTCAAGCTAAATTAAACCACCCGACTAAACCAGTTGAAGTAGAAGTAGAGTCACTTGCTGAGCTTGAACAAGCGATCACAGCTGGTGCTGATATCATCATGCTTGATAACTTTACGGTAGAGCAAATTCAACAAGCAGTTGTGCTAACAGACAAGCGAGCAAAGCTTGAGGTATCTGGCAACATGACCCTTGAAACCTTAAAAGCCTATTCACAGGCCGGTGTTGACTTTATTTCAAGTGGCGCACTTACAAAAAATTTACAATCAATCGATCTTTCAATGAGGTTCAACGGCTAAAATTTCTCCTGTACGTATTTAATGTTTTACCTAATTCGTTGACAAGAAAATAAAAAAAGCATTAAATACATCAAAAGCCTGAACAGATAACAAAAAATCAATATCTTTTCAGCGCTTTTGACTATTTTGTATACGCACGTCCTGAACCTACACAAGATTGCAATCAATTCAATAAGTTCCTGCAAGGATGCGGTGTCTATAAATAGTACAAATATGTGTAACTAAGCTTATTTTACATCAAACAAAGGTAGGAAAGTTCTGAAAAACTGCTTACTGAACAGGAAAATAGCTTCCAAAAACATTTATTGATGCTAAAGTAAATTTATACACGCTTAACAAGTAAAGTTTTTGCTGCTTTGTTAACATTTAAAGGTTAATAAAAGTAGTTTTAAGTAAAACTGTAAGATTTATCCTGTAAATTGAGCTGTGGTTTTACAACGCTGAAGTTACAGCTAAACTTACTAAATCATCATATCCTTTAGGAGAGGAACAAATGACACAACAAAACCAACAGGGTTTCACCCTAATTGAATTAATGATTGTAGTTGCAATCATCGGTATTCTTGCTGCAGTAGCACTTCCTGCGTATCAAGATTACACAACGCGAGCTAAAATGAGTGAAGTAATTACATTTGCAGGTTCAGCTAAAACAGCAGTAAGTGAATGTATCATTTCTTCAGGATCTGCAGCTGATTGTGGCAGCAATGCAAAAGTAGGAATTGATACAGCCTCAAACATCTCTTCAACTTATGTAGAGTCAGTAACTGTTGGAACAAATGGTGTAATTACTGCAGCGATACAAGGAACTTCTGTATCGGCTCTTGATAGTGGAACTCTTGTTTTTACTCCATCAGCCACTACTGGAAGTGTAAGCTGGTCTTGTGAAATAAGCGATTCTACTTTGAATAAATACGTTCCTCAAAATTGCCGTAAAAGCTAATTAAATTAATATGAGAAGCCCTATTTTGGGCTTCTTCAAAAAATGTTAACAATCTCCCTAAAAAATTTTTATATTCCAATTTTTTTATTAGTCTGCTCAATCCCTTTTTTAGACTCTTTCTACCTCGGGCTTTTCAATGAAAAAAGAGCAGCTCAGATTGTTTTATTAGCCTTATGTGCCCCCCTCATTACCAAAGTAAATTACTCTAAAATTAGTTGTAAACTTCAGCTGACACTAGCACTGCTTTTTTTCTTGGCCTTTTTAAGCGTTTTTTTTAGTGAGAACAGCTTTTATTCTAGTTTATTAATTTTACACTATATATTTCTACTTGGAATTATAGTTATCGGAATGGAAACTATAAGAGGTTCAAGCTTATTGTTTAAAACTTCAATAGCTATTAGCATATTCTTATCAGGATACTTTTTATTAAATTTCTTTTTTTATTTAAGTGACAATATAGTTTTCCCATCAGACGGGGTTTTTGCAGGATTTTACAACATAAGATTTTTCAACCAGTTACAACTGGTTTTTATTTTTTACTCCTTATTTTTTATAAAAAACAAGAAGTATCAAAGTATCGCTCTTATATCTCTAACTCTTAATTTACTTATTATCTTTATTAGCTCTGCTAGAGGAGCATTGCTTGCAACGCTAATTACTTTATTTTTAGGTTGTTACATTAAAATAATTAAAAGAAAAGAATTAAATTTTATCTTTAAAGCCCTAACTTTATCTATTTCCCTATATATTTTATACTTATACCTTCAGCCTCCCAGCTCATTTGATAAAAGTTTATTTAGGGAAACGAGTTCAGGCAGAATAGAAATATGGATTGAAACAATTAGAGGCTTTGATATAAAAACTCTCTTTGTAGGAAATGGAGCTGGCACATACAGTTACACTAAATATAGCTTGAGCCACCCTCACAATATATTCTTATCATTAATTCATGATTGGGGGTTACTCTTCACTATTACTTTGATGTACATTTTGAATAAAGTAATCTTCAAATCAATAAAACACATAAAAGAAAACAAACACACAAATGAGTTTAAAATATCATTTCTTACTCTGATTTCATTGCTATTACTATCTTTTGTTAGTGGAACACTAGTAATGCCAATGTCTCAAACTTTTGTGTTTTTATCTATAGGTTTTTTATTAGGCTCAACAAATACAAAAAACTTACTGGAAAAGCCGAAGAGTAATATTTATTATTCGATATATATAGTTATTGGGGCTTATTTAATTCTTTCAGCTATTAGCTTCAACTGCTTGAGTAATTTTCCATTTGGACCAAACTTTTGGTCTAATGGTCAAGTTTCCCTCTCTAATTGTGAACTATTCCAGTGATAGGATAGAAAATGTCAAAACAAACAGAACATAAAAAGATAGACACCTTTCAGTGGGTTGGCGTTAGCGTCAGAGGTAAAAAATTAGAAGGTGAACTATCTGGTGAAAGTATCGCTCTTGTAAAAGCTCAACTTAGAAAGCAAGGTATTACGCCCTCTAAAGTAAAGCGTAAACCGAAACCATTATTTGGAACAAGAGTTCAGAAGATAACAGCAAAAGATATTGCTCTAATAACTCGTCAAATCGCAACTATGCTCGTTGCAGGCGTTCCTTTAATACAAACAATAGAAATGATTGCTTCTGGCACAAAGAATAAAAGTGTCACCAAATTAATGGAAGGAATTGGCGATGAAGTAAAAGCGGGTGTGCCACTTTCTCAAGCTCTTCGCAAACATCCACGACACTTCGATGATTTATATTGCGATCTGGTAGCCTCTGGCGAGCAATCAGGCGCCCTCGATAAAATATTTGACCGAGTAGCACTTTATAAAGAAAAGGCTGAGGCATTAAAGTCAAAAATCAAAAAAGCCATGTTTTACCCCGTTGCGGTGTTAGTGGTTGCTTTAATCGTTACGTCAATTCTGCTTATCTTCGTTGTGCCGCAATTCCAAGATATTTTTAATGGTTTTGGCGCTGAATTACCTGCATTTACCCTTATGGTGATTGGTATTTCTGAGTTTATGCAAGAATACTGGTGGATGATACTTATTGCTGTTGTCGCTACAGGTTATGTTTACAAAGAAGCACTACTTAAAAGTAAAAAACTCAGAGATGCTAACGATAGAGCCATATTAAAACTGCCTGTCATTGGTATGATTTTAAATAAAGCAGCGGTTGCTCGTTATGCTCGTACTTTATCAACCACCTTTGCTGCCGGTGTTCCATTAGTCGATGCACTTGATTCCGCCGCAGGCGCTTCAGGTAATGCAGTATACCGTTATGCTATTTTAGAGATTAAAGCTGAAGTAAGTTCAGGTAACTTAATGAACTGGGCGATGAAAAACGCTAAAATCTTCCCTGATATGGTGGTGCAAATGGTTGCTATTGGTGAAGAGTCGGGTTCACTTGATGGTATGCTTGCTAAAGTAGCAACGATATATGAACAAGAAGTTGATGATGCCGTTGATGGTTTATCAAGCTTACTTGAGCCCCTGATTATGGCTGTATTAGGTGTGCTCGTTGGTGGTTTAATTGTTGCTATGTACTTGCCTATATTCCAATTAGGTTCGGTGATTTAACACAAAGCTGTAAGCTGTAAGCTGTAAGCTGTAAGCTGTAAGCTGTAAGCTGTAAGCTGTAAGCTGTAAGCTGTAAGCAAAACTATAAACGCTAGTTGATAACTTACTACATAAAATAAATAATAAAAATAGTTCAACACGGCGAAATAATATCGGCCTGTAAACGGCCTGAAGTTAGGTATTTTAATGGAAAACTTTTTTCTTGATATAACCACTGCGATGCAAAGTCAGCAGTGGTTTTATTTTTTGACTGTAGGCTTAGTAAGCCTGTGTATTGGCAGCTTTTTAAATGTGGTGATTTATCGTTTACCACTGATGATGAAAAGAGAATGGCAAACTGAGTGCCGTATAGTATTGGCCGATGAGCTCAATTCAAAACAGCAAACAGAACAAGCTCCCTTTAATTTAGTAAAACCTAATTCGACCTGCCCTAAATGCCAAGCGCCGATCAAAGCTTGGCAAAACATCCCTGTGCTAAGTTGGTTATTACTAAAAGGTCGCTGTGCAAATTGTCAAACACCGATTTCTGTACGATACCCTATTGTTGAAATGCTTACAGCGGTTTTAAGTTTAATTGTTGCTGCTGTTTTTGGCCCGACAAAGCTTGCTCTTCTTTATATTTTGATTACTTGGTTTTTAGTTGCATTAACTTTTATCGATGTAGATCACATGTTATTGCCCGACCAGCTCACCCTGCCACTCGTTTGGCTAGCGCTGATTGCTGCCACTATGGATATTACCATTGCACCGAGCGATGCCATTATCGGCGCAGCAGTTGGCTACCTGAGCTTATGGAGTGTCTATTGGTTATTCAAACTTGCTACGGGTAAAGAAGGCATGGGTTATGGCGACTTTAAACTATTAGCCGTGTTTGGTGCGCTACTTGGCTGGCAAGATATTTTAACTATCGTACTGTTATCAAGCGTCGTCGGAGCCATCATCGGCATTGCGCAAATCATTATTCAAGGTAAAGACAAAACCACGCCAATCCCATTTGGGCCCTACCTCGCCATCGCAGGATGGGTCACCTTGCTTTGGGGTGAGCAAATTAAAAGTTATTACTTTAACTATTTAGGTTACTAATTATGGCAAACTGGGTTTTAGGGCTAACCGGTGGTATTGGCTCAGGCAAAAGTGCAGTAAGCGCCATGTTTGAAGAGCTTGGTATTCAGGTTGTTGATGCCGATATAGTTGCCAGAGAAGTCGTCGAGCCTGGCTCAGCTGGCCTTACAAAAATTACAGTACATTTTGGTGATGAAATACTCACGAGTAACGGCACGCTTGATCGCGCAAAACTAAGAGCAATTATCTTTGCTGATGAATCACAAAAGCAATGGCTAAATAATTTGTTGCACCCACTTATTCGAGAATCAATGCTGAGCCAATTAAAGCAAGCCACCAGCAATTATGTCATCTTAGTTGCTCCCTTACTTTTTGAAAATGGCTTAGAAAAATACTGCAACCATACCTTGCTAATTGACGTTCCGGTTGATGTACAAATAACAAGAACTACAGCCCGTGATAATGTCTCTGTAGAATTAGCTAAGCAAATTATCGCTTCACAAATGAGCAGAGCTGATAAACAACAAAAAGCTGCTGATACTTTAGATAATAACCGCCCTCTTGAAGAAGTAAAAACGGATGTGCAAAAACTGCATGAAAAGTATCTAATACACTCTCACTAGGCTATTGATTTTATTTATAGATTCTCATTTAATAGAAGATCCCAAAACCAATACAAAAGTACCAACTCGCACTCTAAACAACTGAGTTTTAGGTTAATTTTTTTTGCAATTTTTCTAAAATCAGACAAGACTGATGTAATAGCCTTACTTTTTCTGTTAGATTGTGGCAACAAAGGATCAATCTAGGTGCGCAATGAATATAAACTCACCGCTACTTCGAAAATTTATTACACTCGGTCGCATTGATGCAGAGACCGTAAAATCAAAGCAGCGCGAATATAACTCTACTGCAGAGCTTATTTCTAAAACATGTGGAATGGCTGGCCATGAGCTCGCAGAGCAATGTACAGACCTTTTCCGTGTGCCTTATTTTGACATCAAAGACTTTGACGTTGCGAACATTAGCGAAGAGCTAGTTAAAGATAAACTAATTCGTGAGCACCACATTTTACCTCTAGTTAAAAAGGGCCGTAAGCTCTACATTGCCGCCTCAGATCCAACTGACTACGGTGCCTTTGAAAACTTTGAATTTAGTACTGGCCTTTCATGCGAAGTGGTCGTTGTTGATTACACACAACTTGAAAACAAAATTGAGCAATTACTTGATGCCGCAGGTGGCTTACATTTAAGTGAAGATGAGTTTAAAGAACTTGGTGAGCTTGAAACAGAAGCCCCTCGCGACTTAGCTAGCAAAGATGAAGATAAAGACGATGCCCCTATTATCGTTTACATCAATAAAATTTTGATGGACGCAATTAAAAAAGGTGCATCAGATCTACACTTTGAGCCTTATGAACACCGCTACCGTGTGCGTTTTCGTATCGATGGTATTTTGCATGAAATGGCAAGTCCGCCAAATAGCTTAGCGAGCCGTTTATCTGCGCGTATCAAGGTTATGTCACGATTAGATATTGCAGAAAAACGTAAACCCCAAGATGGCCGTATTAAGCTTAAAATTACTGAACGTAAAAGTATCGACTTCCGTGTAAGTACCTTGCCTACCCTTTGGGGCGAGAAAATCGTTATGCGTATTCTCGACTCATCAAGTGCTATGCTAGGTATCGATGTGCTTGGTTATGAGCCAGAGCAGAAAAAACTCTACATGGACGCGCTTGAGCAGCCACAAGGCATGATCTTAGTAACCGGTCCAACAGGCTCTGGTAAAACGGTATCACTTTATACTGGTTTGAATATTCTTAACCAGCCAGAACGTAATATCAGTACTGCCGAGGATCCAGTAGAGATCAACCTTGAAGGGATTAACCAAGTACAAATTAATCCAAAGGCAGACATGACCTTTGCCAATGCACTAAAGGCTTTCTTACGACAAGATCCTGACGTAGTAATGGTTGGTGAGATCCGTGACCTTGAAACCGCTGAAATAGCAATTAAAGCGGCGCAAACAGGTCACTTGGTATTATCAACTCTGCATACAAACTCTGCACCAGAAACTCTTACTCGTCTTTTAAATATGGGTGTTCCTGCTTATAACGTAGCAAGCTCTATCAGCCTTATTATTGCGCAGCGTCTAGCAAGACGACTTTGCCCTAAGTGTAAAACACCAGAAAAACTACCTGATGAAGAATTGATTCGCCAAGGTTTTGATAAAGACAAGCTCAATGAGGTTCAGTTATTCGCACCAAAAGGCTGCGACAGCTGTACTGAAGGGTATAAAGGTCGAGTGGGTATTTACGAAGTAATGCAAATTACCCCTGAAATAGCGCAAATTATTATGCGTGGTGGTAACTCACTCGAAATCGCTGAAGTAGCACTGCGCTCAGGCTTTAATGATCTGCGTTTATCTGGCCTGAAAAAAGCCGCCGATGGTGTTACCTCTTTGGCAGAAATAAACCGAGTAACGAGTTTCTAAACAAATTCGTTACTGGATTATCAGCTAACTGTTCAGTAAGATCTGACAAAAGTGCTTATTTGAGAGTTATTCCATGCCAACAGTTGTAAACTGCCCAACATGCAAAGCCAAAGTTGAATGGTCAGAGCAAAGCCCGCATCGTCCATTTTGCTCAAAACGCTGCCAGCTAATAGATTTAGGTGAGTGGTCGTTTGAAAACAATAAAATTTCTAGTCCAATTAGCAATGCTAATGATTTGAGCCAAGATATGATTGAAGATATCGAAGCAATGCTGGCTAAAAACGATGATTCATTCTTTAAAGAATAAAGCATCAAATACAAAAAATGCGGCATTTGCCGCATTTTTTAATATAACCTATCACTTTTAACCTTCAGAACTCTCAGCTTTGCGTTCGCCTCGATGACCATGGTGGCCCTTTTTGTGACCTTTTTTACGCAGGTGCTTTTTAATCTCTTGATAGCTTTCGCGCTGTTCAGCATTTAAAACCTGCCAAATCGCATGGTCAGATTTCATTTTTAGCATTGCAAACTGCTGGCCTTTTTCTTGGCGCGCTTTAATCAGCTCTAATGCGGCATTTTCGTCAAATACTTTTGTTGCTAATAACGCATCCATTTTCTCTTTGTGTGCAGCACGAGCGGCTTTCATTGCATCTTTATCGCCACGCAGTGCTTCAAATTGTGTTTTCTGCTCGGCAAAAATTGCTTTAAGTTGCGTTTGCTGCTCTACGGTTAGTTGTAATTTATCAATACCACGCTCAGAAAGTAAAAAACGAGCCTGTGGGTTCATACCACGGTTAAAGTCTCCTTTCGCCATTGCTGAAGTAGCACCTACACTGGCTGCTGCTAAACCACAAACAAGTACGAATTTAGAAAGCTTATTTGAAATAGTCATAATCATTACCTTTTGTTGGGTTGTGCTCTGTTGTCGTTTCCGACTGATGGGTTAACTATAACTAATTCAATGCAAAGGAACGCAAACCAGTGTAAAGGTTGTGTAAAGATTCACTTTTACACAATTTACTGAGTAAAATAACCTTAAAGAAATAAATAGCTAGGTGTCAGAATGAAACTATTAATGATCGACGACGATACAGGATTGTGCGAATTACTCAGCGAGTACTTATCAGCACAAGGTTTTACAGTAGAGTGTGTTCATGATGGCGCTGAAGGCCTAAAGCAAGCTATTAAGCATAACTATGAGCTAATATTGCTTGATGTGATGCTACCATCTATGGATGGCTTTGAGGTGCTAAAGCAATTAAGGCAACACAAGCTCACACCGGTGATCATGTTAACCGCGAAAGGCGAAGATTTTGATCGTATCTTTGGTTTAGAGCTAGGCGCAGATGATTATATTCCTAAACCGTTTAATCACAGAGAGCTACTAGCTCGCGTTAAAGCAATTACTCGTCGCATCGAACATATTAATAGCTTATCGAGCCAACAGACCAGCTCATTGAGTGTTAACAGCATCAATGTTAATTTCGCAACTCGTGAGGCTTCTGTTAATGACAATGTACTTAGCCTAACCGGCACTGAATATGAGATCCTTGCCATGCTAGTTCAACATGCCGGTGAAGTGATCAGCAAAGAGCAAATAAGTGAGCAAGTATTAGGTAGACGCCTTGCTCCTTTTGACCGCTCAATCGATATGCATGTCAGCAACATCCGTAAAAAAATTGCAGAGCATGTTAGTAATGAACGGATCAAAACCATGCGTGGCAGTGGTTATGTATTAATACAAGGCGAATAATATGCAAACTCCAAGCTGGCTAAAGCATCCCCGCCATTATTTGTTTTTAAAAATATTTGCTTGGTTTTGGGTTACTGTCATAGCGACTATCACAATACTGGTGTTTTTAAGCCAGTTAACAAGCAATGTCGGCAATGACGACCTGCGTGGACCCATGCTGAAAAACCTTGAGTACACGGCTAAAAGTATTGAGCGTATTGTTGCTAAGCACGGTAAACCAACTCAAGAGGTTTTATCTCATCCGCGCTTATCAAAGCATAAATTACTGTACTTAAACGGTGAGGTTCATGGTGTTGAAATGCTTAGCGAACCTGTATCCAAAGACATTGATTTAAGCTTGCTGAACTTTACCAAATATATGCGTCCGCAAATTATTTTTACCGATGAATACCAAGCTTATGGACCGGTAGCTTTGAATGTACCCGAAGGTAAATTTTATCTTTATGAAATCGATGAAAAACGCAAAAAACCGTTTTTTGTCAGCCTATGGCTAATGCCAGTTTGGCTCAAGCTGCTTATTGCTTTAATCGCCTCATTGATGCTGAGTTTCTTCTTTAGCCGTAACTTAATTGCACCTATTAATAGTTTAAAAGAAACAGCAAAAAAACTAGCTCATGGCGATTTAACTGCCCGTGCCGATGTATCTCCTACTCGTCAAGATGAGTTAGGTGTACTTGGTCGTGACTTTAATACCATGGCAGTACAACTTGAGCAGCTTATTAGCGCTCAAAAACGACTGCTAGCAGATATTTCTCATGAACTACGTTCACCATTAACGCGTTTAAAAATGGCCACAGGCCTTGCACAAATGCAAGCCGATGATGCTCAACACGCTTATTTAGAGCGCATTGAAAAAGAGGCCAATCAGCTCGATAAAATGATTGCCGATGTACTTCAAGTTTCACGCTTAGAAGCCAAAAGCCAGACTCTGGCGTTGAGTACACAGTCCTTACAAGTGATTGTAGATCACGTACTCAACGATGCTCAATTTGAGGCCAAGCAAAGTAATAAAGAGCTTATTGTAAATGGTACACTAACAGCCGATTTAAAATGCGATGAAACCTTAATAGCCAGCGCGCTTGAGAATGTACTTCGCAATGCCATTAAATACGCAGAACATTCAATCTCAATAGGCTTAGTTGAATCAGATGCTATCTACATCACTATTTGTGATGACGGTAAAGGGGTTGATGAAGCAAACCTAGCAAGGCTGTGTGAACCTTTCTTCCGTCAGGAGCATGCTCGTGATAGAAGCACTGGCGGCACGGGCTTAGGTCTTGCTATTGCAAAGAATGCTATCTCAGCACATGATGGTACACTAACACTTGAAAACCAAGAACATGGCGGACTGTGCGTAAACATCCGCCTACCTTATAAGAGTGAGTAAATGTTTTATAGTAGCGAAGCTAGTCTTGTTAATAACCTACCTAATATTAATCAGTTTTTTTCTGAGCAATTACAGCAAGACTTTCTGAGCACCGCTCATGGCAAGCTTTATTACGGCTATGCAATTCCCCAACAAGCAAAAACGGCCATTGTTATCAGTACTGGGCGAATAGAGTCTTTAATTAAGTACAAAGAGTTGCTGTGGGAGCTATATCAAAATGGCTTTGCGGTTTTTAGTGTTGATCACCAGGGGCAAGGTCGCTCTTATCGTCATTTAAAAAACACTCATAAGGGTTATGTAAACCGCTTTACTGACTACGCAGATGACTTTGCTGTATTTATAGAAAAAGTGGTACATCAACACTGGCAAGGAAAGCAGGTTTTGCTTGGCCACTCTATGGGCAGTGCCATTGCCTATGATTACCTATCGCGCTATCAGCATCAATTTGCGGGTGCTTTTTTATCAGCTCCGATGTTTGATATCTATACTAAAGGCACGCCAAAGCCTGTAGCAAAACTGGCTGCTAAAATTGCATCCTTACTTGGTCTTGGCCGCAGTTACGCATTTGGCCAAAGCGATTATTTACCTGTCGACTTTGCAGCTAATGAACTAACCAGTAGTGAAATTCGATATAAACTGTTCAGAGAGCTGTATGCAGCAGAAGGTGATTTACAACTAGGAGGTGTAACCTATGGCTGGCTCAATGCATCGTTTGATTTTATTGCTTCTTTAGTCGATAAAAAAGTCGATATTCCTTTGTTTATCGCAAGCGCCGAGCAAGATACTGTGGTCGATAACGCTGCGCAATTTGCACTTACCCATAGGCAAAAGCAAGCACAACTAAAAAGCTATGCGGGCGCTCGCCACGAACTATTGTGTGAACGCGACGAGATAAGACAAACAATACTCAGCGATTTTTATCAATTTTGTGCTGAGCTTTGACGTGTTTTGTTAACCACAGAAAGTGGGTCTAGGTGCATCAAAATATCCATTTCACAATCAAAATGCGTTTGAATTAACGCTTCTACTTCATCAGCAACTTGATGCGCTCTTATCAATGATAATGAGTCTTCCAGCTCTAAATGCATCTGAATAAACTTAATTTTACCACCTTGGCGGGTGCGAATATCATGGGCGCCAAATACGTCTTGATGGCTATTCACAATGGCCAGTATTTGTTGTTTTTCTTCATCTGGGAGCTCTTTATCCATTAAGTGATCAGCACTTTCGCGAGCAATATCCCAGCTGTTATAAAGTAAATAAACAGCCACCCCAATAGCAAACAATGGATCGGCATAAGCGACGCCGTACTTAGCTAACACAATTGCCAGTAATACCGCCAAGTTTAAGATTAAATCGCCTTTATAGTGAATTGAGTCTGCTTTAATGGCGATTGATTCGGTGTGATTAATCACCTTAGTTTGTACAAACACCACCACGAGCGTACAAACAATAGCGAAAATACTAACCCAAATACCAAGGTCTGAATGCTTTAAGGTTACCGGATTAAATAAGCGCTCAATGCCATGAAACGCTAAAAAGCAACCTGAGCCAGCTATAAAAGCGGCCTGTGCAAGCCCGGCTAATGCTTCGGCTTTTCCGTGACCAAAGCGATGGTCGTCATCAGCAGGGCGAAGTGCATAACCTAGCACTAAAAAACTCATCAATGATGCGGTGATATCCATTAATGAATCGGTCAAGGAACCCAGCATTGACGCCGAGCCAGATGCAAGCCATGCCCAGCTTTTTGCCGCGATCATCAGACTCACCATAACAATGGTGACTATACTGGCTGTTTTAACCCAAAACTCATAACTACGATGCTGCACAACAACTTACCTTTAGTGAGTAACTGTGTTGAGTATATCATCTTTTAATTCTAGTTCGTGTATACTCAGCAGCAGATCAAATCCTTATAAATGAGATTCACATGCTTGATATTGTGTTGTACCAACCAGAAATTCCACCAAACACGGGTAATATCATTCGCTTATGCGCAAACACAGGTTATGCGTTACACCTAATTGAACCCCTTGGTTTTGAGTGGGATGATAAACGCGTAAAACGTGCAGGTCTTGATTATCATGAGTTTAGTCATGTACAGCGCCATGCCTCGTTTGAAGCATATCTAGAAAAATGCCAACCGAAAAAAGTCTATGCTTGCACCACTAAGGGCAGCCAATTTCATCATCAAGCACAATATCAACCTGGCGATTGTTTAGTGTTTGGCCCTGAAACACGTGGCTTACCTGATGATCTAATTCAGTCGTTGCCGAAAGAGCAACGTGTACGTATTCCAATGCAAAAAGACAGCCGTAGTATGAACTTATCTAACTCTGTGGCTGTATTTATTTATGAATCTTGGCGTCAGCTGGGTTTTGTGAACGGTCAATAACTCATTGAAAAAGCGCTTGTAATAAATATTCACTAATTGTTTAGCACGACCATTTTTTATGGACTAACCTAAATAGGTGAGTTTGTTCCTAAAGATGGATGTTAATGCGCTTTTTTGCCCGAGTATGCAGTATCATTTTGCTGATGCAGCACTTTTCTAGTGCTGCTTCTGCTGCCCTGCCGAATCCCTCTAACTCACAAGCCCCCAATACAACGCCCCTATTACTACTGATCCTTTTAGCGATTGTTATCCTCATTGGTGCAGTCATCTATTATCAAAGAAACCAAAAGATGACGCTGATGGATGCCCTACTTTCCCAGTCTAAAGATGGTATTTGGGTCACCGATGAACAGTTTCGGATCATAGAAATTAATAACGCATTTAGTGAAATATCGGGTTATAAAAAAGCCGATGTACTTGGTAAAAAATTCAAAGCATTAACGCAAGCCGGTCGTGATACACAACTCGAAGAAATTATCCAACAAGAGCTGAGTAATGATGGTTATTGGTCTGGCGAAATTTGGAATTTACGCAAAGATGGGCAACCCTACGCCATTGATTTATGTATAACAAAAGTGACCACACCACGCTTTGCAAAAAGCTCTGTACGTTACGTTGGCATGTTTTCTGATGTCACTGCTCGTAAGAATAACGAGCGAACTATGCTCAAGCTCACTACCAAAGACAGTGTCACAGGCTTATCAAACCGTGCCATTTTTATAGAGTCCCTTGAAAAAGCAATCAATGCTTGTAACGACACTTACCCTAGTCTACTAATCATCTTTATCGACATAGACAATTTCAAAAAGATTAACGACTCGCTCGGTCACACAATTGGCGATGTACTACTAAAAGAAGTAGCCTGTCGTTTAACTGACTCTCTAAATTCGGGCTTTACCATTGCAAGACTCGGTGCAGATGAATTTGCGGTACTGGTGCCGCCCTATCTTTATTCTGGTAAAACCGTATTCTTTGCTAAAAAAACCGCAGACATCGTTCTTCAGCAGTTTAAAACCCCATTTATGTTAGATGGTTTTGAGACTTCACTATCTGCCTGCTGTGGTCTTGCTATCTATCCAGACAACGCCTATAACTGTGAATACTTAATGCGCAGCGCAAATAGTGCTTTGAATCATGCAAAAAAAATGGGCCGTAATACGTATCAATTTTTTGATAAAGACCGTCATACACTCGACCCAACCGAATTAACCAAAGAGAGCGCTTTATTCAAAGCAATCACTAACAATGAGTTTGAGCTTTATTTTCAGCCTAAGTTTGATGCCCAGCATAACCAGTTATACGGCTTTGAAGCATTAGTTCGCTGGCCTCAAGAAGATGGCAGTGTGATTAACCCCGACGAGTTCATTCCGCTTGCCGAACAAAATGGTGCCATTATTCCGCTCACTCAATTACTGATGGAGCAGCTGCTTAATCAACTGGCCCAGTGGCGAAAACAAAATATTTCGTTTGGTAATGTCGCTATTAATATTTCAGCCTTACACTTTCAGCAAAGCAGCCTTATTGAAACACTCATCGACAACTTGACTAAATTTGACGTACCGGCACATTGCTTAGAACTCGAGATCACAGAAAGCGCCATGATGGATAACCCTGAGTTTGCAGAGCAGCAAATGAAACGCATTAAATCGATTGGTGTGCACATCGCGCTGGATGACTTTGGCACGGGTCATTCATCACTCAGTTACTTAAAGCGTTTTCCAATCGATACGCTCAAAATCGACAAGTCATTCGTAAAAGACATCGATAAAAACGACCAAGATCGCAACATCACCGCCACCATAGTGCGGCTAGCTAAGTATTTGGATATTAATGTGGTTGCTGAAGGAGTAGAAACTGAAGAGCAAGCTTACATGCTGCATATTATGGGCTGTCATTTTCAACAAGGTTATTATTACTGTAAACCATTAAAAGCCAACCAAGTCAGCGAATTTATTAATGACACGCTAGAAAAACAGCAATCTAGCTAACGATTACAAATGTATTTCAAATAAAAAACGCGATTAATAAATCGCGTTTTTTATTTGAAAGTGCACAATCTAAATTATTCAGATTTTTGCTCACGGCCAAGGAGTGCCATCGCAGCTTCTTTTACATCTTTATTCTCATAAAGCACTTGGTAAATTTGCTCCGTTATTGGCATTTCAATACCTGTGCGTTCAGCAAGTAAATACACTTCTTTGGTATTTCTGTAGCCTTCAACAACCTGACCAATAGATTCAATCGCGGCTTCTACGCCTTCCCCCTTGCCAAGTGCAAGACCAAAACGACGGTTACGAGATTGATTATCTGTACAGGTTAAGATCAAGTCACCAAGGCCAGCCATACCCATAAAGGTATCTGAACGGGCACCCAATGCACACCCTAAGCGGCACAGTTCAGCTAAACCGCGAGTGATCAAGGCAGTACGTGCGTTGGCACCGAAGCCGAAACCATCAGACATACCTGCGCCAATCGCAATGACATTTTTAACTGCGCCACCAAGCTGTATACCAATGAAGTCATCATTGTTATACACCCTAAATGAGCGGCCACAGTGTAAAAGGTCAGCCAGCTGCTTAGCGAAATCTTGAGAAGTCGACGATACCGAAATAGCGGTTGGTAAACCCATTGCCATTTCTTTGGCAAAAGTAGGTCCTGAAAGCACAGCCAGAGGAACATCATCGCCTAGCTCTTGTACCGCTACTTCTTGCAATAAACGCCCTGTATTTGGCTCTAAACCTTTGGTAGCCCATGCAACTTCAGCACCTTCTGACAACCAAGGTTTGATTTTTTGCAGCGTGCCAGCAAAAGCATGACTCGGCACAACAACCAAAATGATCTTGCTTGCTTTAACTGCCGTTTCTAAATCTGCTTCTAGTTGGAGGGTGTCAGGAAAGCTAACATCCGGAACATAACGTTGATTCTTTCGCTCAGCTGCAAGCGTAGCAACGTCATCGCTATTGCGGCCCCATAAGGTCACTGGGTGGCCATTTCTGGCAAAGCAAATAGCAAGGGCGGTGCCATAAGACCCCGCCCCTAATACTGTAACAGCTGATTGTGCTGTACTCATAGCTTATGCGTCTGCAGTTGCCTGTTGATCTTGAGCTGCACGTTGTTGCATGTATTGAGCAAATAGTGCGTCAAAGTTAACTGGCGCTAAGTTTAATTGTGGGAAAGTACCACGGTTAACTAGGTTTGATACTGCTTCACGTGCGTAAGGGAAAAGTACGTTCGGGCAGAAAGCACCTAGCATGTGTGCAAGTTGAACTTCTTCAACTTCACCAATAGTGAAAATACCCGCTTGTTGGATTTCACATAGGAATGCAGTTTCTTCACCGATTGAAGCCGTTACTGTTAAAGCAAGAACAACTTCAAACACGCCTTCTTCTAATTTGTTAGAACGAGTATCTAAGTCAAGCTTAACTTCAGGAGTCCACTCTTTTTGGAAAATAGCAGGTGAGTTAGGCGTCTCAAAAGAAACATCTTTAGTGTAGATGCGTTGGATTGAGAATTGAGCGCCGGCTTGTTCTGCTGCTGCATTTTGATTTTCTTCGTTCATTGTAATTCCTAACTTGTATTCGTTTTTATATTTAAAATTTATTAAGCGTTAAGCTTTGCGTCTAAAAGGCCTTGCGCTTCAATTGCCATCATGTCGTCACAACCGCCGATATGTTCATCATCAATGAAAATTTGCGGAACTGTGTAACCACCATTTGCTTTGTCGATCATTTCATCACGACGCTCAGGGTGAACACCAATATCGATATTCGTGTAGTCTACACCTTTACTATCTAATAACGCCAAAGCACGTTGGCAGAATGGACAGTATGCTTTTGTGTAAAGAACAACATTACTCATAATAATTCCTCTATCGGGCAATGAGCCTTATTAACGACCGGTTGTTGTTGGTAAGCTAGCTGATTGCCAAGCGCCCATACCGCCCGCTAATACATAAACACGCTCAAAACCTGCTTTATGCATTGCAGTTGCGATACCTGAGGCAGTCATGCCCGTGGTACATACTAGTATAATGGGTTTAGTCTTAAACTTTTCAAGGCTTGAAAAATCAGATTGCTTTGCTTTTTCTGGATTTAAGTGAGTTGCGCCTGCAATACGGCCAGAGTTAAACTCTTTTTGTGCACGTATATCAATCACTTGACCATCGTCACGGTTAATTAGCAAGGTTAGTTGCTGTGGGTTGATTTGACGGATAGCCGAAAATTTACTTTTAAACCAACTGCTGATCAGCATAGCGACTAATGCTAACCAGATAATGCTCAAAACCGGATGATTTGAGATAAATTCAATATATTGATCCATGCGTTTTCCACTAAGAAATTTAGGTACCACAGCGCATAGCCATGGGTTAATTAAAATTTGCCACGCAAGTATACGTGCTTGAATTGAAAATGCTAGGGCGTGAAATATTTTAATATGACATATTGGTAGCTGATCAAAACCATAAAACACGGTATGCTAGTGATATATAAGTGCCAATCTTCAGGAGCTATAATGACAGAGCATAAAAAACCATTGGTATTAATGATCTTAGACGGTTGGGGATACCGTGAAGACACAGAAAGTAACGCCATACTTGCTGCTAATACCCCAGTACTCGACAACCTTTGGGCAACCCGCCCACATACATTAATTTCAGGTTCGGGACTTGATGTTGGTTTACCTGCAGGACAAATGGGTAACTCTGAAGTAGGTCACGTAAATTTAGGTGCTGGCCGTATCGTTTACCAAGATTTTACTCGCATCACTAAAGCCATTGATGATGGTGAGTTCGATAGCAACCCAGCGCTTGTTGATAATATCGACAAAGCAGTAAATGCAGGCAAAGCCGTGCATATTATGGGTCTTTTAAGCCCAGGTGGTGTTCATAGTCACGAAGACCATATTGTGGCAACGATTGAACTTGCAGCTAAGCGCGGTGCAAAAGAAGTTTACTTCCACGGTTTCTTAGACGGTCGTGACACACCGCCACGTAGCGCAAAAGCATCAATTGAGCGCATCGAAGCCTTATTTGCAGAACTTGGCTGTGGCCGCTTAGCAACACTTGTTGGTCGTTACTATGCAATGGACCGCGATAACCGTTGGAATCGTGTTGAGCTTGCATATGATGTAATGGTGAGTGGCATTGCTGAATACAGCTACACTGACGGTGTAACCGCACTAGAAGCCGCTTACGCACGTGACGAGAACGACGAGTTCGTAGCAGCAACAACTATTGTGCCAGAAGGCCAAGCAGCTGCTGAGATCAATGACGGCGACACTGTTATCTTTGCTAACTTCAGAGCAGACCGAGCACGTGAAATGACTCGTGCCTTTGTTGATACTGACTTCAGTGGTTTTGATAAGAAAAAATCACCACAGTTAAGCGCTTTTGTGATGATGACAGAATACGCAGCAGACATTAAAGCGCCGATTGCGTTTGCCCCAGAGCCTTTAACAAATGTATTAGGCGAATGGTTAGAGAAGCAAGGTAAAACACAGCTACGTATTTCTGAAACAGAAAAATACGCACACGTGACCTTCTTCTTCAGCGGTGGCCGTGAAGATGAATTTGTTGGTGAGACTCGCGAACTAATTCCATCACCACAAGTAGCAACATACGATCTGCAACCAGAAATGAACTCTGAAATGCTGACCGATAAACTTGTTGAAGCAATCGCTAGCGGTAAATACGATGCCATCATCTGTAACTACCCTAACGGAGACATGGTAGGTCACTCTGGCGTATTCGAAGCAGCAGTGAAAGCATGTGAAGCAGTTGATCATTGTATTGGTCGTGTAGTTGCAGCACTTGAAGAACATGGTGGTGAAGCGCTTATTACAGCCGATCATGGTAATGCTGAACAAATGGCTAACCCAGCAACGGGCCAAGCACATACCGCACACACCAGTGAACCAGTGCCATTTATCTATGTTGGCCGTGATGCAACACCACATGATGGTAAAACATTGAGTGACGTGGCTCCAACCATGCTTCACCTACTCGGCTTAGAGCAGCCAAGTGAAATGACTGGTAAACCAATCATGACACTGAAATAAGCTATGAGTAAATGTATTAACCACTTCTTTAAAACTGGTTTAATACTGACTTCATTAGTAGCAACTTCGGTTGTTGCTAATGAAGATCAAACCAAAAAAGACTTATCAGACATTCAATCAGCTTTACAAAAAACAGAGGCTGAGCTTAAAGGTCAACGCAAGTCCATTGCCCAAATGCGCAAAGATCTGCGCGCCCATGAACTCGACATAGCTCAAAATGCCAAAGCATTAAACCTTGCCGCCCAATCAGTTAAAGAAAATGAGCAACAACAGCGAGAACAACAAGCTAAAGCTGAACAACTTAAAGCCCAGCAAGCACAGCGCCAAACCTTATTAGCTGCACAACTAAAAAGCGCCTACATGGCGGGTAGCCATGACTACTCAAAAATGTTGCTTAACCAACAAGACACAGCCAAAATTGAGCGCACGCTAAGTTATTATAATTATTTAAACAAAGCGCGTATTGAGCAAATTGAAGAGCTCAAAGCACTACAGCAAGAAATTGCAGACAACCAGGCTGAGCTTGAAAAAACCAAACAACGTCTAGTTGCCTTATATGATGAGCAAAAAAGACGCCAGCAAGCTCTAGTCAATGCACAACAAGAGCGTAAAACTAACCTAAATAAACTCCAGTCAGCGTTAAAAGAAACTAGAAGCTCTATTGATTACTTAAAAGAAAATGAGCAAACCCTGATCACCGCCATTGAAGAGCTTGAACAAGAGCGAAATGAAAAAGTTGAATTACTAGGCTTACAAAGTAGTAAGGGCAAACTCGACTGGCCAACCAAAGGGGCATTACGCCACCGCTTTGGACAACGCAAGCACGGTAACATAGATTGGAAAGGCGTACTTATCAGCGCTAAAGAAGGCAGTAATGTTAAAAGCGTACAGAACGGCCAAGTTGTTTACGCAGACTGGCTAAATGGCTTTGGCTGGGTTATCGCTATTGATCATGGCGATGGCTTTATGAGCTTATATGGTCACGCTCAAACTCTACTTCACGATGTTGGCGACCTTGTTAGAGAAGGCGAAACAATTGCTTTAGTCGGTCAAAGCGGCGGACAACCGGATCCTGGTCTATACTTTGAAATACGCCACAAAGGACGCGCAGTAAATCCTGTAAAATGGTGCAGACGCATTTAATTGATTAAATAGCTGCACTCTATGAGGAGCAGCTGATGCTAAACACAACTTACTCTTACAAAGCTCATTTTTCCCCAGCTAAGTTTTTTACTCAGCTGTCTTTTTTATTACTTGTCAGCTTGCTATGCCTGATACTGCAATCGTTTCAGGCTGTTGCAAAACCGTCGTTACACTCACTACAGCATCAGCAACTAAACGAAATCCTATTTAATATCCATACATATTATGTTGATGATCTGAAACTACAAAACTCATTTGTAACCCAGCCTGATAACTTACAAGTCGAAGCGTTATTCGAACGCCTTGATCCATATTCAAAGTATCTCGACGAAACTGAGCTCGATGCTATCTTCAGTAGCACTAATGGTAGATACACAGGACTCGGTATAGAAGTAAAAATTGAAGATGGTCGGGTTTATATTGTTAACACTATTAATAACTCACCTGCGGCACTTGCGGGTCTTCAGGTAAATGATGAAGTTATTGCGATTAATCAACAACCTATTTTAGACAAAAGCATCGAAGAAGTGGCTAAATTAATTCGCCAAAGCGGTCAAAGTGCTGTCGATGTAGCTGTTAAAAGAGAGAAAGATACTGAGCTAAATTTCTCGATCAAGCGCCAACAAATCAACTTACAAAGCGTTCATGGCCATTTAGCAGATACAGGCGTTGCGCTTATCAGTATCAACTCATTCAATAACCACACATTGCACGATGTTGCTCGAGAACTTGCAAAAATGCAGGTCACTAATAGCTTCCCTCTTTCAGGTTTAATTATTGATTTGCGCGATAACCCAGGCGGTACATTACAAGGGGCCATTGAAGTTGCAGATCTGTTTTTAGATAACGGCACCATAGTATCAACCAAAGGCCGCTTTAATGAAGCTAATCAGAAGTATAAAGCCCATAAAGGCGACATACTCAGTGGCGCTCCTATTGCTGTATTGATTAACGAAAACTCAGCCTCTGCCGCTGAAATACTTGCAGCAGCATTAAGAGATAATCAACGAGCTGTGCTAATTGGCGAAACTTCTTTTGGTAAAGGCTCAGTGCAATCATTAATACCTTTAGGTAACGGTAATACCGCATTAAAACTGACTACAGCACGTTATTACACACCTGCGGGTCAATCTATCGATGGGAAGGGGATCACCCCAGATGTGAGTATTAATCAAACAATGCTTTCAGAAATTGACCAAGGCGTTATAATAAAAAACATCCAAGAATTGGCGCTTTTTAGCTCACTTCTAGATGGACAAGACAAAAAGCAACTTACAGCAAAGCAGCTCTTTATTATGCAGTAAGTAAATGCTCACAACGGATATAATAATTACAAAAAGTGAATTTAAAAACAGGCTTATTACTCGCCGTATGTTGCCTACCGCTATTCTGCCAAGCAAAGCAAATAGCCATAGTAATTGATGATATAGGCAACCATCAGCGCGATCTTGAAATATTAAACTTACCAGGGCAAGTGACCTTCTCAATCTTGCCCCATACACCCTATTCACAAATATTTGCTGAGCGCGCTAGTAAAACTCATAAAGAATTACTTTTACATGTACCAATGCAAGCGCTTGATAAAAGTAAAGCACTTGGTCCGGGTGCGCTCACCGATACTATGAGTAAGTCTGAGTTACAAACAACACTTGGTCATGCGTTAGCCTCTCTACCACAAGTAAAAGGGGTCAATAACCACATGGGCTCTGAGTTAACACAGCTTACTGAGCCTATGAAATGGACGATGGAAATATTAAAGAAACGCGGTTTATACTTCTTAGATAGCCGAACAACCAGTCAAAGTGAAGCACAAAACGTTGCTAACCTGTATGGTGTTGCAAACGTATCTCGTCATGTATTTCTTGATAACAATGTCACCCAAAGTCAGCTACAACATCAACTTGAAGAACTGAAAAGCAAAGCTGAACACTTCAACTACGCAATCGCCATTGCCCACCCCTACCCAGAAACAGTTGCTTTTCTACAACAAGCCCTACCTGAACTACAACAACAAGGCTTCGAACTTGTTCCTCTCTCACAACTAGTCGAAACAAAATACATTCAGCTAGCCAAAGCAGAGCAAAGACCAGGGGAATGAGTGTTATAAACGTGAGTTAGCGAGAGGAAAGTTAGCGAGGGGAAAGGGTAAAGTTTGCAAGGGGAAAGTTTTAAGGTCTGGCGTAGGTTGGGTAGAGCGGAGTGAAACCCAACATAAGAAGAGCTATCAGCTTTCAGCGATCAACCGGGGGTTCTAGGTTCTAGGTTCTAGGTTCTAGGCTCTAGGCTCTAGGCTCTAGGCTCTAGGCTCTAGGCTCTAGGCAAAATGTACCTGTAGGAATGGCTTTAGCCATGAATATGGTTGTTTAATTTATTCGGCACTGAAGTGCCTCCTACGGGGTTTGTTGCTGAGGGTGACACTGTACTAAACAACCCAACCGCTCAACTGACATCTAATATCTAACGTCTGATATCTCCGTGTTTCAACTGACGGCTGAAAGCTGACAGCTAAAACGCAAAAAAGCCCGACTCTTTCGAATCGGGCTTTTTTTAATTTGGAGCCTGGCGATGACCTACTTTCACATAGCAGCTGCTACACTATCATCGGCGCTGTTTCGTTTCACTACTGA
>NZ_JALNTM010000041.1:0-25776 GCF_023161845.1 Pseudoalteromonas sp. 2CM39R
AGGTTCTAGGTTCTAGGTTCTAGGTTCTAGGTTCTAGGTTCTAGGTTCTAGGTTCTAGGTTCTAGGTTCTAGGTTCTTCAAGATTGTAAATCGTTGCTTGTGTGTGTTTGCAAGCGGTATCGCGTTATGAATACAAAAGCCTACTGTAGGAGGCGTTTTAACGCCGAATATTTTTCAACGATTCACGGCTAAAGCCGTTCCTACGGGCTTGGCGCTTCTCGCAAAATCTTGAAAGCAAGACTCTTTGCTTGTCTAGCCCTCCGGGCACGCTTCCGCCCCTAGGTTGCAGTTCCTACGTACTGATTTTATTATTATTTTTTGTTTTTCCGTGTTAAAGCTTAATGCTTACACCTTAGTAGGTGTTTTAACGCCGAACATTTTGAACATGTTCACGGCTAAAGCCGTTCCTACGTTAATGTCGCGCGGAATCACGACTTATAAATTATCTGTTCCGTAGGAGGCTATTTAACGCCAAACATTTAAATCATGTTCACGGCTAAGGCCGCTTCTACGTTAATGTCGTTTTGAATCGCGACTTATAAACTGATTTCTTTATTATCTACACTTACGGTGACTTGTTTGTTCAATAAATTAACTAACAAAATGCTACGCATGTCACCATCTGACTCTTGGTAAATAGCTTGAACATTTTTAAATGACTCTGTGTTTAGATAAACAACATCACCGGCTTTTGGTAGCGAAGATGTTACCTCAGTCATATCACTCATAGATTTGAGTTGAGCAATTAACTGCTCAGGTACGATTTGAAATTTATGACCATAAGCAACAAAACCACTTACTCCACGGGTATTTTTTACCGCAGAAAAGTTACAGTTTTGCGAGTCTAGCTTTATAAATAAATAACTAGGGAAAAGAGGAGATGTACGAATTGATCGGCGGCCCTTTACGATTCGCTCGATTTTATGTTCGGGAAAGAATACTTCAAAACCTTGGTTTTGAAGGTTAGTTTGAGCTCTTAGCTCTTGTTTTGATTTACAAAAAAGTAAGTACCAACTTTCCATAGTCACACCTAAAATACTCATTTTCCTTAAAACCAATCCAAAAGGATTGGTTTTTATGAGCCAGCGATTATACGCAGAGAATTTAGGCGTGTCTATTACAAAATTGTTATTACCCCAAGTGAGAACTAATCACTACCAAACAAGTCTCTGGTGTATACTTTTTCTGCAACATCATCGAGCTCAGTTACCATTCTGTTGGCAATAATTACATCTGCAGAAGACTTTAATTCAGCTAGATCATGAGTCACTTTAGAGTTAAAGAAAGTTTCTTCATGTAATTCAGGTTCATAAACTATCACTTCAACACCCTTAGCTTTGATTCGCTTCATGATGCCTTGAATAGCGGATGCTCTAAAGTTATCAGAACCAGCCTTCATGATTAAACGATGAATACCCACTACCTTTGGCTTTCTTGCGAGGATCGACTCTGCGATAAAATCTTTACGAGTAGAGTTTGCGTCTACAATGGCGCGAATCATGTTGTTTGGCACGTTTTGATAGTTAGCCAATAATTGCTTGGTATCTTTAGGTAAGCAATAGCCACCATAGCCAAAGGAAGGGTTATTGTAATGACCACCTATACGTGGGTCTAAACTTACCCCTTCGATTATTTGTTTAGAATTTAAACCATGGCTTTCTGCGTAGCTGTCAAGCTCGTTAAAGTAGGCTACGCGCATAGCAAGGTAAGTATTTGAAAACAACTTAATGGCTTCTGCTTCAGTTGGATCAGTAAACAATACTTCAATCCCTTCTTTAATAGCCCCTTGTGCTAATAAATTTGCAAATACCTCGGCGCGCTCTGATCGTTCACCCACAATAATACGCGATGGGTGTAAGTTATCGTATAACGCTTTACCCTCTCTTAAAAACTCTGGAGAGAAAATAATGTTTTCTGTATTAAACTTTTGCTTAATGCTTTCGGTAAAGCCAACAGGTACAGTTGACTTAATAACCATTACTGCTGTTGGGTTTATTGTTTTTACATCAGCAATAACAGCTTCAACTGACTTTGTATTAAAGTAGTTGGTCTCTGGATCATAATCGGTAGGTGTAGCGATGATGATGAAATCTGCATTTTGATAAGCTAATTGCTTATCTGTAGTGGCAGTAAAACTCAGTTGCTTATTAGCAAGAAAATCTTCAATTTCTGTATCTGATATTGGCGACTTCCCGGCATTTAGTTGCGCTACTTTTTCTTCAACAATATCTAGAGCTACTACATTGTTATGTTGGGCCAACAACATGGCATTAGATAAACCAACATAACCTGTACCCGCGATTGTAATATTCATATATACCTAATTAAACTACTTTATTTTTTACTTTGCATTCTTTAATACAGTTACGTTTTCGTTATTTTTTACACTCTCAAGCCAATGGAGGTCACAAATACCATCTGTGGGATTAAAGGCTGTTGGTGCTTCTAACAACAACTTACGAATAGAGTGGTGATCGTTTAAATCACATGACGATTTAAGCTCAAGTAAAACTTGTTCAAGCTCATTCCATGGCATTTTAACTTCGTGTGCACTCATGATTCTTTGATGATCAGTACCAACAACGTTATCACCAATCAATAGCTCTTCATAAAGCTTTTCACCAGGACGTAGGCCAGTACATTGAATTTCAATATCACCTTCAGGGTGTTTATTTGACTTCACTTCTAAGCCAGAGAGGTGGACCATCTTAGTCGCTAAATCCATTATTTTAACCGGTTCGCCCATATCTAAAACGAACACATCGCCCCCCTTACCCATTGCACCTGCTTGAATAACAAGCTGAGCTGCCTCTGGGATGGTCATAAAATAACGAGTTATGTCTTTATGGGTTAAAGTGATAGGGCCGCCTTGCTTAATTTGTTGCCTGAATAATGGTACAACAGAGCCTGAAGAACCCAGAACATTACCAAAACGAACCATAGTAAAGCGCGTAGCTTTTTGTGTATCAGATAATGCTTGCAGCACTAACTCAGCCATACGTTTGGTTGTCCCCATCACATTGGTAGGTCGAACTGCTTTATCGGTTGAAATAAGTACAAAGGTTTCAACGTTATTTTCTATCGCAGCACGGGCAATGTTACTGGTGCCAAATATATTATTTTTAACACCTTCAATAACATTATGCTCAACTAAAGGCACATGCTTGTAAGCTGCAGCATGATAAATAGTTTGCACTTTAAATGACGAAAGTGTCATTGAGATGAGTTTAAAGTTTTGAATAGAGCCAAGAATTGGCACTATTTCGATATTTAAGGAGTTTTGAAAAACGTAGTCTTTCAGCTCTTTTTCAATTGCATATAAGCCATATTCAGAAAGTTCAAACAAGACTAGCTTCGTTGGTGAGTTTTTAACAATTTGACGACAAAGCTCAGAGCCAATTGACCCTCCTGCACCTGAAACCAAAACAACCTTATTTTGAATATTAGCAGACATTAATTCGGTGTTTGGCTCTACTGGATCACGCCCTAAAAGATCTTCAACACCTACTTCTTTTATTTGTTCTAATGAAGTGTTCCCTGCTACCAAATCGGCCATTCCAGGAATCGTCATAACTTGTAGTTTAAAAGACTCAATTTCATTGAGGATTTCTTTTCTGCGGCTTCGGGTAGCACTTGGTAAAGCTAATAAAATTTTCGTGACTGATTTAGTAGCAACTACTTTTGAAATTTCTTTAGATGAAAAAACATTCAACCCTTGTACGAATGTATTTTGTTTTTTAGGGTCATCGTCTAAAAACGCAACTGGGGCATATTCAGGTCCATTAGCCAACGCAGTTGCTAATTGACGTCCAGCAGAGCCTGCACCGTAAATAACCACGCCTTCTTTTCTGCGCATAATGAGTTTACCGACGATCGCACGTACTGTTAATCGGCTACCACCAATAAGCAGCAAAGCGATACAAAAGTATATAACAGGTACAGTTCTTGGGACTTGCGCCCCAATAAAGAATGAAAGGCCAATTAGAGAGACCGTGGATAAGATCACACCAGCTAAAATTGCCCATAAAGCTTGAGAGTTAATATACCGTAAAACAGCACGATATAAGCCTAGCTTCACAAAAGCGGACAAACTTAATGGTAATACCCCTAAAAGTAATAACCAGTTCTGGTAGTCATAAAACTCTTTCAAGCTATCGAGTCTTAATATAAATGCAAGCCAAAAAGATAAAAATATAAAAAAAGTATCTATAATTAAAGAAACAACTCTTTTTTGGTTTCGCGGTAATTTGACAAGAGTATCTAAAAACAAGAAAGGGTCCCTATTAAAAAGTAACATATCAGTCCTACTCTAATTCTACTACATTAGGAACAACTAAAACAATTCCTATAATCTAGTTGAGCAGTGCTTAACAATCCTTTGCTTTTTTGTAAAAAAAAGTGGCAATTTGTTACCGAAGAAGCAACTAATCTACCACTTAAGACTATGTTATTTAGATGCGGCTTCTAAAACCTCGTGTATAGCAATTGTAGTTTGCTGAATTTCATCCTGAGTTAGAGATGGATGTACAAGGAACATTAATGAGGTTTCACCTAACTGGACAGCATTTTTCAAGCGCTCAGCTGGTCGCCACAAAGTATTATCAAAAGCTTTCTCTAAATAAACTTCAGAGCAACTTCCTTGAAAACAAGGCACACCACGAGCTACTATTTCGTTAACTATTCGGTCCCGATCCCATCCTTCAGCTAAAGATTCAGGCTTTATAAACATATAATGCTTATACTCAGCATGCTCAATATATTCAGGTATTGACACTAAACGGACACAATTATAACCACTTGCAGCCTGATCTAATTGTGCACCATAAGCCTGACGCTTTGCAGTCCAGTCACTCATACGAGTTAGCTGAATACGTCCAATTACAGCCTGCATCTCGGTCATACGCCAGTTAGTACCAAAGCTTTCATGTAGCCATCTAAATCCTGGAGGATGCTCGCGATTGTAAATGGCATCGAAGCTTTTACCATGATCTTTGTAGCTCCACATTTTTGACCATAACTCTTTAGAGTTTGTGGTAACCATGCCACCTTCACCGCCTGTAGTCATTATTTTGTCTTGGCAAAAGCTCCAAGCTCCAATGTGGCCAATGCTCCCAACTGACTTACCTTTATATTTTGCTCCATGTGCCTGAGCACAATCCTCAATAACATAGAACCCATACTCATTACTTAACGCCATGATTGCATCCATCTCAGCCGGCATTCCAGCTAAATGCACAACTATGACAGCTTTAGTTTTAGGAGTAAGTACGGCTTTAATAGACTCAGCTGTGATTGCTTGACTGTTAAGATCAACATCAGCAAATATTGGCGATGCACCTGCAGTAACAATACTGCTCGCAGAAGCTAAAAATGTACGAGGTGTAGTAATTACCTCATCGTCTGGACCTATATCTAATGCCTTTAAAGCAAGATCGAGAGCAAGAGTTCCATTACCTAACGCTACAGCGTACTCTGTACCAGCCCAAGCTGCAAATTCATTTTCAAATTCACGGCCTTCTGTACCGGTCCAATAATTAACTTTATTCGATAAAATAACGCGGCTAACGGCATCAGCTTCTTCTTGGGTAAAGCTTGGCCACGGAGAAAAAGGAGTGTTTAACATTACTTATACTCAAAAAAGCCTTTTTTAGATTTTCGCCCTAAATGATTTGCTCGAACCATTTTCCTTAGTAAAGGATGTGCTCGGTATTTAGGATCACCTGTTTCGCTATAAAGCGTTTCCATAATTGATAAATTCACATCATTACCAATTAAATCAGCTAGAGCTAATGGGCCCATAGGATGATGCGCACCAAGCTTCATAGCCTTATCAATATCCTCTGCTGTAGCAACACCTTCAGCTAAAATACTTACAGCTTCATTAATCATAGGAATAAGCATACGATTAACTACGAATCCAGGAGCCTCCTGCACAACCACAGGTGATTTACCTAACATCTTTGTTAGTGACTCTAACTTTTCAACAATAGAGCTAGATGTTTCATGACCAACAACAATCTCAACTAACTCCATTACGGGTGCAGGATTGAAAAAGTGCAAGCCTACAACATTTTTAGGATTAGGCAGTACACTGGCAAAAGCAGTAATTGATAGAGAAGAAGTGTTCGTTGCTACGATTGCATTATTGGACACTAAGTTAGATAACTTAGAAAATAATTCCATTTTTACTGTAAAGTCTTCGGCTACAGCTTCTATAATTAAATCTGAATTCCTAATGACCTCTAAATCTGTACAGGCTTGTAGTTTTTCAACAGATGTAGAAGCTTGCTCTTCGGTAATTTTAGACTTACGAATAAGTCGCTTCATACCTTTTTCGCAAATATCTATCACATTAGCTGCTTTAGCTTCTGTACGAGCAATAATGTTAACCTTAGTAATCTGAACGCAGTTACAAATAACTTGGGCAATACCTGTTGCCATTGTACCTGAACCAATGATTGATACTTCCATTACTCAACAATCTCCTTGAGTTTCTTTGCTGGGTTACCTGCAAAAATAAATTTTTCCGGTATATTCTTAGTTAGAACCCCACCCATTCCAAGCATTGAACCGCCTTCTAGAGTTAGCCCCTGCCTAATTACAGCCCCAGTGCCAACTTCAACCAAATCATGTAAGGTCACATTTCCTGAAATAGCAGCCATAGGTGCAACTGTTACAAAATCTCTAATTTCACACTCATGACCAACAGTGACATTAAGATTTAAAACACAGTGCTCACCAAGTTCAATATCTGTTGTCAAAATAGTTCCAGCGCAAACAATAGCTCCTTTGGAAATTTTAACTGTGTTTGAGAAACGTACACTAGGATGTACTAAGATTGCGTAATCAGGGTCCCCTAAAAGCTTCATTTTATCAGCCACTAACTTACGCACACGAGGATTACCAATTGCAATTACAAACTGACAATCTGAAGCATATTCAATCCAAGAATCTATATTTCCCAAGACATTTACACCTTGAAGTTCAAGGCCATGAGTTTCGGAATTATCGTCTAAGACACCTCTAACTTTACGATTGCAATCATTAGCTAGCCAAATAACTTCTTTGGCAAAGCCTCCACCGCCAATAACTATAATATCTTTCATTCTTTATCACTACCTTTAAAGAGTGGCATTGTTGCTTCACCATCAGCACTAATACCTTCACGAACAAATACCTTTTTTACTGTTAAAAAAAGAATTTTTATATCAAGTAAAAAACTATGATTATCGACGTACCAAACATCTAATTTAAACTTATCTTCCCAACTAATAGCATTTCGCCCATTAACTTGGGCCCACCCAGTTATACCTGGACGAACATCATGGCGTCGTGCCTGCTCTTTGTTATATAGAGGTAAATACTGAACAAGAAGAGGTCTTGGACCAACCAAACTCATCTCACCTTTGAGAACATTTATGAGACCAGGTAATTCATCCAAGCTTGTTGAACGTAAGAACGCGCCAAACTTTGTAATTCTTTTTTCATCGGGTAAGAGTCGGCCTTGACTATCTGTATCATTTAACATGGTTCTAAATTTAAGCATATTAAACACATGACCATTGAGACCTGGCCGCTCCTGCTTAAAAAGAATAGGTGAGCCTATATTGAATCGCACCAATAAAGATAAAATAAGCATTAGTGGGGATAATAAAAGCAAAGCAAAAAGCGAAACAATAAAATCAAAAAACCGCTTAATCATCACATGCTTCCAGTATCGTGTTCTCTAACTTTTTAGCCATAATATCTCTCGAAAAACGCTCATAAGAAAGTGTGCGGCAACTATCCTTTGCCAGGTTATATGCCTTCATATCAAATAAGAAATCTTTGATATTAATAACCGAACTTTTATAGTTCCTATGGTCAAGAACAACACCACATTTAGACTCAAGTATAAATTCTTTTTGCCAGCCTCCGTAATTTATAGCAATCGGAGTCTGTGAGGCCAAAGAATCAAAAAGTTTATTAGCCGAATTATTCCACATCTCCTTTATAGGTCCAAATAATGAGAGTGATAAGTCGGCAGCGGAAAGAATCTTTACAATCTCCGTTTTAGGTACAGCTGGTAATATATAAAGATTCTTATTGAGAACTCCTGCACTTGACGCCTTCTCAATAACCTTTTCTTTCTCCATACCTTCACCTATTGCAACAAAGCATAACTCAGGTGCAATGTTCATAGCTTCCTTAGCTATTTCGACAAGGTACCCAACATCGTTGATCAAACCGAAAGTTCCTGTATAAACAATTAATTTACGGCCATTTAGAAAGCTAAAATTGGAGTTAATATAATTTTCACCAACGATACTATCGACATCAAAGAGTTCTGTATCACAACTGTTAGTAGCTAAGGTTATTTTACTTCTAGGTATCCCTTGCTGAGCAATACCATCACACATTCCGGGAGAAAGACCAACCAGGCGAGAAGAGTTTCTATATGTATACTTTTCTAACCACCTAGCAAAAGAAATTATTAATGGATTTTTAATCACCCCTGTTGCAATAGGAAGCTCTGGCCATAAATCTCTGACCTCAAAAACCAAAGGCTTTCCTTTAACTTTTGAATAGACTAATCCTGGAATCGCAATTGTAAGCGGAGTACTAGTAGCAAAAACCACATTGGATTTAACTTTTAAAGCTTTAAATGTAGAGCGAATAGAAAAGTTAATAAATTTAAAAATTCGCTTAATAAACCCATCATTATTAGAGTAATTAAGATTCAAGATATGAAGTTTAATTCCTTCAATTTCTAAATAATTCCATCCATTTTTTAAACTGAATTCATCAGATAAATAAGCCGAAGATGTAACAAAAGTCACATCATGGCCATTTTTAACTAACCTTTTAGCCATCTCATAAGAACGAGTTCCACTTTTAGAAGAAGGGGTAGCAAAATATTGATGCAAATATAAAATTTTCATTAGACTAACTTTCTTCTCCTAATAACACTAAAAATATGGGACCAACTATAAAAAATTTTATACCCTCTATAGCGACAGTAGAAATAACGACTTAAAAACTTATTAAAGCCGAATTTATAAGCTGAAAAAAGATGGCCTGACATAGCAGCTAGATTCGGGTCGCCTTTAGAAATAAGAAAGTCATTGTAGCGTGAAAGTGCATCGAACCTAGAGTCAATTACTTCTTCAGACAGTTGCTTTGTTAAGCTTTGATCACTTTCAACAACACAGTATATTTCATCAGTAGTAACAGCAATATTTTTAGCGAAATATGAACATTTCAAAGAAAAGTTAACATCGTTTGAAGCAATCACTTCATCAAAAAGTATATTGTTATCTACAATTAACTTTCTACTTACAAGTTTGCTCCAAGGAACATGAAATCTGTATTTTATCGCATCTTTTCCTGTTTCAATAAAATCTAAGATAAGCTGTTTATAACTTAGGTGCCTTGTAGATGATTCTCCCGACTCTTTTCTACTCGTCGGTGTAAAAAAAACTAAATCATTTGATTTATGGCAATAATTATAAACTTTATCAAACGCACCTTCTAAAAAACAATCATCGGCATCAGCAAATAGAATAAATTGACCGACTGATTTTTGTAAGCCTAAGTTTCGCGCCGCTCCAGCCCACCGATGCCCTTGTAATTGCATAAAAGTAATAGAACGTTTATGTTTAGAAATTATATCTTCTATACTGTCAGAGTGATCATTTACAACAATTACTTCTAGCCAATCATGCTCAGGAATTGAAGATAACAGTTTGGATAAACTAGCCCTAGAGTTGTAGTAAGGTATAATTACTGATACAAGAACTTTATTTGGCACTCAAACCTCTCAACTTTAAAAGATAACCAACCATCAGCGCTGACATATATGATAGTTTTGACATTTCTACCATTACCCCACTAAATTGCGTTAAGGGTAAAGTAAAAGCCCATAAGAATACCACAAGCGGGTAAATAAAGTCATCTGATTTACGCAGTTCACGCATTTTTATAAATGAGAAGACTACAATAAAAAATACAACAAAATAATGGAAAAATATTGATAGGAGTCCATATCTAAAAAAGTATACAGCCGGTAATGATTCTAAACTTTCATCCCTTCCGAGCCCGCTTCCAAAAAAGATGCTCTTTTCATATGCTGAATTAAAAGCTGAAATTATTTGCTCAAAGCGGACATTCAAAGTTCCAGAGTTTGATGTATTCATTAATAATGTATCAAGAGACTTTAGTGAGCGAAGTTCTGTTGAGATAAGTAGATTAGAAATTACATCTTTATTAATAAAAAATAAAAACACTAACGCAAAAGGGAAGAAGAATAGAATAGACTTAAGCAATAAACTCTTAGATTTAAAAAAAGCATACAAATATATACAGATAAATAAAGAGAAAATCATCGACTTGCTCTGTGATAATAAAACCAGCAGTGCTGTTAAGACGACTAAAAGAAAACCAAAAAGTGTAGTTTGATACTTGTTATAATTAATTAATGCCAAAAAGAAAAGAATCAGAAAAGCATAGCCTGAATAGTAACTAGTTCCAAAAAAGGTTACAGCATAAAATAAAAGTTCAAATCTAAACTCTCTTTTATAAAGATAAAAAACGAGCTCGTGAAAATATGGCTGAGAGTTTAAAATCAACTCAACAAAAACATATGAAGTCGAAACAAGAACAATCAAAGCTAGCCGTTGCTTACATACAAAATCAGAATTTTTGACTGCATCAATAGCGGCAATAGTTATCACCAACAACATCAATGGCCTTAAGTAGGAAAATCCACTTCCAATAGATATCTCTAAGCTTGCGATGTCAAAAATAAAACTAACACTAAGTAATAATAAAAGGACTAAGTAATAATTTATAACAACCTTGTTACGGGAAAAATCAACACTTTTTTTATAAATAATCAGGTATAGTATTGAAAATAAAAAAACCAAAATATTAATATGAACCTGAGAATTAACCATTATTGTTGGAAATAATGGAAAAAAGAAAATGCTAAAGAATATTACAAAGTTGACCTTATCTTTTGTCACTTAGACACCATTTCAGAAGATACCTTAATAGGTGTAGTTAGTTTAATATCTAACAAAGCAATTTCATAAAGCCTAGCTAAACTTGTATGGTAGTCATGCACATTGACTGTATTACTGATTCCTGTAATCGAAAAATGCCTTTCAAGTGCTTTAATTGCATAATTCTCATCTGAAATAATATTTGAGAGTGCTATTGCCTCCTCAATGCCTGGCGGATTATATTGATAAGAATATTTAGATTTCTTTAATGACTTTAAATATTGTTCAGATTTTATTACTGATATAATTTTATCAAACTTTTTACTTTTGAAAAAAGCATGTTCTTTGAATTCAGAATATAAATAACTTAAGGCGACCAGGTTAAAGGAGTGATAACCTACAGATTTAGAATAAAGAGAACGCTTAATTTTAAAAGAATACATTTTATTGAAAAAATAATCTAAGATCGAACCAAATCCTAGGTTCTTTTCTATTTTAAAATTATAAATCGATGATTTATGATAGATAATTCCATCTGAATACAATTCTACATTGCTTAATACATTATCCATAAAGCTTAGGCTTTGCTCTTTTGCAATGCTAAAGTCCAACTTTGCAGCTATAGATGCAAACCAAAGTTGGTGATTAAAAGTTTGATCGAAGTCTCCAAAAGAGCCTTCTACATTCAATACCCTCCAGAGACTTCGGTTACTGTCAAATGAATGCATTCTATAAAGAGAAATTGCCTGCTTCATCAACTCACCATCATTATAAACTTTTGCTGAATAGATCAATGCTTCCATGATCCATGCTTGTCCCATAACACCATTAGAGAAGTCTTTAAGAGGATTTTTTCGACAGAAAAATGCAGCTTTCATCGGGCGGAACTGTTCTGATAAAAGAAGATCAATAGCTTGATAAGAAAACTCTTTATATTTAATTTCTTTAGTTTCCTTATATATACAACTGAAAATTATTATCCAGTGTGCGATATTTCTAGCTCTTGTCTCTTCGTCTTTATAAGGCCCATTATGCCCTGCTTCTATAGAATCTAGTGAAAAATCAAGCTTATCAGAGCCCTTAATTAAAATATCTAATAATGTTATATAGCCTGGAGTAATATTATCATTCATTAATTTTTTCCATATAGTGATTAAAGACTGTTTCTAAATTAAAAACTTCTCTTGCTAATTTTTCATCACTTATAATACTTTTTTCATCCATCGAATTATCAACTAAATATAGAAACTTTTCTTTAAGGTTTTCAACTGAAATTTCTTCACATATAGACTGTGTTTTGAAACCTAATTGGCTAAGGTACTGATAATTATCTAAGGGAGAAAGTATGTTTTTTGTTCCCCGTAAATAAGCATAAACGATACTTATCGTTAATTGATCTGTAGAACCAAAACAAATATTATAATCGGCGCTGTCATATAAATTCATTAGATCAGTACCTTCGTACCATTTATCTATATCAATTTTAATGTTATTGCTTTGATCATAATCTATAATGATTTTACGTATCTTTTTAAGTACTTCAGGATCGCAACCATAAGCACCAACTATATGTAACTGATGATGTGTATTACTAGGAAAAGCTTTACAAAATGCTTCAACTACTAGATCTACATTATTATATGAGTGCAATGCTCTAGTAGATAAAAAGACTTTGTTTTCTTTTCTCTTTTTAGGTTTCATTTCATGTTCATACCAATCTAAATCTGCTCCCCATGGACAACACAGAACCTTTTCACTGAACTGTGGAAACTCATTTAGGAAGTCATCTTTCGTTGTATGCCAGTTACAATGAATTACATCTACTTTTTCAAGAACCTCTATAAATTGTTTCAGCCCAGCTTTATCGAGTTCTTTTCTAAGATATTTTCTATAAAAGTCACTTCCATAAATGTTTAATATTGATTTTTTATGCTCTATCTTATTTAATACTTTCAAGTTAGTCGCTGGTGTATAGTTACCTTGTAGAATCAATAAATCTTGTATTCCTTTTCTTTTTAGGAGGAATAAATAGAGGTCAAGTAAAAATAATGAAACACTTTTATTCCTTAGTTTTTGAATTACCTTTGGTAGTTTTTTATAACCATAAGGTGAAAAAACCTTAAAAGAGTGCTTCAAAGTACAAAGGGTTCGTGCCAAAAATGTAATTTCTAATTGCTTATTATTTTTAGTTTGATGGTTTAGGAAGTTGAACCACAATAATGCATTTCCGCCAGTGGCTTGACCAAAGAAAAAGATTTTCATTTAAGCCTCTATACTTTTGCTTTTTTTATAGTTGATAACATGAACAAAAAATCCTTATAGAAAAGGGTTACTACTGCTAGTGATAAAAAAATCCAAATTAACACTATAACTTTACTTGATAATATTATTGTTACTATTGATGCAACCAAAAGAAATAAGGTTAATATATATAACCTTACCCTCGGTATACTCTTCCAAAAATAACATGACAACTCAGTTCGAAGAACAAGGAATACCCAAAATGAAGTTGCTGTACTAATCGCAGCTCCATATGCACCGAATTTTTTCACTAAGAAAAAGTTACCTATAAAATTAATAGCAAAAGCAAAAATTGATGCAAACATTGAGTAATTAGTCTTTTTTACTATATTGAGTCCAACCACTGTTGTTTCTGAAAGTACATAAAATAATGGGGCTAACATGCAAGGTATTACTAAATATTTCACCAAAGAGTATTCATTTGGCAAAATATAATCAATTACCCAACTTGCCATACCGAGCAGTGAAATTATAACTGCAACAAATAAAACCACATACTTATTTATATTCCTAATTTCATTATCATCATGCCCGCCGCTTATAGTCTTATAAACGTAAGGAGTCCATATTGTTGTAAATACTTTCTGGAAAATTATTGCTGCAGTAGAGAAACTTATTGCAACAGAGTAAATGCCTAACTCATTTAATGATGAGTAAGCTCTTAAAAAAAACTTATCTGTAGCAGTAAGCCCCCAATAAGCTATAGCACCAATAGTTAAAGGTAACCCGTAACTAAAATACTCTGAAAATCTTTTAATAGAAAACTTTGTCAATATCGATTTATAAATTCCCTCTTTATTTCCATACAATAAATATAAAAGAATTAATAGGTTCGAAATAAGCTGACCTAATAGCAAATATATAAAACCTGACCCTTCTTCAAATAAAATTATAATGAAAAAGTAACATAGAAAGAATACTTTAGGTAAGAATTGACTTAAGGAAAACAATAATGCATTTTCCTGCATTCGTACAATTAAAGATATAAACCTTTGTAAGTAAACGACCAAAATACATGCTAAAGTCATTAAAGTTAATGTTGAATCCTCAATCCCAAACAAAATGTAAGATATCAGTGTGGGATCGAATAGATATGATGTTAAAGACGTAATTATAAATAAGATAATGCCTGGTGTAATACAATCTTTAAATAACTGACCAACATCTTTTGAGGAGTAATAATAACGAATGTAAGATTGGTCTAAACCTACGGAAAAAAAAAGTACAGCAAAACTCTGTACTATAAATAGCATGCTCAGCCTTCCAACATCTTCTGAACTGAAATGCCATGTAATCAGAGGTAAAGTTACAAATCCAAGGAACGCAGAACCGACAGGTCCTAGTGAGTATTGAGTTATAGTTCTTAGATTCATAAGTAAAATTTATAGTTGTTCATAGCGTTTCAGGCCAAATACTACTATCACTTTGAATAGATGCCTTTTATATTCGACAAGAAAAAGACAATCAAAAGACTCAGCATAAATCCAAGCAAAGTGCCAAAAATACAAATTAATGCCCTTTTGGGTCTATCTTTTAATTCTGGAACAATTGCAGGATCAATTACCTTAAAAACATATTCTTTTCTTACTTCGGCAAACATTATAGTTTTAGTTTGCTCTTCAATTAGGTTATAGAAAATTGACTTTATATCTGAAACACTTGTTTTGCGTATTTGCGCTTCTAGAAATGCGATACTCTTTTTAGCTTCCTCAATATCCTTCTTTTTCATTTCATTATTGATATCCTCTATTAGTAAATCGAGAATATTTTTAGCAAAATAAGGTGAAATATGATCAAATGAAATAGTGATCATGCCAGTTTCAATGTTTTCTATAATACTTAGCTTCTCTAAAAAACTTTTATAAGCTTCTTGATCTGTAGGCTTAGGCGTAAATGGAAGCTGCACTTTCCTCACCCACTTTTTCATCTCAGCATCGTATAAATCTGGGTTATAACTCAACTTATTACTACCTAAATCCCAAAATTCTGCAGCTATCAAATCAGGTAATAAGTTATGTTTATTTATAAATTTTGATATGAATAGTCGCGACCTAAGTATTTCTACAGCTATCTTTGATTTATTTGATTGTGATGGAATATTCATTCCTGCCAAACTAGCAAGTCCGCCAAATTGACTAGCGAGAGAGGACAGCCCTCCTTTACTCTCTTGCTCAGCAGGCATAATTAAAGTAGTTGATTTATAAATATTTGGCTGGTTAATAGCAAATACTACTGAAATTAAAGCTGCTACTAAAGTTATTGATGAAATCAGCCATTTGTACCTAAAAAAGACATTGAAAACTTTTTTTAAATCAACATCTTCAGATGAATTTTCGGCTTTCATATTACGATTTAAACTAGACATTTTAATCTCTATAAAAATAGGCTTTATATACTACTAATAGCAGCAACTGCTACACCTAACTGATAAACAATCTGTGTCGCAGTGCTCCACAGAGTTAGGTTGTCCATGTAATCAGCGTTCATAGGTACAACGATGGTGTCACCCGCTTCAAGCGTGTTTGTGTCATTAACTGCAAACCAGCTGCCTGTACTTGGGATTTTCACTGAGCCGTTAGCTTTGATGATATAGATTCGTTCATCTGCTGCGCGCTCTTTTAAGCCGCCACTAAGATCAATGTAATCGTCTACCGTAATACCTTGCTGGAATAAGTGTGAGGTTGCGTAGTTAACTTCACCAATTACACTGATTGAATCACGTTTACTTGGTACATAAAGCGCATCACCATTTTGCAGAACAAGCCTTTGTTTATCTTCTACAATCAGTGGTAAATCAATAACTAAACGACCAACGGCTTCTACACTCGCGAGATCGTTCAATAACTTGTTCATTTCATCATATGAAAGGCTGTTACTGCTTACAGAATTCTCAAAGCTTTTTGATGCAATATCACGGCGTAAATCTTCCGAAAGTTTTGCTAATTGCTGTTGCTCTTGTTTGCGAATAGCTTCACGAGTGAAAATAGCAGCATTTGGCGCGGCAAATTCAGAAAAACCGCCTGCGCGTTCTAGTAAGTTGCTTAATGTTTCACCGCGACGAATAGTGTAAACACCAGGGAATTTCACTTCGCCTTTAAGCTCTACCTTTACGTTTTCTTGCCAATTAGGAATAGAAAAAATATTTATACTATCTTTACTACGTAATGCTATATTTTCGCCATTACTACCTAACATGGCAGCTTGCAGGTTAAATTTTATATGTTTAACTTTTGATGCGTCGCCATCCATTACACGGGTTATTTCAGCTTGCTCAGTATAAGCAGACTCAAGTAAACCACCGGCGGCGGCTATCAAATCGTTTACTTCGCCATTAACTGTAAGCGGATAAACACCTGGGTAAGTTACATGGCCATTTATTTCTACAAGCTGCATTGCCATAGTGACTGTAGCTTGCTGCTTTAGTTTAGAAATAATTGGCTTTAATAGATTAAAACGACTGAAAACTGCATAATCTTTTGTCTCAAGTAGCTCTTCATCGTCAGTTAAATTGTGCTTGGCAATATCTGCAATCGATTTAGTTCTGTCTTCTTTTGACTTTATTCCTGCTGATGAGCCTGTAACACCGATGTATTTTTCAAACTCTCTTTGCTGGTATTGATGCCATTGTTTTACTTTATACTGCTGCTCTTGCTGCGCTTCTGTAAGCGCCATATTTGCAAGTGCCGTTTCTTCAGCTTGCTTTTCTTGATAACGGCTAAATACAAAAAGCTTATCGTTAGCTTTTAACTCTAAATCATGCTCTGCAGCCTTAACAATCGCTTGTGCTATATCAAATTGAAAAACTTGAATATCACCTGCTACATTAACTTCACGAACAAGTAACCCGTAACCTAAGTCAGCCTGAGGCAGCAAGTCACCACGCACTGAAGTTAGAACGTCAGAGATATGCTTGCCTTGATGCCACTGATAATGACCCGGACGTGCAACAGCACCAATTAAACTAATGCTGTTTTGATATTGGAAGCTTACTGGATTAAAACGAATACGATCGCCATCACGAGGAGTGTAGTTAATTTGATTGCTACTAAAGTCAATTGATAATACTTCTTTCATATTATTGTTATTGAAGCGTTCTACAATTGCTTTTTTAGCGTAAGCTTGCGGCTTTAAACCACCCGCCATTTTTAATAACTGTGCTGCTGTTTCGCCTTTTTTAAGCTCAAAAATAGCAGGGCGCTTTACTAAGCCTTCAACAGCGACTTGTGAGCCAACTGATGGGATAAACACCACATCGCCAGGCTTTAAAATAATATCGTTGCTGCTATCACCGTTGATTAATAGATCATACAAGTCAAAGTTTGCGACAACCTTACCCGCACGTTTAACTTGAATATTACGTAGTGAAGCAATATCAGATACCCCACCACTAACAAATAATGCATGCGATACGGTAGTCAGTGATGAAACAGAATAACTACCCGGCTTGTACGCTTCACCAAGCACTAGCACACGAATGCTACGAAGTTTGCCTACTGAAACAAATGCTTTAATACCAATTACTTCTTGTTCAACTTTTGCTTTGATTAACTCTTTGACTTCTGCAAAAGTCAGACCCGCCACTTGAACAGGACTTAAGTTTGGAATGCTGATACGCCCTTCGCGGTCAACAACAACTTCATAGCTCTCGCTTTCTTTACCGTAAAAGTTGATGTTAAGTGAATCTCCACGACCAATTAAGTAGGTTTCAGGAACTGCCGCATTTTCACTTGGCATAAATGATGTTGGCTCACCAGCAAACAAGTCATAACCAAAAGGCTTTACTTCATCAACTTTTGGAGCAAAGCGCTCTTCATCTGTTAATTGTTCTTTTTCTTGTTCTAAACGAGGTTGGATTGTTGATTCTTGTTCAATTTGGTCGGTTGAAGATTTCTTACCTGTAATCGTTGATAAATCTACACCATACTGCCTTGCTAGCGCCTCTTGCTGCGCTCTAGGAAGCTTTTTAAATTGTTCGATTTGTGCGGCTGTAGGAGTAAAAGCCAATACTGATGCGGAAGTTAACAGCAAAAAAGTAATGAAGAGTCTTTTAAATAACATCACAAGTAGGGATATCCATAGTTCTACAGTCAAAAAGATTGTCTATTCTACCTGAAATACAGGGAAATAAAAAAGGGACTTTCGTCCCTTTTTGTCATTAAATTGTCAACAAAACGGTTTATTTAGTTAAAAACTGTAAACTAGCGTTAGTGACGTTTCTGTATCTGTGTTTTCTTTATCATCAGCAACATCTGAGTTGTGGGTGATGTTGTAAGCTACTTTCATTTGTAGTGAGCCGTTGATCTTAGCTAGAATTGCAGACTCTGAACGTGTTTTAGTATTGGTATCACCATATTCAACTGATACTAACTGAGTAAAACGTGCGCTGTCTGAAATTTGCCAGTTGTAATCAACTTTACCTAAGGCGATTGCTTCACCCTCACGCTCACCTGCAAGTGAATTACCGTTTTCATCAACTTCTGTGCTGCCATCAGGATATTGGAAGTACTTATAACCTGGACCGATTTCAGCGTTTAGCCACATGTCAGAACGGTCGATTAAGCGTAAACCGTAACCCGCTGAGATAACTGATTCGTTACGGTATGCACCAAAGTAATCAGATACGTGCGAACCGTAGATGAATAAGTGTGAGTGCTTTTCGTTTAATTTATAGTTACCTTGCGCTGAGATTGAGTACTTTTCGTTGGTACGCTGTGTTTCTTTTACACCTTGGTCGTTTTCGATCTCATCTTCTTTGTAGATGCCGTCTAACTTGTACTCGTTATTCCAGTTTTCTAAGTTATGTAAAACCTTAACACCACCTTTAAGTGTTGTTGTTTCAGTGTTACCACTTGTAATAATGGCACCTAGTTCACTGGTTACATCCCAAGTTTTGGTTTCATCTGCTGCGAATGCGCTAGTTGCAGCGCTTGCTGCAACTAGAATTGATAATGCTTTTAATTTCATTAAAAAATAACCTTTACTACTTGTACGTTAGACTTAATTAGTCTTCTTTGTGCAAATGAACATCCATTTGCGGAAATGGGATTGTGATGTTGGCATCGTCTAATGCGATCTTAATGTTTTCCATTAAATCGAAATACGTTGGCCAGTAATCAGCTGAGTTAACCCAAGGGCGAACCACAAAGTTTACGCTTGAATCTGCAAGCTCAGATACCGCTACTGTGTATGCTGGGTCTTTTAATAAGCGCTCTTCTTTATCTAAAACTGATTTAAGAACTGCTTTTGCTTCTTTAAGATCTGCATCGTAACCAACACCGATTACTAAATCGATACGACGAGTTGATTCACGAGAGAAATTTGTAATTGGGCTGCCCATAATTGATGAGTTAGGCATGATAATTACTTTGTTGTCTGGTGTACGTAATTCTGTAGAGAAAATTTCGATTTTCTTAACTGTACCCGCTTTACCACCTGCTTCTACATAGTCACCTGATTTGAAAGGACGAAGTAAGATGATTAAAACACCTGATGCAAAGTTAGATAGTGAACCTTGAAGTGCTAAACCTACTGCTAAACCAGCCGCACCTAAAATAGCAATGAATGAAGTAGTTTCAATACCTAATTGAGATAGTGCCATTAAGATTGTTGCAGCAAATACAATTGCATAGACAATACTAGCAACAAATGAACCTACAGCTTTATCGACTTTCTTTTTATCAAATGCTTTTTCAGTTAAGCCTTCGCAGAATTTAGCGATGCGACCACCGATGAAGAAAATGATTAGCGCTAGAACCGCCTGAACGGCGTAATGTATGATTAAACCTGAATTCTCGTTGATCCAGTTCATTATTGTATCCATGTTCTCTCCTGAAGTTCATTTGTAGCGTCACGCTGTACAAATTATATATGATCTTTGGTTAAAAAATCATTAAATTACGCATAAAACTACGAAATGAGTATTTGCTCAATTACAAAAGCCGCAAGTCTAATCTGCGAAACTGAACGCGAGCTGACCAGTGATGGTTTTCTGAATTTTCTGAGGCAAATAAGTTTTTTCTACTTTTTTCAATTTAGGGCTTCACAAGCTAACCTTAATTATGTAATATGCGCGCCACACCAAACGAGGTGTATCTCAGTGGCGGCTGTAGCTCAGTTGGTAGAGCCCCGGATTGTGATTCCGGTTGTCGTGGGTTCAAGCCCCATCAGTCGCCCCACTTCTCCCCTTTTGTAAATCCATATATTTTCCTAAATATTGTCTACTTCAATCTCTAGACTTAGTTTAATCTTCGATACCTGTTTTCAGTTCTAAAAGCCGTCAGCTTTCAGCTGTCAGTTTTGAGCCGAACTGTGTTGTTTGTAGGTAATAGCTTTTAGCTGAATTATTTTTGTTTGTTGGCACCGTATTGTTTTGACGCCTGGGTTTTGAATGTAAGACGCGCCAAGCAAGCGTGACGCCTACATGGTAAGAGGCGTTTTAACGCCGAAGTCTTTAAGGATAATTCACGGCTGAAGCCGTTCCTACGAACGAGAGCTGCGAGGTGCGGGGGAATGTAGGTGTGAAATCTTGTAGGCGCGAAATGTTAGCAGCAGTGCCGTGTTTGAGACGCGCCAAGCAAGCGTGACGCCTACGATGTAGGAGGTACTTTAGTGCCGAACTCTCTAAGATAATTCACGGCTAAAGCCGTTCCTACGAGGTGCGAGATGCGAAATATTGTAGGCGTGAAATTTATTTCACGCGAAAGCCTAGCACCTAGAGCCTCCCCCCTAATACCTAGCGCCTAATTTTTCAAATCCCAAACAAAAAAATGCCACCTTTCGGTGGCATTACACACGGGATTATTTCTATTTACTAGAAATGCTTTTCAAAGTTCAAGGCGGTGCGCTTTTCACCCAACCTCAAACTCATAATTACTTCCAACTTTTCATCTTATGACCTTTAACAGCATAGAAAAGTATGAATAAATAACAAGGCAACATCACAATATAAGCCATTTGTTGTGCTTCTGCGCTTTTTACGCCGCCACTTGCTAAGCCCCAAAATAATGGACCAAACGCTCCACCGGCAATCCCCATAACGAGCAGACCAGAGCCTACACTAGTTAGCTTGCCTAAACCAGATAATGCTAACGGCCAAACTGCAGGCCAAACAATCGCATTAGCAAAGCCTAGCACAGCAATGAGCAATAAGGTATCTGGCAGTACCGATTTTAGGCCAAATAATGTTGATATAAATACAGTTTCATTGCTACCTGTAACAATCGCTAGAGTTAACACACAACCCAATACCGCTGAAATTGTCAGCGCTGTTTGCTGCGATAACACTCTTGGGATAAGTAAAATCCCTAAAAAGTAACCTAGCACCATACAACCCATGGTGTACGATGTCATAACACTGTATTTTTCAACACCTAACGACAGCGCAAAACTGCCAATGGTATCACCAGCAATTACTTCAACTGCCACATAAACAAAAAGTGCCACAATCCCTAAGGCAAGACTCGGATGACTCAGCGCTTCTTTTACCTGCCCCGGTTTTTGCTCATCAACATCGTCATCTATTAACTCTGGTAATGGCATTTTAGTAACTGCAAAGCCGAGTATACCAATAAAAATAGCCATCCCTAAATACGGTAATATTAAGCCATTGGCCATGGCATCAATATCAGTTTGGCTAAGTTCTTTACCTACAAAACCTTCAAAATCGCTGAGTATCAGTGCGGTAAATACTATCGGCGCAACAACACCTGCACCTTTATTCAATATACCCATAATACTAACGCGAGCCGCGGCTGACTCTTCTGGGCCGATTCTTACTACGTATGGGTTAACCGCTGTTTGTAATAACGTTTGCCCAGCTCCCATAACAAGTTGAGCGAATAAAAACAGTGCAAAAATTTGCGTTTTTGCAGCAGGAATAAACAGTAAACCTGCTACCATCATGGTCGCCATACCCAGCGCCATACCGTTTTTATAACCTACCTTTCTGATGATCATCGCCGAAGGTAAAGCCGTAAAAGTCACCGCAATATAAAACGAGAAAATAATCAGCGATGCCTGAAACGGTGAAAGCTGCAAAATTTGCTGTAAAAATGGCATCAGTGAACCATTTAACCATGTAGCAAAACCCAGTATAAAAAACAGCGTGGCAACAATCGCCATAGGCACAACACTGCTTTGTTTATTCATTTCAGACATAACATTTCCCATAACAGCACAGTTCAACTCTACGGCGCTGCTGATTCAGATGATTATATAAAATAGATATTAAATATTTATAACACTATCGCAACAAAAATGACAGCGCTGACATATTTTTTAGATACCGTAGGCGTGAAATTTATTTCGCGCGATGAATTTGGATTAGCCGTCAGCTTTCAGCTGTCAGTTTTGAGCGAACGGTGTTGAATGTAAGACGCGCCAAGCAAGCGTGACGCCTACGGGATGCGAGATGCGAGATGCGAGGTATTGTAGGCGTGAAATTTATTTCGCGCGAAGTTTTAAGGCCGCCAGATTTAGCCAGACGCGCAAGCAAAAATGACGCCTACACTTTGCTGTAGGCGTCACATTTCTTTATCACAAAGCACTACTCACCAACAACTGTGACGCGACTGGTTTGTTTTGCGTTTAAGCGGGTGCGTAGCGCAACTTTTGCATTGTTATCAACCTTCACAGGCTCAACGTAAGTTTGCCAGCTTTGGCCGTTGTCTAGGCTGTATTCAATGCTCAAATATGCAAATGCGCTATTGGCATATAACTTCCCATTTTCAATCACACCGCCCGGGACTGGTAAATGCAGATTGATGCCGTCTTTGGCTAACTTATCAAGCTCTTTTAAGCCTACAGCACTTGAGAACTCAGCCCAGTCTTTTGCTTGTTTTTTACTATCGACGTTTTCGCCTTCCCAATCGGCTTTGTGCCATGCGCGCTCTGCCACTGACAAAATACGCGGGAAGATCATTGCTAACACTTGCTCTTCAGTACGGATTGTTTCTGACCATACCTGACCTTGCATACCTAGAATATTTTCAGGCTTTTCAAGTTTAGGTAATGGGCGGCCCACCAACGCTTCTAAATTAACGATTGGCTCACGAGTACGGGTGTAATCGGCATTGGCATACACGTCATCAGGCATGTAATTAAAGGCTTTTTTAGTATCTGTGTAACGAGTGGCCCAGTAATAACCACGCTCTTCAGGACTTGCTTCGTATGGGTGGTCAAAGTACAAATGCGTACCGTGTGATAACACCACTTGATAACCGGCATTTGCTAGGCGGTATGCTCTATCGGCAACGCCCCATTCCCAAATGTTATCCCAAGTATTTACCGTAAAGGTTTTATTAGGGAACTCATCACGTTTAAATGAATTTTCGCGGTCATACATGATGCCATCTTCCCAAATACCCGGAGAAATACCGCGTTTTTCAAGTAAGGTTGCAACACGTTGTGTGAAATAAGGTTTTAAATCAGCCGGGCCAGCTACACCGTTATTAGGATCAGCAAATAACGCCTGACAGATTGGCGAGCCTATCCACGAACCTGCTCCGACTTCATCACCACCAATATGCAAGTTCTTTAACTGCACACCTGCTTCGCGATACATCTGCTGAAGTTCATAAGTCACTTTATCTAAAAATGCGTAGGTTGAGTCCATACACACATTCATCGAGTTATCTTTGTAGTTTTGTACCGTCATATACACAGAGGTATCTTTTGGATCAGTAAGCAAATATTGCGTTGCTGGCCCCATATCTATGTGTTGAATTTCTTTGTTTGCAGAGCGCGTTTTAATGTTGTTTTTAGCGGCTTTCTCAGCTTCTTCTAACATATTGTGATAACGCGCTTCCATCGCTTTGATTGAGGCACGTGCATGGCCTGGGCCTTCAACTTCAGGGATGATTTGAATGTGGCGGTCTTTCGCAAACTTTAATAGCTCAACAAACTCATCACGTTTCAAATAACCGTTGCCAGAGCCTGATTTAAATGGCCCTGTGCCAAGCTGAGTTAATAAGCACTCGCGTTCTTCTAAATCAAAGCAGCGATAGCCGCCAACGTCGGTGAGCTCTGGTAAGCCTGGGATCTCAAGTCGCCAACCTTCATCTTCTGAAAAGTGCCAGTGTAGCTTATTCATTTTATAGCGAGCCATTTGCTCAACCAGCTTGAACATTGCTTCTTTGCCATGATAGTTACGACCATTATCGTAATGCATACCACGCCAACCATAACGCGGTGAGTCTTCAAGTTCTAACTGCGGTAAGCTGGCACTGCCTTGGCTATTTGCAGGAATCAGGTTTAATAAGCTTTGCATCGCATAAAACACACCGGCGTTATCGCTACCTACGATAGTGATCACTTCATCATCAATCTCTAGAGTGTAGCTTTCAGCTTTTGCATTATTGAGTTTAGGGTCAACTTTTAAGCGTATTACTTTGTCTTTGCCGACATTGATATGATCAGGCTGTGCTTTAAGGCTAATGCCATAGTCATCTTGTAAGTCTTGCATAAACACCATAACTTCGTGCTTAAGCTGGCCTTGATAACTGATTTGCCAATTATTGTTCAACGTTGCGCTACCTCGATTAAAATCGACTTTACGAGGCTTAGGAATAATACGCTTTAATGCATCCTCTTTACTAACCGACACCTTATCAGTGCTATTACGCTCGAAACGTACTTTTGCCGTTGCTAAAACCGATAAATCTTTTGGCTCATTGTAACGGCGTAACTGATTTTCACGGGTAAATGGCGTTACAAACTGTTTAAAGTCTTCAGTGTCGGTGTTGGCAAATACGGCTGGTTTATTCTTACCTGAAACAAAAAATGCCCGTGGCATAAAGTCACTGTAAGCAACAATCCATACTTGCGCGTCAAACGGCAACTCTAAACTTTCACCTGCGGCTAAACCTTTAAATGAACTCGTTGGTACGATGCGATGAAGGTCACCATTAACGTGTTCAATGTTTAGGCCAGCGACATGCTCGGTTGAGATTTTACGAACAGAGTGAATATAAAGCTGCCAGTCGCTCTCGCCTGCAGGCAACGCCACATCAGAGCCATTATTGAGGGTAATTTTTCCTAAAAAGCCCGCATCTTTATTACGAAAGTTATCTTCTACCGAAAACAGCAGTTCGGTACCTTCCGCAAACTGATCAACTTGCGATTGAGTTAATGCTGCACTTGCCATTAAAGGCGCAGTCGCTAGCATTACCGCGAATAGTGACTTCTTAAAATCCATTACTTTCTCCTCGTTTAAGCCCTGAGTGTACGGTATTTCTGCGTACTATTTTTCATTTTTGTTAATAATTCGTTCCTATCATATAAAAACTAAAATGACAGCGCTATCATTTTATGAAAATAAAGGTGAGGAGTTAGAAGCTTTAAGCCGCAAACTGTAAGTTTAAAGCCGAATTGTGTTGTTTGTTGGTAAGGCGTTAGTCCATCGAAGGGGTGTTGAATGTAAGACGCGCCAAGCAAGCGTGACGCCTACATAGTAGGAGGCGTTTTAACGCCGAATAGATCTGACCTATTCACGGCT
>NZ_JALNTM010000041.1:25876-27600 GCF_023161845.1 Pseudoalteromonas sp. 2CM39R
TTATTTCGCGCGATGTCTTTGGATTTGCCGTCAGGGTGTTGAATGGAAGACGCGCCAAGCAAGCGTGACGCCTACATAGTAGGAGGCGTTTTAACGCCGAATAGATCTGACCTATTCACGGCTAAAGCCGTTCCTACGAGGTGCGAGGTATTGTAGGCGTGAAATTTATTTCGCGCGCCTTATCGCTTATCGCTTATCGCTTATCGCTCAAACCTTAACACAAAGATACTTCTCTTCTAGATACTCATCTAACCCTTGGTGGCCGCCTTCTCGGCCTAAGCCAGACTGTTTAACGCCGCCAAATGGCGCTACTGGGTTTGAGATAAGACCTTCGTTAATACCAACCATGCCGTATTCGAGTGCTTCGCTTACGCGATAAACTTGCTTGATGTTTTCACTATAAAAATACGCAGCTAAACCGTAAGGCACGTCGTTCGCAAGCTGAAGTACTTCTTGTTCGTCATCAAAAGCGATAATGCTGACTACAGGGCCAAACACTTCATCATGATAGATATCCATCTCTGGGGTCACATCGGTTAAAATTAATGGCGCTTGAAAGCTACCTTCAAGCTCACTGTTATCACCGATTAACGACGCCCCTTTATCAACCGCATCTTGCACAAGCGTTTGAACTTTCTCTTTTGCTTTAGGGTAAATTAATGGGCCGATATCTACCCCGTCATCAAGACCATTGCCAACCTTTAACTCAGCCACTTTGTCTGTGAGTTTTTCGAGCACCGTTTCAAGTACTGAGCGCTGAACAAAAATTCGGTTAGCGGCAACACAGGTTTGTCCTGCGTTTCTAAACTTAGCCCCCATAAGGCCAGCAACTGCCTCATCTAAATCGGCATTATCAAAAATAATAAACGGGGCATTGCCGCCAAGCTCCATTGACGTTTGTTTAATTGTTGAAGCACACTGCGATAGTAACTGCTTACCTACACCGGTTGAGCCTGTGAATGTGAACTTACGCACACGCTCTGACTCGGTCATGATTTCACCCACCATTTTGGCGTTTTCGGAGACCACCACGTTCAGCGCTCCTTTTACAAATCCTGCTTTATCAGCAAGATAGGCTAAGGCAATAGCGCATAATGGCGTATGCTCCGAAGGTTTAATCACAAAACTACAACCCGCGGCATAAGCGGGTGCCACTTTACGGGTGATCATAGCAATCGGGAAATTCCAAGGTGTAATACCAGCCACCACACCGATTGGCTGCTTTATCGTTGTTAAACGATGCTTGCTGTCAGTAGCAGGTATTGTGTCGCCATAACTGCGCTTTGCTTCTTCACTAAACCATTTAATAAAGCCTGCACCGTATTCAACTTCGCCTAAGGCTTCTTTTAAAGGCTTACCCTGCTCTTTAGTCATTAACTCAGCAAGCTGTTGCTTATGCTCAATAACCAACTCATACCAACGGCGCAGCGTTTCACTACGCTCGGTTGCTGTTGTTTGCTTTAGTTTGCTAAATGCCTCGTCAGCACTTTTTAAAGCCAGCTCAACCCCAGCTTCATCAATATTAGAAACCTGAGTAATCAACTCTGCGGTTGCGGGGTTATCTACACTAAAACGCTGGCTCGTAGAGTAAAAGTCACCGTCGATAAACGAATCAGAAAAAACCAAATCAGACATAGAACCTCCAAAATCAGCTATCAGCTATCAGCTATCAGCTATCAGCTATCAGCTATCAGCTATCAGCTATCAGCTATCAGCTATCAGCT
>NZ_JALNTM010000042.1:0-25370 GCF_023161845.1 Pseudoalteromonas sp. 2CM39R
CTGCTATGTGAAAGTAGGTCATCGCCAGGCTCCAAATAAGAGAAAGCCCGATTCGAAAGAGTCGGGCTTTTTTGCGTCTGGAGCTATCCACACAACGTGCCCTATTCATTCTCCAGGTGTAGGTTGGGTAGAGCGCAGCGAAACCTAACACGAGTTAGCGAGTTGCTAGTTAGCAAGCGTAAAGTTGAACTGTGGGGTTGTTTAGTACAGAGCCATTCTAAGCTCACCCTGTTCATTCTCCTAGTAGGTTGGGTAGAACGGAGCGAAACCCAACACGAGTTAGCGAGTTGCAAGTTAGCAAGGGTAAAGTTGAACTGCGGTGTTGTTTAGTGCAGAGGCATTCTAAGCTCACCCTGCTCATTCTCCAGGTAGGTTGGGTAGAGCGAAGCGAAACCCAACATGAGTTAGCGAGTTGCTAGTTAGCAAGCGTAAAGTTGAACTGTGGGGTTGTTTAGTACAGAGTCACCCTCAGCAACAACGCCCCGTAGGAGGCACTTCAGTGCCAAATTCAGACCATAACAAACACATTCATGGCTGAAGCCATTCCTACAAGTACACTTTGCCTATAGCCTCCGGCAGAGGGACACGCAGCACCAAAAACCCACACCGCGCGGCTGATCGCTGACGGCTGAAAGCTGATAGCTCTGTGTTGGGTTCGCTTCGCTCTACCCAACCTACGCCAGACCTTAAAACTTTCCCCTCGCTAACTTTACCCTTTACCCTTTACCCTTCCCCTTGCTAACTTTACTCTCGCTAACTCATCCCCCAAAAACAAAAACGCCAGCATATAGCTGGCGTTTTTTAATCTGAGGGTAAGCTTAATATTAAGCTTTTGGACCTGCTGATTTGATTGCTTCTGAAACATCGTATTTAGCGAAGTTTTCAGTGAAGTCAGAAGCTAGCTTGTTTGCGTATTCTGCGTACTTCTCTTTATCTTCCCATGTGTTGATTGGGTTAAGAAGTTGGCTGTCTACACCAGGAACTGCAACTGGTACATCTAGGTTAAGTACGTCGATGTGTTGAGTTTCAACATCTGCCAGTTTACCTGATACGATTGCATCAACTACAGCACGTGTAGTCGGGATATCGAAGCGTTGACCAGTACCGTAAGGGCCACCTGTCCAACCTGTGTTAACTAGGTATACTTTAGCGCCGAATTCACGTACACGCTTCATTAGAAGCTCTGCATAAACGCCAGCAGGACGTGGGAAGAACGGAGCACCGAAACATGTTGAGAACGTAGACTCGATGTCGCTTGTTGAACCGATTTCAGTTGAACCTACTTTCGCAGTGTAACCACTTAGGAAGTGGTACGCTGCAGCTTCTTCAGTTAGTACTGAAACTGGTGGTAAAACACCACTCACGTCACATGTTAAGAATACAACTGCTTTTGGCTCACCAGCACGGTTTTCTACTTTACGTTTTTCAACGTGCTCTAGCGGGTAAGCTGCGCGGCTATTTTGTGTCAGGCTTGTATCATGGAAATCTGGAACACGGTTTTCGTCAAGTACCACGTTTTCTAAGATTGTACCGAAGCGAATTGCATTCCAAATAACTGGTTCGTTCTTTTGTGAAAGGTCGATACATTTAGCGTAACAACCACCTTCGATATTAAATACGCTACCAGGTGCCCAACCGTGCTCGTCATCACCAATAAGGAAACGAGTAGGATCTGCAGATAATGTTGTTTTACCTGTACCAGATAGACCGAAGAATAACGCAGTGTCGCCTGCTTCACCTACGTTTGCAGAGCAGTGCATTGGTAATACACCTTTTGCAGGAAGTAGGAAGTTTTGTACAGAGAACATTGATTTCTTCATTTCGCCTGCGTAGCGCATACCAGCTAGTAGTACTTTACGTTGTGCGAAGTTGATGATTACAGTGCCGTCACTGTTAGTGCCATCACGCTCTGGGTCACATACAAATGAAGGTACATTCATTACCTGCCACTCAGGGAAGTCAGCAGTATTGTATGTTTGAGGTTCGATAAACATGTTTTTGGCAAAAATATGATGCCATGCAGTTTCTGTTGTAACTACAACTGGTAAATAGTGCTCAGGATCAGCGCCAACTTCTAGGTGAGAGATGAAGTGGTCGTTGCTTTTCACGTGTTCTTCTACACGGGCCCATAACGCATCAAACTTGTCTGCATCGAATGGGCGGTTTACGTTGCCCCATTGGATTTCGTTTTCAGTGCTTGGCTCTTGAACAATAAAACGATCTTTTGGAGAGCGGCCAGTGCGTACACCGGTTTTAGCAACAAAAGCACCATTAGCGGCTAGAGTCCCTTCGCCACGACGAATAGCGTGTTCGACAAGTTCAGCTGCTGTAAGATCAACAAAACTAGTAGCGTTTGCAGTCATGTTTATACCTAAATTGTGAGAGATTGAACGGGATAGCTCTGGGGTTCTTAGTTTTCCCTTTTGCTAAAATAATAGTAACAGAAGGATTAGGGATATTCGAGTGTCTGAAGGGCTTAAAAAGGCATATATTTGGCAAAAAACATGAATAATTTCAATGATACCGGTGTCATAAAATGACGCTTTTTCATGACACCGGTATCATTAGTTTTGATATTTTTTTTAATAAAAAAGCCGCACTGGAGGCGGCTTTTAATATAATAATATTTATTATGGTGTATTAATTAAATATGGCTTTAATATCTTGCTCGTTAAAGATGTATTCTTTTAAGCAATAATGACAGCTAATTTTTACTTCACCATTTGCTTGCACGTCGGCAAGTAATTCGTCTTGACCTACATTTACTAATGCAGCAATTGTTTTGTCTCTGCTACAGCCACAACGGAAGCTAATAGACTGTGGTTCGAATAACTGAGGATTATCTTCATGGTAAAGTCGAGTCAGTACCGTATTGGCATCTAAACCTAGTAACTCTTCATCTTTAATCGTGTTACTGATCGCTTCAAGATGAGTGAAGTCTTCAACTGATTTATCTTTATTTACAGGTAATACTTGCAAGAATAAGCCTGCAGCTTTGGCTGTGTCTGCTGTTACTTCAGTCGCAAACCAAAGACGTGTTTTTAACTGTTCCGATTGCTCAAAATAGTTTTCAAGGCATTTATCTAAGCTATCGTGCTCTAACGGTACAATACCTTGGTATCGCTCACCTTTAGTTGGCGTAATTGTAATAACCATATAGCCATTACCAATTAAGTCTTTTATTGAGCTACCGGTTACTTCACCTTGTAGACGTGCGATGCCTCGCATGTTTTGTTTATCGTCACCATTAATTACCGCATATTTAACAGGGCCGTCGCCCTGTAGTTGAACGGCAATTTCGCCTTCAAACTTTAAAGTAGCTGTTAATAAGCAGGTAGCAACAAGTAGTTCACCTAATAAGGTTTGCACAGGTGCTGGGTAATTATGGTTTGCGATCATCTCTTGATAAGTGTTTTCAATTTGTACGAGTTCGCCACGTACATCGAGCTGATCAAATATATAACGATGAAGTAAATCTTGTTGCATGAGTTGCATTACCTAACTTGATTTCATTTTTAACAGTTCACGTCTTTGCTTCTTATCTGGTTTACGATCAGGATGTGGAGCAAAGAAGCTGTTGTTCTTTCGGGCGATAGCATTTGCTTCGCGTTTCTCAATACTAGCTTGAGTTTCTTGATATAAGGTTTGTGCAATGGGGGCACCTTGACGTTTTTCAAGGATCTTTTCGATTGTCACAACCTTTTCGTCGACCCCTTGTAGCAGTTTTACCACTGCACCTACTTCGACAATTTTGCTGGGCTTGGTACGTTGTCCATTATAATGTACTTTGCCGCCTTGCACCATGTCTCGTGCTATTGAGCGGGTTTTATAAAAGCGGGCAGCCCATAACCATTTATCAAGGCGCACGCTTAATTCGTCTTGTTTGTCTTGCGACTTTTGAGTGTTACCTTTTGACACAATTGTGCTCTTTTAAAGCTGCTTATATATAGGCAAAATTTACCATGAAACTTAATCACAAAGAAATAGTCATAGTTATTCCTTGCAGCCCCTGTTTGTCGAAATTACCTTGTTTACAAAGTTTAATATACGTGCGCTTGTTGAATGAAAAATGAAAAGGTACTATAGGCCAGCTATCAAGCAGTAAATTAAAATAAGAAATAGAGTTTATGGATCAACACTTACAACAAGTTAAACAGTTTTTAAACGGCTTACCTCATGCCAAGCTAAGTGCATTTGTAGTGCTGTTAGTTGTTGTTTACATTGCTTTTTTGTCATCTAAGCTGTTTTGGCTTGTGTGGCCAGAACCCGATACAAGAGCACTGCCAGTAACCGGTGTTAACAGCATGGCTAAACGAGTTGAGACAGTCAGCTCTCGCCAAATTATTGAACAAAATCTATTCGGCAAAGTTGTTGTCGAAACTAAAAAACCTGCCGCGAAACAAAATCAAGTCATTAACAATGCCCCTGAAACACGTCTAAGTATTAACCTAACTGGTATTGTTGCGGTCAGCCAAAATGATCAAGCGGGTCTTGCTATTATTGAATCTCAAGGCAAGCAAGAAACCTATGTTGTCGATGATGCAATTAAAGGCACTCGTGCCAAGCTTGCTCAAGTATTACCTGACCGAGTAATTTTAGATGTAAGCGGTCGTTTTGAAACCTTAATGCTGGATGGCCTCGACTTTACCAAAAAAGTGTCTATGCCTGTATTGGCAGCACGTAAAGAGTCAGAGTTAAAAGCTGGTCCTCAGCTTATCGATAATAATGAAATAAATGCGACAGAAGATGAAGAAGTAAAAGAAGCTCTTATCGAAACGCGTGAAGAAGTATTGGATGATCCCGGTAAACTATTTGATTACATTCGCGTCTCTCAAGCGATGGTTAATGGTGAGTTAGTGGGTTATCGCTTAAGCCCAGGTAAAGATCCTGCTTTATTCAAGCAGATGGGACTAATGAACAATGATTTAGCTATTGCGATTAATGGCTATCAATTAAATGATTTAAAACAGGCAATGTCAGCAATAAACGAATTACGAAATAGTACTGACGCAAGTATCACTATCGAACGCGATGGTGAGCAAATTGATGTGCAATTTAGCCTGCAATAACTAGCTTTGGAGTTTTTATAGAATGGTTCACGCGCTACACCTCTCAAAAATCAAAAAAGGGTTAGCTAAATATACAGCGCTTTTTTTATTAACAGGATTATCGCTTTCAGTATCTGCTGTCGAGTATGCGGCTAACTTTAAAGGCACAGATATTAATGAGTTTATTAATATCGTAGGTAAAAACTTAAATAAAACCGTCATTATTGATCAGAATGTGCGCGGTAAAGTCAATGTTCGCAGTTACGAGTTAATGGACGAAAAGCTTTATTATCAGTTTTTCTTAAACGTCCTTGAGGTTTATGGTTATTCAGCTGTTGAAATGGATAACGGTATAATCAAAATTGAAAAAAGCTCTGATGCTAAAAAGTCAAATGTACCGCTGATCACAGATGATAACCAAGCCAGTGGCGATATGATGGTGACTCGTGTTGTACGTGTTAAAAATGTGAGTGTGCAAGAGCTTGGCCCGCTAGTTCGTCAATTTAGCGACCAAAAAGATGGCGGCCACGTTGCTAACTTTAATGCTGCGAACGTGATGATGTTGACCGGTCATGCTGCTTCAGTTAACCGCTTAGTTGAAATTATTCGCTCTGTTGACCAAGCAGGTGACAAGCGTGTTGATATCGTAAAACTTAAATTTGCTACCGCTGACGATGTAGTGTCTGTTGTTGAGAATATTTATAAAGATGGTGGCAAAGGGAGCGTTCCTGAGTTTTTAATTCCTAAAGTTGTTGCTGATGGTCGTACTAACAGTGTGATTGTCAGTGGTGAAGCGCAAGCACGTACACGTGCTGTTGAATTGATTAGCCGTTTAGATGGTGAGTTAGAGAACCAAGGTAACACCAAAGTAATCTACCTTAATTACGCCAAAGCAGAAGACCTTGTAAAAGTATTGCAGGGCGTGAGTAAAACACTGGCAGAAGACGCGCAAGGTGGTGCAACTAAGACTCGCTCTCGTAATCAAAACGAAACAAGCATTGAAGCACACCCAGATTCAAACTCACTCGTAATTACTGCACAGCCTGACACCATGCGCTCGCTTGAGCAAGTTATCGAGCGTCTTGATGTTCGTCGAGCACAGGTTTTAGTTGAAGCTATTATCGTTGAGGTGTTAGAAGCCGATGGTATCAACTTAGGCTTACAGTGGATTTCAGAGCAAGGCGGCATGATGCAGTTCAACAATGGCACAACAGTGCCTGTTGGTTCGTTAGCTGTTGCTGCTGAACAGGCGCGTGATAAAACGATTGAAGGCACGGTTGTTGGTACTGAAACAGGTACAGTAACGAATACTTCTGAAACACAAGAAGGTGATTTAACGGCTCTTGCTTCATTACTTGGTGGTATCAATGGTCTAGCAATGGGAATTGTTAAAAATGACTGGGGTGCAATTATCCAAGCTGTTTCAACGGACACGAACTCTAATATTCTTGCTACGCCGTCTGTAACGACCATGGATAACGAAGAAGCATCAATGATTGTTGGTCAAGAAGTGCCGATAATCACAGGTTCGCAAACTGGCTCAAATAACGCAAATCCATTCCAAACAGTTGAACGTCAAGAAGTGGGTGTAAAACTAAAAGTGACACCACAAATCAATGACGGCTCGGCAGTTCAGTTAACAATTGAACAAGAGGTTTCGAGTGTAAGTGGTGCGACTGCGGTTGATATTTCAGTAAACAAACGTGCAATTAAAACCACGGTTATGGCTGATGATGGCGGCATGGTTGTACTGGGCGGCTTGATTGATGAAGACGTGCAAGAAAGTGTTTCTAAAGTACCATTATTAGGTGATATCCCAGTACTTGGCCATTTATTCCGCTCAACCAGCACGAGTAAGCGTAAACGTAATCTGATTGTATTTATTCGTCCTACCATTGTACGCGATGGCATCAGCATGAATAAATTGAGCCACTCGAAATATAACTTTATTCGTGGCGAACAACACAAACAAAAAGAAGATGGTATTGATTTAATGCCGTTGACGGATGCACCAATTCTTCCTGAATGGAATGATGCCCTGATATTACCGCCAACGTACGAAGAGTACCTAAAACAACAAAACGCGAATGAGCGCAACGATGACTAATGCAATTACAGAAATCAATGATGAGCTAGCGCCAGAAACGCCAGCAAGTCATGATGAGCTGCTAACAAGTGATGATCTTGTTAGCTTGCCAACCAAGCGTTTGCCATTCTCGTACGCGCGTCGTACAGGCGTATTATTGAGTAAAGATCAAGATAACTGGACTGTGTATTATCGCGGTGAGTTAGATGTTGATGCTTTACTTGAAGTACGCCGTATTGCGGGTCATGGTTTTTCGCTAGAACAATTACCTGATGACAAATTTGAGCTGTTGCTTGAGGCTTCTTATCAGCGTGACAGCTCTGAAACACAGCAAATGATGGAAGATATCGGCAACGAGGTTGATTTATTCTCGCTTGCAGATGAATTACCGCAAACTGAAGATCTACTAGCTGGTGATGACGATGCACCAATCATCAAACTGATCAACGCAATGCTGAGCGAAGCAATCAAAGAAGGTGCTTCAGATATTCACATCGAAACCTTCGAGCAAGAGCTAGTAATTCGCTTTAGGGTTGATGGTGTATTAAAAGAAGTATTAAAGCCGAACCGAAAACTTGCTTCATTGTTAGTGTCGCGTATTAAGGTAATGGCAAAACTAGATATTGCTGAAAAACGTATACCGCAAGATGGTCGTATTAGTTTACGTATTGCAGGTCGTGCTGTTGATGTGCGTGTATCAACGATGCCATCAAGCTTTGGTGAGCGTGTTGTGCTACGTCTACTTGATAAAAATAACGCTCGCCTGAACCTAGAAGATTTAGGTATGACTGAGCGTAACCGTGAATTGTTTGCTGATTTAATCAGTAAGCCACACGGTATTATCTTAGTAACCGGTCCTACGGGTTCTGGTAAAAGTACCACCTTGTATGCGGGCATGAGCCAAATAAACTCACGGGACCGCAATATTCTTACCGTTGAAGATCCTATCGAGTACGAGATCCCTGGTATTGGTCAAACTCAGGTAAATACCAAGGTAGATATGACCTTTGCCCGAGGTTTACGTGCCATCCTTCGTCAAGACCCTGACGTCGTAATGGTTGGTGAGATCCGTGACCTTGAAACAGCACAAATTGGTGTGCAAGCGTCATTAACCGGTCACTTGGTTATGTCAACACTGCATACTAATACAGCTGCTGGTGCTATCACGCGTATGGAAGACATGGGCGTAGAGCCTTTCTTGCTGTCATCATCGTTACTCGGTGTATTGTCACAACGTCTTGTACGTACTTTATGTAATAGCTGTAAAGAAGGTCACATTGCTGATGAGCGCGAGTGTCAGTTATTAGGTGTCAATCCTGCTGAGCCGCCAACAATTTATCGTGCAGTTGGTTGTGAAGAGTGTAACTTTAATGGTTATCGCGGTCGTACTGGTATTCATGAGTTGCTGGTTGTTGATGAAACAATTCGCGAAATGATACACAGCGGTAAAGGCGAACAAAGTGTTGAGAAGTACATTCGTAAACATAGCCCAAGTATTCGCCAAGATGGCTGTAATCGCGTACTTGCAGGTCGCACTACCTTAGAAGAAGTCTTGCGTGTAACACGTGAGGAAGGTTAATCATGGCAGCATTTGAATACCGTGCCCTTGATGGCAGAGGTAAAGAGAAAAAAGGCATTCTTGAAGCCGATACGGTAAAGCAAATCCGCCAAACTTTGCGCGATCAAGGTTTAATGCCTTTAGAAGTCGTTGCTGCTGCAGAAGGCGAAAAGCAAGCTACTGGGGCAAAAAGCTCTTTGTTTGGTAGCTTCTTTAAACCAAAAATTTCGACCTCAGATTTAGCATTAATCACTCGTCAGCTCGCAACTTTAATCCAGTCAGCATTACCTGTTGAAGGGGCTGTCATGGCGGTGGCTGAGCAGTGTGAAAAGCCGCGTTTAAAGCGCATGCTGATGGCTGTACGTTCAAAGGTTGTTGAAGGTTACACCTTAGCAGATGGCATGAGTGAGTTTCCGCATGTATTTGATGATTTGTATCGTGCCATGGTGGCAGCCGGTGAAAAATCAGGTCACCTAGACCAGGTTTTAAATCGTTTAGCTGATTACACGGAACAACGTCAGCATATGCGTAGTCAAATCACACAGGCGATGGTTTATCCAACCATTCTGGTGGTATTTGCTATTGCGATTGTCTCTGTATTGTTAGGTACTGTGGTACCAAAAATCTTGAAGACCTTCGAAAAATCAAAACAAGTATTACCCTGGACTACCGAATGGGTAATGGCCGCCAGTAATTTTGTGCAAAACTACTGGTTTATTAGTTTAGTCATTATAACTGTGTTAGCTGTGGCCATTAAGCAAGCGCTTAAGCAGCCGCATATTCGTTACTGGTATGACGAAAAAGTGCTGCATTTACCGGGTATTGGTAAGGTAGCACGCGGTGTTAATACGGCGCGTTTTGCTCGAACTTTAAGTATTTTATCGTCAAGCTCAGTGCCGCTACTTGAAGGGATGCGTATCTCAGGTGGTGTACTGGCTAACGAAAAAATGAAAAAGTCAGTTCAAGATGCTGCAACACGTGTGAGTGAAGGGGCGAGTCTTCGTGCTTCACTTCAGCAAACCAAACTTTTCCCACCTATGATGCTGCACATGATAGCCAGTGGTGAAAAATCAGGTGAACTTGAGCAAATGCTTGAGCGTGCTGCAAATAACCAAGATCGTGAGTTTGAGAGCATGGTAAACGTGTCTCTGAAACTATTAGAGCCCGCGATGATTGCTTCAATGGCGGTAATTGTATTGTTTATTGTTATGGCAATACTACAGCCGATTATGGCAATGAATAAGGCTGTAGGTCTTTAAATTAGGGAACACTAGAGCAATTAGCAGCTAACACTGCCGCTCTATAATAAATTTTTGAAGAAAGTTAGAGGTATTTTTGTGAACAAACAGTCAGGTTTCTCATTACTAGAAGTCATGGTAGTACTGGTTATTATCGGTATGATCATGTCAATTGTGGCGCCAAATATCATGGGTCAGCAAGAAGAAGCTGCAATCGATAAAGCACACTTAGATATTCAACAAATTGAAGATGCGTTAAGCCTATACAAGCTTAAAAACAAAGCGTATCCAACCACAGAGCAAGGCTTAGAAGCGCTAGTAAATAAAACAAGCATTGAGCCAATTCCAAGACGTTTTCCAGATGGCGGTTTCCTTGAGAAATTACCAGAAGATCCATGGGGTAACACTTACCAACTAATCAGCCCAGGAGAAATCAGTAAAATTGATATTTTCTCAATGGGTCCTGATGGTGAAGCAGGTACTGATGATGACATCGGTAACTGGGATGAAGAAAAGTAATAATGCCTAAATTCAGCCAACTGAACAAAGCTTATACGCATCAAGGCTTACTATTATGGTAAGCCTTGGTCGTTTGCGTTTGGCTGGCCGTGCTAAGCACGCGAAAGGGTTTAGCCTCATCGAAATATTAATGGTGCTCGTGGTGATTGGTTTTGTCACCAAGATGGTTGCCTACAGTTTTGATGGTGGTGCTGAAGAAGAACTCGAAAAACAAGCGCTCAGATTACATACCACGATTAATATGGCGTCTGAGTTTGCGATTTTAAATCAGGTTGAGCTGGGTTTTCATCTTGACCAAGATACATTTGAATTTTTAGTTTTTGACGGTGATAAGTGGGTTACTTTTGATCGTGAAAAATTGTTTGCCCCAATTAAGGTTGATGAACGCTTTAAGCTCACTCTTAACCTTGATGATTTAGCCTGGGCACAAAATAACTTATTAGAGCAGTCAAACTGGCGTGAATTAATGAGCGGTGGTGACGAAGACAGCCTACTTGAGCTACAAAAGCTCAAAATACCGCAGGTACTTATTTTATCTTCTGGCGAAGTCAGTGCGTTTCAATTGGTTTACGAGCTTAAAGAAGAGCGTGAACCGCAATATTTTATCGAAGGCGAATTTATGGCCCCGGTAAAGTTTCGTATGGAGCCTGAATAATGAATAAGTCAGCAGGTTTTACCTTACTTGAAGTGATGGTTGCACTGGCTATTTGTGCAATGGCTGGTATTGCCGCAATGCAGGCAACTGGCGAACATATTAATCATCTTTCGTCGATTGAAGAGCAAACTTATGCTTCTTGGGTTGCTGAGAATGTAATGGTTGAGCAACGCGCCAAAGGCGATAAATGGACAGGCAAAAATGGCGTTAAAGGTACTGAAACGCTCGCTGGTTTTGAATGGTATTGGCGTCAGGACGTGGTTCCTACTGCTGATAAAACCTTTGTAAAGGTCACCATTAACGTGTTCGCCGATGAAAAGCTTGAATACCCAGTGTATGAGCTTTCTACTTATTTGAATAAAGGTGATAAGTAGTGAAGCAACGCGGTTTTACCTTACTTGAAGTGATTGTCGCCATGGGCATCTTAGCCTTTGTGGTGTTATCGACCCATCAAATACTGGATTCGACAACCAAAGCAAAAGAAGCCTCAGACGAGACGATTGCTGAGTTAAATGGCTTTCAAACTTTATTTCGTTTAATGGACCAAGATTTTAGCCAAATGACTAAGCGTCAGGTTCGAAACGAAGCTGGTGATTTTCAAGACACGTATGTGTTAGCTGGTCGTTATGTTCTTGATAGCCAATACGATGGCATTGGCTTTGTTCGTGATGGTTGGGTTAACCCAATTAACTTACTACCGCGTTCTGAACTGCAAGCGGTTGGTTATCGCGTCATAGATGACAAGCTTGAGCGAGTGTATCGGGTGTATGTTGATCAACTAGATAACATGGAACCGCGTTCACAAGTCATTTTAGAAGATATTGAAGACCTTAAATTTGAATTTTTAGATGATAAAGACGAATGGCAAGAACAGTGGCAAATTAAAGCACTGCCAAAAGCGGTGGCAGTTACTATTCAAAAAATAGAACAGGAACCCATTCGTCGCGTGTTTTTAGTGCCAGGTGAAGGCAAAGTCACTGCCCAAGCAAATAATGGCAATAATGGAACGGGTGGCAAGCCATGATTGCTACTAAACGTTCTAAAGGTGCTGCGCTTGTTATTGTGCTATTTATTGTGGCGCTAGCGGCTATGTTAGCAGTTGAGATGAGTGCTAATTTAATGGTGCAAGTGCAGCGTAGTAGCAATATTCAAAACCATCAACAGGCTAAATGGTATGCCTTTGCAGCTGAAGAGCTGGCAATTAAAGCACTAAAACAAACTAAAAAAGATGATCCTGATAAAACGCATTTAGAGCAAGTCTGGGCACAGCAGGGTGGGGTTCCTTACCCAGTTGATAATGGTACCTTAAGTGGCACAATTACAGACTTACAAGCATGTTTGAATTTAAATGCATTGCATGTAAAGCCCGATCGACAAACGGATCCAAATAATAAAACGAACCCAGCACATAAGGCATTGTTGGCATTATTAGAAAATATTGAAGACTTACCAACCGATGAGTCTGAAGAAGCTATGGCCGATAGCGTTTTTGATTGGTTAGACGCTGATAGTATTACCTATCGCTCAGGTGCAGAAGAAGATGAGTACTTATCTCGACAATACCCATATATGACTGCAAATAGTTATTTTGCTTCGACCTCAGAACTTCGTTTAGTAAAAGGCTTTAACCCACTCGTTATGGAGAAACTTTTACCATTTGTGTGTGTTATTCCAGGTAGTGAGTTATTAGAAATAAACGTTAATACATTACCTGTAGAAAGTGCCATTATATTAAGCTCGCTTATTGATGGTTTAAGTCTTTCAGGGGCTGAAGCTGTATTATCATCACGTCCTCAAGATGGTTATGATGATTTAGAAGCATTTTTTGAAGAGGTTAATCAACAAGGCGCACAAAATGTGAAAGCCGTTGAAGACCTATTCAGTATCAACAGTGAATATTTTAAACTACAAACGCAGGCTGAATTTGCAGAACTGCGTTTTTCGATGACCACCTTACTCCATGCCACTAATGGTACAGTAACGATACTGGCGCGAAAATTTGGAGGCGTACAGTGACAGAGATATTGTTGATCCGTACGGGTCAAACATTAAAAGACAGCCTTAACTGGCTAATTTACTCACCAATAGAACAAGAAATAATTGCTAGCGGCGAAATTGCCAATGCAACACAACTTGGTGAGCTAACAGAGAGAGCGCAATCACGGGAAGTGGTTGTACTACTACCAAGTGATCAAGTACAACTAAAAACGGTCGCCTTGCCAACTAAGTGGAGCCGCAAGTTAGAGCAAGCACTTCCTTACATGCTAGAAGAAGAAATAGCCTGTGATGTTGATGACTTATTCATAGCGATTGCAGAGCCAACACTTATTGATGAGAAGCACGCGATTAACATCGCGATGACCGATCGTGAATGGTTTGAACAATGGCTGGCTGAGTTCAATGAGCATGGCATCGAAGTATATAAAATACTGCCGGATGCTTTATTGTTACCTGATGTAGATGACAACACTCAGTTACGCGCTATTGAGCTTAATGGTCAGTGGTTATGTAAGCAGGGTAACTGGCATATTGCCGCTGTAGAGACAAGTTGGCTTGCTGGCTATTTAACAGCATTAGGTAACCCTGATGTTGCACACTTTAGCCCTGCAACGGCTTTTCCTGATACGGTTAACCTGAGTGCTCAAACGCAGCAATACGATCTACCTTTAGCCTTATTTGCTAAGCAGTTACCTGAGGTGAAATTCAACCTACGCCAAGGTGTTTATCAGCTTAAGAAGAAATCAGCAATTTGGTGGGGCTATTGGCAAAAAGCTGCTATTGCAGCAGGTGTAGCGTTAGTTTGTAGTGTCGGTGTTAAGTCGCTTGAGCTTTATAAGTTAAATAGCGAACTTGAAGCAATGAAAGCCGAAGTAGTTGCTAATTATCAGCGTGCATTTCCTAATAAGAAAGTGCGTCCGCAACTAATTCGCAGCCAAATTCGTAATGAACTTGCATTAATAGATGCTGGTAGTACGGCAGGCTTTTTAGATTTGACTAACGATCTGGTTGCGATTTTTGGTGAAGTTAAAGACTTCACACCAGAAACGCTACGTTATGATCAAGGCCGAAACGAATTACGTATTCGTGCTCGAGGTAAAGATTTCCAGTCATTTAGTAAAGTAAAAGCAATTTTAGAACAGCGCGGCTTAACCGTTGATCAGGGCTCGCTAAATAATGATGGTGATTTTGTCGTTGGTGAAATTAAGTTACGAGGTGCGGCATGAAAAATCAAATAATCAATTACTGGCGCTCGTTGAAAGAACAAGAGCAACAACTTGTTATGGTTGCAGGTGTAGTATTTGTTATTTTTGTACTCGTTATGGGAGTCTTTCGTCCACTTAACACGGCTATCGAAAAAGCAGAGCAAGACACTATAAAACAGCAAGAGCTATTAGTTTGGGTTGATGAGAGCATTGTTAAATTAAAAGCAAGCGGTAACGCACGTAATACGAGCAGCCGTAGCTTAAGCCAAATCGTTAATAGCACCCGTAATCGTTATCAAATTATCATTAGTAAAATGCAGCCGAATGACAATTCACTTCGTTTAACAATTGATTCTGTTGAGTTTAATAACCTCGTTGAATGGCTTGATGAACTGGTTAATTCGCACGGCGTACTAATTGAGAATTTAGATTTAAGTAAAGATGACAAATCAGGCTTTGTGCGTGTAAGTCGTTTGGTACTAGAGAAGTAAACGATGAAGAAAGTTATTTTATTAATCACAGTGTTTGTGATTTGTTTTTTGGTGTTTACGCTGGTAAAAACACCCGCTGCCGTTGCACTTGATTTAGCTAAGCCGCATTTACCAAAGCAATTACAATTAGGTAAAGCCAGTGGCACGCTATGGGACGGCCGCATCATGCAGGTACGTTTTGATGGTGAGCAATTAAATAATGTGCGTTGGCAGTTATCGGGCTGGTCATTGTTCACAGGTAAGTTAGTGGGTACGGTGCGCTTTGGCAATCCTCGTGATAAAGCTAATATTTCTGGCCATGGTGATTTTACATATGGTCTCTTTAACCAAACAGTCACTGTGAAAAAGACTACTTTACGCTTAACGGTTGAACGTGCCATGGAGCGTTTACAGCTCCCTTTACCGATTAGTGCACAAGGCCGCGTAATAGTTGATTTAGACGAGTACAGCTCAGGTCAGCCTTACTGTGAAAGTCTAAGCGGTGAAATTGCGAGCCCTAACATTGATGTTAAAGGAATGAACAACTGGTTTAGCATTGGTCCTCTGAGCGGCCGTCTAAGCTGTAAATCCGGTGATGTAGCAGTACTGGTAGATCCAGAAAACCGTTTAGGGCTTGAAGCTGATGCAGTATTAAAAGCTAATCTAGACTTTAAAGTAGCTGGTTATATTAAACCTGAAGCAAGTTTACCAAAAGAAGTGCATGATGCAGCTAAGTTTCTTGGTCGTCCTGATAACGAAGGCCGTTATCCGCTTAACTTTTAAATTGGATTAATCGAACAGTATGCAATTACCTGAGTTTTCAAAGCAGCAAAGCGAGCTTTTAAGTCAGTTTTTAGCGCAGCATCAAGATGCGCTTAGCTTGTCGCAAACCCAAGGCTACTTATTTGCGGTGATCTGTGCTCCTGAGCCGCTTGATGTTCATCAGTGGTTAGAAGAGGTTGCCCCAGGCTCTGATGGGCAAATGGACGAGCAAGTGCTGTTTGCATTTATGGCCTTATATCAACAGATCAGCGAACAAGTTTTCGAAACGGGTTTTACATTACCTGTGAGCCTACAGTTGAGCTCTCAAGGGCAGCAATACTTAGACATTCAAGAATGTCAGCATTGGAGCCAAGGTTTTATGCATGGTGCACAAGGCTACGTTAATAAGCTATTAACTGCACCACAGTTAGCAGATGAGCTTAAAGAAGCGTTGGCTAGTGCACTGCAAAGCTTAGCTTTCTTTACGCTTGAAAGTAGCGATATCGCAGCCCTTGCAACTGATAATGGTTTATCTGAAGGGCAACTATGTCAGCAGCAGTATGAAGTGATGAATGAATTTGCTGCTGGCTTTGCTGAGCTCATTGAGGTCGTTGCTGTAAATAGCCAATTATATAATGATGAGGGCTGGAACTAACCCAGCTCTAATAGGATGTCTGTGCAACCTTTGGCACAGCTTACAACGCCTTTACCTGGCTGATCAGTCTTCAAATCTAAGGTAAGGGCGCCTTTACATACTTCACAGTATAAGGTTTGCCCCTTACCTAGCTTTTTTAACATATTGCGCTGTTTTGCAAACGAGTCGCTGGTTTTTTTGTTTAAAGCTGAAAAGTCCATTACTTGTTTAGCCTTTCTTCAAGTGCGTTCGAGACAATACTGCATACGCGGTTTAAGCGTTCGCCATAAAAATATAAGTTAATATCTTTTTCACGGCAGTAGTGTAAGTGAAAAACTTGTAGTTTATCGTCAGTGGTAAATGTCTCTTCAATATACTCAAGCTCTGAATTAGATAAATTCAGCTGTGATTTAATATTATTCTTAGCCATATTTGCCGCAGGACTTCGGTTGACTTTACTGGCATCAGAAATAAGGCTTACGCCTTCACCTAGTAACCTTTCTCTTGGCTCTTTGATCAAAGGATGATCAATCGTGAAAAGTGCTAAAATAATAAGCACTAAAATAAGAAATTTTTTCATAGCACAATAATCTTTGATCTAAATAAATACGGTATAGGTGCAAGTTTAATAAAATGGTCGTTTTAAAAGCAAGCAGATAAGTTTAAATAATTAAAACGTCGTATTTTCGATCAATCCCTGAAATTTTCTATAGATTGAGTATAATGCTCTATAGATTTAAAGTTTCAGAAATCTTTGAACGTAATGAGATGTATTCTGATTTGCTTATTGGCACAGAGAATCTCTTACTGCAAACATATGTTTGAGTATTATTTCCTAGTGGCGTTGAGGAATTTTAATGGATAAACAGATTAAGGTTAAAAATATCCCAACGGAAGTAAAAATCCAGAAACCGGAAAACGCTTCCCTCGATGATAGATTTAATCCACGTAACCGTATTTATGTCCGAGCTGTAACAGGTTTGCACCAACTGTTAAGACAACGGATTGGTTTTGTCGGCATGCTTGCATTTATGCTATTACCTTGGATTAATTTCAACGGCCAACAAGCTGTGCTGTTCGATTTGGTAGGGCAAAAGTTTAACATTTTTGGTTTAACGCTCTGGCCACAAGATCTGACTATCCTTGCTTTCATTTTAATGTTGGCAGCGTTTGCGTTGTTCTTGGTGACGACCTTTTATGGTCGGGTCTGGTGTGGTTATACATGCCCGCAAACCGTTTGGACCTTCATTTTTATTTGGTTTGAAGAAAAATTCGAAGGTAGTGCAAATCAGCGTAAGAAGCTAGATCAACGCCCAATGGACTTTGATAAGTTTTGGCGCAAAAGTGCTAAACACGGCAGCTGGTGGTTATTCTCGCTTTATACCGCATTTACCTTTGTCGGTTACTTTACGCCAATCCGTCAGCTATTGCCTGATCTGTTTACCCTTGATGCAACAGCGTATTCGTATATTTGCTTAGCCGTATTTGCAGTGTGTACCTATGGTAATGCCGGTTGGATGCGTGAGATTATGTGTTTACACATTTGCCCTTATTCTCGCTTTCAGTCAGCTATGTTCGATAAAGATACCTTTACCGTGAGCTATGACGAAGCGCGTGGTGAAAGCCGTGGTCCACGTTCACGTAAGCAAGATCCAAAAGAGCTGGGCTTAGGTGATTGTATCGACTGTAACTTATGTGTACAGGTGTGCCCAACGGGGATCGATATTCGTAACGGCCTACAATATGAGTGCATTAACTGTGGTGCATGTATCGATGCGTGTGATGGGGTGATGGATAAAATGAATTACCCACGCGGACTCATTTCTTACACTACAGAACGTAACTTAGAAACGCCAGACAACAAAACACATGCACTGCGCCCTAAGTTAATTGGCTATTTAGTTATCTTAGTAGTGCTAACAGGGGCGCTAGTAGCAAATATTGCGATGCGCAAACCGATGGAACTCGATATTATTCGTGACCGTAACCAGCTATATCGTGTTGACTTTAATGGTTTAGTTGAAAACACCTATACACTAAAAGTAATTAACAAAGCACAGCATGAGCAAACCTTTAACATTCGTGTTGAAGGACTCGAGAACTTTGAATACATCGGCAAACAAACATTCACAGTACCTTCTGGCGAATCTTATAATGTGCCTCTGTCATTAGTTGTTGATCCTTATGATTTGAAAAAGCCCATGACGAAGTTTGAGTTCGTACTTTCTGTCGATGGTGAGCCAGATGTGCAGATTTCGCAGCCGAGTAACTTCTTTAAGGCGCGATAATTAAGTACACTGAGCAAATGAATAAAAAGCGGGATTTTCCCGCTTTTTTTATATGATGAGGCATTATGAGTAAATTTAGTTTTGTAGACCTTACACCCGATTCAATTTTAGATGCAGTTGAAAGTATCGGTGTTTATGCTGAATCAGGTCTGCTGGCCTTAAACAGCTACGAGAACCGTGTTTATCAATTTAAAGCAGAAGATGGCCATCGTTATGTTGTTAAGTTTTACCGACCAGAGCGTTGGAGTAAGGCGCAAATCTTAGAAGAGCATGCGTTTGCATTTGAGCTTGCCGAGGCCGAAGTGCCGGTTGTTGCCCCTGTTATTATCGAAGGGCAAAGCTTATTTGAGCATAATGGTTATTTGTTTACGTTATTCCCAAGTGTGGGCGGGCGCATTTTTGAAGTTGATAATTTAGATCAACTCGATGTACTTGGCCGCTTAATTGGGCGAATGCACCAAGTAGCTAAGGCAAGGCCATTTGAACATAGGCCTGTGATCAGTTGCGAAGAATACCTTCAGACAGCTAAAGTTCAGTTACAAGCAAGTAACTTGGTGCCAATGGCATTAGAGAATGCCTTTTATACTATTTTAGATTTGGTGATTAAAGAAACCACAGAGCAGTATAAAAATGTTGAAACCATCCGCCTGCATGGCGATTGCCATGCCGGTAATATATTGTGGTCTGGTGACGCGTTAATGTTTGTTGATTTAGATGACAGCCGACAAGGGCCTGCTATTCAAGATCTTTGGATGATGCTCAGTGGCGATCGTAACAACCAACTGTTACAGTTAGACACCTTAGTGGCTGCTTATGAAGAATTTTGCGACTTTGATCACAGCCAATTAAAGTTGATTGAACCACTTAGAGCAATGCGTATGGTGCATTACATGGGGTGGTTGGCAAAAAGATGGGATGATCCTGCGTTCCCACGGAACTTTTCATGGTTTGCTGAAGACAAATACTGGGAGCAGCAAATACTAGCGCTAAAAGAACAGCTTGCAGCGCTACAGGAAGCACCATTAAAATTATTACCATAAATTTTTAAAGTTAAGAAAGACGAGAGAACAATGTTTAAAAAATTAAAGTTAAGTCTACTCATTTTATGTTTACCTTTTGCAGCCCTTGCTGCTGATTTTGAAGCAGGCAATCAATACGAAGTATTAAAAGTTGAGAAAAGTGCAACACCTCAAGTAACCGAGTTCTTTTCGTTTTATTGTCCACACTGTTTTCAGTTTGAACCGGTCGCAAAAGCATTAACTGCAAATCTGCCTGAAGGGACTGAATTTGTAAAAAGCCATGTTAACTTTTTAGGTGGTGTATCTAAGCAAACACAAAGTAACTTAAGCTATGCCTACTTAATTGCTAAGCAACATGGCAAAGGTGAGCAAGTTGCTGATCAAATTTTTAATAGCATCCACAGACAACGCGCTTTACTTAAAGATATGAAAGACGTGAAAGCATTACTTGCAACTAATGGTATCAGTAACGAAGTGTTTGATGCTGAAATTGCAAGCATGCCATTTATTAGCGCTGAGAAAGCGATGCAAGATAAGCAACAAAAATATACAGAGATGGGTGCTCTTACTGGTGTACCAACTTTTATCGTCAATGATAAATATAAAATTAATTTAAATACCATCAAGAGCCAGCAGATGCTTGATGAGTTAGTCGAATTTTTATTAAAACAATAATTTTGGAGTAAGAAGTAATGATCAAGTTAGTAAAAGCTGTATTAATGGCTGCCACGCTAGGTTTAGCGGCCAATGCCACAGCTGCTCAATATGAAGAAGGTAAGCATTATGAAACGATTGATGCACGCGCTTCTAAAAAGCCTGAAGTAAAAGAGTTCTTCTCATTCTACTGCCCACACTGTAATAACTTCGAGCCAGTAGTGAAAGAGCTTAAAACACTTCTTAAAGATGGCGTTAAATTCAAAAAGAGTCATGTTGATTTTTCAGGTCCTCGTGACCCAGAAATTCAGACTATCTTAGCGCAAGGTTATGCGACGGCTAATGTGTTACCACAGAAAGACGCGTTAGTAGCCGCTGTGTTTAATCATATTCACGGTAAGCGTGCTCGTATTAACGAACTAGCTGATATGAAAGACATCTTTGTTTCACAAGGTGTATCGGCTGAAGATTTTGATAAGTACTACAACAGCTTCTCTGTACGTACTATGGCGTCTAAGATGAAACGCGACCAAGAATATTACCAACAAAAAGGTGCTTTAAAAGGCGTTCCAACTTTTATTGTTAATGGTAAATACCGTGTAATCCTAGGTGCGGATTCAGGTATTAGCGATGCGAAGAGCATGGCAGACTTAATTAACTACCTAGCTGATAAATAAGCTTAGTTAGTTGAATTTAATATAAAGCTCCGTTCGCGGAGCTTTTTTGTTGGTAAAGCAAATGCAAAAACTATTAGTTTCAAGCTGTTTGTTAGGAAATCCTGTTCGTTATGACGGGCAATCGCAAAATTTACTCCATCCTGGTTTAGAAACTCTTAAACAGCAAGGAAGGCTCGTTGCATTTTGCCCCGAAGTAGCTGGTGGCTTACCTACACCAAGGCCGCCTGCAGAAATCAAAGCGGGTAGAGTACTTACCAAAGATGCGCAAGATGTCACAGTACAGTTTGCTTATGGCGCAGAACAAGCACTTAAGCTTTGCAAAAAGCAGGGCATTCGCTATGCGCTGTTAAAAGAATCAAGCCCTTCATGTGGTCGCAATACTATTTACGATGGTAGTCATTCAGGAAAGAAAATTTCAGGGATGGGATTAACTGCAAAGCTGTTAACCGACAATAATATAGCAGTATACAGCGAGCAGCAGTTGCCAGCGCTATTTGCTGCGCTGGCAGATTGATTTTATTTACGTTGTAAAAACACACCTGATTCGATGTGGTGGGTGTAAGGGAATTGGTCAAAAATCGCAAAACGTTTTACTTCATGGGTTTTGCATAAGTGATCAAGGTCACGTTCTAAGGTATCTGGGTTACACGAGATATAAATAATATTGTCGTAGTTCGCAACGAGGTCACAAGTTAGCGTGTCCATGCCAGCACGTGGTGGATCCACTAAAATTGTTTGGCAGTTATAGCTTTTCAGGTCTATGCCATCTAAACGAGAGAAAGTACGTTCGCCTTTCATTGCTTGGGTGAACTCTTCACTCGACATACGAATGATATCTAAGTTCTCAACCTTGTTCTGTGCGATATTGTATTGCGCTGAGTAAACCGATGATTTTGAAATCTCAGTGGCTAATACGCGGTCGAATGAGCCTGCAAGAGCAATCGAAAAGTTACCATTCCCACAATATAACTCCAGTAAGTCATTATTGAGTGGTTGGCAAAGGGCTTGTGCCCACTCTAGCATCTTGATGTTTACTTTCGCATTCGGTTGCGTAAAGCTATTTTCGACTTGTTGATAAATAAGCTCTTTACCGTTTACGTTTAAACGCTCGATAACATAGTCATTACCAATCACTTCTTTTTGCTTACGAGCACGGCCAATAAAATCAATCTTAAACTGTGTGCTCAGTTTTGCTTTAAGCTCTTTAATTGCTTGTAGCCACTGCTCATCTAGTTGTTTGTGATACAACAAGCTAACAAGGATCTCGCCACTTAAGCTTGAAAGGTAATCGATTTGAAACAGCTTACGGCGCAGAACTTCATTGTCTTTTAAGTTTTCGATCATCGCTTGCATCACTTCACCCACTAAAGGTGCTGCAGGGTCAAACTCATCAACACGGATCTTTTCTTTAGTTTGTTGATCAAACATGATGTGAAACAGGTCTTCACCTTCATGCCAAACACGAAACTCTGCACGTTGGCGGTAATGAATAGGATCAGAGCCGAACACTTCTAATTTTTCGACTCCAAAACGTCGAAACTGTGAGGTGATGCGCTGCTCTTTCTCACTCAATTGTGCATCGTATTGAGTTGTATCAATTTTTATAACCGCCATGGCTGATTACCTTTTATCTCTTAGCTTTATAACGGCGCTATTGTAGGGAGCGCTGAGGATTTGTCTAGTTTTGTTATTTATTTTAGTGTCGTTTTTTTATACAAAAAACTTAAGTTCTGTGGTTTTTGGCCGATAATGAGTTAACCATAACATGGAGTCGGATCATGAAAATTGGCAACCTAGGCTATATGCCTAATACAAATGTGAATAAATACAATGGTAAACAGGCACTGCAGCAGCCTACCATTCAAAATCGTCAAGATAGTTATCAGCAACGCGGCAGAGAGCTCGCGGCAAAAGTTCTTGATGATAAACTTGCTGAGGCACTAGGTTTACCGAAAGCCGAAGAGAAAAAAGATAAACCCTTGTTCGACTTTGAAGAGATCGTGAAAAACGTACTCGACTTTGTTGGCGGTGCACTTCGTAAAGCAAAAGCTGATGGTGCTGATGATGAAAAACTCAAAGGCATGCTAGGTGATGCACGCAAAGGTGTGCAAATGGGCATCGACGATGCGTATGATGAGCTTAAAGAGTCAGGTATTCTTAACGATGACATCGAAGAGGGTATCGAAAAGTCTAAAGAAGGTATCTTTAAAGGTATTGATGAATTAGAAGATGACTTGTTCAATCCTAAACCTAATGCGGTTTCAGTTAGCCAAGCTCAATACATCAGTTTAAGTAATAACGCAGAGTACACTTTCACCACCGCTGAAGGTGATGAAGTCAGCATAAGCTTTGCTGATGCATACGAAAGCAAGTCTGCAAGCAGCTATAGCAAAAATGGTGACAACGAAGCCTTTGTCAGTGAGTCTTCGCAATCACGTGATTTATCATTCTCGATGTCGGTCAATGGTGATTTAAATGAGCAAGAGCAGCAAGCTATCAATGAATTGATGGAAGACTTGCAGAGTGTTAGCGAAACATTCTTCTCTGGTTCATTAGAAGATGCCTTTGAACAAGCTAAAGAGCTTAACTTAGGTAACGAGCAACTCGTTGGCTTTACGATGGATCTGAAACAAACCAAAACAGTAGCAGCGATTAAAGGCTATGAAGAATATAAACCAGCCCCTGAAAAAGAAGTTGCTGAGAAAATAGCGCCATTTAATGACGACTTGAAACAGGCGTTTAATAAAGCGGGCGATATTGGTTTGCAAAATGAACTGGCTGGCATCTTACAATGGTTAAACCAAGATAAAGAAGAAGTCAGTAAGCTGGTGGATTATACCAAAGCAATGTTCGAACAAATGAATAAGCTACGCTCGGCAACAGAAGAAGAGGCTTAGTCCTTTCTTTCTTTTTATAAAGCTGCATGGCAAACTGCTGACCTTTGATGATCCGAGGTAAGCAGTTTGTCAGTTCATATAATGGTGTTTGATTCTGGTATAGGTGGAACAACCATACTTGAACAGATCCAAGCATTGATCCCAGATGCTGATTATAGTTATTTTATGGACAATGCTTTATTGCCTTATGGCGCGCAAAGTCAGCAAACGATCATAGCCCGCCTTTTTGCGCTACTACAGTTTATCGAAACAGCAAACTTACACGTTGATATCCTAGTTATTGCGTGTAATACCGCCTCTACCTCTGCCTTAGAAACTATTCGCCAGCACACAAATATAGAAGTTGTCGGGGTAGTACCTGCGATAAAACCCGCTTGCGCTATAAGTAACAGCAAACATATTGGTTTACTGGCAACACCATCAACTATCAAGAGTCGCTATACTGCAAACTTAATTAGTACTCATAGCCAAGACACACAAGTCAGCTTATATGGCTCAACTGAGCTGGTAGAAATTGCAGAAACACTATTTCATACGCAGAAAATCAATAAAGCAAAGCTTGAGAATGTATTGAGTGATTTAGCGATAGCAGAAGATATAGATGTATTGGTACTTGGCTGTACACACTTTCCATTACTAGCCAGCGCGATTAGTGACTACTATAAACAACAGATCTTCCTTATTGACTCAGGCAAAGCGATTGCTAAGCGCGTTGAAAGTTTAATTGCTTTACGAGGCTTTACTCTAACTACAGATAAAAAAAAGCCGCTGCACTATTATGCAACGGCTCCTATTGGTCATTCGCAATTAAGCGTTGAGCTTATTACGCTGACTGATCAGATCCCTCACGAAAGCTGTTAGCTTCGTTCTCTTGTTTTTGTTTTGCTTCACGCACTTTTAAAGTACGTTGTTGGAATTCGCTATCATTTAATTGATTGATTGCTTTATCTGCATCAGCTTCAGCCATTTCAACAAAACCAAAGCCACGACGTTTACCTGTATTTTTATCTTTTAATAAACGTACATTGAAAACTTTGCCTTGTTCTTCGAATAAAGCACGAACAACACCTTCATTAGCACGATAAGGTAGGTTGCCAACATAAAGTGTTTTTGTTTTTACTTCGGCCTCCTCACTTGACGCTGATGAAAGTGCTGCAATAACTAAAGCACCAATTAATAAGCCTGCACCAAATAGCAATGCTGGGTCTAAAGCTAAGCTTGCAAGTGCGAACTTAACAACCACAAAACCTAAAACAGCAAGAATAACGGAGAAAAGAAAAGATTTTTGATCGGGTAATTTCATTTTGATCTACCAATAAACAAGAAATAAACATTAATTTAACATTGTGAACTTGCTATCTTAACGAGTTAAATGAACATAGCAATGAAATTTGCATTAAATTATGAATATTGGCTTAAAAAACAGCCATAATAGCGACCGTTTTTGCTGTTTTCGGTAAATTTAGTTCGCTTTTTGAGCGAACAGTAAAAAGATCGAAAAAAAGTGTTGATCTGTTTTTGGATCTCCCTATAATGCGACCCCACTGACACGGCGGACAGCAACGAAAGACGCTGAACAACGTAGCAGAGAGTTAAGTGAAACTTCGGTTTCAAATAATCGAAAGAAAGTTTGAAATTAAGTGTTGACTCGAAAAATTAAGG
>NZ_JALNTM010000043.1:0-25313 GCF_023161845.1 Pseudoalteromonas sp. 2CM39R
TTATGTGAAAGTAGGACATTACCAGGCTCCAAATACAAGAAAGCCCGATTCGAAAGAGTCGGGCTTTTTTACGTCTGCAGGAAAGTGAAAATATTAGCCGTCAGCTATCAGTTGCACTGCGTTAATCAGGCAACCGTAACGTGGGTTGAGTATCTAGAACCCCACGGGCAAAATAACGCAACGTCAACCCATCCCATTAAAAACATTGAATGTACCTTGCTATGTAGCTCTCTAGCGCTGTAGGCACTACGATATTCTACTGCGCGGTCACTACGAAGTAGCACACTCACTCCAAAAGCAAGCAAGACTCGAATGACTTGAGCCTTCTTGTGTTCGAAGGAGTTTACCAGTAATAGCTAGTGTTGTTTTATGTGCTCTAACAGGGTAAAGAGTGAGGTATTGGACAGATTTACCCTACAGTATTGTTTCATTGCTGATTACATCCCGTAACTTTACTAATGTGACATAGTTTAATAGCGTTTAATTTGAGATATACAAACTAGTAACTGCTACTTTAAAGCTTAATAGGCACTCGGTGAGCCTTTATTAAGAAATGCACAAAACATAGGGAAACGTTTTAGCTAATAGGTGGCTTATCAGCAATTATTAAAGTAACTACGTTGCTGAAGTAAAATAGATAGGATCAAAAACGCCAACTCAAGGTTGGCGTTTTAATTATCAGGCTAAAGGTGATTATTAAACTTTAGGGCCTGCGTTTTTAATTTCGTCAGATACGTCGTATTTAGCAAAATTTTCTGTGAAATCAGATGCTAGCTTAGCCGCATATTCTGCGTATTTAGCTTTGTCTTCCCAGGTATTGATTGGGTTAAGAAGCTTGCTATCTACGCCCGGTACTGCAACTGGTACGTCTAGGTTTAGCACGTCAATATGTTGGGTTTCTACACCGGCTAATTTTCCAGATACGATTGCATCCACAACAGCTCGTGTTGTTGGAATATCAAAACGCTTACCAATACCGTAAGGGCCACCTGTCCATCCAGTGTTTACTAGGTAAACTTTAGCGCCGAATTCACGTACACGCTTCATTAGAAGCTCTGCGTATACACCTGCAGGACGTGGGAAGAAAGGAGCACCAAAACAGGTTGAGAATGTTGACTCAATATCGCTAGTAGAACCAATTTCTGTAGAGCCTACTTTTGCTGTGTAGCCACTTAGGAAGTGAAATGCTGCAGCTTCTTCGGTTAGTACAGATACCGGCGGTAGTACACCACTCACATCACATGTTAGGAAAACAACAGCCTTAGGCTCACCTGCGCGGTTTTCAACTTTACGTTTTTCAACGTGCTCTAGTGGGTAAGCTGCACGGCTATTTTGAGTTAGGCTGGTATCGTTGAAATCAGGAACACGGTTTTCATCAAGTACCACATTCTCTAAAATTGTACCGAATCGAATAGCATCCCAGATAACAGGTTCGTTCTTTTGAGAAAGGTCGATACATTTAGCGTAACAACCACCTTCGATATTAAATACACTACCTGGTGCCCAGCCGTGCTCGTCATCACCGATTAAGAAGCGAGTTGGATCTGCTGATAATGTTGTTTTACCTGTACCAGATAAACCAAAGAATAATGCGGTATCTCCTGCTTCACCTACGTTAGCAGAACAGTGCATTGGTAATACACCTTTCGCTGGTAGTAGGAAGTTTTGCACAGAGAACATCGATTTTTTCATTTCACCCGCGTAGCGCATGCCAGCAAGTAACACTTTACGTTGTGCAAAGTTAATAATAACTGTGCCATCGCTATTGGTACCATCGCGCTCTGGATCACATACAAACGAAGGTACGTTCATTACTTGCCACTGAGGAAAGTCGGCTTTGTTGTATGATTGTGGTTGGATGAACATATTTTTAGCGAAGATATGGTGCCAAGCAGTTTCTGTTGTTACAACCACTGGAAGGTAGTGCTCTGGATCAGCGCCTACTTCAAGGTGAGAGATAAAGTGGTCGTTGCTTTGCACATGTGCTTCTACACGTGCCCATAAGGCGTCAAACTTATCTGCATCGAATGGGCGATTTACATTACCCCATTGGATTTCATTTTCAGTACTTGATTCTTGAACAATAAAACGATCTTTTGGAGAACGACCGGTACGACGACCAGTGTTAGCTACAAAAGCACCATTGGCGGCTAAAGTCCCTTCGCCACGGCTGATAGCGTGTTCGACAAGTTCAGCTGCAGTTAGATCGACAAAACGGGTAGCGCTTGAAGTCATGTTTATACCTAAATTGTGTGAGATTGAACGGGATAGCTCTGGGTCTTAGTAACCTTTAAGCTGCAAATATAGTAACAGATGGATTAAGGATATTCGAGCTTATAAACGCCGTAAAAACATATAAATTAAGGAAAAAACATGAATAATTTCAATGATACCGGTGTCATGAAAAATGCTCAGCTTGTGATACCGGTGTCATTTTTTGGGCACAAAAAAGCCATAAAAAATTATGGCTATTTTATAGTGTGTTTTAAAAAGCTAGATTAATTAAATATACTTTTTATATCTTGTTCGTTAAATACATAATCTTTTAAACAGTAATGACAGCTAATTTTAATCTCACCATTTTTTTCGACATCATCCAAAAGCGTTTGTTGACCAACATTAACTAAAGCTGTCATCGTTTTTTCGCGATTACAGCCACATTTAAATTGAATTGGTTGAGGGTCAAATACGCGTGGGTTATCTTCATGATAAAGGCGCGTTAGAATAGTATTGGCATCAAGCTCTAGTAGCTCCTCATCTTTAATAGTATTGCTGAGTGCTTCTAAGTGAGCAAAATCTTCAATCGATTTTTGTTTATCTACAGGTAGCACTTGTAAAAATAGCCCACATGCTTTGGCGCTGCCTTCTTCAGTATCAGTTGCAAACCAAAGGCGAGTTTTTAATTGCTCAGACTGCTCAAAATAGCTTTCTATACATTCACTTAATGTATCATGCTCTAAAGGTACTATACCTTGGTAACGCTCACCTTGAGTTGGAGTAATCGTGATAACCATGTAGCCTTGGCCAATGAGCTCTTTTACCGTTGAGCCAGTAACTTCATGTTGTAATCGCGCAATACCACGCATATTTTGTTGATCATCACCATTGATCACCGCATATTTTACGGGGCCATCACCTTGTAGTTGAACTGCAATTTCGCCTTCAAACTTTAACGTTGCTGTTAATAAACAGGTTGCAACAAGCAGCTCACCTAATAATGCTTTAACGGGCTCTGGATAATTGTGTTTCGCAATCATTTCATTGTAAGCGTTGTCTATTTGTACGAGTTCGCCACGAACATCGAGGTTGTCAAATAAATAGCGGTGAAGTAAATCTTGTTGCATGAGCGGCTATACCTAACTTGATTTCATTTTTAAAAGTTCGCGCCTTTGCTTTTTATCTGGTTTTTTATCCGGATGAGGAGCAAAGAAACTGTTATTTTTGCGTGCAATACTATTTTCTTCACGCTTAGCAATACTAGCATCAGATTCTTGATACATGGTCTGTGCAATGGGGGCGCTTTGGCGCTTTTCAAGTATATTTAATACTGTGATGGTTTTTTCATCAACGCCTTGAGCTAGCTTTATAACTGCGCCAATTTCTACAATTTTACTAGCCTTACTGCGTTGCCCATTATAATGTACTTTGCCGCCTTGTACCATTTCTCGAGCTATTGCACGCGTTTTATAAAATCGAGCCGCCCATAACCATTTGTCCAACCTCACTTTAAGTGCGTCAGCGTTTTCTGAGCTGTCATTGAGTTTAGTTTTCTTTGTCATAAAACATCCCTAGTAAATTTACTGCCTAGGTAAATTATCACGAAACCGTTACCGCATGTAGCTATTGCTTGATAGCTGATACGATAAATAAATTAATCTGTTTACAAAGTTTAATATTAGCGTGCTTGTTGAATGAAAAATGAAAAGGTACTATGGCTGAGTGATTTCGTTATAAATTAAAATAAGAACACTACCTATGGAACAGCACGTTCAACAATTTAAGCAGTTATTAAACCGTTTACCGCATGCGAAATTAAGCGCAATGGTTATGGTTTTAGTTGTTGTTTATATTGCATTTTTATTATCAAAACTGATGTGGCTATTATGGCCGCAGCCAGTAACATCTCCTCTTGCCCCTATCAGCTATTCTAACCAAGCTGTGGGTGGCAATAACCAGTCTGTAGATTCGATCATTGAGCAATTTTTATTTGGTAAAGTAAATGTAACAAAAAACACCAATACTGCTTCGCAAACTAAAGTCATTAATAATGCCCCTGAAACGCGTCTTAGTATTAATTTAACCGGTATCGTTGCTGTTAGTAATGATGATAAGGCGGGAATGGCTATTATTGAGTCGCAAGGTCGCCAGACGAGTTATTTAGTAGAGGATGTGGTGCAAGGTACACGTGCAAAAGTATCGCAAATACTCCCAGATCGTGTGATTCTAGATGTAAGTGGTCGCTTTGAAACCTTAATGCTTGATGGGCTCGACTTTACTAAAACAGTGTCTATGCCGGTACTCGCTGCGCGAGATGAGTCTGAAATGGGGCCTTTAGCGCCTTCAGCACAAAGCGATGAACAAATTGATGCCACTGCCAACCTTGAGGTGAAAGAAGCATTAATAGAAACTCGCGAAGAGCTTTTAGAAGAACCTGGCAAGCTATTTGATTATATACGTGTTTCTCAAGCGATGAATGATGGGGAACTTATAGGTTATCGTTTGAGTCCAGGTAAAGAGCCCGAACTATTTAAACAAATGGGATTACAAAATAACGATTTAGCCGTGGCAATTAACGGTTATCAATTAACAGATTTAAAACAGGCAATGGCAGCAATGAATGAGCTGCGAAACAGTACAGATGCAACTATCACAATAGAGCGTGATGGTGAGCAAATAGATGTACTATTTAGTCTGCAATAACTTAGCTTTGGAGTTTTAACATAATGGTTCAGGTGCTACACCTCAAAAAAATTAAAAAAGGGTTAGCTAAGTATGCAGCACTTTTTTTAGCGGCAAGTCTTTCTATGTCGGTTGCTGCTGTTGAATACGCTGCTAACTTTAAGGGCACAGATATTAATGAGTTTATTAATATTGTTGGCAAAAACCTTAATAAAACCATCATTATTGATCCTAACGTGCGTGGCAAAGTAAATGTACGTAGTTACGAATTAATGGATGAGGCACTTTACTATCAGTTCTTTTTAAATGTTTTAGAAGTTTACGGTTATTCAGCCGTCGAAATGGATAACAACATAATAAAAATAGAAAAAAGCTCAGATGCTAAAAAATCAAACGTGCCATTAATTACTGCTGATAGCCAAGCGCTTGGCGATATGATGATTACACGGGTTGTGCGAGTTAAAAATGTAAGCGTACAAGAATTAGGTCCTTTAGTTCGCCAATTTAGCGACCAAAAAGACGGCGGTCACGTTGCTAACTTTAATGCGGCCAACGTAATGATGCTAACTGGTCATGCAGCCTCGGTTAACCGCTTAGTAGAAATTATTCGCTCTGTTGACCAAGCGGGTGATAAGCGAGTCGATATCGTTAAGCTTAAGTTCGCAACGGCTGATGATGTTGTCTCTGTAGTAGAGAATATATACAAAGACAGTGGTAAGGGTAGCGTACCTGAGTTTTTAATTCCTAAAGTGGTGGCTGATGGTCGTACTAATAGTGTGATTGTTAGTGGTGAAGGCCAAGCACGGACACGGGCCATTGAGCTCATTAAACGTTTAGATGGCGAACTGGAAAGCCAAGGTAATACTAAAGTGTTTTACCTCAACTACGCAAAGGCCGAAGATTTAGTAAAAGTACTCCAAGGTGTGAGCAAATCGCTAGCAGAGGACACGCAAGGTGGAGCTACTAAATCACGTAGTAGTAATAAAAACGACACTAGCATTGAAGCTCACCCAGATTCAAATTCATTAGTCATTACCGCCCAGCCAGATACTATGCGTTCACTAGAATCTGTTATTGAGCGCTTAGATATTCGCCGCGCACAAGTACTAGTGGAAGCCATTATTATTGAAGTAATGGAAGGCGATGGTGTTAACTTTGGCCTGCAATGGATTTCAGAAGAAGGCGGCATGCTGCAATTTAACAACGGTACAACAGTACCTGTTGGCTCTTTAGCCGTAGCGGCTGAGCAAGCCCGTGATAAAACGGTGACTAAAAACATTATTGGTACTGAATCAGGTACTGTCACCAAATATGATGAAACAACTGAAGGCGATTACGGCCCGCTTGCGTCATTACTTGGTGGTATTAATGGGTTAGCTATGGGTGTAATTAAAAATGACTGGGGTGCAATCGTACAAGCAGTATCTACCGATACTAATTCTAATATCCTAGCGACTCCATCTATTACCACTATGGATAACGAAGAGGCGTCTATTTTAGTTGGTCAAGAAGTGCCTATTATTACCGGTTCACAAACAGGTAGTAACAATGAAAATCCATTTCAAACGGTTGAGCGTCAAGAAGTGGGTATAAAACTTAAAGTGACACCACAAATTAACGATGGTTCTGCAGTGCAATTAACCATTGAGCAAGAAGTTTCCAGTGTAAGTGGTGCAACGGCAGTTGATATTTCAGTGAATAAACGCGCAATTAAAACAACCGTGATGGCCGATGATGGCGGCATGGTGGTATTAGGCGGCTTGATAGATGAAGATGTGCAAGAAAGCGTGTCAAAAGTACCATTACTAGGCGACATCCCTATTTTAGGGCACTTATTTAAGTCAACTAATACAACGAAGCGTAAGCGTAATCTTATTGTATTTATAAGACCGACCATTATTCGCGATGGCGTTAGCATGAATAAACTTAGCTTTAATAAATATAACTTTATTCGCGGCGAGCAATTTAAAAAACGTGAAGATGGTATTAATTTGATGCCAAAGTCAGACACGCCTATTTTACCTGAGTGGAATGACGAACTAGTGCTACCTCCTACGTACGAAGAGCATTTACGCAAACAAAATGCACAAGAGCGTAATGATGACTAATGCGATAGAAGATATTAATCAAGATGTTGTTCATCCAATTACTCACAGTAATGATGAACAGCTTGCTCAAGATGACTTAATTGAACTGCCTGCAAAACGTTTGCCGTTTTCATATGCCAGACGAGTGGGTGCGTTACTTAGTAAACATAAGGATAACCGAGTTGTTTACTACCGTGGCGAGTTGGATGTTGATGTATTATTAGAAGTGCGCCGTATTGCAGGACATGGCTTTACACTTGAGCAACTAGAAGATGATAAGTTTGAGCTATTACTAGAAGCATCGTATCAACGTGATAGCTCAGAAACTCAGCAAATGATGGAAGACATTGGTAATGAGGTTGATTTATTCTCACTAGCTGATGAGCTTCCTCAAACTGAAGACTTACTTGCCGGTGACGACGATGCGCCAATTATAAAGCTGATTAATGCCATGCTCAGTGAGGCAATTAAAGAAGGTGCCTCTGATATTCACATTGAAACATTTGAGCAAGAGCTGGTTATTCGTTTTCGGGTGGATGGCGTACTCAAAGAAGTTTTAAAACCTAATCGGAAACTAGCCTCTTTGCTGGTATCGCGTATTAAAGTAATGGCCAAACTCGATATCGCAGAAAAACGCATACCGCAAGATGGCCGTATTAGTTTGCGTATAGCTGGGCGCGCTGTAGATGTGCGTGTGTCGACTATGCCATCGAGCTTTGGTGAGCGCGTGGTACTACGTTTGCTTGATAAAAACAATGCACGTTTAAACCTAGAAGACTTAGGTATGACAGCTCGAAACCGAGAGCTGTTTGCCGACTTAATTAGCAAGCCTCACGGTATAATCTTAGTAACAGGTCCTACAGGCTCTGGTAAAAGTACCACCCTATATGCAGGTATGAGCCAAATTAACTCGCGAGATCGTAATATCTTAACGGTTGAAGATCCAATCGAGTACGAAATCCCAGGTATTGGCCAAACACAGGTTAATACCAAGGTTGATATGACTTTTGCCCGTGGTCTGCGCGCCATTTTACGTCAAGATCCTGATGTAGTTATGGTCGGTGAAATACGAGATTTAGAAACAGCCCAAATTGGTGTGCAAGCATCACTTACTGGCCACTTAGTTATGTCTACGTTACATACTAATACCGCCTCAGGTGCAATCACTCGTATGGAAGATATGGGCGTTGAGCCGTTTTTATTATCGTCTTCATTACTGGGGGTGTTATCCCAGCGCTTAGTACGTACTTTATGTAATAGCTGTAAAGAAGGTCACGTTGCAGATGAGCGTGAATGTGAATTACTCGGCGTACCGTTTGACAATGCACCGACGATTTACCGCGCGGTAGGATGTGAAGAGTGTAACTTTAATGGCTACCGAGGTCGTACTGGTATTCACGAGTTATTAGTTGTCGACGAAACCATTCGTGAAATGATCCACAGCGGTAAAGGTGAGCAAAGCGTAGAGAAATACATTCGTAAGCACAGCCCAAGCATTCGTCAAGATGGCTGCAGCCGTGTTCTTGCAGGTAAAACAACGCTTGAAGAAGTACTGCGCGTAACGCGTGAGGAAGGCTAGCTATGGCAGCGTTTGAATACCGCGCATTAGATGGCCGGGGAAAAGAAAAAAAAGGTATTTTAGAAGCCGATACAGCTAAGCAAGTTCGTCAGCTTCTGCGCGATCAAAAGCTCACACCACTTGAGGTGGTGCCTGCTGCGCAAGATGACAAACAAGTTAAAGGTCAAAAAGTACCTTTACTCGGTTCTTTATTTAAACCAACCATATCAACTGCCGATCTCGCTTTGATCACTCGTCAGCTTGCAACCTTAATTCAGTCTGCCCTACCTGTAGAAGGGGCGGTAATGGCGGTTGCTGAGCAGTGTGAAAAACCACGCTTAAAACGTATGTTAATGTCGGTGCGCTCCAAAGTAGTAGAAGGTTATACTCTGGCTGACGGTATGAGTGAGTTTCCGCATGTATTTGACGATTTATACCGAGCTATGGTAGCGGCAGGTGAAAAGTCAGGTCACTTAGATCAAGTGCTCAACAGGCTAGCTGATTATACCGAGCAGCGCCAACATATGCGCAGTCAAATTACGCAGGCTATGGTGTATCCGATTATTTTGGTGGTGTTTGCTATTGGTATTGTTTCGGTGTTATTAGGTACAGTAGTACCTAAAATATTAAAAACGTTCGAAAAAACCAAACAAGTTTTACCTTGGACTACCGAGTGGGTTATGGCAGGTAGTCATTTTGTGCAAAATTACTGGTTTATAAGTTTGCTGGTGATCACCGCTACCGCGGTTGGAATCAAGTATGCGCTTAAAAAACCTAAGGTACGGTTTTGGTGGGATGAAAAAGTATTACATATGCCAGGCATAGGTAAAGTTGCTAGAGGGATTAACACAGCGCGCTTTGCTCGTACTTTAAGTATTTTATCGTCAAGTTCAGTACCGCTACTAGAAGGAATGCGTATTTCTGGTGGGGTATTAGTTAACGAAAAAATCAAACAAGCTGTGGCTGATGCCGCAGAAAGAGTAAGTGAAGGGGCAAGCCTACGTGCTTCACTGCAGCAAACTAAGTTGTTTCCACCAATGATGCTACATATGATAGCCAGTGGTGAAAAGTCTGGTGAACTTGAGCAAATGTTAGAGCGAGCCGCTAACAATCAAGATCGCGAGTTTGAAAGTATGGTCAATGTGTCATTAAAATTATTAGAACCCGCAATGATTGCCTCTATGGCAGTCATTGTACTGTTTATAGTAATGGCAATTTTGCAGCCAATTATGGCAATGAATAAGGCTGTTGGCCTTTAATTATTTTTTTATATTAATGATTTACTTAAATCATTTTTGTTTAGTGTTTTTAGAATAACGAGGTAATAACGTGAATAAACAATCAGGTTTTTCTTTATTAGAAGTGATGGTGGTATTGGTTATCATCGGGATGATCATGTCGATTGTGGCACCTAATATTATGGGTCAGCAAGAAGAAGCGGCTATTGATAAAGCGCATTTAGATATTCAGCAGTTAGAAGATGCCGTTAGCCTTTATAAGTTAAAAAATAAAAGCTACCCGAGTACAGAGCAAGGGCTTGAGGCGTTGGTAACTAAAACCAGCATTGAGCCTATCCCAAAGCGTTTTCCTGATGGCGGTTTTATTAGTAAATTGCCAGAAGATCCATGGGGCAACCCTTACCAACTTATTTACCCAGGTGAAGTAGGTAAAATTGATATTTTTTCAATGGGGCCTGATGGCGAACCGGCTACTGAGGATGATATTGGTAACTGGGGTGAAGATAAGCAGTAATGGGCATTAACTTAATCATACGCTTAAACTTAGTTGATTGGGGTTTACCATGCTGGTAAACCTTAAGCACCTGAGTGCGAAGCAATATGGTTTTAGTTTAATAGAAATTTTAGTGGTATTGGTGATCATCGCCTTTGCCACCAAAATGGTGGTATACAGCTTAGATGGCGGCGCAGAGGAAGAGCTAGATAAGCAAGCAAGTAGGCTGCATACCACCATTAATGCCGCATCGGAATTTGCCGTACTTAATCAGGTAGAGTTAGGTTTATTAGTTGATCAAAATACGCTTGAGTTTTTAGTGTTTGATGGCGAAAAGTGGACCAGCTTTGAGCGGGAAGAGTTATTTAAACCAATTGAGTTTGACCAGCAATTTAAAGTAACACTTAATCTAGAAGACCTACCTTGGGCACAAGATAACTTATTAGAGCAGTCTAACTGGCGTGAGTTAATGAGTGGCGATAATGAAGATAGTTTATTAGAACTTAAAAAATTAAAAGTTCCTCAAGTACTTCTTTTATCCTCTGCTGATGTAAGTGCATTTCAGCTTATGCTTGAGTTAAAAGATCAGGCGGAGCCGGTATATTTTATTGAAGGTAAATTTGCAGCGCCAGTTGATTTTCGTCGAGAGCCCCAATAATGAAAAAATACCAAGGTTTTACCTTATTAGAAGTCTTAGTTGCGCTAAGTATTTGTGCTATGGCGGGTATTGCTGCAATGCAAGCAACTGGTGAGCATATTCATCACTTATCGAGTATTGAAGAGCAAACGTATGGCTCATGGGTAGCCGAGAATGTATTGGTAGAACAACGAACGAAAGGCGAAAAATGGCAAGGTAAAAATGGTACCCGCGGCACTGAGATGATGGCGGGGATTGAATGGTTTTGGCGCCAAGATGTTGTGCCCACTGCTGATAAAAGCTTTGTAAAGGTCACTATTAATGTGTTTACAGATGATAAGTATGAAAATTCAATTTATGAGTTAAGTACTTACTTAAATAAAGGTAAGCCATAAGTGAAGCAGCGCGGTTTTACATTATTAGAAGTGATGGTGGCACTAGGGGTGTTGGCGTTTGTTATTATGGCCACCCACCAAATACTTGATACCACCACGCGTGCCAAAGAAGCATCAGATGAAAAAATTGCTGAGCTAAATGGGTTACAAACAGCCTTCAGGCTAATGGATCAAGACTTTAGCCAAATGACTAAACGCCAAGTGCGTAATGAAGCAGGGGATTTTCAAGAGAGTTACTTACTTGCAGGGCGCTACATTTTAGAAAGCCAGCTTGATGGCATTGCCTTTGTGCGTGATGGTTGGATGAATCCCATTAATTTGCTTCCTCGCTCAGAGCTGCAAGCTGTTGGTTATCGAGTAATTGATGACAACTTAGAACGAGTATATCGGATTTATGTTGATCAACTTGATAATATGGAGCCTCGTAGCCAAGTTGTTTTAGCTGACGTAGAAGAGCTTAAATTTGAGTTTTTAGATGGTAACGCAGAGTGGCAAGAAAACTGGCAAATTAAGGCGTTACCTAAAGCGGTAGCTGTAACGTTAAAGCAAATGAACGCAGAACCAATTAGGCGCGTTTTTTTAGTGCCAGGACTCGGTAAAGAGCTACCAAAACCGGTTAATGATGGTACTAACCAATCGCAACCAAATGGCCGAGGAACGCCTTGATGAATCAAAAAGCATCACGCGGCGCGGCGTTAGTTATTGTGTTATTTATTGTCGCGCTGGCTGCTATTTTAGCCGTAGAAATGAGTGCGAATTTAATGTTACAGGTACAAAGAAGTACTAATTTGCAGAGTCAGCAACAGGCTAAATGGTATGCTTATGGCGCTGAAGAATTAGCTATTAAAGGCTTAATTCAAAGTAAAAAAGACGATCCAGAAAAAACCACCTTAGCGCAGCCGTGGGCAAAGCAAGGTGATGTTAAGTATCCAGTTGATAACGGCACGTTAAGCGGTCAGTTAACTGATTTACAAGCCTGTTTAAACTTAAATGCGCTTGGTGCTGAGCCTGACCCAAACAGTACTAATAAAACGAACCCTGCGCATAAAGCGTTGTTTGCCATATTAGAAAATATAGAAGACTTACCCAGTGATGAGTCTGAAGAAGGTATGGCTGATAGTGTTTTTGACTGGTTAGATAAAAATAGTATTACGTATCGCTCAGGAGCTGAAGAAGGCGAGTATTTATCGCGTCAGTTTCCGTATATGACAGCAAATAGCCTATTTGCTTCGGTATCTGAACTGCGTTTAATTAAAGGATTTAACCCTTTAGTGATGGAAAAGGTGTTGCCTTATGTCTGTGTGATCCCAGGCAGTACGTTACTTTCAATTAATGTTAATACAGTCACTGAAGAGCAAGCTTTATTGCTCAGTGGCCTAATAGACGAACTGAGTGTTTCGGGTGCTCAAGCGGTAATCGCAGCGCGACCTGAAAATGGCTTTGATAATATTGAAGAGTTTTTTGAGTCTGTTAAACAACAAGGCGGCAAAAATATCAAAGCAGTAGAAAAGCTTTTTAGTTTAAAAAGTGAATATTTTAAATTACAAACGCAGGCAAAATTTGTTGATTTGCGTTTTTCGATGACCACATTACTGTATGCCAGCAATGGCGAGGTAACGATACTGGCGCGAAAATTTGGAGGCGTACAGTGACAGAGATACTGTTGATCCGCACGGGTCAAACCGAGCAAGATTTACTTAACTGGTTAATATACTCACCACAAGAACAAGAAATAATAGCCAGTGGCGAGCTACAAAATGCCAATCAGTTAAGTAAACTAACTGAAAAAGCATTAACCCGAGAGCTTGTGGTACTTTTACCATGTGACCAAGTGCAATTAAAAACGGTGACACTGCCAACAAAGTGGAGCCGTAAATTAGAGCAAGCATTGCCCTATATGCTCGAAGAAGATCTTGCATGCGATATAGACGACATTTATATCGCGCTTGGGGAGCCAACTATGGTTGATGAGCAGCATGCAATTAAGATTGCGCTAACGAACCGTGATTGGTTTGAGCACTGGTTAGAAGTATTTGAACAACATCAACTCACCCCATATCAAATAGTACCGGATGCATTGCTATTGCCAGGCGCTGAAGAGTCATGTGTTACTGCCATCGAACTTAATAAACAGTGGCTCTTTAAACAAGGTGACTGGCATATTAGCGCGGTTGAAAGCAGTTGGCTAAAAGAGTATTTAGTAGCATTAGGCAACCCAGATATCAAGCATTACAGCCCTGCTGATCAGTTTCCTGAAGCACTTAACTTATATCCGCAAACAAGTGACTATGAGTTACCGTTAGCATTATTTGCTAAACAACTTGATAAACTTAAGTTTAATTTGCGTCAAGGACCTTACACCCTTAAAAAGAAAACTGCGTTATGGTGGGGTTACTGGAAAAGTGCTGCCATTATTAGTGTGGTTGCCTTGGTATCAAGTGTGACTATTAAAGCGGTTGAATTGCATCAGCTTAATTCGCAGCTAGAAGTAGCTAAATCGCAAGTCGTAGAGCGATATCAAAAAGCCTTTCCCGGCACACGAGTACGCCCTCATTTAATTAAAAATCAAATACAGGGTGCATTGAATAAAGTACAAGGTGTTAGCGATGCTGGCTTTTTAGATTTAACCAGTAAATTGGTTAGCGTGTTTTCGCAAGTGAATGAGTTTACGCCACAAACATTACGCTTTGACAAACGCCGTAATGAATTGCGCATTCGAGCGCGTGGTAAAGACTTTCAAACTTTTGGTAAGGTTAAAGCCATTCTAGAGCAGCAAGGGGTTACTGTTGAGCAGGGCTCGTTAAATAATGATGGCGATTTTATCGTCGGCGAAATCAGACTGCGAGGTGCACAATGAAGCAGCAGTTAATGCAATATTGGCGTTCATTAAAAGAGCAAGAGCAACAATTAATTATGGTTGCAGGCGGTGTATTTGTCATCTTTGTTTTGGTGATGGGGGTTTTTAGGCCTTTAAATACTGCAATAGAGCGAGCGCAGCAATCACAAATAAAGCAGCAAGAATTGTTAGCCTGGGTAGACGAGAGTATTGTTAAGCTCAAAGCCGCGGGTAAAACGCAAGCTGTGAGTAATCAAAATCTCAGCCAAATAGTTAATAATACGCGCGGCCGTTACAGCATTAATATTAGTAAAATGCAGCCTAATGATAACTCACTTCGTTTAACGCTCGACTCAGTAGAGTTTAATCTATTAATCCAATGGATTGACGAGCTCGTTAATCAGCATGGTTTAAGCGTAGAAAATCTAGATTTAAGCCAAGATGATAAATCCGGTTATGTACGCGTAAGCCGTTTAGTATTAGAGAAGTAGTTAATGAAAAAAATAATAATATTATCCATCGTTTTTTTAATGAGCTTTATTGTTTTTAGCGTTATTAAATTACCGGCTGCGGTTGCTGTAAATTTAGCTAAACCGTATTTTCCACCGCAGCTAGAAATAGGACAAACAGTTGGCACGTTGTGGCAGGGGCAGGTGATGCAGCTGCGCTTTGAAGGTGAGCAATTAAATAATGTACGCTGGGATATATCTGGCTGGTCGTTATTTAAAGCTCAAGTAAATACTAACTTACGTTTTGGTAACCCTCGCGAACGCAGTGACATATCGGGCTATGCAGATATTAGTTATTCACTAGCTAATGATGAACTTAAAATAACTGATACCGTAGTGCGTTCAACGGTTGAGCGAGCAATGCAGCGAATTGATTTACCGTTACCAGTTACTGCTAAAGGACGTGTAATCTTAGAGCTTGATGAATACGTTTCTGGAGCGCCATATTGCCAATCACTACAAGGTGAAATAGCCAGTCCTGATATTGACGTACAAGGTTTAACTGGTTGGTTCAATATTGGTGATCTTAGTGGCAAATTAAGTTGTAAGTCGGGCGATGTTGCTATACTCATCGAGCCAGACAATAGATTAGGGCTAGAGGCAGATGCTACACTAAAGGCTAATTTTGACTTTAAAGTTGCGGGATACGTTAAACCTGATCTAACTTTACCCAAAGAAGTTCATGACGCGGTGAAGTTTTTAGGCAGACCAGATAACCAAGGTCGTTACCCACTTAAATTTTAATATTTTATATAAAGAGTTTTAATGCAAATACCTCAGTTTACTGAGCAGCATGCCAAGCTGCTCAGCGAGTTTTTAAATACCCAATCAGGCGCAATGAGCCTTACCCAAAGCCAAGGTTATTTATTTGGCGTTATATGTTCACCTGAGCCGCTAGAAGTTCACCAATGGTTAGAAAATATTCTCCCTGATACAGCAAACGACCTTGATGAAGACATGTTATTTTTGTTTATGGCATTACACCATCAGGTGAGTGAGCAAGTATTTGAGTTGGGTTATAAGTTACCCGCTGAGTTTGAATATGACTTTTGCCAGCACTGGTCAGCGGGTTTTTTAACCGCAAGCCAAGCGTATACCCATAAGTTATTAGCAAGTGAGCAACTAGACATTCAATACAAGCAAGCGCTTGAAAGCGCACAGGCGACGCTCAGTTTTTTTGCTCTCGATAAACCAATCATTACGCAAATTGCACAGCAAAATAATATTGATGAATTACACTTATGTGAGCAGCAGTACGAGTTAATGGGCGACTTTGCATTAGGTTTTGCTGAACTTATCGAAATTGTAGCGCTTAACAGTGGCTTGTATACTGATGAAGGGTGGGAGGAGTAAGTTTTCTAGCGCTTAAACGTTGTTCTTAACACCTAACCGCCAATTTCTAATTCAATATCAGTGCAACCTTGTTTGCACTGTATTACTCCCTTACCAGGCTCGCTGGTGGCTAAGTTAAGGGTTAATACGCCATTGCAATGTTCGCATTTTAACGTTTTACCCTGTGCCAATTGCTTAAGCATTGTGCGATGTTTATGAAATGAGTTACTTGCTTTTTTATTTAATCCAGAAAAATCCATTACTTTACTCTCGCTTGCGCTAATGACTCTTTGATAATACGACATACAGTAAGTAATCGTTCTTCGTAAAAATAGAGGTTTAGATCACCTTGGCGACAATAGCGTAGTTCAAATAACTTGACTGATTCATCCGTAGTAAATGTTTTAGCAACATAGTCTTGCTCAGAACGAGAAAGTGCTAACTGTTGATTCACTTTATTTCTCGTCATGGTTGCTACAGGAAAGCGATCTACTTTAGTTGAGCTGCTTAACAAACCGATACCATCACCGAGCAACCGTTCGCGCGGCTCTTTTACCAAAGGATGATCAACGGTAAAAAATGCTAGGATCACAACCACTAGTATAAAAAATTTCTTCATAAATATACAAACCTTGATCCAAACAACACTTTAGTAGCCGGCAAGTGTAATAAAATACACCTTAAAAGCAAGTCACAAATTGAATAAATTATTAGCAATCTAGTCAGTAATTTTAGCTAATATGCGTATAATAAGAGGCAGTAGTTAGATATTTCTGAAATATCTGAAAGTACACAAGTGCGACTTAAAGCGTATTATGTTTAGCATGCAAGTTGCTACACTTAGGCGAAAAGTACAAAAAGATTGCTGAATTTTTATTTCCTAGCGGCGTTGAGGAACTTCAATGGATAAGCAAATTAAAGTAAAAAACATACCAACAGAGGTTAAGATCCAAAAACCTGATCTGAGCCGTCAAGAAGATAGATTTAACCCCCGCAATCGCATTTATGTACGTGCGGTTACAGGGCTTCATCAATTACTAAGACAACGCATTGGCTTTTTAGGCATGCTAGCGTTTATGTTATTGCCTTGGATCAACTTTAATGGCCAGCAAGCTGTGTTGTTTGAGCTAATGGAGCAAAAGTTTAATATTTTTGGTTTAACCCTATGGCCACAAGACTTCACTATTCTTGCATTTATTTTTATGCTTGCGGCGTTTGCTCTATTTTTAGTGACTACTTTTTATGGCCGCGTATGGTGTGGCTATACCTGTCCGCAAACAGTATGGACCTTTATTTTTATTTGGTTTGAAGAAAAGTTTGAGGGCAGTGCTAACCAACGTAAAAAGTTAGACCAACGGCCAATGGATTTTGACAAATTCTGGCGAAAAACCGCAAAGCACACTAGTTGGGTGTTATTTTCTTTGTATACCGCGTTAACTTTTGTTGGTTATTTTACGCCTATTCGCGAACTACTCCCTGAATTTGTTACCTTTAACGTAGGCGGTTATGCCTTAGTTAGTATTATTGTATTTACTATTTGTACTTATGGTAACGCGGGTTGGATGCGCGAGATTATGTGTTTACATATATGCCCATACTCACGTTTTCAGTCAGCAATGTTTGATAAAGACACCTTTACTGTAAGCTACGATGAAGCGCGTGGTGAAAACCGCGGGCCACGTTCGCGTAAACAAGACCCAAAAGAGCTGGGGTTAGGTGATTGTATTGACTGTAACTTGTGTGTGCAAGTTTGCCCAACTGGGATTGATATTCGTAATGGTCTGCAATACGAGTGTATAAACTGTGGCGCGTGTATTGACGCCTGTGACGGCGTAATGGACAAAATGAATTATCCTCGAGGGCTTATCTCTTATACCACTGAGCGTAACTTAGAAACCCCAGAGAATAAAACTCATCCGCTGCGTCCTAAGCTAATTGGTTACAGCATTATTTTAGTCTTACTTACTGGTGCGTTGGTAGCCAATATAGCTATGCGTAAACCTATGGACTTTGATATTATCCGTGATCGCAATCAGTTGTATCGTGTAGATTTTAATGGCTTAGTTGAAAACACCTACACCTTAAAAGTGATTAATAAGGCACAGTACGAGCAAACATTCTCTATTGATGTTAAAGGGTTAGATAACTATAAATACATAGGTGATACCACCTTTACGGTGAACGCTGGTGAATCGCATAATGTGCCGTTATCATTAGTAATGGACCCTTATGATTTAAAAGCGCCAATGACCGAGTTTAACTTTGTACTGTCGCCAATAAACGAACCCGATAACCAAATATCGCAGCAAAGTAACTTTTTTAAAGCGCGATAAAGAGTCTGTATTAAAAGACGAACACTGATATTAACAAAAAAGCGGGATATTCCCGCTTTTCTTTTATATAAGAAGTATATGAGTAAATTTAGCTTTATTGACTTAACCCCAGATCTTATTTTGGATGCCATCGAAAGCGTTGATATTTACGCTGAGTCAGGGTTGCTAGCGCTAAATAGCTACGAAAATCGAGTGTATCAATTTGTAGCTGAGGGTGGAAAACGTTACGTTGTTAAGTTTTATCGGCCTGAGCGCTGGAGCAAAGCACAAATTCAAGAGGAGCATGATTTTGCTTTTGAACTGGCAGCCGCAGAAGTACCGGTCGTTGCGCCAATAAAGCATAATGGGCAAAGCTTATTTGAACACCAAGGGTATTTATTTACTTTATTCCCAAGTGTAGGCGGGCGTTTATTTGAAGTCGATAATTTAGATCAGCTTGACGTACTAGGGCGTTTAATTGGTCGCATGCACCAAGTAGCGAAAACGCAGCCCTTTACCCAAAGACCAATCGTTAGCTGTGATGAATACCTGCATACAGCTAAAGTTCATTTACAAAAAAGTAATTTAGTCCCTATGGGACTAGAGACTTCCTTTTACACTATTTTAGATTTAGTTATTGCCCAAGCGCAGCTGCAATATAAAAATGTAGACAGTATTCGCTTACACGGAGACTGCCATGCTGGTAATATTTTATGGGCTGGGGATGCGCTGATGTTTGTTGATTTAGACGATAGCCGCCAAGGACCTGCAATTCAAGATTTATGGATGATGCTCAGTGGCGATCGACAAACACAGCTGTTACAGTTAGACACTTTAGTGAATGCGTATGAAGAGTTTTGTGATTTTGATCACTCACAACTGAAGCTGATCGAACCGCTTCGCGCCATGCGTATGATTCATTACATGGGTTGGGTTGCAAAACGTTGGAGCGATCCAGCTTTTGTACGGAACTTTTCATGGTTTGCAGATGACAAATACTGGGAGCAACAAATTTTAGCGCTTAAAGAACAGCTTGCAGCTTTGCAAGAAGCCCCGTTAAAATTATTGCCATAATATTTTTATTTAAAAAAGAAGTATAACGAGATATTCATGCTTAAAAAATTAAAACTAAGTTTACTGATCCTATGTTTACCTTTCGCAGCACTAGCTGCCAACTTTGAAGCAGGTAATCAATATACTGTGATTGACGTTGAAAAGAGTAAAACGCCAAACGTAACCGAATTCTTCTCTTTCTATTGCCCGCACTGTTTTAAATTTGAGCCGGTAGCAAAAGGGATTGCAGAAAACTTACCTGAAGGGGCTGAGTTTGTAAAAAATCATGTTAACTTTTTAGGGGGCGTTTCACCACAAGCACAAAGTAACCTGAGCTTTGCTTACTTAATTGCAAAAAAACATGGTCAAGCCGAAGCAGTAACAGCGCAAATTTTTAAAAGCATCCATATTCAGCGTGCACCATTAACAGAAATTAAAGACGTTAAGAAGTTATTAGAGCTTAACGCAATTGATAACAGCACATTTGATAATGATATTGCTAGTTTGCCTATCATAGCAGCTGAACGTGCCATGCAAGATAAGCAGAATAAATATTCTGAGCTTGGCGCATTAACTGGCGTACCTACATTTATCGTAAATGACAAATATAAAATCAATATTAATACAATCAAGAGCCAACAAGAACTTGATGAGTTAATTAGCTTTTTACTAAAACTATAATTTTTGGAGCACCATAATAATGATCAAATTAGTTAAAGCAGGGTTGCTTGCTGTATTACTCCCTTTAGCTGCAACCAGTTTTGCTGCCACTTACGAAGAGGGCGTACATTATGATGTCGTCTCTGATCGTGCAACCAGAAAGCCAGAAGTAAAAGAGTTTTTCTCTTTTTACTGCCCTGCATGTAATAACATGGAGCCACTGCTTGCTGAGATCAAACCTAAGCTAGACAAAAACGTAAAGTTCAAGAAAAGCCATGTGGATTTCGTGGGCGTTCGTGACCCAGAACATCAAACCATGATCAGCCAAGCACTAGCTACTGCTGAAGTACTACCGCAAAAAGATAAAATTATTTCAGCGATGTTTGATCACATTCACGCAAAGCGTGCTCGTTTTAATGAGCTTGCAGATGTAAAAGATGTATTTTTAGCGCAAGGTGTAGATGGCGACAAATTTGATAAATTATTTGAAAGCTTCTCGGTACGTACACTGAGCTCTAAAATGAAGCGCGACCAAGATTACTTTAAAGGAAAAGGGGCACTGCGTGGCGTTCCGACATTTATTGTTAATGGTAAATATAAGCTTAACTTAGGTGGCGAGTCAGGTATTTCATCGCCAGAAGATGTAAGCGCACTTATTAACTACTTAGCAAATAAATAAGTAGTTTAGTGAAATAAAAAAGCTCCGAAAGGAGCTTTTTTATTTGGAGAAGAAAATTCATTATGGAAAAAATTTTAATCTCAAGTTGTTTGTTAGGTTTGCCAGTTCGTTATGATGGTAAAGGCCAAACAATATTGCACCCTCAACTTAATTTGTGGCAAAAGCAAAATAGATTAATCGTATTTTGTCCTGAGATTGCTGGTGGTTTACTCGTGCCTAGAGCGCCCGCTGAGATAAAGCAAAATCGAGTTATTACAAATACTGCTGAGGATGTAACAAGTGCATTTGAAGCTGGCGCTAATAAAGCATTAGCCCTTTGTAATAAGCATAATATTCGCTTTGCTTTACTAAAAGAGTCTAGTCCTTCGTGTGGCCGTAATACAATTTATGATGGAAGCCATAGTGGGGTGAAAGTAAAAGGCATGGGGCTGACCGCTAAGTTATTGGTAAAGAATCAAGTTAAAGTATTTAGTGAAGAGCAAATACCAGCACTTATCAAGGCGCTGGTATTATAGTATTAGATTTTATTTTTTCTGTAAAAATACACCAGATTCAATATGGTGTGTGTAAGGGAACTGATCAAATATTGCAAAGCGCTTAACCTCATGGGTTTGCGTTAAGTGATCAAGATCACGCTCTAACGTATCTGGGTTACATGAGATATAAATAATATTCTCATAGTTAGCCACTAAATCACACGTTAGGGTATCCATGCCAGCACGAGGCGGGTCGACTAGAATGGTTTGGCAGTTGTAACTACTAAGGTCAATACCATCTAAGCGAGAGAAAGTACGCTCGCCTTTCATTGCCTGAGTAAACTCTTCGCTCGACATGCGAATAATATCTAAGTTAGTTACTTTGTTTTGAGCAATATTATATTGCGCTGAATGCACAGACGATTTTGATATTTCTGTTGCCAGCACTTTATTAAATGAGCCCGCAAGTGCAATTGAAAAGTTTCCGTTACCACAATACAGCTCTAGTAAATCATTGTTTAGTGGTTTACATAGCTCTTGTGCCCACTCTAACATTTTAATATTCACCTTCGCATTAGGCTGAGTGAAGCTATTTTCTACCTGTTGATAGATTAGCTCTTGGCCATTTACCATTAAACGCTCAGTAACAAAGTCATCGCCTAATTTTTCTTTTTGCTTACGTGCACGGCCAATAAAGTCAATTTTGTACTGGCTACTTAGCTTTTCCTTTAAGGCATTAATCTCAGTTAACCAGTGTTCATCAAGTGGCTTGTGATAAAGCAAGCTCACTAAAATTTCACCGCTTAGGGTCGATAAATAATCTATTTGGAATAATTTACGACGCAGTACTTCGCAGCCTTTTAAGTTATCAATCATTACCTGCATAACTTCACCTACTAAAGGAGCTGCAGGATCAAAGGTATCAACACGTATTTTATCTTTCGTTTGTTGATCAAACATAATATGAAACAGATCGTCACCATCGTGCCATACTCTAAATTCTGCACGTTGACGGTAGTTAATAGGCTCAGAGCTAAATACTTCTAACTGTTTTACACCGAAACGTTGAAACTGCTCTGTAATACGCTGCTCTTTTTCATTTAATTGTGCATCGTACTGCGTGGTATCTATATTTATAACTGCCATTAACGGTATAACCTTATCGTTGAGATCTGTTTATCGGCGCTATTGTAGGGAGCGAAGCGTATTTGTCTAGTTTTGATCAAATATAGTGAGCTTTTTTTAAGCATTTTACTACAGTATAGGCTTACTTGGCCGATATAAGAGTATGTCTAAATAGGAGTCTTCTCATGAAAATAGGTAACTTTAGTTTTGTTCCAAACAGCAATGCCAATAAATACAATACTAAGCAAGCAATGCCACAGCCTAAAATAGACTCCCCACCAACTAGCTATCAGCAACGCGGAAAAGAATTGGCTGCTGCCGTATTGGGTGACAAAATGGCAAAAGAATTAGGCTTGCCGGTTGCTGAAGCGAAAAAAGACAAACCATTGTTTGATTTTAATGAAGTAGTCAAAAATGTTTTAGACTTTGTGACCAGCTCAGTAAAAAAAGCCAAAGCCAATGGTGCCGATGATGACAAGCTACAAGATATACTTAACCAGGCACGTAAAGGCGTGCAAACAGGTGTTGATGAAGCTGTAGATGAATTAAAAGGTATGGGCGTATTTAATCAAGAGCTTGAAGAGGGGATTGATAAATCAAAAGAGGGCATCTTTAATGGCCTTGATAAATTTGAGCAGAACTTATTTAATCCTCAGCCAGCAAGCATAACGGTTAGTCAATCGCAATATGTGAACCTTAGTAACAGCGCTGATTACACTTTTACCACCGCAGAAGGTGATGAGGTGAGTATTAGTTTTGCAGACGCTTACCAATCCCAGTCATCTAGTCGCTATCAGCAAACTGAAAGCTCACAAGCATTTAGTACGCAATTTTCTGAGTCTCGTGAGTTGTCATTTTCTATGTCAGTAAATGGAGAGCTTAATGAAGACGAACAGCAAGCTATAAATGATTTAATGGCAGAGTTACAAGATGTAAGTAAAACCTTTTTCAGTGGTGACTTAGATAAAGCATTTGAACAAGCCCAAGAACTCAGCTTAGGAAATGAACAGCTGGTGGCATTTTCAATGGACTTACGTCAAAGCAAAACTGTGGCAGCTATTAAAGAGTATGAACAAATTAAGCCAACCTCAGAAAAGGCCATTGCCGAAACTGTCGCGCCTTTTAATGATGATCTAAAATCGGCCTACTCTAAAGCGCAAGCACTAGGATTAGAAAGCCAGCTATCAGGTATCATTCAATGGCTAAATCAAGATCAACAAGAAATAGATAAACTGGTTGATTACACTAACACCATGTTTGAAAACTTAGATAAATTAAACGCCGCTACTGCAAAACTAGACGCTGAGTAAAACTACTTTCTTTTATAAAAGCCTCATGGCAAACTGCCGTTCTAAGTAAAGAGTAGGAATGGTAGTTTGTCAGCGCACATCATGGTATTTGATTCAGGTATAGGTGGAACCACAGTACTTGAGCATATTCAGCAAAGCATTCCTCACGCTCAATATAGTTACTTCATGGATAATGCATTATTGCCTTATGGTGCACAGTCGCAGCAGACTATAATTAGTCGCTTATGTGGACTAATCCAATTTATCAAAAATGAGTCGCTCAATGTCGACTTAATTGTTATAGCCTGCAATACCGCCTCAACATCTGCATTAAGTGCGGTACGTCAAATAACAGATATTCCAATTGTAGGGGTTGTACCTGCGATTAAGCCCGCAGCACAAATAACACAATCAAAGCATATTGGATTATTGGCAACCCCTGCTACAGTAGCAAGTTCATATACGGATACACTGATTAAAGAGCATGCCTCACTTATAACTACAAGCTTATATAGTAGTGTTGAATTGGTCACCCTGGCAGAGACATTCTTTTTTACCCAACACTTAGATATAGAAAAGCTGCACGCTGAGTTAAACCGATTAAATATTAATAAAGATATCGATGTGCTGGTATTAGGCTGTACTCACTTTCCTATTCTTGCTAAACCAATTAGTGATTACTTTAAAGCACATATAGAGTTGTTAGATTCTGGTGCGGCTATTGCTAAGCGAGTTAGATCTTTACTGAATTTAAGCGATGATCAAGCAGGCATAAAAAAGCCGCTGCGGTATTATGCAACGGCTGATATATGTAGTGATAAACTAGCCGTTAAGCAAGTTACACTGTTTGATCCGACTCTGAACGATAAGAGTTAGAATCATCTTCTTGTTTTTGTTTTGCTTCACGTACTTTTAAAGTACGTTGTTGGAACTCACTATCATTTAACTTAGCAATTGCGTTATCCGCATCAGCTTGAGCCATTTCAACAAAACCGAAGCCGCGACGTTTGCCAGTATTCTTATCTTTCAATAAACGAACATTAAATACCTTGCCTTGCTCTTCGAACAAAGCACGTACAACGCCTTCATTTGCGCGATAAGGAAGATTGCCAACATAAAGTGTTTTTGTTTTTACTTCGGCTTCTTCTGCACTTACTGATGACATTGCAGCAATGACAAGTCCACCAATTAATAAACCAGCACCAAATAGTAGTGCAGGGTCTAATGCTAGGCTTGCAAGTGCAAACTTAACGATAACAAAACCAACAACAGCAAGAATAACTGCAAAGATAAAAGATTTTTGATCGGGTAATTTCATTTTGATCTACCAATAAACAGGAAATAAACATTAATTTAACATTGTGAACTTGCTATCTTAACGTCTTAATTGAACATAGCAATGAAATTTATAGTAAATAGTTAGTAAGAGTGCAAAAAACGACCTAAAGTAAGCTCTTTCCATACCATTTTAATAGTATTTGCTTGAAAGTTGAGCAAACAGTAAAAAGATCTAAAAAAAAGGTTGATCTGTTTTCGGATCTCCCTATAATGCGACCCCACTGAGACGGGGAACGCCAACGCATAGCGAGGCACGAACTGCTCAGAGAGTTAAATAAAACTTGAGTTTAAATCATCGTAAGAAAGTTTAAAATTAAGTATTGACTCGAAAAATAAAGGATGTATTATACGCATCCCTGGCGACAACGTCGCAACGTTCTTTAACAATATAAAGCAA
>NZ_JALNTM010000044.1:0-25271 GCF_023161845.1 Pseudoalteromonas sp. 2CM39R
CACCCTAGGGTATAAAAGTCCCATGCAGTACGAACAAATTAATTAAACCCCGAGTCTACTTTATCGGGGTCAGATCAATCAACTGATATCTAACTTCTGAATTCTAACTACTAAAAATCCGACTTCTAAAATCTAACCCCTATTATAAAACCACCGCGCGAAATAAATTTCACGCCTACATCAAACGTAGGCGTCACGCTTGCTTGGCGCGTCTAACATTCAACACCAAACCGGAAATCATTAAATAACCTACAAACAACACCGTTCGACTCAGAACTGACGGCTGAAAGCTGATGGCTCCTTAAATTTTCGGCACTAAAGTACCTCCTACGAGGTAGGCCTTTGGGTAAGGCCTACAAATAACACCATTCAACTCAAAACTTACAGCTTATAGCTTTAAGCTTCTCTTCCTCCTGCGTGATTGTTTCTGGTACACTTTTCCTTTGTTTTTTATTTAACTTTCGCGATGACTCAACACTCTCTTACTTTAATTGTATTAGCTGGCGGGCTAGGTAGCCGCTTTGGCGGAAACAAACAGATTGCCGAAATTCCGGGGCTAGGCTGTACCATTATGGAACTTAGTATTCAGGATGCGGTTAAAGCGGGCGTGAGCCAAGCGGTGATCATAATTAATAAAAAAATTCGTGCTGAATTTGAAGCAACGATTTTACCGCGTCTACCAGAGTCACTCGAAGTAATCCTAGTTGAGCAAGAAATTAGTGCAGTGCCAAATAGCTATGAGCATCTAGCCGCTGAACGACAAAAACCTTGGGGTACAGGTCATGCTTTACTTTGTGCAAAACCCTATGTAAATAACCCTGCTATTGTCATTACAGCCGATGATTATTATGGCGAGTCTTCTTTTGCAATTATTAGCGAACACTTCAAACAGCATAGCAATTGGGCGATGGTAGGCTACCCAATAAAAGATACCCTATCCGAAGAAGGTGGTGTAAATCGAGGTGTATGCTCTGTTGATAGCCACCAGCATTTAACTGATGTGGTCGAGTACCTAGATATTAAACTCGAAAATAATGTTTTAAAAGGCAACAATCCACATGGTGAGAGATTACAAATTGCCGATGATGCCCTAGGTTCTATGAGCTTTTGGGGAATAACGCCCAGTTTATTTAATGACTTAGAAACAGGCTTTACTGAGTTTTTAGAAAATACTGACAACGGTGTCACGAAAGAGTATTATTTACCAAATGAGATACAACTCGCGATTCAAGATAACCGCCAAGCTGTAACCGTTTATACTGCACAAGAGCCATGGTATGGCGTAACCTACAAAGCTGAACTGGATGCAATAGCACACACTTTATGTCAGTTACGTCGTAAGCTAAACGATTAAACCCTCGCCTCTTCTTGCAAAAAATAAGTAATGGAAAATTAATGAAGTCTAATCCTGTTGCAACTTATCTTTCTGAGCACTTTGGCTTAAGCACAGATAACGTAACGCTAAAGCCAATTGGCAATGGCCACATCAACACAACCATGTTACTTAAATCAGAAGAAAACGCTTTGGTTGTGCAAAAGTTAAATACCGATGTGTTTCCTAACCCTGAGCACCTAGTTGAAAATGCACGACTAATTGAGCAGCACCTAAGTGAAAAACACGACAAAGGTGAATACAGCCTAGAAATTATTCGTCATGTTCCAACCATCGAAAGTGACTTTTTAGTTGAATGCGATCAAGGTGTTTGGCGTGCACTCGAATTTATTGGCGGCAGTTATAGTGAAGATGTGGTAGCAACTATCTCGCAAGCACAAACTGCAGCCAATGCATTTGGACAATTCGCACTAGCATTACAAGATTTTCAGGCTGAACAGCTTCATCATGTGATCCCTGATTTTCATAACTTAGCGATGCGCTTTGACGCTTTCAAAAAAGTCATCGAAAAAGATCCTGTAAACCGTGTGGCACTTTGCCAAGACGACATCGATTTTTGTTTAGCTCAGCAAGGGTTGGTTGATGAGTTAAAACAACTTGAAGGAAACATTCCTTTAAGACCATGCCATAACGACACAAAAATCAACAACATGCTGTTTTGCACACAGTCAGATGAGGCAAAAGCAGTCATCGACCTAGATACCTGTATGCCTGGTTATTGGTTATTTGATTTTGGCGATATGGTGCGTACCTTCTGCTCACCTGAGCAAGAAGACTCTACCAACCTAAATAATGTACGTGTTCGTGAAGAGATCTTCGCCGCCATCGTTAAAGGTTATGTTGAACCACTACAAGATGTGATCACCGACGCCGAAAAAGAAAGCTTCTGGCTAGGTACCAAAGTCATGACCTTTATGATTGGCCTACGCTTTTTAACAGACTTTATTGATGGCGATAATTACTTTGCCACAAAGCATGCAAACCACAACCTAGAACGCGCCCGCAACCAGTTTGCTTTATATCGCGATATTCTTGAAAAAGAACATACGTTAAAAGCGATATTAGAGATAAATAAAGGGTAGAGATTCGAGATTCGAGATTCGAGATTCGAGATTCGAGATTCGAGTTATCGTAGGCGCGATTTTACATCGCGCAATATAAAAAGATTACGCGGGAAATAAATTTCACGCCTACACCACCGTAGGCGTCACGCTTGCTTGGCGCGTCTGACATACAGCGCCCAGCTCACAAATAAATGCATAACCAAAATTGATCTTCAAACTGACAGCTCCTTAAGCTTTCGGCACTAAAGTACCTCCTACATGCATTACCTACAAACGCCACCGTTCATCTGTAAACTGACCGCTGACAGCTCCTAAAATTTTACGCCTATATTAAAACGTAGGAACGGCTTTAGCCTTGAATAGCTTTTCGCTCGCCCATTGCTCTATAAGTCAATAACTTCTATTCTAAAACCTCGCTTAAAGATCAGGAGATTATTATGCATATAAAACACCACGGAGCGGTGAAAGGCGTAACAGGGTCTTGCCACCAGCTATTTATTGATGACACAAATTCTGTACTTGTTGATTGTGGGCTATTTCAAGGGGAAGACAGCAAACAAGATCTTGCAATTGAGTTTGATATATCAATGGTAAAAGCGCTGATTGTCACGCACTGCCATATAGACCATGTTGGCCGCATACCCTACTTACTTACAGCAGGCTTTAAAGGGCCTATTTTTACCTCTATTGCCACCGCCAAGCTATTGCCTATGGTGATTGAAGATGCCTTAAAAGTGGGGGTAACACGGGACGAAGCAATGATCCGCACTTGCTTAAAGTTACTAAAACAACAAATTGTCTCTCTCGATTTCAAAAAATGGTACTGCATTCCCGTAGGAATGGGCTTTAACCCCGAAAAAGCAGCCTCAAGCAATCAAAACCCCTTATATAAACTTCGCCTGCAACGTGCTGGGCACATTTTAGGCTCTGCCTATGTTGAAATTCAGCTAGGCAAAAAACCAAATACCCATAGAGTGGTATTTTCTGGTGATTTAGGTGCACCTTACACGCCATTATTACCAACACCAAAACCGCCTTACCGCGCCGATACATTAGTTATTGAGTCAACCTATGGTGATAAAAACCATCAAGGTCGAAAAGAGCGTGTAGCCGTTCTTAAAAAGGTTATAGAGCGTGCAGTAAGCGATAATGGCGTGGTACTCATACCGGCTTTTAGTATTGGCCGCACTCAAGAGCTACTTTATGAGTTTGAACAGCTTATTCACTCTGCAAGCAAACGCTCTATGTGGTATAAACTGCAAATTATTGTAGATTCGCCAATGGCAGCCAACTTTACAAATGAGTATTTACACTTCAAACAGCTATGGGATAACGAAGCAAAAAAACGCATAAAACAAGGACGCCACCCGCTCGACTTCAACCAACTACACACCATTGATAGCCACCAAGAACACCTTGCCCTTATAAACTTTTTAGCCTCAAAACAGCAACCAGCAATAATCATTGCTGCTAGCGGTATGTGTAATGGCGGCAGAATAGTTAATTATCTAGAACGGTTTTTGCCCGACAAAACAACCGATGTCATTTTTGTTGGCTACCAAGGACAAGGAACATTAGGCCGAGAGATTCAAAAGTACGGTCCACGCGACGGCTATGTATTTATCAATAATCAAAAAGTAATGATTAAAGCGCAAATTCATACCATCAGCGGCTACAGCGCCCATGCAGATCAAAAAGGATTAATCAGATTTGTCACCGGCATGCGCAAAAAGCCAAGTTTAATCAAAATCGTCCACGGCGATGAGCAAGCCAAGCAAGCACTAGCAGAAAAGCTTAAAGCAGAGTTAGGCGAAAGAGTAGAGATAGTGGTTAGTGGTTAGTGGTTAGTGGTTAGTGGTTAGTGGTTAGTCAATACAAGGAGTTAGTTATGAACTTTGAAAATCTAGATGTATGGAAACGGTCTGCACGATTAAGTGCTGAAATTTACAAATCAACAAATGAATTAAAAGACTTCGGTTTTAGAGATCAGTTAACCCGCTCAGGCTTATCAGTTCCTAGCAACATTGCTGAAGGAGTAAGCCGTGAAAGTTACAAAGAGAAAAGTCGGTTTATAGATATCGCGAGATCTTCGCTTGCAGAAACAAGAACACAAATCTATATAGGCCTGGAGATAGGCTACCTAGAACGTGAAAAAGCATTGTATTGGATATTAGAAACCAAAGAATTAGGGGCTATGTTAACGGGTCTAAAACAACAGTTTGATAATAGAAGTTAGTGGCTCTAACCACTAACCTCTAATATCTGACTTCTAATGTTTGACTCGATTCTCGTTTTTCGCTTCTCACCCCTCGCTACTGCGAGTCGCTATTATTTATAACTCTCATACGCTTCTTTCATTCGCGCTAGGTTGCTATAAATATAACTCGAAGATAATCGGCCACGTTTAAGTATTGTTCTATCAAGGTTAATTTCAGTAATAGGTGCGTAACCCTGATTAAATACTAATACATTCTTAGTTCCCACTTGTGATTGCACACCTGAACGCCAGTTAGCAGAACCTTTAAGTTGACCAATTGGGCTTACTTTCATGTCTTTACGCGGAGTGAGTGGGATATTAATCGCAACACCAGCAACTTGTGCATCTGAATCTTGATATGAAATGGCCACATAACTATCACCAAACCAGAAACGACTCTCTAACTGATAGCCGCTGTCACCATAAAAATACTTACCAGCCGTAGCATGTAGGGTGATATCTTGTTCAACCCAGTTATATTGGTATGTAAGTGTTTCGTACTCACGAGATGCGCGGTAATCTGCATAATCAAAATAAGCAATTTTAGCGCTCACTTTATGGCGACCTTCAGGGCTTAACCAAGCTGTTTCGTTAATAATAGCTTTATAATCAAAATAGTCTTTAAAAAAGCCAATTTGTGTTTGGTTATAAAAACCATATGGTAGCTTAAAGGTTTGATAAAGAGTTGCGTTTACAAGACCTTCTTGAATACTGTAAACATCAAATGCACCATTATCTTTATAGTCATCAGTTTCGTATACGCCAGTTTGTGCACTAACGTTAATACCACCACCTTGCCATAGTGGTAAATCAACATTTGCTCTCAACCCTAAAGAGTAATCATAAGTACCAAACTCTGTACCATAAGCAGATGAAAGAACAGGGCTAACAGTAACTCTTGGTTTAAAGTAAGGGCTTGCCTCTGCTTTACCGGCCCATACTACACCTTCCGGAATACTCGCTTTACCGTGTTGCACATTTAGATCAGGGCTCACGCCTTGTTCGATAAACAAGCGGTAGTTATCAACTTTACCTTGTATAGCAATTAAAGGAATATCTGTTTTAGAAAGCTGAACGTTAAAGTGAGTATTAGCACTCGTCACACTTTCAGTGATACGACCAAGTACCACACCAATAGCATCGATGTCATTGCGGTTGAATACTGAGTTCTCAAAGTTAACAAATACGGTATTAAGGTTATAACCAACTACAACATTTTCGAAGCCATCGTTAAGTAGCGCTTCTTTTAAAACTGTTACTTGGCTGTTTAAACTTGAGCTTGCTAGTTTTTGAGTTGCTTGTGTAGGTGCTTGTTTAACTGTAGCAACGGTCAGAGCTTTGTCTTGCTGTGCAAGTTCAGGCGCCATAGCAGTTTCAACAAGTACTAGACCATTACTTTTAACTTTTGCTGTAGGCTTTGAACTGACAGGAGCAACATACGGCGCTGGCTTAACTGGTTTATAGTTATCTTTGGCTTCATCTGAGAAAGGTAGTTTAAAATCAACAGCCCAATAGGTATCTTCTTCAGAGTTATCTGTGCTGCTATAAAAACGAGAGCTTAAAGTTAATTCACCAAAATCGTATAACCACTCTTTAGGCACCGTTACCCTTGCAGCTGCATTAAATGCTTCGCTATCGTGCTCTGCTTGTAATGCAAACCAGTCGAAAATTTGCCATTCAACACCTGCAAATGCACCATCCATTTGCCCCAATGGTTGGTTACTGTCGCCAAAACCAGCTGAAAACCTAAAATCCCATAGCTCTTTAGAGGCAACAGCATAATATGTTTGGTACGCATTTGCCTTAGCGCGGCCACCAAAATCTCGCACACCGATAGCTACATTAAACCAATCTTTAGGAATATAAGGTATTTGATACTTAGCATTAAACGATAAGTCACGAATTTCTGAGTTCATACCTATAAATTTATTAGTGTGGATACTATAAGCTGCCAGCATACCCTGTACTTCAAACCCTTCGAACAAGCCTGCCGAAAACTTAAAGTTATGACCATCTACATAACGAATTCCATTTTCATCGTTAGAATAGCGAGCTCTAAACGATGAAGGGGCTAGCTGGTTATTATAACCAACAATACCATGGCCTTTTTCTACAGTTTCTGCATTAGGGGTGTTGATTAATCCTGTGAAGGCTGCAAAAGATTGGTAATTATTAACATTTTCAGCCAGTGCAAGTGGTGAGCTTAGAGCTATTGCACTACCTAAAAAGAGATTGAGTTTTGACATAACCTATTCCGAGTTAAAATTATAAAAATCCTTAAATTAGATTAAATATAACATTAGAAGTGAAAAACGAGAAGTTAATAGCGAGGTGCGAGGTGCGAGTTACGAGTTACGAGTTACGAGTTACGAGTTACGAGTTACGAGTTGAACAAGATTTTATTTGGGGGTGGGGTAAAGCAAGTGGTTAAAAGCAATTAACTAACTTCTAACCACTAAATTCTAACATCTAACTTCTAAAGTCTAATATCTATCGTCTGATACCTGACCTCTGAAATCTAATATCTTCTTTTTAAACCGCTTTTAAATGTCGCTCTGCTGGCGCTACCATTTCGGTTACGAAATCAGTGAATTCTTCACCTAAGTTTTCATCGCGCATGCTGTATTCAACAATCGCTTTTAAGTAACCAAGTTTATCGCCACAGTCGTGGGCACGGCCACTCATGTGGAATGCTTCAACGATTTCGTGCTTCATTAACTCATCGATTGCATCGGTAAGCTGAATTTCGCCGCCTGCACCCGCTGGTGTTTTAGCAAGTAATGGCCAAATCGCTTTAGATAGAACATAGCGGCCTACAACGGCTAAATTAGATGGCGCTTCTTCAGCTTTAGGCTTTTCGACCATCGTTTTAATTGGTGCACTTTCGCCCGCTTTAATTTTCACACCACCAATATCAGCAATACCATATTTATGTACGTTTTCTTGTGGTACTGGCTCTAGCATAATTTGGCTTGCTTTAACTTCATTGAAACGCTTAATCATAGCAGCAATATTTTCGGTTTTTTGATCAGCAGTGTAGCTGTCTAAAATAACATCTGGCAGTACAACAACAAAGTCGTCATCACCCACGATTGGTTTTGCACACATAACAGCGTGGCCTAATCCTTTAGCCTCGCCTTGGCGTACGTGCATAATGGTTACATCAGGAGGGCAAATTGAGCGCACTTCTTCAAGCAAGGTACGCTTTACACGTTTTTCTAGGGTTGCTTCAAGCTCAAAGCTAGTATCAAAGTGGTTTTCAATAGCATTTTTAGAGCTATGAGTAACCAATACAACCTCTTTAATACCCGCAGCAACACATTCGTTTACTATGTATTGAATAAGAGGTTTATCAACCAGAGGTAACATTTCTTTTGGAATTGCCTTTGTCATCGGTAACATACGTGTACCAAGGCCTGCAACAGGAATGACAGCTTTCATAATGTTTAGTCCCTTAATTGTAGTGATAATAATAAATAATTATAAATTATGAGTTATTAACTAATTTTACGCAATAGTAAAAAAAAGATTTATAAGCAAGTTAGCAGTAGTATTATTGACTGAGACTGAATGAGGGCGTGAAATGAGAGTGGATGCAAATTTCCTTAGCATCCACTTAAAAATCGACCTATAAAAATAAAGGATTACTAAGTTAGCTAATCGTTGCCAAATAAATCGCGGGTGTAAACCTTATCGACTACATCTTGTAGCTCTTCTGCCATGCGGTTAGATACGATTACATCAGAGATACTTTTAAGCTCATCAAGATCTTTAATCACACGTGAGTTAAAGAATGCATCGCCCTCAAAGCTTGGCTCGTAAACTACCACTTCAATGCCTTTTGCCTTGATGCGCTTCATAATACCTTGAATGGCCGACGCTCTAAAGTTGTCTGAGCCTGACTTCATGACTAAACGATAAATCCCCACCACTTTTGGATTACGTGCTAGGATAGAGTTAGCAATAAAATCTTTACGGGTCGTATTAGCATCAACAATTGCGCGAATCATATTATTCGGAACATCTTGATAATTAGCTAGTAATTGTTTGGTATCTTTTGGTAAGCAGTAACCACCATAACCAAACGACGGGTTGTTATAATGCTTACCTATTCGCGGGTCTAGGCCAACACCTTGAATAATTTGTTTTGCATCAAGGCCATGGCTTTCTGCATAACTATCTAATTCATTAAAATAAGCCACGCGCATTGCAAGATAAGTATTAGAAAATAGTTTTATTGCCTCTGCTTCAGTAGAATCAGTAAACAAAATGTTAATATTTTCTTTAACGGCCCCATCAGCAAGTAAGTTAGCAAAAGTTTCAGCGCGTTCACTTTGTTCACCAACAATTATGCGTGACGGGTGTAAGTTATCGTAAAGCGCCTTTCCTTCGCGCAAAAACTCAGGTGAGAAAATAATATTGTCAGTACCAAATTTCTCGCTAACAGATTTTGTGTAACCAACGGGCACTGTTGATTTAATAATCATGGTTGCGGTTGGGTTGATGTCTAAAACATCTGTAATTACAGACTCTACTGATCGAGTATTAAAGTAATTTGTTTCAGGGTCATAATCGGTAGGTGTTGCGATTACTACAAACTCAGCTTCACTAAGAGCTAAATGCTTATCAGTAGTTGCAATAAAGTCTAATTGTTCATTTTGTAAAAAATTACTTATTTCAGCATCTACTATCGGTGACTTTTTTTCACATAGAAGTGCCACTTTCTCTTTATCAATATCTAATGCAACCACTCTGTTTTTTTGCGCTAATAACATCGCATTAGACAGGCCAACATAGCCGGTACCAACTACAGCAATTTTCATGTTTATTTCCTTAAATTTTAATACGCATTTTTATTCACAAAGCCTTTAAAAATAGTTAAAAACACTATTTTTAAATCGAAGAACAATGACCAATTTCGAATATACTCTAGGTCAAACTCTATGCGTTTTTCCATTTTATCTAATGTATCGGTTTCGCCGCGCCAGCCGTTAATTTGTGCCCAACCAGTAATACCTGGTTTAACCTTATGCCGTAGCATGTAACCATCTACAAGTTTACGATATTCTTCGTTATGGGCAACAGCATGAGGCCTTGGCCCAACAATCGACATTTGTCCTTGTAGAACATTAATAAACTGAGGCAATTCATCTAAGCTCGTTTTGCGAATAAACTGGCCTATTGGTGTAAAGCGCGAATCATTTTTAGTGGCTTGGGTTACCTTAGCGCCATCTTCCATTACGTTCATCGAGCGGAACTTCCATACCTTAATCGGTTTACCATCAATACCATAACGATTTTGTTTAAAGAACACAGGCCCTTTAGAAGTAAACTTAACAGCAAGGGCTAACCCCAATAAAACAGGGGATATCATTATTAAAATAAGTGTAGAAAGTACTATATCTTCAATGCGCTTAATAATGGCATTGCTACCATCTAGCGGGGAGTCGTATATGCTTATAGTAGGTATACCCATAATAGTATCGCTACGTGAGTGCAATAACTGATAAGTAAATACATCGGGCACTATATAAACACTTGCAGTGCTGTCGGCCAACTCTTTAACTAGCCACTTACGGCGCTCATAAGCTTGCGGTGGTAAGACAATGTAAACGCGGTCTATACCGCCCTCTTTACAATCAGCTACTAGCTGCTCTAAATTACCAATTGTTTGCGCCGCAACTAATTTTTGCTTTGGTGCTGCGTCATCGTAATAACCACCAAAAACTAAACCAAAACTTGAATTAGCTACAATACTATTTGCTAGTTGTTGACCTAACGTACCCGCCCCTGCAATAACAACCGAACGCGTATTAATCCCCTGAGAGCGAAGTGCTCTTAAAATTAGCCGCAATACAACACGATAAACACACAACGAAACTAATACAGATACAAACCAGTAAAACTGAAGCCCTTCTGGGTTGAGATATTGTGGTGCTAGAAAGTTAACACTTAAAAATAAAATTGCCGCACTAACAAACCAGTGCGAAATTGTTTTTTTTAGTTCTTTATAAATAGAGAGGCCACGCCAAGATATATATAGCTTGTCGAGTTCACTAGTAAAGTGAAATAAAAACACAGCAAGTAGTGCCGCGGTTGTATGCTGCAGTAACCAAGGCAGCCCTTGCAATGCAACGGTACCCCACAAGCAACCGACAATAATATTGATATCCAAAATTCTTTGAATAAATGCAACAATTGTTGCGTTACTTTGTAAAATCCCTGAATTCTTATGCGGCATTTTGTTCTTCTACTTGTTAAGCTTTTTTATTACAGTTTTTAGTGAGTCTTGCCAGTGACTAGCATTAGGCAAGTTTAATAAAGATAGCCTATTATCCTGCATAACGGAATATTTAGGTCGCTTTGCTGGTGTAGGAAACTGTTCGGTCGTTAGTTTATTCAACTTAGGTATTGAAAAATCAGCATTTAATTTAGCTTTAACAGCAAAAATTGATTCTGCAAATTCAAACCAAGACACAGCTTTATCGCCACAAAAATGGTAAAGCCCATAATCGCTAAAATCACCACTTTCGATACGCTTCACCATAGCAACGATTAAGGCAGCTAAATCACCAGCATAAGTTGGGCAGCCATGTTGATCAGCGACTATACCTAACTCATCACGCTCGCTAGCTAAGCGCAGCATAGTTTTCACAAAGTTATTGCCGTATTCACTAAATACCCATGCTGTACGAATAACAATACGCTTTGAGGTTATCGCCTTAATGGCTTGCTCACCAGCTAGTTTTGTTTGCCCATATACCCCTTGCGGCGATGTAGCATCAGTTGGTACATAAGGCTTAGTCGCATTGCCATCAAAAACATAATCGGTAGATACATGAATTAACGGTATATCAAGCATAGCAGCTGCATATGCTAAATTTTCTGGGCCTTGGCAATTTACGGTGTGTGCCATTTCAGGCTCACTTTCGGCTTTATCAACCGCCGTATAGGCAGCACAATTAACTATTATATTAGGTTTAACTGTATTAACGATTTTTTGAACTGAGGCTTTACAGGTTATATCAAGCTCTTTACTCGATAAAGCAGTCAGTTCTATAGAATCATTTATGCAATCTTGAAAGCAAAGGCCTAACTGGCCATTTGCTCCAGTAAGAAGTACCTTCATTTATAGATCCTTTAATAATCCGGCTTCTAAGTCTTTAGCTGATAAAGATGGCTCAAAATCAATTGGCCAATCAATTGCTAGGTCTGGGTCATTCCAGCAAATAGCCCCTTCATCGCTTGGGTCGTAATAGTCTGTGCATTTATATTCAAAATCAGCAGTGTCGCTAAGCACTACAAAGCCATGAGCAAAACCTGGTGGCACCCAAAATTGCTTTTTATTATCGCCTGTTAAAAGCACCCCTTCCCATTGGCCAAAGGTTGGCGAGTCTTTACGAATATCGACTGCCACATCAAACACTTCGCCAGTAACAACCCGCACTAACTTACCTTGTGGCTTGGTTTTTTGAAAGTGCAACCCTCTTAAAACCCCTTTACAAGAACGGCTATGGTTGTCTTGTACAAAAGTGAGGCCATCACCAATAACACTTGCATAACGCTCTGCTTGAAAAGTTTCTAAAAAGAAGCCTCTATCATCACCAAATACTTTTGGTTCAATTATCTTAACTTCAGGTATTTTTGTATCTACAATCTTCATTTTATTTATCTTTAACTAAATTTAATAAATATTGACCATAACCGGTCTTTTTAAGGTTATTGCCTGCAGTTAAAACCTGCTCTTTACTTAACCAGCCTTTTTGTAAGGCAATTTCTTCAAGGCAAGCAACCTTTAAACCTTGGCGATGTTCTATTGTTTGTACAAATTGGCCTGCCTCAATTAAAGAGTCATGGGTGCCAGTATCTAACCAAGCAAAACCGCGCCCTAAAACATTTACGTTTAAGTCCCCGCGCTTCAAGTAAACATTATTTACATCTGTAATTTCGAGCTCACCACGAGGCGATGGTTTAATATTGCGAGCAATTTCTACTACATCGTTATCGTAAAAATATAGCCCTGTAACAGCATAATTTGATTTAGGCTGTGCTGGTTTTTCTTCAATGCTGGTAGCAATGCCATTTTCATCAAAGTCGACTACGCCAAAACGTTCAGGATCTGTTACATGGTAGCCAAATACAGTAGCACCGCTGTCACGCGAAACAGCCGACGCTAATTGTGCACCAAAACTTTGCCCGTAAAAAATATTATCACCTAAAACTAGGCAAACATTGTCGTCGCCAATAAAGTCAGCACCAATAGTAAAGGCTTGCGCTAAACCATCAGGGCTTGGCTGTACAGCATAACTAATGTTAATACCAAACTGGCTACCGTCAGCTAATAAACGTTCAAAAGCTGGCATATCTTCAGGTGTAGAGATAATTAGCACATCTTGAATACCCGCTAGCATTAATACCGAAAGCGGGTAAAAAATCATTGGCTTATCGTAAATAGGTAAAAGTTGCTTAGATACCCCTTGAGTAATAGGGTGCAAACGAGTACCAGAACCACCTGCTAAAATTATTCCTTTATATTTTTTCATTTTATTCATCCTTTATTTTGTATTTTCGCCAATACGGTCAAGTTTGTAGTCGCCATTTAACACTCGCTGCCACCAATTAGTATTCGCTAGATACCACTCAACGGTTTTTCGCATACCTGTTTCAAAAGTTTCTTCAGGCACCCAGTTTAGCTCTTGTTGCATTTTAGTAGCATCAATTGCATATCGTACATCGTGGCCTGGGCGGTCTTTTACAAAGGTAATAAGATCTTTGTAATTAGTGATACCTTCAGGTTTATTAGGTACAAGTTCTTCAAGTAATTCGCAAATAGTGTGGACTACTTCAATGTTTTGTTTTTCGTTATGGCCACCGATATTATATGTTTCGCCTACTTTACCTTCGGTTACTACCTTGTATAAAGCGCGAGCGTGGTCTTCAACAAATAACCAATCACGAATTTGCTTACCATCGCCATATACAGGTAAAGACTTGCCATGTAATGCATTTAAAATAACATGCGGGATAAGCTTTTCAGGGAAGTGGTAAGGCCCATAATTATTAGAACAATTAGTTACAACAATAGGTAAACCATATGTTCTACCCCAAGCTCTTACTAAATGGTCAGATCCAGCTTTACTCGCCGAATAAGGGCTACTAGGCGCATAAGGTGTTTGTTCGGTAAATAGGTCATCGGTACCTTCAAGGTCACCATATACTTCATCTGTTGAAATATGATGAAACTTAAACTTAACTTGCGCATCAGCAGTTAAATTTTGCCAGTAGTGCCTTGCACATTCCAACATATTAAATGTCCCTATTACATTGGTGTTTATGAAAGCACCAGGTCCTTCGATAGAGCGGTCAACATGGCTTTCGGCTGCTAAATGCATTACTAAATCAGGCTTATATTCGTCGAACACTTGTTTAAGCGCTTGGTAGTCACAAATATCAACTTGCTGAAAAATATAACGCTCAGATTGTAATTCAATTGGAATTGACTCTAAATTACCCGCATAAGTAAGTGCATCTACATTAATAACTGTATTATTTGTATTTTCAAGGATGTGCCTTACAACAGCGCTACCAATAAACCCCGCACCACCTGTTACTAAAATATTCATCTACTGAAATCCATTATTTTAAATATTTACTTAAAAGCGTTTCGTACTGGGTCAATATATTTTCCCATTGAAAGCTGTTTAAAAATTGCTGTTTAGCAGCATTACTTTTTTCTGTTACGAATGCATCATCTAAGTATTGCTGCTCAAAAAAGCTAGCCAAATGGGCTTTGTCTTTAAAATAAAAAGCCCCCTCGCCAGCAACCCAACGGTTGAAGTGATTATCGTGTGCAATAACTGCACAACCAGCTGCCAACCCTTCAACCAGAGATGGGTTAGTGCCACCTACTTGGTGACCATGTACATAAAAACGTGCATAAAAACGAAGTGCTGCAACTTTTTCGGCCTCGTAAATAGCGCCAGGAAAAATTACATCATTACTTGCAGCAGCTAGAACTTGCTGATGATATGGGTTTGAATCTAAAAACTTACCTAAAACCACTAATTTATGGCTACGTGGCTTGGCCGAAAATGCTTCGACGACCTCTAAAATCGAGTTTTCTGGTTCTGGGCGTGCAATAATAATCGCATACTCATTTTTTACTAACCCATAATCAGCTAACACAGCTTCGATAGCTTCACTTACATCAGGGCCGCCATATGGGATCATAGTGATTTTATCGCGCGATACACGTGTTGCTAAATGATCTTCTATTCGAGGGTGATCTGCCACTAAGTGATTACCAAACCAGCAACCAAAACGCTCGTTTAACCAAAACCACGTTTTTGCTACTTTGCCCCATTTTTGGCGTTTCCACTCGATGCCGTCCATATTTATAACATTGCTAATACCATATAGGCGCTGAATAATATTAAAACACGCTGTATTGTAGCCAAGTGTTAAGTGCAAGCCCTTATTTTTACGGGCATGCCATACCGATTTTAAGTCAAAAATAATAGTCCCTAGTGGGCCTTCATTTTTTACAGGTATATGAATACGCTTAACTCCTTGCCATTCGCTTTCATACATTTCACCTTCACCATCTTCTTGGCAGTAGACTGTTACGCTCCAACCTTTGGCAATTAAAAAAGGACATAAGTATTCAGCAAAAGTTTCGAAGCCACCATGACCTGCAGGAACACCTCGGATCCCAAGTACAATTATTTCTTTATTTATCACTTATTTCACCAAGATTAAATTATATAAATGTTGTTGATAAGACTGCTCCGAAAATCGATTTAAATACTCATTCTTTGATGCTTCAGCTAACCTTGAGTATTCATCGCTAGGCATATGCAGTACTAAATTTATTATATTCATCAAGCTAGATATTGAGTTTGGCTCAAAAAGAAAACCATTTTTTTTATCAGTTACAATTTCTCTAAGACCGCCATGGTTTGCAGCTATAACTGGTTTACCAAATGCAAAAGACTCTACAGCAACCCGCCCAAAAGGCTCTGGTTTTTTAGAAGGAACTACTACCCAATGAGCCCAATCATAGTGCTCACTTGGGTCATTAGAAAAGTTATGAAATTGAACAACCTCTTTTAAATTGTTCTCTTCTATCAATTTAAAAAGGTCGGTTAGCACAGTATTATTTCCACCGAAAGTTCCACCAACCACCCTTACTTTTATTTTACTTCTGACTTCAGGTGTTAACTTAGCTATGGACTCAAGCAATAAATCTTGTCCTTTCCAATCATTGACTCTTCCGATAATCAGAAAGTTAATTTTTGAAGCCTTAATCGTTGAAGACATTTCGGTGAGATTAGAAGGAGCTTCAACGCCGTTATAAATAACATCGCCTTTAAAGCCAAACGCATTTTTTGTTGCTTCTGAATTAAAAATAAGATGTGCTCTAGACAACTTAAGCAGCAATTTAAATACAAACATTTGCTTGCCTACAGGAATCTCTCTAACGTGACATATAACCCGTTTATTTTTTGTCAGGGCTGCTGCTATGAGAGCAGAAAACATTACGACTGTATTTATGTATACAATATCAAAATTTTTATATTTAGAGCGATAAAAGAAAACAGATTTAATTGAATCGAGCAAAAAACGAAAGATTTTTTTTACATCTTTTTTTCTTAGTATACCTAACCCGTGATATGTAGGGTGTATTCCGCTTTTATTAAAGCTTTCAGATAACTCACCTTTTTCAGGAAGTATAACTTCAATATCGCCTGTATAAGTTTCATCAAAATACTTAGCAATTGACAAAAAACTCCTGTCAGAGCCATACAACTCAGCCCCTTGATGCACCATTAAAACTCTATTCATCTATTTAACTTCCAAAAAAATTTATAATTCTTAAATAACTTGAGAAATCTAATGTCTTTCAGCCTTAAAACTTTTGCAATAATGAAAAAAGGAAAGTACAAAAACAGACTCAATTTATAAAACTTCTTATTCTCATGTATTATGAACTGTGCTTGCATAAGGTTAGAAAATCTAAAATACATTTTATTAAATTCATAGTTTAGCGCTCGTAAAGCTGAGTCATGTTCCATTCTATAGTCAAGCACGTAACAACCTAAGCCTACATCAGAAGAGTCGAGAAAAAACTTTGTATCTACACCATAAATAGATAACCGCTCATCAAACTTCAATTTATGTAAATTAAAGACACTTGATTTAACGACAGTCCCGCTCATCATAGCAACCAAGTCTCTATTTTCTTTTGAGGTAACTATATCATTCGTAGTTAATTTCTTACCTCTCACCCCTTCTATGCGGCCAGGAGAAATCATTTCACCACGAAAATTAATCGTAGGTATTGCTATGCTTGATGATGATTGCAAAAACTTTAAAAGTTCTTCGAAGTAACCTTTCGTAACGACAGAGTCATCATCTAAGAAAACAAAAGCGTTGGGATAGTTATGCATTGATACAATACGATTATAGACCTTTGATAAAGATAAGTTTTCGGAATCAAAATCGTAAAAAAAATCTAAACCATTTAGAACTTTGGATACCCCAGCTACCCCATAACCTATAGTAGAATTATCCCTAACATGAACCAAAACTTCTAAGCCAATACTTTCAAAATCTATACTCGATAATGATTGTAAAGTAATACTATCAAAAGGTTGATTTGCGTATAAAACTACACCTAAAACTAACTTCATTAAAGAAACCTTAATTATGAATGCCGTTTACTTCATAATTTTTATAAATCAATGAAGCAAAAACAACTATAGTAAAATAATATAAGGATGATGCTATATGTTGCACAGCAAGAATTGGAAAGAATGACACATAAGCCATTTGAATTAATGGGAATCCATTTTTTTCCAATGAAAAGCAAGCATTAGATTTAATCGGAAAACGTGAGAACCAGCTTACAAATAAAAACAGCAATACTCCAACCATAACACCCAGATCCATAAAGCTATATATATAAAAAGAATCAAACTTTCCAACATTTCCACCAAGTCCATCACCAAGAAAGGAAAAATTCTCAAACAAATATAAGTATTGTATTATACGGCCAGCAGAAGATGCATCTAAACTTGATTTAAAAAAGAGCCCTAAAAAAAATATAAAAGCAGGAACACTTACTAAATAAAAGACAAAAGCGTAGGTAGGAAACTTTCTCTTTTTAAAAAACAAAGCAGATATAATCGCTAAAAAATAAATTATGTAGGATGTTCTAACTTGGCTCACATACATACTTATCATAAATATAAGTAGCAAGATCACATTTATTACTGTAAAAAAAGAGTATCTATTGTTAATAATTTTATTTGTAATAAGTATAGCAGCCAATGCTGTAAAAAAACCTGACAGTAGGGCTGATACAAAAAAGCCAGAAGCTCTTAGTTCATCTCCTCGTACTAACTGATACTGAAGGAAATGCTCATCAAATTCATTATTAGCAATTGACTTCGCCTCAAATAACAATTTATAACGCCACAACTCCTCGTATTCACCTGTAAAAGAAACATACTCTATTATAGAATATATAGAATTAGCAACGGAGGCGAAAATAATGGTATTTATTAAAACCCTTAATTGGAAAATAGGATCTTTTGCAAAATACGAGATCAACCACCCCATAAAAACGAATAGAAATAAACTCCTCCAACCATTAACACTAGCCACAAAGCCATTTTGAATAGCCCCAGTTAGAATCAATAAGATAGTTACAACTAACCCTAAAACAAATTTTAAATCTGTATTTTTTACTTTAGCTCTATTTAAAAAAACTTCATAAATATAAAAAAAGAAGAGAATTAGAAAGTTTATTTCTATAAAAAGCTTACCAAATGACAACTCACCTATTTGGTATCCAGATTGAAAAAATAAAAAATCAGAGAACAATAAATAAATTGTCGAAGTTACTAGAACATATGAAGGCTTTCTGTTTGCTATAGTATAGAAGCTTGCTAGCAAACTTAAAATAAATAAACTTTCTATTGCAAATTTCATAATAAATCAAACAGTCATTATGTTCTAGTTATAACATTTAGCATTTTGTCATTATTAGCTTTAACTAAAGCAATAATTTCATCAGTACGTTGCTTTAAAACAGTTATATCATCATGACTATATAATGATATCAAATTCTCAATATCTGGGACGTCATAGCATCGATTGAAGGGTGGAACACTCCAATCTTTCAAAAAACTATCTAACTTCTTAATTGATTTATTTAAACCAAAATGAGGTACACCAAATGACATTGCTGTTATAACTCCATGCAAACTTGTTCCAAAAAATACTTGAGCATTTTTTATAACAAACATTATTTCCCAAACATTTAAATCATAAAATAATACTGTGTCTTCAAACACACTCTCATTTACTTCCTTCAATAATTTAAAGTCATCATGTCCTGATGCGTATCCTATAGGTAAAAGTACAACTTTCACTTTTAAAGAACTAGAGATTTTTTTTATTTGAGAAATTAAGTCTTCTTTGCTAGCACCAAGCTTTGAGGGTGCAGCCTGTATAACTATATAATCTGAATTTGTAGAATTTTTTATCTTTTCCGAAACATTCTCATTTAAAAACTCATCTGTGATAAGATCAGACATAATATAAGCTGAATCCGGTGAAAGTACTGTTTCAGCATTTCTAAATTTATTAACCTCTTCCATAGTTCTGACATCACGCACTGATACATAATCAGAAGACTCCAGCCTTGCACTTACCATGTTCTTGTGTTTATTTTTTAAATGACTAATTCCTCCACCAACTGTATTGAATATAACTTTTGGTTTTGTATCAAAAAAATTAGTTTCTGGGATATATGGAAACTCCCATTTTGCAGAGTATTTTCTATCAGAATATAATGAAAAGGCACTTCGTAGTATTTTACTCAAATACTTTAAAATCAAATGAGAAGCACTGTTTTCCTGCATATGTAAAAACAAACCTGAATTTTTAGCACAAAGCACTTCCCCGCCGATCACAATAACTGCGCATACACTTTTATCGCAAGTAAATTTGTTGATACTAGTAGTGGGAAGACAGCAGTATTTCCCCAAGTCTGAATCACTTATTGAAGTATACTCAAACACATAATCTGCTAGAATTTCTTTCGCATATTTATCTACATACATTTTAAACAGCAAAGGCATTAAATTATCGCCATAGTTGTACCTGTCGAATGCACCTAATAATAAGATTTTTTTCATATACTCTCTTTTTCTTTTCTAATTTCAAAATAAACAAACATAAGTATCATTAACTGAGGAAATATACCAAATATACTAAAAAATATTACAGCCATAACATCGTTATTAAATAAATTAAAAGCTAATAGAAAGCCTCCTATAGATAGCAAAGAGTTTAGCAAACTATTTAATAATAATTTCTTTTCTAAGAATAATGCAGGAATAGCTGCTACACATGGCCTATTGATGAAGTTAAAAAATATCCATATTGAAAACCAGCTGGCATACTCGCCAGCTTTATACCAACTTTCACCAAATATAAAAACAAATAACTCCCCGCCCCAAAAAAAGACTATAAGGCATGGTATAATTGCTATAGCAGCTAATAGGGCAGTAGTTTTGACAATTAACCCTAATACTTGCTCACCACGTCTAACCATTTCTGCGATATCTGGCATTAATGCATCATTTACCGATTTAGCAATTAAAGTAACAGGAACTAGCATAACGGTTCTACATAACACGAAATAACCTGAACTCTTTAAATCAAACATTGATGCTAATAAAAAAACCGGAGAAGCCTGATTTAATGCTGCGACACATGTCTGCGGAGCCCTAAACAAAGGCAGGTTTTTATATCTTCTTGTAAACGTAAAGCTTAGTTTAAAGTCAAAGTTATCTATTTCACTTCTCATGAGATACTTTATAAGTGCCACATGAGTAATAACACTGAAAAATGTAACAACAATCAAGGCGTATACATTTGGATAATAAAAACCTACAAATACTTTACTCAAGTTCAATATCAGTGAATTTATTATTAATGCATTAGACTTCAACCTAAATAACTTATACCTCAAGACAACATAACTATAAACCTCTAGCAAAGCACTGACGAATAAAGAGATACATAAAAAAAAGTATAATATAGGACTATCTTGCCAGCCAATTAGTAAGTTAATTACCTCATATGTAGTAAGTAATACTATTGAGAAGAAGCAGGTTAAAATAAAAGATATGAAAATCGAACCTTTTTCTATATTTGAAGCAGTTATATTTTTCTCTGGAAGAATTATTGCCATGGGGTAACACAAAGTAACTAATGGTAATAAAATTCCCAAAAATGAGACGTAAGTACCGAGAAATCCAAACGCCTCAGGTGAAAATAACCTCGTTACTATCGGTGTAAAGGCAAGGTTAATCGCTTGTGCGCCAGCAGCCCCCCCCAATATCACTAAAAAGTTTATAAAAAAACGACTCTTAATCATCCCTGTTCCTTTTTTTATGACAGACCACTAGCTTGAATCATATTAGGAGTCAGATTTATACTCGTAGTTATAATAGCCGTAATAGCCGTATGCATTGCTCGCTTTACGTACTACACCATTAAATACAACACCTTTTACGTCTATGCCGTTTTGCTCAAAGCGGTTACGAGTAAGTTCAATTTCACGTAAATGGTTTTGGCCAAAGCGCGTTACTAATAATGTACTACCAGCATGAGCACTCACAATTGCAGGGTCTGTCACCGCTAAAATAGGTGGTGTGTCAACTATAATAATGTCGTACTTGCCACTTACCTCATCAACAATCTTGCTAAAGTTGCTATGCATTAATAGTTCCGATGGATTAGGTGGGATTTGACCACGGGTAATTACATCTAACCCTTCAACTTGCGACTTTTTAGTTACTTGTTCAAGGTTTAATCGGCCCGATAGATAATCACTTAAACCATCATCCCACTTCATACCGAACTGAGTTTGTAAGTAACCTTTACGCATATCAGCATCAATAATTAACACCTTTTTACCGCTTTGCGCCAGTACGGTTGCCAGGTTTACCGAGATAAACGATTTACCCACACCAGGGCTTGGGCCAGATATAGCAATAATGTTGTTTTTAGCCTCCATCATTGCAAAGTGTAAGCTTGTACGCAGGCTACGTAGGGCCTCAATCGATAAATCTGCAGGGTTATCTACCGCGAGTATCGACTTAGGTTTATCTTTAACTTTACGCGCACGGTTAAAACCCGTTAGCTTATCTTGAAAGTCTGAATACGGTACTGATGCATAAACAGGTAAACCAATACTTTCGATCTCGTTTGGGTCTTCAACACCGCGGTGCATTGCTTTTTGAATTAGCACTATTGCAACCGCTAAAAAGCCACCAAGCAAAGTTGCTACAACAGCAATCAGTGCTTTTTTAGGTTTAACTGGTTCTGTAGTATCTACTGCTGCAGCATCTACCACGCGCACATTACCCACAGTACCGGCACGTACAATATCTAGCTCTTGTGTTTTACCAAGTAATAAGGTGTAAATTTGGTTACTTACTTCTACATCGCGTTTTAAACGCAATAGCTCTTGCTGTGTTTCTGGTAGGTTACCAACTTCGCCAACCAGTTTTTGCTTTTGTTTTTCAACCGCTTCAATTTGCTCAAGCACACCTTGGTATGTTGGGTGGCTTTCTTTAAACTTTCGGCTTAACTCTAAGCGCTTTAGTTCAAGCTCTTGTAATTTAGTTTCAAGCTCAACCACTTGCTCAAGTACGCCTTGAGTTTCTAAGCTGATGTTGATTGATTGACGTTTTATTTGGTAATCGTTAAAACGCTCTTCTGCGTATTCAAGTTGCTTTTTAACTTCTGGTAATTGTACTTCTAAAAACTCAAGTGACTTTTGCGCTTCAGCACTATTTCGTTCAACATTACGGCGTACATAAATTTGTGACACTCTATCAAGTATTTTTTCTGCGTGCACTGCGCTTTTGTGCTCATAAGACATAGCAATTATGCCAGAATCTTTACCTTTTTCGCTAGCACCTATCTCTTGCTGTAATTCAACAATAGTTCTGTAGCGATTTTTCTTAGCTAATATAAAAACAGTTCCAGGGCGTGCATTCAAATCGCGTACGGTTAACTCATAAAAGCCAGCGCTTTGATCTTTGCCAACCGTACCTTTTAAGACAGAGTCGCCTTCTGGGTTAAAAAGCTCAAATGTTTTACCTTCACCTACAACTAATTCAAATGATTCACCCAAAAACCCTTTAGGTACGTTAAATCTGAAAATATTAATGCTCTCGCCGCCCCAAGCATAACTGCTTAAGCCTAAAAATGGCTCAGCGATATCGCCTTCAGACTCTGCAGCAAAACTGCGATAAACTTTACCACCTATAATTGGGAATAATTTAGGTTCTGCAACTATATCAAGCTTTAGGGTATCGACCGCTTCACCGATCACAGAGCGCGATTTTAACAGCTCGATTTCTGTTACAGCAGCACTGCTACTTTCGAACATGCCGGCCATATCATCAAGACCAGGTACAGACGGGCTGTTCTCTTCAACTTGTACAAGTGCTGTTGCTTTATAAATTGGCGTACTTAATACTGCAACAGCTACGCCAATAACGGCAAATACAGCTGTTACTAATATGATGAACCATTTACGGTCGAGTAAAGTACCAAGTAATGCGAGTAGATCTATTTCTTGCGATTGCGATTCTTGACTTTTATTTTGATTTTTACTTGCTGCTAATGCAGTGGGCTGAGCATTCATCTACTACCCTTTCCTTATAAATACTTTTGCCAAGCGCTACATGCGCTATCGATTAATGCGTAAACATGCTCAAAAGCCTCTTGGCTTTGGCGGTATGGGTCAGGTATCTCTTTATCACCAACCCATTTACCTAGCAAAAATGTTTTACCACGAGCTTGCGGGTAGCGAGAGCACAAGTCGTTTATATGACGCTGCTCCATCACTAAAATGACGCTGTGCTGCGCAACAAGGGCTGAGGTTATTTGCCTGCCCTGATGCTCGCTCATATCAATACCATGTTGCATAGCAATTTGCTGTGCTTGTGCATCTGCGTGCTTGCCTTCAAGGGCCGTTAAGCCCGCTGAAGACACGCTAACATTTTTACCTTGAAGTTTACTTTTTAATACATATTCAGCGGTTGGGCTTCGGCAAATATTGCCAGCACACACAACCAGTACAGAATCAAACATAACATTTAACCTTTAGTTCGAAGTTGTAACGTCATTAATTGAGTCAACTGTACTTACCGAAGGTAGTAATAAGCTGATTACACGGTTCCAACGCGCTAGCGGTGCTGAAGTTACATACACAATATCGTGCGGCTGTAATTCAAACTGCTCAGCAAGCACCAATGCCGCAACATTTTTAGCATGTAGTTGGTAAACATCAGCAATGATGCCATCGGTTTCTAAGTTGCGTTTACGTAATACAAATACGCCATTTGCATCTGCTGTATTTTCGTTTAAACCACCAGCATCACTTAAAGCTTGCGCTAAATTTAAACCATAACGATTAACGCCCACTGTACCAGCGCGTTTTACATCGCCTAATACAAACACTTTTTGCATGTCGTTGCGATTAACATGCACGATATCGCCATGTTTTAATAAACGGTTTTGCGAGATATCGCCATGGGCATAAAAGTCATCTAACTGGATCACTTCGGTTTTGTCGCCACGCGTAAAGGTTACGGTGCGCCAATCAGCGGCATCTGTTAAACCGCCTGCTTGGTTTAGTGCATCAATTAGAGTAAGCGGCACTTCGGTTACAGGGAGTACCCCAGGGTTGTTAACCTCACCTGTTACATAGGCTTTTTGGCTTCTAAAGCCAACTATTTTAATATCTACTTGAGGGTCTTCGATTACGCGACTTAAGCGTTTAACAAGCTCTTTATGAACTTGTTGTACTGTTTTACCAGCCGCTTGAATATCTGGAGCGTAAGCAAAAGTAATTGTACCGTCAGCTTGAACACGGAAGCCGTCGAACTCAGCAGTACGCTGTACTGCAGCAGGAATGGTTAATTCAGGATGGTCCCATACGCCGATTGTGATTACATCGCCAACACCTAATTTATATTGATAATCAGAGGTATCGATGCCATCAAGGCTTGATGGTAACGCTGGTTTCGTTTTACTTTGCTTTTGTTGATTAATGAGAGAAGAGTCGATGATTTGGATATTAACTTTATCGAGCTCCTTCTCAAGATTATCTATTTGTTCGCCCGATTCGATTCCTTCAAAATGGCTACCGGGGATGATTGTACAGCCAGTCATTGCTAGTAACGCAAATGACGTTACAATTGTTTTACAGCTAAGCGCCATTGTTATTTCCCAAATAATTATTCTTAAAACGTCCAGTTAAAATAAAACCACAACTGTTTATTTTTACGCTGCCTAATTAAAGCATGGCATTACAAGGTTCGCAAGACTGAGTGTTTAGTAAACGCTCACTTGTGACAGGTTTTTGCAAAATAGTTAATGAATACTTCTAGGTTCTAGGTTCTAGGTTCTAGGTTCTAGGTTCTAGGTTCTAGGTTCTAGGTTCTAGGTTCTAGGTTCTAGG
>NZ_JALNTM010000045.1:0-23586 GCF_023161845.1 Pseudoalteromonas sp. 2CM39R
GCGATGGACGAAGGTTTACGCTTCGCTATCCGTGAAGGTGGCCGTACAGTTGGTGCTGGTGTTGTTGCAACTATCGTAGAGTAATATCAACAGATAGAGCTCCACAGCTTATAAAAAGGTCGCTTAGGCGGCCTTTTTTAATGTCTGTAGAAAAGCTATCAGCTGCCAGCTTTCAGACGTCAGATCAGAACGGTGGGGTTGTTTAGTGCAGTGCCTACTCAAGCAATGAAATCCCGTAGGAGGCACTTTAGTGCCGAATTAGAACCATTCTTACAATTAGGTTTGACCTAGATTCTTTAAACTTTACTCTTGCTAACTCGCAACTCGCAACTCGCAACTCGCAACTCGCAACTCGCAACTCGCAACTCGCAACTCGCAACTCGCAACTCGCTAACTCGCAACTCGCTAACTCGCTAACTCGCAACTTTCCTATGAACTAATTCACTCATTTAGCACTCTTAAAAATAAAACGAGGCGCTTGGGTGTTAAAAGGGAATTACAAAGCATGGATCATCTCAATTTCGTTACATGCTGTTTTGTTGCTGTTATTTGCTCGATATGGAAAGTCTTTGAAACTCCCCGCAGTCGCTGAACCGCCAAAAGTAATCAACGCGTATGTGAGTGTTGATTTAACTTCGTTACCTAGCTTGCAGAAAATCCAAGAAAAACCTTCACCTGAGCAAACAGAAGGAATGCCTGATGAGGTTAATTCTTTGCCAAAAAACGAAGAAACTTCGCAGAGTAGCTCTGGGCAGATAAGTGATACTAATACAGTTAATTCCACAATAGATGAACCAAAAAAAGCTACCTCTGAGGTTGTAAAGCCTAATCAGGCACTTGAGAATTCAAAAACCACCGCAGTACCATTTAAAAAGCTCAACCCTTATGCGCCAATCCCACAGCTTAATTTTGAAAATGGCTCTTCAAGTGCTTCGTTATTTGGGCAGGTTGAAGACGTGAATGATAATTCGCCAGCAGGCAGGGTTACAGTGCCTGCGCAATTAACCGTCTCTGATAAAGCAACTGTCGTTTGGCAAAATGGCGATGGCAGCAAGCGTATCGAGGTGCTAAATGGCATGTGTTATGGCATAGATTTTAATTCGGTGTTTGGTAAATCTGGAGTGCCAAGCGGATCCCCAAGACCCTGTGAAGATAAAGAAGCAAAGCTATTTAAAGATATAATGAATAAGTGGGGTAAAAAGTAATAAAAACACTTTACCTCAACTTAACTTGAGCTTTTAAAGTAGCGTTTTTTGTAATGGATATCGCTATGAACTCACTAGAAAACTATTTATTAAGCCTGCAGATCAATTGCTATCACACGTCAGTGATACAGGTTTCTCAAGTACAAACACGCATTTGGCAGTCATTACAAAATAGTTCTACTTATGCAAATAGCGTAATCGAAGAATTTGAATTAAGCGGACAACCTCTTAGTTATCAACATGCCGCCCTATTTACGCTGGTTTTACAGCAGCTCGGTTATAAAATAAAGCCAACAGAAGAAAATACTTTGTCGGTAAGGCATAACCATTTGTTACATGACATTCGTCTTGTCGAGCAGTTAAACCCTAATGGGGCTTAAGTCATGCTTTACCGTATAAAAAGGCACTTAGCCGAAACTAAGTGCCTTGGCTTAACGAAGTTACCAAATCATTTCTACAAATTCTGGGTGATCCACAAATGGGTTGCGGTTACCTTGATGTTCATAAGCTGCTTGGTTACGGTCAAGCTCTAATTGGCTAACAGGATCCTCGTTATGCCACTTTAATAACATAGCAACAACCCAGCTCTCAAAAACCTGATCAGATGAACCATTCAGTACAGCATTACTGTAGGTTGTGTTGTTTTGCCATGAGCCAATCACGTTTTCATAGCGTGTTGCCATATAGAAATAGGCTCTTGCAAAGTCACCTTTAAATTCATCAATAGGTTCAAAAACCGTTCCTGAGTAATTTAATGAGCTGGCAGCGCTGCCTACTTTGCTGCCGTTACTAGAGGTATAGCTTGCACTAGCTACTTCACCAAATGGGTAGTTACTGCGTTTTGAATTCACATAACCATCAGTGGCAAAAATGTGATGTACGTCTGAATTCATTGGCTCAACCTTACCACCAAACCAACTTTTCGGGAAAGAATGCTCACGGTTGTAGCAATCAGCTTCGCTGTTGTATGTACCACATTGGTCGCTTACAGCAACATAGTTGTAGCTGTCTTGGCCTGCGGGGTTTTCTGAATAACGGTCTAAAATAGAGTTGTCGTTTTCAAAATACTTATCGCGTGAAGCAATATCGTAAAAACTCCAAATAGCTGAATAGCCCTGCGAGTTGTGACCTTTGATAATGTTGTATAGTTCTGTTTTCAGTGCATAACCACTAAGGCCTTGCGTTGTAACATAGTACCCCGTTGGCTCTGTTGGTGTTGTACCACCCCCGTCACCGCCACCTGAGCTATCACCTAAACTAAACGGCGTAGCTTCTGAGTTTTGGAAGCTTGCACCACTGGCGAGTACTGTTTGACCGAATGAAAGGTTATAGCTACCGTTACCGTAAGAGCAGCATATGCCATCACCATAGCTATCAAAAATAGTAAAGGTATAGTCACCATCAGTTAAACATGCTTGCTCACTGTACTGAGTATTTGCTGCGTAGCTGCCGCCTGATGCTACTGCACTACCTTGGCTATTGGTTATTTGCCAGCTGGTTTCTTCCCCATAGTTATCGGTAGTGAGGGTAAAAGATACTTGGTTATCGGCGCAGCTGCCCGTAGGTGGTGGGGTTGAGCCTGTGTTTGGTGCAAAGTTATCTACATAAACGACTTCGCTGCCATCAAAACCAGTTACGTCGTAAAAGCGCAGGCCAACATTAATTGATGTAGTATCAGGGGCTGTGTACTGATAACTGATTTGTTGCCATTGATTAGTTAATGCTGAGTTAGAATAGCCTTGATAGCCATCAACTACTAAGCGAGCTTTTACGCCGCCTTCTGTATGGTAAACCCAAGCAGAAAACTCATAACTTTCACCCGCCACTACCTCTACTAATTGTTGTAAATCGGTATTACTTTGCGAGCCAGTATTAACCACGACTTGTGCTGAGTAATTACCTGAGTAAACTACATTAGTATTAGCGCTAAGACTAATACCGCTATCAATAGTGCTCCAGCTTGCAGGGGTATTTGCTGACCAGCTTTCGAAGTCGGCGTTACTAACATTTGCCAATGCTGAACTTGCTAAACAAAGTAAGCTACTGGCTAGCATATATTTTTTACATGTCCCGTGTGACATTGTATTTTCCTTTTTATATTTTAATAGTTTTTGCTGTTCTCAAAATGAACACAGCGAGTATAGGCTAATTGGCTTATGTTGCAATAATGTTAATTAATAAAAGTTTCTTATTTGGGAATTTTTGCTTTTAACATGTTTTTTTTGGATAAATACTAAATTAATAACTAAATGGAATATCAAAGCAGATTCTATTCTTTTTTAATCGCCTCAGACCTCGTTATTCTTCACGCTCAGATAAACCTTTAAAGCATTTCTATTGAGTCTTTAAAGTCGAAAAAATTGTTCGCGAAATGACAGTAGCAAGTTCGTTTCGCAGTTAACTTTTCAGGGTTACGAGGAATAAATTCATGTTGTTAAGTCAACTAAATGCAGCGGCGAGCCCGCTATCGCAAGAGCAAGTACAGAAGCTGCAAGGCTTAGTGGCTGAACTTAATCCAATTCAGCAAGCGTGGGTAAGTGGTTACTTAGCTGCGAATGCCAACGCAGGTGCATTAACCGGTGGTGTTGCTGCCACTCCAGCTGCAGGTGATGCGGCACCGCTAACTATTTTATATGGCTCGCAAACGGGTAACGCAAAAGGCGTGGCGAGCAAGTTAAAAGAGCAGGCTGAGTCGCGCGGTCTAACTGTTAAGCTAGTAAACATGGCTGACTACAAACCAACTGCCCTGAAAAAAGAAAAATTCATCACGGTTGTTGTTTCAACTTACGGTGAGGGCGAGCCACCAGAAGACGCTGAAAGCCTGCATGAGTTTTTAACAACTAAAAAAGCACCAAAACTAGATGGTGTTAAAGTGGCTGTGATCGGCTTAGGTGATTCAAGCTACGAGTTCTTCTGCCAAACAGCAAAAGATTTTGAAGAACGTTTTAACAAGCTTGGCGCAGAAACTATTTTCCAGCGTGCTGACTTAGACGTTGATTACGATGATGAAGCAGCTAAGTGGATTGATGGTGCACTTGATGCGTTTGAACCTGCTCTTAAAGCGCAGCAGCAAGCAAGTGGTGGTCAAGTTGTGGCTATGCCATTTGGTGCAGCGGCACCAGCAGCAAGCCAATACACCAAGCAAAACCCATTTGCTGCAGAGCTAAGTGTTGTGCAAAAAATTACGGGCCGTGATTCAACCAAAGACGTGCGTCATGTAGAAATCTCATTAGAAGGTTCAGACATCACCTATACACCGGGTGATTCGCTAGGCGTTTACTTCTTAAATGACGAAGCGCTTGTTGATGAAGTACTTACGCTTACACAAATCGATGCATCTAGCACGGTTAAACTTGGCGACGAAGAACTAAGTGTTCGTGATGCATTAATCGAAAAATTAGAATTAACTCAGTCATACCCAGGCTTTGTTGAAAAATACGCAACAGCAACGGGCAATCCTGAATTATTAAAGTTAGTTGAAGATAAAGCGGCAATGCGTGAGTACATCGAACCTCGCCAAATCTTCGATATTATTCGTCAAAGCCCAGCTCAACTAGAAGCACAAACCTTAGTAGACTGCTTACGTAAACTACAAGCACGTTTATATTCGATTGCATCTAGCCAAGCTGAAGTTGAAGAAGAAGTTCACTTAACTGTGGGTCTGGTTGAGTTTGATGCATTCGGTAGCGAGCATTTAGGTGGTTGTTCTGGCTATTTAGCACGTCGTGCTGAAGAAGGCTGTAAAGTAAAAGTATTCAGCGAGCATAACGATAACTTCCGTTTACCGGCTAATGATGAAACGCCAATTATCATGGTAGGTCCGGGTACGGGTATTGCCCCATTCCGTGCGTTTTTACAAGAGCGTGATGCCCGTGAAGCAAGCGGTAAAAACTGGTTATTCTTTGGTAACCCACACTTTACTCAAGACTTCTTATACCAAGTAGAAATTCAAGGTTACTTGAAGTCAGGTTTACTGACTAAAGTTGATGTGGCGTTTAGCCGTGATCAAGCTGAAAAAGTTTATGTTCAAGACAAACTTCGCAAAAACAGCCAAGAAGTATTTGCTTGGTTAGAAGCGGGTGCTCATTTGTATATCTGTGGTGACGCAAACCGCATGGCGAAAGATGTTCATCAGGCGCTTGTAGACATTATCAAAGAAAATAGCGGCAAAGATGATGAACAAGCTGAGCAATATTTAAAAGATTTACGTAGCGCAAACCGCTATCAGAAAGACGTGTACTAATCACGTTTAAAGCTAACAGCCGTCACTGTAACAAATTTAGGAAATACCATGAGCGAACAAGACAAAAACGTAAAGCTTTCTGATAACGAGCGTTTGAAAAGAGAAAGTAACTTTTTACGTGGCACAATTGAGCAAGATTTAAAAGACGAGATCACCGGTGGTTTCACTGCTGATAACTTCCAACTGATCCGTTTCCACGGCATGTACCAGCAAGATGACCGTGATATTCGCCCTGAGCGCGCTAAACAAAAACTAGAGCCGTTACATAACGTTATGTTACGTGCTCGTATGCCTGGCGGTATCATCAAGCCAGAGCAATGGTTAGCAATTGATAAGTTTGCTGAAGAGAAAACCAGCTATGGCAGTATTCGTTTAACCACGCGTCAAACGTTCCAGTTCCATGGTGTGCTTAAGCCAAACATTAAAGGCATGCACCAAATGCTTAATAGCGTGGGTATTGACTCAATCGCAACGGCGGGCGACGTAAACCGAAACGTATTATGTACAACTAACCCAGTTGAGTCTGAGCTTCACCAAGAAGCTTACGAGTGGGCTGCGAAGATCTCTGAGCACCTATTACCAAAAACTAAAGCATACGCTGAAATTTGGCTAAATGGCGAAAAGAGTGAAACCACTGAAGAGCCAATCTTAGGTTCAACTTACTTACCGCGTAAGTTTAAAACCACAGTAACAATTCCACCAAACAATGAAGTGGATGTGCATGCGAACGACTTAAACTTCGTGGCAATTGCAGAAAACGGCAAGTTAGTTGGCTTTAACGTGTTAGTGGGTGGTGGTCTTGCGATGACTCACGGTGATACAGCAACGTATCCGCGTAAAGCAGATGACTTTGGTTTTATTCCACTTGAGCATACGTTAAAAATTGCTGAGCACGTGGTGTCTGTACAGCGTGATTGGGGTAACCGCTCTAATCGTAAAAATGCGAAAACTAAGTACACATTAGACCGTGTAGGTTCTGATGTATTTAAAGCAGAAGTTGAAAAACGTGCCGGTGTTCAATTTCAGCAGAGCCGCCCGTATGAGTTCACTCACCGTGGTGACCGCATCGGTTGGGTTGAAGGTATTGACGGTAAGCACCACTTAACGCTGTTTATTCAAAGTGGCCGTATTTTAGATTACCCAAATCAACCTCTTAAAACAGGCTGTCGTAAAATTGCTGAAATTCACCAAGGTGATTTCCGTATGACAGCAAACCAAAACTTAATCATTGCAGGTGTTCCGGCTGATCAAAAAGCGGTAATCGAAGAAATTGCTCGCAACCATGGCTTAATTGATGACAGCCATACAGAGCAGCGTAAAAACTCAATGGCGTGTGTGGCATTACCAACGTGTCCGTTAGCGATGGCTGAAGCAGAGCGCTATTTACCAAGCTTAATTGAGAAAACTGAAGCGTTATTAGCTAAGCACGGTATCAGCGATGACAACATTATTATGCGTGTTGTGGGTTGTCCGAATGGCTGTGGCCGCGCCATGTTGGCAGAAGCGGGTCTTGTTGGTAAAGGTCCGGGTAAATACAACGTGTACTTAGGCGGTAACCGCGAAGGCACGCGTATTCCAAAATTGTATTTAGAAAATGTCGGCGAAGACGTATACCTAGAAGCATTTGATAAGCTAATTGGCCAATGGGCAAGTGAGCGTAATGAAGGCGAGTGTTTTGGTGATTTTGTAATTCGCAAAGGCATTGTTGCTGAAGTAAAAGTTTCAGTAACCGATTTTCACGCATAATTTTATAAGCGATACCGCTTTAAGGTTTGGAATTAACCATGAGTGAATTTAAAAATATCTTAACGATGAGCAAAGAAGACCAAACAGCCATGCTGGCTGATATTAATGGTCTTTTGGCTGATAAAAGCGCAGAAGAGCGTGTTGCATGGGCACTTGAAAACTTACCAAGCACACACTTTTTGTCGTCGAGCTTTGGTATTCAAGCGGCGGTGATGTTGCACTTAGTAACATCGCAGCAGCCAGATATTCCTGTAGTACTGACTGACACTGGTTATTTGTTCCCTGAAACCTATCAGTTCATCGAGCAAATGACGGAGCGACTTTCGCTTAATCTTAAAGTTTATAAAGCTGAGCTTAGCCCCGCGTGGCAAGAAGCGAAGTTTGGTAAACTTTGGGAGCAAGGTGAAGCCGGTATTAAGCAGTATAATCAACTGAATAAAGTTGAGCCTATGAGCCGCGCATTAAACGAGTTGCAAGCAGGCACCTGGTTTAGTGGTTTACGTCGTGACCAATCATCAAGCCGTGCTGACAAGCAAATTGTTGAAATCAGCCGTGGTACTGTGAAAGTCTACCCACTTATTGAGTGGAACAACCGCGATATTTATCAGTATCTAACTAAGCATGATTTACCGTATCACCCACTTTGGGAACAAGGTTATGTGTCTATGGGTGATGTACACACCACGCGTAAACTTGAACCAGGTATGACAGAAGAAGAGACGCGTTTCTTTGGTTTAAACCGTGAATGTGGCTTACATATTGATGGTGATGGTATCTAATCCTAAATTCCTATCAGAATTTTCGTAAAGCGCAACCTAGGTTGCGCTTTTTTTGTGCTATTTATATACAATCTCAGGCTTAATTCTATGAGAGAAAATTATGAGTCGTGCTGTTGTTTTTTTATTGTTGTTTTTAATTGTGCCTTTAGTGCGAGCAGAAACTTTGAGAGTTGCGCTTTATGACACAGATTATCCTCCTTATCATTTTGCTGACAGTGGTCATAAAGGGCTTGTTGATGAGTTATTAATTCGTTTTACTGAGAAATATAATCATGATATTCAATACATGCTGGTACCTGAAGTACGTTCACAGCATTTACTTGATGAAGGCAAAGTTGATGTGCGCTTAGAGTCTGAGCAATGGTATCGCGGAGGTAATCAATACTATTGGAGTGATAGCATAGCCGTTGTTGAAGATATTTTTAGTTATGCCGAGTGGTTGTCATATTCCAGCTATTGATGAGCTAGGTGGCTATGTGTTGATGGCCCGCTTTGGCTATACCTACCCACAATTTGAAGCGTTGTTTGCATCTGGAAAATTGCACCGTGAGGACTTTTACTCAGAACTAGATATGCTTAATGCTTTAGTCGACATGCAGCAAAATCAACGTGTTGCTGTGATCGCAAAAAACACATTGCAGTGGTATGCCTCAAAAAATAATGCTTTTAAAAAATTCACGGTGAGTGATTACAGTGTTGGTAAGGCGTCGATGCAATTACAGTTTGCTTACAATGAAAAAGGTAAGCGTATGAGCGAGCAATTTAATGAATTTATGAAAAATCTTAAATCATCCGGTGAATTTGCTAAGATTGAGAGTAACTACCAATAATCGGTAAATCGAATGATTAAGCGTTTTTGTTACCTTGCCGTTATGCTGCTACTAACCAGTGTCGCGCTGCTGTTTTATATTAAAAAGCCAGACGGTAAACCTTACTTAGAACTGAGCATGTTCGAGCGTTACTCAGAAAAAGTTAGTGGTGATGTGAGTGATTTTGCTTCGCAAAGTGCCGATACACTTACCAGCCAAGCAAAAAAGCTTACTGAGAAATTGAGTTTTAGCAAAGACGTTAATACACCTGTTGTTGTTTATAAATGGCAAGATGAACATGGTCAGTGGCACTATGCTGATACACCTCACCCTAATTACGTTAGTACCCCGGTAAGTTTAGATCCGAACGACATAACAGTGCTACCTGCAGAGACTTTTCAGGCAGATGAGAAGCAACCAGCAACCGTTAAAGCTAACGAAGCACCTTCAGCGCTTGGCGTATACGACCCTAAAAATGTACAAAAGATGATGCAAGACGCTGAGCAAGTAAAACAGCTTATGGAGAAACGTAACAAGCAACTTGAACAGCAGCTCAAAGAGCAAGGTGGAAATTAGCTCTGTTTGTTATGTGCTTTTAGATCGCTTTCCATTTTCATCAGTAAAATAGTGAGATAAATTTTGGTAGGCAAAGAGAATAGCACACCAACGGCAATACACGCTGCGCTGATCATTATGCCATGTATACCCATGCTATCACTTAAGTAATTACCGGCTAATAAAGAGTGCCCCAATATAATTAGGCAAATACCTAAAATAATAAAGGTTTTTAAGATTCGAATGATGGTTTGTTCAGTCATACAAGCACCTCACTTTAGCCTTAATTAAAGTGTAGGTGCTGTTGTAATTAATGGGATTGTTCTAAATCAAGCAATTGTTGATTATCTATCCAATTTTACTGGGCCGTTGATGTTATCGATGCTTAAATCACCTGAACCCGCTTCGATGATTGTCAGGCCGAGTGTGTCATCTACATAAATACTGCCAGAGCCATCGGTAATGGTAACTAGCCCTTTGATTTGTCTTACATCGATATCGCCAGAGCCATCTTCAATAGTAAGCGCACCAGCCAATGTTTTAACGCTGATACTACCTGATTCGTCAATAATACGCGCAGGTCCTTGGCTGTTCTCTATTTGGATATCACCAGAGTCATCTTCAATATCAATACGCCCTTGGCCTTGGTCTATCATAATTGAGCCAGAATCGTCTTCAATGCTGATATTGCCGCTGACATTGCTAATGCGAATATCGCCCGAGTCATCATCAATATTAATTGTGCGACCACCTTCGATCACAATTGATCCTGAGTCATCATCAATGCTGATATCGTTTTGCATAGCACGTATCACGATATCACCTGAGTCATCATCGATATCTAGGTTAAGGTTGCTAGGCACAGAGACAATTAAATCAATATGAGGTGATGAGCCACTGTAAAACGAAAAGTTACCATTATTGAGCTTACTGATAAGCTCTGCGGTGTCGCCGTGCTTTTCGAGGGTTAATGTATAGGTCTCATCGCCTTTAGCCGCATAGATATTAGCATTCACTGTGATAGCCGTGGCGTTGCTGTCGCCTTTGATGATCAGTGAACCTGCTTCGGCATCAATTTTTAGCTCGTTTAAATTGACAGCCGACACGCTTAAGTCTTGTTGTTTTTGTTCTGCGATTTGACCCGGAGAGACATGAATAACACAGCCCGTTAATAATAAACTTGATGAGATGGCCGTTGCGCAAATTGCGCGTTTGAATGATGCAATAGTCATAAGGATTCCAAAATTATTGTGATTTTTATCTGGTTAGCATTTGCAAACTATGGTCCAATTTTAACATGCTGATTTTTATGTGCTTTTAATTATTGTAAGTAAGTGTGTTGGTCTAAATTGCAATTAATTGGTGATTTAAACAAAAAAGGGGCTGAAAATTCAGCCCCTTAGTTAACTTAAAAGCAGTTATTGCTCAGCCAGCATATTACGCAGTACATACTGTAAAATACCGCCGTGTTTGTAGTAATCCCACTCTTTCGGGGTATCTATACGTACATCAACACTAAAGCTAATTTGTTTGCCTTCACTGTTAGTGGCAATCACACTGACTTCATTGGTTTTGTCATATAAGCCTTCAAAGTCGAATGATTCTTGACCCGTTAGACCCAGTGACTCATAGCTTTCACCTTCTTTAAATTGTAGGGGTAAAACACCCATACCAATCAGGTTTGAGCGGTGAATACGCTCATAGCTTTGTGCAATAACGGCTTTAACACCAAGCAGAAGTGAACCTTTAGCAGCCCAGTCGCGTGATGAGCCTGTGCCATATTCGGCGCCCGCTAAAATGATCAGTGGCGTGCCATCTTGCTGATATTGCATCGCTGCATCATAAATACTGGCAAGCTCATCGCTTGGTTGCATACGAGTTACACCGCCTTCGGTACCTGGTGCTAATAGATTACGTAAACGCACATTAGCAAAGGTACCGCGCATCATTACTTCGTGGTTACCACGGCGCGAACCGTACGAGTTAAATTGTGCTTTTTGTACACCGTGCTCTTGCAAGTAAAGACCTGCTGGCGCATCCGCTTTAATCGCACCTGCTGGCGAGATGTGGTCAGTGGTAACTGAGTCACCTAATTTTGCTAAACAGCGCGCACCACTAATGCTAGGAATGCCAGGAGGTTCAATTTCCATACCATCAAAGAATGGCGCTTTTTTGATGTAGGTTGACGCATCATCCCAATCATAAAGTTTGCCATCAGGAATTTGAATTTTCTGCCAACGATCATCACCTTGATATACGTTGCCATAGCTTGATGCGAACATTTCTTTGGTTACAGTTTCGCGGACGAGTTCGTTCACTTCACTAACACTTGGCCAGATATTTTTTAGATAAATGTCATTACCATTAGGGTCTTGCGCAAGCGGCTCGTTATAAACGTCTATATCTGTACGACCCGCAATTGCGTATGCAACCACAAGAGGTGGTGACGCTAAGAAGTTCATTTTCACATCTTGGTGAATACGACCTTCAAAGTTACGGTTACCCGATAAAATAGAGCTTACAACCAGTTTATGCTTTTGAATTGCATCGGTGATTTCATCAGCTAGTGGGCCTGAGTTACCGATACAGGTTGTACAACCATAACCGACAAGGTTAAAGCCTAACGCATCTAAATCATCCATTAAGTCGGCTTTTTTCAAGTAATCAGTCACCACTTGTGAGCCAGGAGCAAGTGAGGTTTTAACCCATGGTTTAACCTTTAAGCCCAGTTGCTTGGCTTTTTTAGCCACTAGGCCAGCAGCTAAAATAACACTTGGGTTTGACGTGTTTGTACAACTTGTAATTGCAGCAATGACACAAGCGCCATCATTAAGCTCAAACTCTTCGCCTTTAAAATTAACCTTAGCTGCGCCCATAAACTGAGCTTCGTTCACTGGCTCATCAGGGTTAGTGGTTGGGCCTTCATCTTCAATGCGTGCCTCTTGAACATCGCTTTTATCGCGATGTTGCATACGTTCTTCTTGAAAGCCTTTTAAGTGCTCACCAATAATGCTACCTGCTTTATCAAGGGCGATTCTATCTTGCGGGCGCTTAGGACCAGCAAGGCTTGGCACAACATCATCAAGTGATAGCTCTAGTGTGTCGGTATAATGAGCTTCATCGCCAGGGTTACGCCATAAACCTTGGTGCTTTGCATAGTCCTCGATGAGTTTAAGTTGCTTGTCATCGCGGTTAGTTAAACGTAGGTAGTTAATGGTTTCATCATCAATTGGGAAAATACCGCAGGTTGCACCATACTCAGGCGCCATGTTTGCGATAGTTGCTCGGTCTGCAAGTGGTAAATCAGCTAGACCATCACCATAAAACTCAACAAATTTACCCACCACGCCATGGTTACGCAGCATTTCTGTTACGGTTAGCACAAGGTCTGTTGCAGTTGTGCCTTCTGGCAGGCGACCATTGAGCTTAAAGCCAACGACCTGTGGAATAAGTAAGCTGATTGGTTGACCAAGCATTGCGGCTTCGGCTTCAATACCACCCACACCCCAGCCTAATACCCCAAGACCATTGATCATGGTGGTGTGCGAATCGGTTCCGACTAGGGTATCTGGGTAGGCGAGTGATTTACCATTTTTACTATCGTTAAATACCACGCGGGCTAAATATTCTAAGTTAACTTGGTGTACGATACCGGTTGCTGGTGGCACGACTTTCAAGTTATCGAAGGCAGTTTGCCCCCAGCGTAAAAATTCGTAACGCTCTTTGTTACGCTCATATTCAAGTTTCGCATTTAAGTCGAATGAGCCATCTTCACCGTAGCCGTCAACTTGTACTGAGTGGTCAATAACAAGCTCAGCAGGCGACAGCGGATTAATTTTTGCGGGGTCGCCGCCAAGTTTTTCCATGGCATCACGCATCGCGGCTAAATCGACAATGGCGGGTACGCCGGTAAAATCTTGCATGACAACGCGAGCAGGCGTAAACGCTACTTCTGCGGATGGTTTCGCTTGAGGGTCCCAGTTTAGTAAAGCATCGATATCTTGCTTTTTAATATTAACGCCATCTTCATTGCGCAACAGGTTTTCAAGTAAGATTTTTAGAGAGAATGGCAGACGTTTTGCTTTGTCGCCTAAACCTTGTAAAGAGTGAATATGATATTGCTCACCATTAATCGTAAGCTGCTTTTGGGTATCAAAACTGTTATTCATTATTTGCCCCTGTGGTTTGAGCAAGCAATTTGGCTTGCTTTGTTGTTTCCTTTTCGAAATAGACACAGTGTTATTGCAAACTTAATACCAGCTGAGAAATTCATCTAGCTGATGAAAAAATATGCTACCTAATATAGTTGCTGCTGATGTGATTTATTTCAAGGGAGAGAGGCAGATAAAAAGGGTAGTCACTTTAAACTACCCTCAGAAATAAGTGTTTTTAGTTAAGCCAGTTTTGTTGTTTACCTTTATGGCTAATAAACAGTAATAGTAAACCAATAACGATAACACACAGTGGCATTGCTAATGCGCTAGTACCAAACATAGCAAGGCTATCTATCACCACAAAATTATAATATTGCTGGACTAATACGGCGATAAACGAGATTAAAAATAGCTCGCGCGCAAGGGCTTTTTTTGCCAGTAATAAGATGCTCGCGAAGCTTGCTGCAAACACGGCAATCGCAAAGGCAGCCGTTGACCAGAGCGGTATGTCGCGGTATGCGGCTTGTTGTGCTTCGGGGAGTTGGTTAATCATTTCGGGTGTGATCAACAGTTGCATTACGAACGCAATGACACCTAAAAGATTCCATACAAGGGCTGCCCAAGCTAGTGGCTTGAGCCAAGCTGGAGGATTCATAAATCACCTTTTATTGTTGTTATAATCGCATTCAATTAAAGGTGATTTATGCTAACTAAGCAAGCTCTAGTTAACCAAACTCTAGTTAACCAAACGAGATAGGGCGGCGACCGGTTTTTTCGTCTACTTTTGGCTTTTTAGTACGTTTGCGCTTCGATTTTTTTGGCGCTTCTTCAGCGCTTTGTGGTTGTGCTTTTTGTACAGGTTCCGGTGGGCGAGGATTTGGTGTTGCATCTTCGCTTAGTGTCAGTTGGAACAACTCACCATCGAAAGCCAGCACGTCACCACTGTATAATTTTTTCCGTTTTATTGTACAAATTTCATAGTTAACTCCAACATAACCTTCACCAATTAAGGCTTTTGCTTGGCCGCCTGTTTCGACTAGGTCGAGCACTTTTAGCAAGTTGCATAACTCTATTGGCTCTTCTTCTAGTTCAATTTCGATGAAATCTTCGTTCATGTTGGTCTCTCTTAATTCAATCGCAGCCATTATAAAGCCTAGCACTCAATTGAACCAAGATTAAATTTTTAAGCTCTTCAAGCGGTTAAAATTTGCAGCAATAAATAATCTGACATTTTTATAAACAGTAAAAAAACTGCAGTATTTACTGGGTACACTGCGCGCGTTTGGAATTGGTGTACAAATTGCTAAATGCATGTCCGTTTCATTTTTTATTCGTTCAGGAGAAGTTGTAATGGGCGTAAGATCAGCGCTAAGGAAAGAGTTAATGGGTTTGCAAGATTCGTCATTGCTTGCTGCAGATGATGTGCGAGCTTTGTTAACGCAAACAATTAAGTCTCAGCCTGAAAAGTCAGAACAAGGTTTTGCGTTAATTTCGCGTTTTAATGATAACCATAGCCAGTTAAGTTCAGGTGAAACAAATAAAGAAAAACTGCTTCAGCATCAAACTCACCGTTTATTTAAAGATATTCTATATACCCGTCAAAGTGTTAATAGTTGGCTAAAAAAACATCTTAGTTGATTTATTGTTTTTCTCACTTTAGACTACATTTGTAATCTAAAGTGAGAAAGAACATGAAAAGGATAATTTCAGCAGCCATATTTTTAATTTTGGCAGGTTGTCAGCAAGCTACAGTCTACGTATACACAGAAAACCTTGAACAGTCGCAGTTGCAATCATTAGAGCAAGCATTAAATAAACAAAGCTTACCCTATGAATATACCCAGCTTCCTGTGCCAAGAGAGTTTACTGATGCAACCTTAATGCTATCGAGCGATAAAATTCTTACTCATGAAGCCGAGCAACTAGCTGAAATTATGCAGGGACTGGGTTATCAAGCTGAAATTAAATACACCACAGATGCCAATCACTTTTACAATCATGGCAATATTGGCTTTTACTTAAGAGCTAAAAATACCACCACCAGTTTTACTATGCCGGCTCGTGTACTCACCACTGGATGCGTTGAAGACAAGTATAATGATCTTGCTGTTACGTTTAATGATAAGCAGGCGCACTTTACCCTTACAAGCGGTAGAAAAGTCTCCCTAGATTGGGATTATTTATATGGCTACTTAGTTATTTATTATAAAAATTATTCGCAAACATACAGCCATTTAACGCCAGAAGTGAGTACTCCTTTTGGTATGAAACCATCAGATACTTACCGTTACACGGCACGTGTTAATAGCCCAAGTTGGTTAAATTGCTCATTACAAATTGTGTATATGGATTAGCTACGCGACTCGAGGTAATTACTAAGCTTAGTAATACGCTCACTCATGCCTTCGATTATGCGATCTTTAATTTTTTCACGGATTACATTAGGTAAGCGGGTGAGTGCTTCAGGGGAAATAGCTAACAAAATGGTATCGACCCTAGCGCGTGCACTGGTACTGTGCTCTCGGTTATTGATAAATGCGCCTTCCCCGATAAATTCACCGGGCTCAATGGTGCCAAGTTCGAGTAAATGACTTTGTTTGAATACCATCAGTGAGCCGCTTAGCACGATATAAAGTCGTTTATCAGCATCATATTGTTTAAAAACAGCACGGCCTTGTTTGACCAAATACAAATGACTGAATGATTCTAATAACACTTGTCGCTCACTGAGAGTAAAATCTCTAAAGAACGACAATCTGTTAATAATTTCCATTTGTTTAATTAGTGGAATGTGCTCGATTAACTTCATTGACTCACATAGGTATAGCGCGAAATTAGCTAATATTGCGCTCTTTTAGCTTGCGGGTCAATGTATTGCGGCCCCAACCAATCTTCACTGCGGCTTCTTGCTTGTGGCCAGCACAGTTGGCAAGGGCGGTTTTAATCAAACGAGTTTCGAGTTGTGCTTGAATGGCAGGCCAAATATTTTCTTTGCCTTGTTTAAGTTCAAGGTTAAGCCATTGTTGAAATGCATCCAGCCAATCACCTTCTTGCTCAGTCGGTGTAACAGCAACAATCTCTGGTGGTAAATCTTGCTCGCTGATCAGCTCACCCGGTGCCATAACCGTTAACCAGCGGCAAGTATTCTCTAATTGGCGCACGTTACCTGGCCAATTGAATAGGCGCAGTTGCTCAGTAGCTTTAGGGCTTAAGATCTTACTTTCAACCTGCAGCTCTTTGGCACTTTTATGTAAAAAATGCTGTGCTAGTCGTTCAATATCTTCAGTACGCTCACGTAGCGCGGGTAAGCGTAAACGCACCACGTTTAAGCGATGGAATAAGTCGTCACGAAACTTACCTTGTTTTACCAAGTCTTCGAGGTTTTGGTGCGTTGCAGCGATAATACGTACATCAACTTTAATGCTTTGATGACCACCAACACGGTAAAACTCACCATCGGCTAACACGCGTAATAAACGCGTTTGTACATCGAGCGGCATATCACCTATTTCATCTAAAAATAAGGTGCCGCCATTCGCTTGTTCAAAACGGCCTTTACGAATACTGTCGGCTCCAGTGAACGCGCCTTTTTCGTGACCGAATAACTCTGACTCGACCAATTCTTTTGGAATGGCAGCCATATTCAAAGCTATAAATTGGTTTTCTTTACGAGGGCTGTGGTTATGCAGGGCGCTTGCAACTAGCTCTTTACCTGTCCCTGACTCACCATTAATCAGCACACTCATACTTGATGCTGATAATTTACCAATTGCCCTAAACACCTCTTGCATAGCAGGCGCTTCGCCTATGATATGCGCATTGGTTTGTGGTGCTTGCTTACGTTTAGTTTTTTTCGTTGAATTAGCACGGCATGCGCTTTCGACCAGCGCGACAGCTTCATCTAAATCGAACGGTTTAGCGAGATACTCAAATGCCCCTTTTTGGAAGGCATTTACCGCCGAATCTAAGTCTGAGTGGGCAGTCATGATGATCACTGGCAGGCCTGGGTTTTGCTCAGCAATAGTTTCAAGTAACGCCATACCGTCCATACCCGGCATTCGTACATCAGATACTAATACCGTTGGCTGGCTAAACTTTAATGCATTAAGCACATCTTGTGCGTTCGCATAGCTTTCAGTTTCAAATCCTGCACGTGCCAACGCTTTCTCTAGTACAAAGCGAATTGAGGCATCATCATCAACTAACCAGACTGTTTTCATGACTACTCCAAAAAACCATTAATCCGTAAAAGGCAAATAGATATTAAATTCTGTATGGCCTGGCCAACTGTCACAATCAATGTGGCCGTCATGTTGGTCAACCAAGGTTTGCGCTATCGATAAACCAAGCCCTGATCCATTTTCTTTGTTGGTGATCATTGGGTAGAACAAGGTTTCACGTAAGCTCTTGTCTATACCTGGGCCGTTATCCGAAATTTGGATCAGCAAGGTTTTTTTCGGCGCCTTACCTGGGCGCCTGTGTTGATGATTGATGCGGGTTTTTATTCTTATCTCGCCACCATCAACCAGTGCCTGTTGTGCATTACGAATAATGTTCAGTACCACTTGTTGAATTTTACTTTGGTCAATGTACACACTCGGTATACTTGGATCATAGTCTTTCACTAAAGTGATATTGGCATTGTTATCTAACATGCTCAGTTTAATCACTGACTCTAACGCTTGGTGAATGTTGCCATAGGATTTATGTGGCAATTGATTCGGACCAAGTAAGCGGTCTACAAGCTCGCGTAAACGGTCTGCTTGTTCAATGATTAATTCGGCACATTGATCACGTTCTTGCTGATCAACCTCATATTGCAATAATTGCGCCGCTCCGCGAATTCCACCTAAAGGATTTTTAATTTCGTGTGCCAAACCACGAATTAGGTTACGTGCTGCTTGATACTGATGCATTTGGTTCGAAGCTTGATCGTGGCGAATTTCATCATCCATTTGTCGGCATTCAAACAAAATATAATTTTCATCATTGCTGCTTATTCGGCGCGTGCTAATGGTCAGCTTGGCATGGCGAGAATCGACGAACACCACGTCAGCTCTATGCTGGTGGCAATCAACACCATCGAACAACGAATACTGAGCAATGCGTTTTAAGTCTATCGAGTGGTAATTGAATAGGTTATCGAACGGTTGGTTGATAATGCGCTTGGGCCCTAAACCTAAAAGCTCACTGGCGCTATCGTTTGCATAAACTAGTTTAAAATCTCGGTCGAGTAAAATGACAGCAGTACTTAAATTTTTCCAAATACTGTCGAGCAGTTCAGAGTTAAAATGTGTTTCACTGAGCATGGTTGCACCATTTTAGTGCGTTTCAATTTAGTGCAGCTTAGCATACTCTTTTTACTTTGCGAGAAGTCATGCCAAAAACCTTAGTTTCCGCCATAAATTGAGGTTCTGTGCATGAAAAAGGTGCTGACTGGGCTAACCGAAACGAGTTTATTATTAGCATCATAAAGTTTAGCTTGTAATGTGTGTTCTCCACGCTCGACCTCTCTTAGTGCAAAGGTCGTGCTATTACTTGGTGCACCATGAGGATTACCATCAAATAAAAGTTGTACTTTAAATCCGTTTTCAAAGCGTGGACTAATTCGGGCGGTGACATACACTGAACCGGTATTTTCTCGCACGGTCGCTTCATTAGCAGGAGAAGCAATACTGACTTTAAATTTGACTGGTGTCGCACTTGGTGCGCTATCAAGTATGCTGGTGTCGGTAGCTGGCATGGTCAGGTTTTGGGTATTCATCTTTACTTCGGTAGCGCCAGGGCGCGGTGTATCAGAAAATACTAAAACGCCGTTTTTATCTTTCCAAGAATACACTTTCTGCGCTGCGCTATAGCCAAAAAAGCTTATAAAAATCAGCGATAGTACCAATAAAGTTGTGCTTTTCACCCTGCAACCCTGCATTTTTTAATCTAAATAAAACTGTAGAGTAGAACCCGCTCAATTACCATTAAAAAAGCCCGCAGAGCGGGCTTGAGAACACACATTTATTATCTTTCAGATAATTCTGGTACAGCGTGTGTTACACGCTGTAGTACATTTCGAACTCAACTGGGTGAGTTGTCATGTTAAGTTTTTCAACTTCTTGACCTTTAAGCGCGATGTATGCATCGATTAGGTCATCAGTGAATACACCACCTTGAGTTAAGAACTCACGGTCAGCATCTAGTGATGCAAGTGCTTCTTGTAAAGAAGATGCAACTTGTGGGATCTCAGCTGCTTCTTCAGCAGGTAGATCGTATAAGTCTTTATCCATTGCATCGCCAGGGTGAATCTTGTTTTTGATACCGTCAAGGCCAGCCATAAGCATTGCAGAGAATGCTAAGTATGGGTTAGCTGTTGGATCAGGGAAACGAATTTCGATACGACGTGCTTTTGCAGACGGTACCACTGGGATACGGATTGAAGCAGAACGGTTACGTGCAGAATATGCAAGCATTACTGGTGCTTCGAAGCCTGGTACTAGGCGCTTGTATGAGTTAGTTGATGCGTTAGCAAATGCGTTGATTGCTTTAGCGTGCTTGATGATACCACCGATGTAGTAAAGAGCTTCTTCAGATAGACCTGCGTATTTGTCACCAGCGAAGATGTTTACGCCATCTTTACCTAGAGATTGGTGGCAGTGCATACCAGAACCGTTATCACCTACGATTGGTTTAGGCATGAATGTCGCTGTTTTTCCGTAAAGGTGAGCCATGTTATGGATAACATATTTCATCTCTTGGATTTCGTCAGCTTTTAATACCATTGTATTGAAGCGCGTTGCGATCTCATTTTGACCTGCAGTTGCTACTTCGTGGTGGTGAGCTTCAACTACTTGACCTAGTTCTTCAAGAACTAAACAAGTTGCTGAACGCCAGTCTTGTGATGAATCAACAGGAGAACACGGGAAGTAACCGCCTTTAACACCTGGACGGTGACCCATGTTGCCACCTTCGTAATCTTTATCTGAGTTCCAAGCAGCTTCTACAGAATCGATTTTGTACATAGAACCAGACATGTCTGATTTGTATTTAACGTCATCAAAAAGGAAGAACTCTGGCTCTGGACCGAATAAAACAGTGTCAGCAATACCAGTAGAACGCATGTACTCTTCAGCGCGTTTTGCAACAGAACGTGGATCACGCTCATAACCTTGAAGTGTTGAAGGCTCAACTACGTCACAACGTACGATTAGTGTAGCTTCTTCAGAAAACGGGTCCATTTTCGCAGACTCAGGAACAGGCATAAGCACCATGTCTGATTCGTTGATACCTTTCCAGCCAGCAATTGAAGAACCGTCAAACATTTTGCCGTCTTCGAAAAAATCTTCATCAATTTGATGATGAGGAATAGAAACATGCTGTTCTTTACCTTTGGTATCAGTAAAGCGTAAATCAATGAACTTAACGTCATTTTCTTTGATAAAATCTAAAACCGATTGTGACATGTGTCCTCCAATTGTTGGGTTTTATTTTTTGCTGCATTATTGCTTTTCGCTTATATAAGCTGGTTTCGTGCCATTTCTTTAACACCTTGTTTAGACTTACAAAAAACAAACAAGGCTTTGTTTTGTTAACTTTTATCGCACTAAGTTGGTGCGTAAAAAGATCATTGTGGTGCGTAAAAAGTGCGACCTTGTTTTGCACAATTATTGAGCGTGCCAATTTTTCTGTTTTAAACACGATTTAGTGCCAAAATATGGTTCAAAAACTAAAATTTCGCCAGTTTTGAGATCAGATTCACTTTAATTTTCATAAATTTGTCATTTATAAAACAGATACTTAGAAAAAGCCTGAAGAAAGTTTATAAATTTATATTGGATAAACTTTCATCCATGCCATTATTAAGGGATAATATGCGCCCTTTTAAATCCTATGCTGGGACATCTGGTGAAAACGCAGGTGAGTGCGTAGATCTTGCAGGATCAATGAGATTCAATTTCTCTGAGAAAAAATATGAGCATCGAAAAGTTAAGAAATATAGCGATTATCGCCCACGTTGACCACGGTAAAACAACTTTGGTTGATAAACTGCTTGAGCAATCAGGCACATTAGAAACGCGCGGTGGTAACGAAGAGCGCGTAATGGACTCAAACGACATTGAGAAAGAGCGTGGTATTACCATTTTAGCTAAAAACACAGCTATCTCTTGGAACGACTACCATATCAATATCGTAGACACCCCAGGACACGCCGACTTCGGTGGTGAAGTAGAACGCGTACTTTCGATGGCTGACTCAGTATTACTACTTGTTGATGCTCAAGAAGGTCCAATGCCGCAAACGCGTTTCGTAACGCAAAAAGCATTCGCACAAGGTTTAACGCCGATTGTTGTTATCAACAAAATCGACAAACCAGGTGCACGTCCTGACTGGGTTATGGACCAAGTTTTCGACTTATTCGATAACTTAGGTGCAACTGACGAACAGTTAGACTTTAAAGTAATCTATGCATCAGCTATCAACGGCTGGGCAACAATGGATTTAGACGAGTCATCAGATAACATGGAACCAATGTTCCAGATGATCGTTGACGAAGTATCTCCACCGGATGCAGATCCTGAAGGTGCTTTCCAAATGCAAATTTCTCAGCTTGACTACAACTCATACATCGGTGTTATCGGTGTGGGTCGTATCAAGCGTGGTACTGTTAAGCCTAACCAACAAGTAACGGTTGTTAGTGCAGACGGTACTAAGCGTAACGGTAAAGTTGGCCAAGTAATGAGCTATTTAGGCCTTGACCGTCATGAAGCAGCATCTGCTGGCGCTGGTGACATTATTGCTATCACAGGTCTTGGTGAGCTGAAAATTTCAGACACTATCTGTGATGTAAATACAGTTGAAGCATTACCAGCACTAAGTGTTGATGAGCCTACAGTAACAATGACGTTCTCTGTAAACACATCACCATTTGCTGGTAAAGAAGGTAAATTCGTAACTTCACGTAACATCCTTGAGCGTTTACAAGCTGAACTTGTTCACAACGTAGCACTACGTGTTGAAGAAACTGATAACCCAGATAGCTTCCGTGTTTCTGGTCGTGGTGAGTTACACTTAGGTATCTTGATCGAGAATATGCGTCGTGAAGGTTTCGAACTTGCAGTATCTCGCCCAGAAGTAATTATTCGTGAAGTTGATGGCCAAAAAGAAGAGCCATACGAAACACTTACAATCGACTGTCAAGAAGAGCACCAAGGTTCTATCATGGAACAAATTGGTCTTCGTAAGGGTGAACTAACAGACATGTCTCCAGATGGTAAAGGCCGTGTACGTATGGACTTTATGATCCCAAGCCGTGGCTTAATTGGTTTCCAAACTGAATTCATGACATTAACGTCTGGTTCTGGTCTTCTTTACCACACATTCGATCACTACGGTCCACATAAAGGCGGTACTATCGGTGCTCGTAAGAATGGTGTAATGATTGCTAACGCAACAGGTAAAGCACTTACTAACGCATTATTCAACCTACAAGACCGCGGTAAGTTATTCATCGGTCACGGTGTTGAAGTTTACGAAGGTATGGTTATCGGTATCCACAGCCGTGACAACGACCTAACAGTAAACGCGCTTAAAGGTAAGCAACTTACAAACGTTCGTGCATCTGGTACAGATGAAGCACAAACACTTGTTCCACCACTAAACTACACGCTTGAACAAGCGATTGAGTTCATCGATGATGACGAGTTAGTGGAAGTGACACCTGAAAACATCCGTATTCGTAAGCGTCACTTAACTGAAAGTGAGCGTAAGCGTGCGAGCCGTCAAGCTAAAGACTAATAAGGTCTTTTAGTTTTACAAAATTAAAACCGCCGTATTGAAAAATACGGCGGTTTTTTGTTGTATGATTAGCCGTTAGCCGTTAGCCGTTAGCCGTTAGCCGTTAGCCGTTAGCCGTAAAAAATCGAGAAGTTAGATTTCAGAAGTCAGATATCAGTTGATCGAGAGGGTGGTTTTATTTTTTATGTAATTAAACAAACAATCTTGTTGTTGAGGAAATGTATTTTACTTTGTTCTAACCACTAACCACTAACCACTAACCACTAACCACTAACCACTAACCACTAACCACTAACCACTAACCACTAACCA
>NZ_JALNTM010000046.1:0-19214 GCF_023161845.1 Pseudoalteromonas sp. 2CM39R
GTCCCCATCGTCTAGAGGCCTAGGACACCGCCCTTTCACGGCGGTAACAGGGGTTCGAATCCCCTTGGGGACGCCACATTACTTTAAGTAAGTAATGTGTTGGAAAGACTATCTATATATCATTTCAAATAGAACTAAGATTTTTCAACTTAATATTCCTTATTCTCCATATATCTTTACGATATAGACTCCATATATTTCTAAAACTTTAATTCCTATAGATCACTTTTACAGATCATTTTAATACTTTATAGTATCTAGCAACTCATCAGCTAACCATAAGGAAATTAAAATGTTAGCTAAACGTGTTGTACTCATACTAATTTCTTTAGTCATTACTGCTTGTTCAGACTCAAATGAGGGAGTAGCGCTAGGAACGCTTGAGCGTGAGCGTGTGATCCATCCTGCAACGACTAACGAAATACTGATCGATTTACCCGTTTCAGCAGGCCAGTTGGTCGAAAAAGGGCAGGTGATTGCAAAGTTTGATGCCGAACTACAACAAGCGATTGTTGCTAAAGCACAAGCTCAACTAACTCAAGCCACTGCATTTCTTGAAAAAACCTTGAATGGTGCTCGCCCCGAAGAAGTTGCTGCCGCATCAGCCAAAGTAGCAGCAGCCAATGCTGCATATACGCAAAGCGAAGCTAATTTTCGCCGTGCAAAAACCTTAGTTAAAGATAAACTCGCAAGCCAAGAAACCTTAGACAGTGCAACCGCTGCACGCGATGAGACTTTCGCTAATTTAGAATCAGCAAAGCAGAACTTAAATGAGTTAACAAATGGTTCTCGCGTTGAAGATATTAATAGTGCGAAAGCGCAAGTTCAGGCGGCAGAAGCAGAACTAAAAGTACAGCAAAAATACCTCTCAGACCTGACAATTAAAGCGATGCGTGCTGGCAGGGTCGATAATTTACCTTGGCACGTAGGTGAGCGAGTTACCAAAGGCAGCCCAGTCGTTATCGTTCAAGCAAACAGCGCACCTTATGCTCGCGTATATATCCCTGAACCATATCGTGCCAAGCTCAATCAGGGCATGACACTTACGGTTCGCGTCGATGGCATAGATAAAGATATACAGGGTGAACTGACCTGGATTGCCTCAGAGCCTGCGTTCACGCCTTTTTATGCCCTTAATCAGGAAGAGCGTGCGAGATTAATGTATCTTGCTGAGGTAACACTACCGGTAAGTGAAAATAATTTACCGACAGGCGTACCTGCTCAAGTGATTATGCCATGACTGAATCGGTGATCCATGCCAAAGGTTTGGTAAAACAATTTGGCGATTTAAAAGCGATTGATAACCTTGATCTAGACGTTGAGCAAGGGCAAATTTATGGCTTTTTGGGCCCTAATGGCTGTGGTAAAACGACAGCAATCCGTATGCTTACGGGGTTATTGAAGCCAACCTCTGGTGATATCAATGTGCTTGGCTTGAGTCTGCCAAAAGATGCTGAAAAGCTCAGAACGCAACTTGGTTATATGACGCAAAAGTTTTCACTTTATAGTGACTTGACCGTACTTGAAAACCTAAAGTTCATGGCGGCGCTTTACCCGTTTAAAAAGCAGCAAAAACAACAAAGAATTGACGAATTGCTCCATACTTATGGTCTTGATCAAAGAGTTGATCAAATGGCCGGAAGTATGAGTGGGGGCCAACGGCAGCGCTTAGCATTGGCTGCTGCTGTGATTAATAAACCGAAAATTTTATTTCTTGATGAACCTACATCGGCAGTCGATCCACAAAATCGCCGTGACTTTTGGGAAACACTGTTTGACTTAAGTAATGCCGGTACCACGATATTAGTCACCACTCATTACATGGATGAAGCAGAGCGTTGTCATCGTTTAGCCATTTTAGAATCAGGTATTAAACGCGCGGATGGCTCTCCAAAGCAATTAATGACAGACATGCACGCTCATGTTGTAGAAATCGCAGGGGCGCAAACCAGAGAATTAAAAAAACAGCTCGCAACAATCGACCATGTTATCTCAGCCACTCAATTAGGTGCACAGCTGCGAGTATTAGTAAAAAAAGATCTTCAAGACCCCGTTGAGTTCATAAAGCAGCAATCATTTTGTCAGGATACGTGGCAAGTAAATAGTGTGCGCCCAAGCCTTGAAGACGTGTTTGTCACCTGCACAGGGCAGGGCAGACAATGAGTATTATGACTTCATTAAGCCGAATAAAAGCAATTGTAAGCAAAGAATTATTACAATTACGCCGCGATAGAATGACATTTGCGATGGTGGTGATGATCCCCCTTATCCAACTGATTCTATTTGGTTATGCTATTAACACTAACGTCAAAGATATCCCTGTTGCAGTGGTCGATCATAGTCAAACTGCGCTCAGTCGCATTTTAGTACAAACAGTATCGGCGACAAATGTGGTTAAAGTGACTGATTATTACGACAGTATAGAGCAGGCACAAACAGCAATCGCCAGTGCGAAAGTGCGAGCAGTGCTGTTTATACCCCACGATGTGGCAAACCGACTTGCTCAACACCCAACAGTGGGTTTTGGGTTACCTGATGGCAGTAATGAGTCGTTAGTCAGGCCAATTGCGCATTGGTTAGTTGATGGCTCAGATACAATGGTAGCGTCGAGTGTAAAATCGCTGCGCAATATGCCGCTTACAGAACTTCTCGATAAGCCTGCGAATAGAACTTACCCAACCTTTGAAACGACCTTATTTTATAACCCAGAACAACGCTCTGCGGTGAATATTGTGCCAGGTTTAGCTGCTGTTATTTTAACCATGACGATGATTATGTTTACCTCTGCTGCCATTGTTAAAGAGCAAGAGCGAGGAAATATGGAGCTCTTAATTACCTTACCGTTAAGCTCACTGGAATTAATGATTGGTAAAGTGGTGCCTTATATCTTTATTGGTTTTATTCAGTTATTTATTATATTAGGCATGGGTAAGCTCTTGTTTCACATTCCTTTTGGTGGCGGTTTAGTCGCGTTGGTTGTCGCAACCTTTGCTTTTATATGTGCCAGTTTAGTGCTTGGCTTAGTACTTTCAACAATCGCTAAAAACCAGCTTCAAGCAATGCAAATGACAATTTTCATTCTATTACCTTCTATTTTATTGTCAGGTTTTGTATTTCCCTATGAAGGTATGCCAAAAGCAGCGCAATGGCTTGCTGAGTGTTTACCCGCAACGCATTACCTAAGATTAATACGCGGAATTGTGCTAAAAGATGTCAATTTAATAAGTATGAGCAGTGACTTACTTTGGCTTTTAGCCTTTACTATTTTGGGCTTGGCTGTGGCTGCATTTAGATTTAAGAAAACCCTTGATTAGGCTGGGCAATTTAAGGCATATGTGCTTAACTAAAAAGTAATTTTAATTCATTTTGAGTAGACATTAGCGTGTGGCGAGTATTTTGGCTGGCGATGCTATTAGTTACGTTTGATGGCTATGCAGCAACGATAAACCTAGCCCATACCATGAAGCATGAACATTTTAACCAATTGCTTAGTGAGTTTGCAGAGCAAAGCGGTTTAACAGTTAACTCTGTATTGGTTGACCAAAAGGCGCTAAAGGTAAGGTTGGTACAAAATACTAGTACCAGCACCTCAACAGACGTAATTATTGTACCCGCTGATCACTTAGGTCTTGATAAATATGCCAACTACAGCACCATTCCAGACTCACTCATAGCTCATACCACAGACAAGCGAACCTTAGAAACTGCAAAGTTAAACAATAAGCTTTTAGGTATACCCATCATTCAAGGGAATCACTTGTTACTTTTTTATAATAAGCAGTTTGTTAAAGAGCCAATAGAAAATTGGCAGGATATATACCAAATTCAACCATCATTGCCTGAAAAAGTGAAACTCGTTACATGGAGTTTTATGGAAATGTATTGGTTTATACCGTTCTTATCGGCTTTTAATGGCGACCTAATTGTAGATAATCAAGTTCAGCTAAATACACCAGCAATGCAATCGGCTCTCAAATTTGTTTGGGGTTTAAATAAACAAAACCTGGTTGATAGGCAGTGCGATTACACTTGCTCAAATAATGCATTTAAAGCGCAGCAAGCCGCTTTCACCATTGATGGTGCATGGGCATTAAAAACGTATGAAGAGGCATTGGGTAATAATTTAGGAATACAACAATTACCGAAACTCAATGGTGAGTATATGCAGCCTTATTACTCTACCTTTGTACTGGCATTTCCAAACCATGCTTTAAATGGCGTTAATAAAGAAAGCTTGATCAAATTTGCTAAATTGGTTCAAGCAGAAAAATTCCAAACACTGGTTTGGCAAAAGCTTCAAGATATCCCAGTTAACACTGAGGTTTTAAATAACCTTAAAGCACAACAAGGCACTGAGTTATCAACCTTAATTGATGCCATACAATTCACAAAACCTATGCCTTCTACCGCATCTATGATCATCGTGTGGGAGGTATTAAATAAAGGCTTTATTCGCTATGGTAGCGGTGCTTTAACTGCTGAGCAAGCGGGGCTTTTTATGCAAGGGTTGGCAGAGCGTTCGATTGCCAATGAAGGGGATGAATGAGTAGTCCACGCTTTAGTCGCGCCTTATTTATCAGTGTATTACTACTGGTCATTATTCCCCTACTGATCCTTGCAGGTTTGATGATAGGGCGATTCTATTTAAGCTCAATTGACCAAGCAAATACGAGTTTGCAATGGCAAGCTAGAAATAATGCGGCCAGTCTTGAACAACTATTATTTAAGCTTGAGAAAAACAGCCAATTGCTGAGTAGCACTAAAGCGATAACTGAGTTGCCCAATAAAGTGGTGTACTCACAGTTCGCGCTTGTACAACTGCAGGAGTTTGTTGCCCAGAATCCACAGATAAAAGCATCGATTGTAATTGATAATCAAGGGTTTATAGTTGAGGGGTACCCTATTACCTCTTTAAATTTGAACTATAAACTCACAAAAAGTATTCTCGAAAGCGCCAAGGCATCAACACAGCAAAACACAGTTCAAATTATCGATAACCCCCAAGTTAGTGAATTATTTGCGCCTGCAGAGGCAAAACAAAATGCCTTACTGGCAATTACATCTAAGTTGTTACATGAGCAAGATTCTCTTAGTGAGCCAATAATCAAAACGGGCGTGTTAGTGTCTTTTGTGCCTTTATCAGAGGCGTTAAAGTGGCTTGCAATTCATAATGAACAACCGGTTTATCAAGCGGGTAAGCAGGTACAAATTACTGCACAAGATAACATTTTATATAGCGTGGGCGATGCTGGCGATCACGGCAAATTAATGGGGCAGGCCTCAATCAGTACTGTTTATTTTCAAGGTAAGCCAACCCGTTTACAGTTCCAAATTAATGAAGCAAAAACCACATACACCGGCGCTGTAAAGCAAACGGCCATATTAGCAGGGTTGCTAATTGTAGGACTTTCTATTTTTTCATTTATATTAGTGCGCTGGCTGACTGCACGGCTCCATAACCCGCTAAATCGCATTACTGCTCTTAGTCGTGAATACGCGTTAGGTAATTACAAACAAGATACAGACGATTTTCATTATCAAGAGTTTAAAGATATTGCTGATTCGCTCAGCAGCATGGCCGATACCATTGATATACAAATTACTTCATTGCAATTAGAAAAACTTCGCGCTGAGCGCTCTGAGCAAGTTAAAAGCCAGTTCTTAGCCAATATGAGCCATGAAATACGAACACCGATGAATGGTATTGTGGGCTTTTTACAGCTACTTAATAAAAGCACGCTAACACAAGAGCAAGCAGAGTTTGTAAGGCAAATAAATAACTGTAGTGATGTGTTATTGACCGTGATTAACGATATTCTTGATTTTTCAAAAATAGAGGCCAATAAAATAGAGCTCGAGTCACGACAATGTGATTTAGTCGCGCTTTGCCATGACCTTATCTTACTATTTAAACCGAGCTGTGATGCCAAAGGGGTTGGCTGCCGGCTTGAGGTCTCCTCATTACAATCGCTGAGCGTGGAATGTGATGAAATACGCGTTAAACAAGTGCTGATTAACTTACTCTCTAACGCCGTTAAGTTCACCAATCAAGGAGAGATCGTTCTTTCGCTTACTCTGCAAAGCCGAGATGAACACCAGACAGCCGTCGTGTTATCGGTAAAAGATACAGGCATAGGTATCGCTGAAGATAAAATAACATCTCTGTTTAATCCTTTTGTACAAGCGCAAAGTAACACCACTCGTGAATATGGAGGGACCGGTCTTGGACTTGCCATCAGTAAAGGAATGATTGATTTGATGGGAGGTACTATTGCTATCGACAGTGAGCTTGGAAAAGGCACTGAGTTTACTATTAATGTTAATTTTAAATCACTAAACCCACAGGACGCTAGCGCAAAAGTACACCAATTTGATGAAAACATTCAGTTCGATTTTAAAGCCATCGACAAGCCAATATTAATTGCTGAAGACAACCCGATTAACCAAATTGTTATCACTAAGTATTTAACTCAATTAGGTCTAAATTATGAATTGGCAGAAAATGGACAAATTGCCTGTGAGAAAACCCTAACACAAGATTACGCATTGATTTTAATGGATATCCAAATGCCGGTGATGGATGGATTAACTGCCAGCGAAAACTTACTTGCAAGGCCAGATTTTGGTACGCCGATTATTGCCATCAGTGCTAATGCAATGAAAGATGACATCGAAAAAAGTGCAAAAATTGGTATCAGTGACCATATCGCAAAGCCAATTAATTTTGCTGAACTTGAAAAAGCACTCGCAAAGTGGCTATCTCAGCAATCGCTGAAATAGCCGGTATGAATCAAAAAGTGTTGTTATCTTTTTTCTGAATTAACTCAATCGCATAACCATCTGGGTCTTTAACAAATGCAATTTCAGTTGTGCCGCCTTTGACAGGACCCGGCTCACGGCTCACATTACCGCCAGCTGCTTTAATGTCTTCGCAGGCTTTGTAAATGTCATCAAACTCGATAGCAATATGGCCGTATGCATTACCCAAATCATAGCTATCAGTATCCCAGTTATAAGTAAGCTCAAGCACAGTCGAATCTTTTTCGTCACCATAACCGACAAAAGCAAGGGTGTAGCGGTACTCTTCGTTGTCTGCACGGCGCAGCTCTTTCATACCTAATACCTGCGTATAAAATTCAATTGATTTATCTAAATCAGCAACGCGAAGCATTGTGTGTAATAAGCGCATTTTAAGCATCCTCTTTTTTGTCTTTAAATTCACACAACTTTAATAGCACAGCATGGTATGGGCTGCGTATTAAAATTATTAAAAGAAAATTATAAGTTATTTCGATTACTTGCACAGTAAGATTGAGATAAACCGTAAACACTATGCTGTTAAATTAACAATTAAGCTCATGATTTGGAGATATAATCAGGCCCTTGCAATTTTGCAATAGGATAGAGTACTACAGCACCTTTGTCGCAGACAGTTGAAATTACATCTTCTTACTGTAAAGGTAATAGGTGAATAACATAAAACTTGAAAAATAGGCTGACAAAGCATTCAAGACATAAATAGCAACGCTCTATTATCAAGCCCGATAAAGCTAAGCCTCCGAGGGAGAATAAAACATGGCGTATGTTGCCAATTTCAAAACTGTAGTCATCTCTACATTGTTTGCGTTTTGTACAAGCGCGGTTAATGCAGATGAAGTCTCAAATTCAAACAACAGTAAGAAGCCGATACCAGAAGCCACTAAATTTGTGACCCAGCATAAAGGTACTTTTAATGACAAAAGGATGAAATACGAAGCTGTAGCCGGTGAAACTTATTTATTAAACAAAAACGAAGAGCCAACTGCTGCTATCTTTTCGTTTGATTATATAGCTGCAAGCGATAACAAAAACAGACCAGTCACATTTATCTGGAATGGTGGCCCAGGCTCATCGTCTAATTGGTTACATATGGGTGCATATGGTCCTAAACGAGTTGTTGTACCAAGCGATGCTTCACATCCAGGAATGGCTCCTTACGAATTAAAAGATGCACCTGAGACGATACTTGATGTGACTGATATGGTATTTGTGGACCCTGTTGGCACAGGTTACTCGCGTGCCTTAGGTGATACTGAAAGCAAGGCGTTTTGGGGCTTAAATCAAGATGCATCTTCTATCGCTGATTTTATTGCCCAGTGGCTAACAAAAGAAAATCGCTGGAATGCACCAGTATTTTTATTGGGAGAGAGCTATGGGACAACTCGAGCAGCAGCGGTTTCTAAAGTACTGATGGATAAACACCTGATTAATGTAAATGGCATTATTTTTGTGTCACAGGCTTTAGACTATCAAGGTTCAAGCCCTTATGTTGATGACAACATCATTTCTTACATCACTTACATACCCACACTTGCTGCAACTGCTTGGTATCATAAAAAAGTAGACACATCTGGAGATTTTGAAGCATTTATAGATGCGAGCCGACAATTTGCAGTTGATGAATTACTACCAGCATTATTTAAGGGTAATACCCTTAGTAAAGCTGACAGAAAACAAGTTGTTGACGGCCTGCACCGTTATACAGGGCTAAGCAAACAGTATATTGAGCAGGTTGATTTACGCATTAACGCCTTTAGATTCGCTAAAGAGTTATTGCGTGATGAGGGCGTCGCAGTAGGCTTTCTTGATGGACGTTATAAGCTTGATGAACGAGACGATTTAACTGCGGCTCCTAAGCAAGATGCGTCAAAAGTGATAGGGCCGGCATATAAAGCAGCACTAATGAAATACATGCGCACAGATTTAAACGTACAGTGGAAAAGAAAATACTTAAACCCTGGCGATCCTGATTTATCAGATAACTGGCGCTGGCGCACTGCTCCTGATGGACAAGGCTGGGAGCCAAGATACGTCAATACAGCGCCAGATTTATCTTATGTGCTTCGCAGCAATCCACAAATGAAAGTGATGGTTGCTTCAGGGTATTACGATATTGTCACGCCATTTTTTGATGCTGAATACACCTTAAATAGACACGGTATATACGCTGATAAAATTGACTATCACTATTATCACGGCGGTCACATGATGTATGTTCACGAACCAGCAAGAGTGGCGCTGTTAAGAGATACGCGAGAATTTATTAAAAAGCAGGTGAGAGGAAATCCACGATAACGGCTAGGTCCATTGTGCCAAACCCTGTGTTTGGCACAATGCGCAAAGTGTGCTTATGGTATGCTATAAAAGGTTAAGAACTTTGCAGATATAGCGCCTTTCAAGGGTTAACCATTGGTGCACATCGACCATATTTGTTGCTAATGTTTGCCAATATCTGCCATAATCAAAGACTGTAAATATATAGGAATTAACTATGGCAACTTTAAATATCTCTATTCCAGATGAAATGCGCTCATGGATTGATGCCCAAGTTGAGTCAGGTCGATTCTCAAATGCAAGTGATTATATCCGCGATTTGATCCGCCATAATCAGAGTGAAAAAGATGCTATTAGAATGGCATTAGTAGAGGGTGAGCTAAGTGGTGAGAGTAAGTTAACGGTTTTAGATATTATATCCAAATCCAAAAACAAAACTTAAAGCGAATGGCTAAATATATTCTCTCTAATAAAGCTCAGTATGACTTGGAGCGTATTTTTCAGTACACCGAAATTGAATTCGGTGTTTCTCAAGCAGAAAACTATTTAATTGGAATACATGAAACGCTAATGGCTTTGTCTACTGAGCCGAGCCTTGCTCAAGATGTTAGCGATATCAAGCCAGGATATTCTCGGTATATATTTAGAAAGCACTACATCTTTTTTAAAAAAAGAGCCAACGATATTTTCATTGTGAGAATTCTGCATCAACAAATGAAGGTTCAACTACACCTAACAAGCTAATGCAGGTCCGCAATAATACTTAATTACTCTGTCTTCTCTTTAAACTCACACAAGTCTTCGATAATACAGCTGCCGCATTTAGGTTTACGAGCAGTACACACATAGCGGCCATGCAGGATTAACCAGTGGTGTACATCGACTTTAAATTCTTTAGGTACCACTTTTTCTAATTTTTGTTCTACAGCAACTACATCTTTACCCATAGCAAACTTAGTGCGGTTAGAAACGCGGAAAATATGCGTATCAACAGCAATAGTCGGCCAGCCAAAGGCACAGTTTAAAACTACATTCGCGGTCTTTCTGCCAACACCCGGTAATGCTTCGAGCGCTTCACGATTCTCTGGTACTTCTGAGTTATGTTTATTGACCAGAATCTCACACATTTTATAGACATTATTGGCTTTAGAATTAAACAAACCAATGGTCTTTATGTAATCGCGAAGGCCTTCAAGGCCTAGATCAAGAATCGCTTGAGGCGTGTTAGCAACAGGGAATAGCTTACGGGTTGCTTTATTAACACCCACATCTGTTGCCTGTGCTGATAAGGTAACCGCAACTAATAATTCAAACGGGCTTGAGTATTCAAGCTCTGTTTCTGGGTGCGGGTTTTGCTCACGTAAACGAGATAAGATCTCATAGCGCTTTTCTTTATTCATGGTGGCGTAAAGCACGCAGTGACGGTGCGTGCTCTCCTTTAAGTTAAACTTGTCACTCGGGCTCTCGGGCCTTTTTCTGCTTCAGGAGTAACAACTTGCTTAGATTTTATTTGTGTATCAATGACATTTTTTGCAGCAATCAATAAACCAAGCCCTAAAAAGGCACCCGGTGGTAAAATTGCCAATAAAAATTGGTTATCAAAACTAAATACTTCAATTCGAAGTGCAGCAGCCCATGGCCCTAATAATAAATCGGCGCCATCAAATAGCGTACCTTGACCAATAAGCTCTCGCATTGCCCCTAGCACCACTAAAACTAACATAAAGCCAAGTCCCATCATCAGGCCGTCAAAGGCTGAAAGTGGCACCGTATTTTTAGAAGCGAATGCTTCTGCGCGACCGATAATGGCACAGTTGGTAACAATCAGTGGAATAAAAATCCCCAGTGATTGATAAAGGCCAAATGTATAGGCATTCATCATTAGCTGCACGATGGTTACAAAGCCTGCGATGATCATCACAAAAACAGGAATACGAATATCTTTAGGTACCCAATTACGCACAATCGATACGGTGACGTTAGAACCAACCAGAACCAATAAAGTTGCTAAACCTAGGCCTAATGCATTGGTAATCGTAGAGGTAACGGCAAGTAGCGGGCACAAGCCTAATAACTGCACAAGGGCAGGGTTATTGGCCCACATGCCATCTTTAAATAAAGTTTTAATTTGGCTCATTACTTGGCTCCTTGACAGATGTTTGGCGCAGCAAACAAGTTATCAAATTCAGCTTGGGCAAACAGCACAGCTTGTTTTACTGAGCCGACAACGGCACGCGGTGTAATGGTTGCGCCAGTAAACTGATCAAATTGGCCACCATCTTTTTTAACAGCCCAGCGGCTATCATCTTCACTCAGTACATTTTGCCCTTTGAAAAGGGTGATCCAGTCTGATTTTTTGACCTCAACTTTATCGCCAAGGCCCGGTGTTTCTTCGTGCTTAGTGACACGAACACCTGCTATTTCACCATTGGCAAAAACCGCCGTTAATAAGTTGATATCGCCGCTATAACCACTTGGTGTTACATGGCGCATCACTAAAGCGTAAGGCTTATTGTCTTTGTAAGCACGATAAATAACTTGCTCTGGGCGTGGACCTAAACGCTCATCGGTGATCACAACACAATCTTTGTACAGTTGATTGTCATAATGATGGGCATCAAGTACTTGTTGAAGTTGCTCTGCAAGCTGTTGCTTTTCTTGCTCTTCAATACGCTCAGCAGTCAGGCTATGAGTCAGGGCTACAGTGCCTGTGGTAATAAGCGCAAATGCTGTAAGAATAGCGCCGTTTTTAGTCATTGAGGAAAGGATCATTATTTCACCCCATGGCCGTAAGTACGTGGTTGCGTGTAGTAATCAATTAAAGGCACCGCCATATTTAACAGCAATACACTAAATGCCACAGCATCAGGGTAACCACCGAAAGTACGAATTAAGTAAACAAGTAGACCAATTAACGCACCGTAAATTAAACGGCCTCTATTCGTTGTTGATGCAGAAACTGGATCGGTAGCAATAAAGAATGCTCCTAACATGGTCGCACCACTGAATAAATGAAATACCACGCCTGGCTCTGTGCCAGGAGCTGCAATATAACCAATACCACTGCACACGGCCAATGAGGCTAAAAAGCTAACAGGGATATGCCAATTAATGATTTTAGCTTTTAATAAATAAAGACCCCCGATTAAAAAGCCGAGGTTAACCCAGCCCCAGCCAAGACCAAACCAGTCATTAAAAAGAGGCTTACTCATGCTCTCAGCCACCGTTAGGTGATGGGCTACATCTGTTTTAACGGTATCAAGTGGTGTTGCCATAGTTGTGCCATCAATTGCTACACGTAATTGATCGACACTAAACCCAGCGCTGGTAAAACCATTGAAAATAACAGACAGCTGTTGTGAGAAGCTGATCGGAGATGCAAGTAAATCACTAACAGGTAACCAACTGGTCATTTGCACCGGAAACGATACAAGTAGTAATACATAAGCTGCCATAGCAGGGTTAAATAAATTAAAGCCAAGGCCGCCATAGAGCTGTTTTACAATAACAATTGCAAACATACAGCCAATTACGATGATCCACCAAGGCGCTAAAGGCGGAATACTCAACGCCAGTAATACGCCCGTTAACCAAGCACTGCCATCACTAAGTGTTGGCCAAACTTTGCGTTTACGAAGTAGTAAAACAGCAGCTTCACAGGCGCTAACAGTAATAAGTGCGAGAACAAGCTGAATTAACACAGCGCTACCAAAAAAGAAAACTTGCGCGATTAAGCCTGGAATACACGCAGCAATCACTGTCATCATTAATCGGCTTAATGATTTATGGCTATGATTATGCGGCGAACTTGCCATGGTTAGTTTCATGACTTATCGTTTCCTTCTTGTTGTAACTTTTTGGCTTTAGCTCTTGCAATGGCACGAGCGACCGCTGCTTTTTTCTTATCTTCGCTAGATTCAGGTTCATCAACCTGTGGTTTTGAATCATCAAGTTGTTCTGATGATTCGTCACTCTGCGCTTGCTCTTTAGCGGCCTTTTTCGCTTTGGCTCGAGCTATGGCAGCTGCAACAGCGGCTTTTTTCTTATCTTCGCTAGATTCAGGAGCGTCAGCTTGTGGCTTGGCATCAGCCTCATCATTTGAATCATTTATTTGCTCTGAAGAATCGTCACTCTGTGCTTGCGCTTTAGCGGCTTTTTTCGCTTTGGCGCGAGCGATAGCGGCAGCAACGGCGGCTTTTTTCTTATCTTCGTTAGATTCAGGAGCGTCAGCTTGTGGCTGGGCATCTGCCTCAGCACTTGAATCATTAGTTTGTTGTGAAGAGTCGTCACTCTGCGCTTGCTCTTTAGCTGCTTTTTTGGCTTTAGCACGGGCGATAGCGGCAGCAACGGCGGCTTTTTTGTCATCAACTTGCGCGCTATCTTCTTCAGCTTCAGTTTGATTCTCAGCTGCTTGCGCTGCTTTTTTCGCTTTGGCACGGGCGATAGCAGCTGCAACAGCAGCTTTTTTGTCATCAACAGGCGCGCTATCTTCTTCAGCTTCAGTTTGATTCTCAGCAGCCTGCGCTGCTTTTTTCGCTTTAGCACGAGCGATTGCAGCGGCAACAGCAGCTTTTTTGTCATCAACTGGTGCACTATCTTCTTCAGCTTCAGTTTGATGTTCAGCAGCTTGCGCCGCTTTTTTCGCTTTGGCTCGAGCGATTGCAGCTGCAACAGCAGCTTTTTTGTCATCTTTTGGCGCAGCGTCAGTCTCAGCAGAATCGTTTTCTTCTGCAGCTTGTGCGGCTTTTTTCGCTTTAGCGCGGGCAATAGCGGCAGCAACAGCAGACTTTTTATCGTCTTTATCGACGCCTTCTTCACCTTGCTCTAGTGCTTTTTGCTCTTTGTACTTACGTGCTTGTTCTTTACGTGCTGCACGCTCTTTAGCTACTTCAGAGTTATCAGGCTCAATCTCTGCACCTTGCTTTTTCGCTTTCGCACGGGCAATAGCTGCAGCGACAGCTGACTTACTGTCTTTATCATCAGATTTAGATTTAACACGCGCGAGTGCATCGGCCACTTTTTGTTTTTCGCCATCTGACTTAGCAGCCGGCTTACGTTTGTGGCGGTTTTGACGCTCTTCTTGTTCGCGCTCTAAGCGCTCTTTACGTGCTTCAAAACGCTCTTTTGCTCGCTCTGCTTTGATTTGCTCTGCTTGCTGCTCTTTGATTTCAGCTTTAGCAACACGATAGTACTGCACCAAGGGGATTTCGCTTGGGCAAACATAAGCACAGGCGCCACATTCAATGCAATCGAATAAATTGTGCTCGTTGAGTTTGTCGTATTCTTTAGACTTAGCAAACCATTGTAATTGCTGAGGTAACAATGAAGCAGGGCAGGCGTCAGCACAGGCACTACAACGAATACAGGCTTTTTCATCACCCGGCTCAGCAAGTTCTTGGTGATCTGGCGCTAAAATACAGTTCGTCGTTTTAACGACACCAATGCGAACTGTTGGCAGAGTAAAGCCCATCATTGGACCGCCCATAACCACACGTTGCTGTGGAACCGGAGAAAAGCCTTGGCAGTCTAATAAATGTTTAATTTCAGTGCCTAGTAAAGCCCACACATTACCTTGTTTATGAATGGTGTTACCGGTTACCGTTACTACACGCTCTATAAGAGGTTTACCTTCATGTACGGCTTGATTTACCGCAAACAAAGTACCGACATTTTGCACCAACATACCAATATCAGCAGGAATACTACCACTTGGGACTTCTTTGCCCGTTAGCAGTTTAATTAGCTGTTTTTCACCGCCAGAAGGGTAAACCGTTGGCACTGTTTGCACTATGATGCTGTCGTTATGTTGTGCTGCTTGTTTCATGGCAGCAATAGCATCGGGCTTATTATCTTCAATACCAATAATTGTCAGCTGTGGACTTAACAGCTGCTGCATTAATTCAATACCGGCAATTATGCCATCGGCATGTTCGCGCATTAGCATATCATCAGCGGTGATATAAGGTTCACACTCAACGGCATTAACAATTAAAAACTCGATGGCTTTACGGGTATCTGCTTTTACATAGGTTGGGAAACCTGCGCCGCCCATACCTGCAATACCGCTTTGATGAATAATATCTACAAGCTCGTCATGGGAAAGTGCTTTGGCATCAGTTACAGGGTTAAGTTCGCACCAGTTATCTTCACCATCAGGTTCAATAATAACGCTAAGCTCAGGCAACGCTGACGGGTGAGCAGAGGGCATTGGGCAAATATCGCTGATCAACCCAGATGTTGGCGCGTGCACAGGCACTGACCAATTGCCGCTTGGTTTAGTTAATGCTTGGCCTTTTAGAACCTGCTGGCCTTTTTCAACAATAAGTTTACCGTTAGCACCAATATGTTGTTTTAGAGATACAACGAGCTTGTCTGGTAGTGGCAGTCTTGCAATGGCTTGTGTTGTTGATTGCAGTTTTTGACCCGGTGGGTGAATGCCCCCAGGTATAGACCACACTTTGCCTTGTTTAATTTGATCTATTAACTTTTCCATCTGTGCTCCTAATCTACCTGAGTCACAGGGATTGCGTTTAATTGCCATTTCCAGGTTTGTTTGGTTTCTTTTACAGGCAGCATATCAATACAGTCTACAGGGCATGGTTCAACACATAAGTCACAACCGGTACATTCATCAATTAATACAGTGTGCATTTGGCGGGTTGCGCCAACGATGGCATCAACAGGGCAGGCTTGAATACATTTGGTACAGCCAATACATTCATCTTCACGAATATAGGCAACGGTTTTAACAGGATCTGCTTGCTCACCGCCTGCCAGCGGTTTTGCTTCTACACCCATTAAATCAGCGAGTTTTTTTACCGTGGCTTCGCCGCCTGGCGGGCACTTATTTATTTCGTCACCATTGGCAATTGCTTCTGCATAGGGACGACAGCCAGGGTAGCCACATTGGCCACACTGTGTTTGCGGTAAAATGGTATCAATTTGGTCAACAATAGGGTTGCTCTCAACGCGAAAACGCACGGCGGCAAAACCTAAAATTAAACCAAATATTAGCGCTAATGAACCTAACGCTATCAAAGCATAAAACAAGGTCATATTAAAACTTCACTAATCCTGTAAAACCCATAAAGGCCATCGACATAAGGCCTGCGGTGATCATCGCAATTGAAGCACCTTTAAAAGGAGCAGGGACATCAGCCGCAGCTAAACGCTCACGTAATGCGGCAAACAGTATTAACACCATAGAGAAGCCCACTGCGGCACCAAAGCCGTACACAGCCGATTGTAAGAATGAATGGTCTTCTTTGATATTAAGTAGGGCAACACCTAATACAGCACAGTTAGTGGTGATAAGCGGTAAGAAAATCCCTAATAAGCGATAAAGTGTCGGGCTGGTTTTTCTCACCACCATTTCGGTAAATTGCACGACAACAGCGATAACCAAAATAAAACTCATGGTACGCAAAAATTCGATATCCAGCGGGATCAAAATATAATGATTCACCAGATAACTAGTCACGGAGGCAAGTGTAAGTACAAAGGTTGTGGCTAAAGACATACCAATCGCGGTATCTAACTTACCCGATACACCCATAAACGGGCATAAACCTAAGAATTGAACTAAAACGAAGTTGTTGACTAGCACAGTGCCAATCAATAACAAGACATACTCTGTCATGCGTGCCTCACGAGAATAAAAACGGCTCTATTATCCTTTTTTATGGGGGCCGACACAACACATGAGGGACGAATAGCTAAAATTAACAAAGCTGTTTACGATTAAAGTGTTAAAGCAAAGTTAATAGATGGAATAGGCCCAAAAATAGTAAGGTTTTTTGGGCCTTAAAGAGGGGTTAGATATCTTTTGGCTTTTCGATGTAATAGCCTTGCACACCATCTAAGCACAGCGTTTCGATGATATGTTTTTCTTCTTGGCTTTCTACGCCTTCAGCAAATACACTCACACCAATACGGTGAGCAAGATCGACCATTAAACGCATAAAGTATTGATTGTTTTTATCTTCTTCGAGGCCGCGAGTATAGCTTGCATCCATTTTGATAAAGTCAGGTTTTAAGTCTCTAAAGAATTTAAATGAGGTTAACCCCACACCAAAACGCTCTACAGTAATGCGTGCGCCCACGCGATGTACCATATCGATAAAGCGTTTACTTGCTTTAATGTTTTGTTGTAATCCAAACTCACTGACTTCAAAAATAAGTTTTGATGCAATGTTACTGTCTTTCAGTAAGCGGCGCTCTAACCAGATCACAAACTGATCATTGTGAGCGCTTGATGCCGTAACATTAATACCAAAGAATTTTTCAGAGAAATTACGCGTTTTAACTTTTTCTAAAGTGGTATCGATAATTAAGCGGTCAATTTCCATTGCCATTTCTAGCTTCTCTGCCATAGCAAGGAAAGAGGCTGTTGGCAGCATTTGATTTTCTGCGGTTTTAAAACGAACTTGAATCTCTGCATAGGCTTTAACACTTTTACCTATTGGCATAATGTTCTGCATAACCAAGTGAACACGTTTCGACTCAATCACTTCGCTAATAACTTTACGCCAGTTTTGGTTACCAAAACCTGCGCTGGCGTTATTAACTAAGTCTGTTTCGCGCTGCACATGCCATGCATTCGCTTGTTTTGATTGCGCCATACTCATAGCATTATCAACAATCGATAATAACTCACCAAGCGGCTTACCTTTTTCGTAGCCAACAATACCTGTGTTAGCAACTGAACTTAATTCTTGGTTTTGCTGATACTGAGTAAAACGCGATTGTAAGTTATCGCCAAAGCGTTCAGCTTCTTTAAGAGGGGTATTAGGCAATACCACTGCAAAGTCAGAGCTGTTTAAACGAAAAACCTGACTGCCTGTATAGGTGCCGCTAATATGTTTAATAATATCGGCCACACCTTTTACGTATTCATCACCTTTTTGGTAACCACGGGTTTGGTTGATGGTTTGCAATTCGCTACAACGAACCATGGCAAGCGAACCAAACGTGCTCTTTTCTGCGTTCTCAATATTCTTTTCGTAGTACTCAACAAACATATTTCGATTGCCAAGGTTTGTAACTACATCTTTATACGCTTCTTTTTTAATATTTAGCGCATTATTTTGAATGTCATCATGCTTGGTCTGTAAGAAATGCGATAGGCGATTGAACGATGGAATTAAATCTTTGCTTAGCTTCTTTAAGCGGGTGGTATCCATCGCTTGCTCAAGGTCACCGTTAACCTGATTTTGGTTGATATAAATATCAACAATATCTGAAATGGTCGTACTAATTTTGCGATTTAGGCGGCGGAACATGCTCTTCATATAAATAATAGGAAGTAGGGCAATTAGGCCTGAAATCAAAACGACAATAAATAAAGACTGTTGTAATAGGCTAGCTAGGTTGTGTGCATTAATCGTAAACTCTACTTTAATGTCAGATGTTTGATTAACGGCGAACTGAGGGCGAATAGAATTAAAACTATTATTAACTATTTCAGCAAACAAGGGTAGGGATTGGCTAGATTCTACCATGCTAACCACTTGACCTGATTGATCACGGATCACAAGTTTAGAAAAAGTACTGCCATCGGCAAATGCTTTTTGTATTTTCTCTGGTGCAAGTTGCTCAATGGTTTGTGTATTTATATATGCGTTTACTACACGCTGCGCTTTTTGCTGTGCATCACTGACTGCGCTATCAAAGCTAAGCGCAATAAAGTACCCACCTAATAATGCAAACAGCAACCAAGATATAAGTTGTATGAAAATAAGTTTTTTAAAGCCAGCCATGTTCTTATCTTTTAAAAGCCTAAAGGAAGGAATCAATTCCTTGATTGATTGCTTTAAGTATAGTCGTTGTATTCTAAAGCATAATATAGAATAAACTTAAATTAGGTTAGATTATAAGTGCTTTAAAGTCTAATACAATCGACGAATAGTAGTAGATAAAATTTTAATAGATTCGTGGAGTTGGCTCCCCCTCCCCGACTCGAACGGGGGACCTGCGGATTAACAGTCCGTCGCTCTAACCAACTGAGCTAAGGGGGAACTAAATAGAGTAGTGTGGTGCTATGATTTGGCTCCCCCTCCCCGACTCGAACGGGGGACCTGCGGATTAACAGTCCGTCGCTCTAACCAACTGAGCTAAGGGGG
>NZ_JALNTM010000047.1:0-16011 GCF_023161845.1 Pseudoalteromonas sp. 2CM39R
TTACTCTTTCTAACTTTACTCTTTCTAACTTTACTCTTTCTAACTTTACTCTTTCTAACTTTCCCCTTGCTAACTTTACTCTCGCTAACTTTACTCTCGCTAACTTCCACCCATAAAAAAACCGCTAACTATGTAGCGGTCTTTTTTGCGTTAAGTGCGGGTCAAATCACGCTTAACTGTACTCTTTTGAGGTGTTTATAGCTCATCTTCAGCTAATAGACCTGCATCTTCACCATCTTCTGGTTGTTCTGTTGCCTGAAGTAATAGCATCTCACGTAACTTACCTTCGATCTCATCTGCGATCTCTGGGTTGTCTTTTAAGAACTTAATTGAGTTTGCTTTACCTTGACCAACTTTGCTGCCATTGTAGCTGTACCAAGCACCTGATTTTTCAACAATCTTATGCTTAACACCTAGGTCAATTAACTCGCCTTGTTTAGAAATACCTTCACCATACATAATGATGAACTCAGCTTGTTTAAACGGCGGAGCAACCTTGTTCTTAACAACTTTAACGCGGGTTTCGTTACCTACAACCTCGTCGCCTTCTTTCACAGAACCAATACGACGAATATCGATACGTACTGAAGAGTAGAATTTAAGTGCGTTACCACCTGTTGTTGTTTCAGGATTACCAAACATAACACCAATTTTCATACGGATTTGGTTGATGAAAATACATAGTGTGTTTGAGCGCTTGATGTTACCTGTAAGCTTACGTAAAGCTTGTGACATTAAGCGAGCTTGTAGACCCATGTGTGAGTCACCCATGTCGCCTTCGATTTCAGCTTTAGGTGTTAAAGCTGCTACCGAGTCAACAATCACAACATCAACAGCACTTGAACGAACTAACATGTCACAGATTTCTAATGCTTGCTCACCAGTATCTGGTTGAGAAACAAGTAAGTCATCAATGTTTACACCCAATTTTTGTGCGTATACAGGATCTAGAGCGTGCTCAGCATCTACGAATGCACACGTTTTACCTTGCTTTTGAGCTTCAGCGATAACTTGTAAAGTAAGCGTTGTTTTACCTGATGATTCAGGACCATACACTTCAACAATACGACCCGTAGGTAAACCACCAATACCTAGTGCGATATCGATACCTAGTGAACCTGTTGAGATTGCTTCAATATCTAGGGCTTTATTGTCACCCAGTTTCATAATTGAGCCTTTACCAAATTGACGCTCAATTTGTGATAAAGCAGCGTCTAAGGCTTTTTGTTTGTTATCGTTCATTCTGTTCTCCAAATCCGGCTAATGCAGACAGTATACTGTATGAAATCACAGTATCAAGCTAATTTTCAGATTTTATCAATTCAATTATATTTTTTAATGAATAAACAATAGCTTGCAGTCTAACTTCAGCTCGATCGCCAGAGAAAACTTGCTGACTTGGGTAGTTTTGACCAGCAAAATGAATGCAAAACCATACTAATCCCACAGGTTTATCCAGTGTTCCACCACCGGGGCCTGCTATTCCCGAAATAGCTATTGCGATATCTGCATTTGCTGCTTTTGCTGCCCCCGATGCCATTTCAACAACGGTTTGCTCACTCACCGCACCAAAGCTGTTTAAGGTTTGTTCGCTAACACCAATGAGCTCATGTTTTGCTTGGTTACTATAAGTGACAAATGCTCGGTCAATATAATTAGAGCTGCCTGGGGTATCGGTTAGTGCATAACTCACTCCACCACCAGTGCATGACTCTGCGGTAGTGATCCATAAGCGTTTATCCGTTAAAATAGCTCCTAATTTCGCAGCAAGTGTTTTAATCTCTTGATGTAATTCCATATTCAGCCTTTGGGTAAATACATGTCGTTTGATCTTTATGCACCGCACACTATAAAACAACAAACCCCTATGATGCAGCAGTATCTAAAAATAAAAGCCGAGCATCGGGATATTTTATTGTTTTATCGTATGGGCGACTTTTACGAACTTTTCTTTGATGATGCCAAGCGTGCAGCGCAACTTCTTGATATTTCTCAAACCCATCGAGGTAAAGCCGGTGGCGATCCCATTCCAATGGCGGGCGTACCCTATCACGCAGTCGAAAACTATTTAGCTCGCCTTGTACAAATGGGTGAGTCGGTAGCCATTTGTGAACAAGTTGGCGACCCAGCAACTAGCAAAGGCCCTGTTGAGCGTAAAGTTGTACGTATTGTTACACCGGGCACAATTTCTGACGAAGCGTTATTACAAGAACGCCAAGACAACCTACTAACCAGTGTATGGCAAAACAAACAAGGCCTGTATGGTATTGCTTATTTAGATATTAACTCTGGCCGATTCAATGTGTTAGAAGTTAATACCGATGAAGCATTTAGCTCAACATTACAGCGTTTAGCCCCTGCTGAGCTGCTTTATAGTGAAACATTTGCAAATGTGCACTTAATTGAACATATCAAAGGCGCGCGTCGTCGCCCAGAATGGGAGTTTGATCTAGATACTGCGCAGCATTTACTTTGCGACCAATTTGGCACCAAAGATTTAGTTGGTTTTGGAGTAGACAAAGCACACGCAGCTTTAGTGGCTGCAGGCTGCTTAATGCAATACGTAAAAGACACTCAGCGCATAGCCCTGCCGCATATTCGTGCAATCACCCTTGAGCAAAACGAACACGCGGTGATCTTAGATGCAGCAACTCGTAAAAACCTTGAACTAACGGTTAATTTATCGGGCGGTTACGAAAACACACTTGCACAAGTACTTGATAAAACAGCCACAGCTATGGGTTCACGCTTATTAAAGCGTCGTATTCATACCCCTGTGCGCAGCAAAACAGAGCTCAATTCTCGACTAAACGCAATTAGCGCAATTATCGATGCGCAATTATGTGGTGAGCTACAAGAGTCATTAAAGCAAATTGGCGATATTGAACGTGTTATTGCACGCTTAGCGCTTTGCACAGCTAGGCCGCGAGATTTAACGCGCCTGCGTAGCGCACTGCAAGCTCTCGAGCCACTTCACGAACTATTACTGGATGCTAACGATCCGCGTATTAGTCAAATTATTGCTAAGTCGCAACAGTTACCTGAGCTACAAGACTTACTAGAACGTGCTGTAATCGAAACCCCGCCGGTGCTTATTCGTGATGGGGGTGTGATTGCACCAGGTTACAACAGCGAGCTTGATGAATGGCGAGCACTAAGCCAAGGTGCTACCGATATTCTTGAAAAGCTTGAAGAACGTGAGCGTGAACGCACTGGCATTAGCACCTTAAAAATTGGTTATAACAAGGTGCATGGCTTTTTTATTGAGGTAAGCCGTGCGAACTCGCATTTAGTTCCTGCGGATTATATTCGCCGTCAAACGCTAAAAAATAATGAGCGTTATATTATCCCAGAGCTTAAAGAGCACGAAGATAAAGTACTTGGTAGCCAGTCAAAAGCGCTAGCGCTTGAAAAACAGCTTTACGAGCAACTCTTTGAGTTTATTGCTCCGCACATTGAGCAGCTACAAACAATGGCAGCGGTACTGGCAGATTTAGATGTACTGAACAATTTAGCCGAACGTGCGCAAGCGCTTAATTATGCTAAGCCAACTTTGTGCGATAACGATAACATCAGTATTAAGCAAGGTCGCCACCCGGTAGTAGAGCAGGTAATGAAAGACCCGTTTATAGCTAACCCTGTGGAGCTTAATAACGACCGTAAAATGTTGATTATCACAGGTCCAAATATGGGTGGTAAATCGACCTATATGCGCCAAACTGCACTTATTGTTCTAATGGCTCACATTGGTTGTTACGTTCCTGCTGATAGTGCAGAGATTGGTAATATTGACCGTATCTTTACGCGTATTGGCGCAAGTGATGACCTAGCATCAGGGCGCTCAACCTTCATGGTTGAAATGACCGAAACAGCAACAATTTTAAATAACGCTACAGCGCAATCACTGGTACTGATGGATGAAATTGGTCGCGGTACTTCGACTTATGATGGTTTATCGCTAGCCTATGCAACGGCCGATTATTTAGCATCAAAAATTGCCGCTAAGACCTTATTTGCAACCCACTATTTTGAGCTAACCGAACTGGCCGAGCAAAAAACGGGGTTAGTTAATGTGCACCTAGATGCCATTGAGCACAACGACACCATTGCCTTTATGCATACCGTGCTTGAAGGCGCAGCAAGCAAGAGCTTTGGTTTACAAGTTGCTGCCTTGGCTGGTGTACCAAAAGCGGTGATCCAACAAGCAAAACAAAAGCTTAAAATGCTTGAGAATCACCAACCTGTTACTGCTCCTATTGAGCAGCAACAGCAAACGTTAAGTTTTGATGATGAGCCTTCTGAGCTTGAATTAACCTTAAAACAGCTTGATCCAGACAGCTTAACGCCAAGACAAGCACACCAACTACTGTATCAATTAAAAGATTTACTGTAGTGCAATAAAAGAGGTATAAAAAAAGCTGACGTAATGTCAGCTTTTTTGTGTGTTCTAGACCCGAAGGCCTATGTATTGTTGTCAAATTAGGTGAATTGGTCGAATAGGCTATCTGTACTTAACCCTTCGTGTTGCAAAATGTCTTTTAAGCGACGTAATGCTTCAACTTGTATTTGTCTTACACGTTCACGTGTTAAGCCTATTTCACGACCAACATCTTCAAGGGTTGATGGCTCATAGCCTAGTAAACCAAAACGACGAGCAAGTACTTCACGCTGTTTCGGGTTTAACTCTCCAAGCCAATCAACAATGTGCTTGTTAATGTCATTACTCTGTACTTCGCCCTCTGGACCATAGTCTTTCTCATCGGCGATAATATCTAATAACGCTTTGTCATTTTCACCGCCGATAGGTGTATCCACCGAGGTGATTTTTTCGTTTAAACGCAGCATCTTAGTTACATCTTCAACCGGCTTATCTAAGCACTCTGCAATTTCTTCTGCGGTTGGTTCATGGTCAAGTTTCTGCGTTAATTCACGGGCTGTTCTTAAATAAACATTAAGCTCTTTGACCACGTGGATAGGTAAACGAATCGTACGTGTTTGGTTCATGATGGCACGTTCGATAGTTTGACGTATCCACCAAGTTGCATAAGTTGAAAAACGAAAACCTCGTTCTGGGTCAAATTTCTCAACGGCTCTAATAAGGCCTAAATTACCTTCTTCAATAAGGTCTAGTAGCGCAAGGCCACGGTTGTTGTAGCGGCGGGCAATTTTCACCACTAAACGTAAATTACTTTCAATCATTCGCTTGCGAGAGGCTTCGCAGCCTTTCAGTGCTTTTCGAGCAAAATAAACTTCTTCTTCTGCGCTTAGCAGCGGAGAAAAACCAATCTCACCAAGATACAACTGTGTGGCATCAAGATTTTTGGTAACTTCTTCTTTTGCAAAAATTTCATCTTCGTTGTCGACTTCTTCTAGTAACTCAGAAGATTGTTCTTCAACTACCGTGTCATCAAATTTATCGTCAATCGCGTCAGTTTTTTTCTCTAGTTTTGCTGTGTGACCCATAAGCGTCCTCCCGAGCAAATATGTGATTGAGCTAAATCACTTTATCAATACCCTAAATGGCTAAGGTAGATACTTAGCAGGATTGACTGCTTGACCCCGATAACGAATTTCAAATCTCAATGCCGTAACCGAAGAGTCTGAACTGCCCATTTCTGCTATTTTCTGCCCTGCCTTTACTTCCTGTTTTTCCTTTACAAGCAACTTTGAATTGTGCGCGTAAGCGCTTAGGTAATCATCATTGTGTTTCAATATGATTAAATTACCGTAACCCCTCAATGCGTTGCCCGCGTATACCACAGTTCCATGTGCAGCAGCTAAAACAGAAGCCCCTTGTTTATTAGTGATCTGTAATCCTTTAAAGCCATTCTCTTTATTAGAGAAGCGTTTTGTGACTTTACCTTTTGCAGGCCAGCCCCATACAACTTTGGCATTAGAATTACGCTTTTTTTCACTAATTATTTTGTTGGCTTGTTTCTGAACATACTCTCGTTGTTTTGGCTGATCAACCCCTTTCTTTAATTTTTTGTTATTTTTTTGTATAGAAACAGTAGACTTTTTACTCGAATTCGTATATTTTTTCGTCTTTTTTGATTTTTGTGCCGATTTTGTGAGCGAAATACTCTGTCCGGGGAAGATGGTATAAGGTGCTGGAATATCGTTTATTTTTGCAAGCGTTCGAAAATCTTGCTGAGCGCTAAAAGCAATTGAATACAAAGTATCGCCCTTTTTGACTACATATTTTGAGCCAGAGATATTTACTTTGCGTGTGGCGGGTTTAACTTTATTATCTAAACTACTAACCGGTGCCGGAGCTTCGCGAGAAGTACAACCAAAGAGCAAAATACTAAGAAACAAAGTAACATAGACTGTTAACTGCCTGCTCATCGTAAAATGCTCCTTATCGTACTAGTTTAATGGTTTTACGGGTTATCGTAGTAAAAAGTACGCAACCACAACTAAAACAACTAATCCCCAGCCAAGCGCTTCAACATATTGACGTAATTTTTGCTCCATTTTAACGCCGCCCCACTTCATTAAAGCCGACACTAAGAAGAAACGCGCGCCACGACCTATTGCCGAGGCAATTAAAAATGGCAAGAATGCCATTTGCATCAAACCTGCACCTATGGTGAAAACCTTATAAGGTATAGGAGAGAAGCCCGCTAAAAACACCACCCATACACCATAGTTTTCAAACCAACTTAGCGCTGTGTCAAATTTAGCTTGCCAACCCATTTGCGCAATCAGCGGTTCAACTACCGGTTCGAATAACCAAAAGCCAAGTAAGTAACCTAAAATACCGCCAATCACAGAAGCAATAGTAGTAAAACTGGCAAAGCGCCATGCTTTATCTGGCTGAGCAAGCGACATAGGGGCTAGCATGACATCCGGTGGCACCGGAAAAAAAACAGATTCAGCAAAACTCATCCCTGCTAAATAACGCTCCGCATGACGGTGTTTAGCCCATACCAGCGCCATATCATATAACTTAGTAAACAACTTCAAAGTATAACGTCCTATTCAATATCACCAGGTACCAAAGGTACAAATCTTACTGGTGCAACTTTATGTTCTGTAAAAGTGTCGCCATTTCTAACGACCATCATTAATTGCTGATCTTGCTCACCGATAGGTGCAATCATAACGCCCCCATCAGCAAGTTGTGCCAGAAGTCCTTGTGGCATAGTAGCCGCAGCTGCTGTGACAATAATCCCCTCAAACGGAGCTTGCGACTGCCAGCCTTGCCAACCGTCACCGTGTTTCATGGTGACATTATATAAATCAAGCTTATGCAAACGGCGTTTTGCTTGCCATTGCAATGCTTTAATACGCTCTACCGAGCACACTTTAGTGAAGGTTTTTGCCAGTATTGCTGTTTGGTAGCCAGAGCCTGTGCCAATTTCGAGCACTTTATCACGTACGCCTGCTAAGCGAAGCAGCTCAGTCATGCGTGCGACAATATATGGCTGCGAAATCGTTTGTCCTTGACCGATTGGCAGTGCAGTATTTTGATAAGCTTTGTGCTGCAAAACATCATCAATAAAAATGTGTCTGGGTGTTGAGGCTATCGCTTCAAGCACAGTGCTATCTTCTACACCCTCGCGTTTTAATAGTTCAGCTAATGCCAGTGCACTGCGATTATAATTAGTCAGCACTATTAATCTCCATATTTGCTAACCAGCTATCGACGGCTTGTAAGCTCTCTTTCGCCGTCATATCAACACTAAGCGGGGTCACTGATGCATACCCATTATTAATGGCATAAAAATCAGTGCCTTCACCTGCATCACTTTCAGCACCAAGGGTACCATACCAATAAATGTCACGGCCCCATGGGTCTTGTTGTTTCGTCATGGTTTCAGCTTTATGACGCGAACCTAAACGGGTTACCTTAACTCCTTTAAGCTCTGTAAGCGGAATATCTGGCACGTTTAAGTTGATGATTTGATCTTTCGGTAATGGGTGCGATGCCAACTCTTTGATAATACTCACCGCAACCGCAGCAGCAGTTTCAAAGTGATTTCCTTCTTTAGAGCATAACGACACAGCAATCGCCGGCAGCCCTAAGTGGCGGCCTTCAGTGGCCGCTGCTACTGTACCTGAATACAAGGTATCATCACCTAGGTTGGCGCCGTGGTTTATTCCTGCAACCACTAGATCTGGCTGCTGCTCGACTAATTCATTAACTCCCAAATGCACACAGTCAGTCGGGGTGCCATTAATCGAAATAAAGCCATTATCAAGGGTAGTTGCACGAAGTGGGTTCATGAGCGTTAATGAATTACTTGCGCCACTACAATTACGATCTGGCGCTACTAAGGTCACATCTGCTATTTGCGTCAATGCATGATACAAAACCGCAATCCCTTTAGCATGTACGCCATCATCATTGCTCAATAAGATTTTCATTTACGCATCCTTTTGTTTTTGTTCTCTGGGGCTTGCATCTTGATAGTCCACCAGCTCACGCAGCAGGGCGGTAGCAAAACAGCCTTTTGGTAAACCAAAACTTAACTTTAAAGTAGTTTCGTCAATTGTTTCAACAGCTAATGAATCAGGAATAAGGCGTAACATTCTACGCTCATTCTTAAGGCCAAGTTCGCTAAGACCCTCTATCCAAGACTGATAAGGTTCGAGCCACACTTTTTCGGTTTCGGTCAGGCCTTTTTCGCCTTTACCAACCATAGGTGCCGACATCACAATATCGCCAGACGCTAAGCGCGCAATATTGTCATCACTAATGTTGTCTTCAAAAAATGCATTACTGCCGCTGAGCATAAACACTTCGCGGTGCATTGTTTTCGCAAGGCCATGCTCGGCAACCCGCATACTCACGATTTCATTAAATACATAAGAGCGCGCAGCTGAAATAACTAAGCCACGCAATTTTTTATCGCGGATACGCTCTCCAGCAAACATGCGCTTTGCCATTTCAAGATTGTGACCACCATGGCCAAAGCGCTGCTCACCAAAGTAATTAGGCACACCAGCACGCACCGCGTTGATACGGCACAAAATATCCAGCGGCTCAGTCACATTACGTAATGTAATTGTAAAGCGATTGCCTTTATGACATCCGGTTCTGAGCTTACGGTTATGGCGCTGTTGCGATATTACAAAAAACTGCTCGTTATTCAGCTCACTAAATTCTATGTGCTTTTTAATTGGAACTGGCACGCTAAACCATTGAGTACACACTCCATGGCGGTCTTTTAAGCCTGCATAACTCACATCACGTGGAGATACCCCTGCTTTTTCGGCAATGCGTTTCGCAATAAACTGAGTATTTTCGCCTTTTTTTACAACCTGCAAGCAAACATGTTCACCAGAGCCGGTAAACTCAATTCCTAAGTCTTCATCAACCATGAAGTCTTCGGCGTGAGTTTTAAAGTCAGCCTTAGAAAGAGGTTTACCGTATAGGTAGTTTAACTCACTCATGCGCTTTGTTTGCTCATAATCACCACTGCGTGGCTTGAGATACCTTCTTTACGACCTTCAAACCCAAGCTTCTCAGTGGTTGTTGCTTTCACATTAACTTGTGAAATATCAGCTTCAAGGTCTTGGCATAAGTTTTCACGCATAGCTTGAATATGTGGCAACATTTTTGGTGCTTGCGCAACAATCGTCACATCGGCATTGCCAAGTACATAACCTTGCTCTTTAGCAAGCCCAACCACGTGGCGTAGTAAAATTCGGCTATCAATATTTTCGTATTCGCTAGCAGTATCAGGGAAATGCTTGCCAATATCACCCATTGCCAATGCGCCTAAAATGGCATCACACAATGCGTGAATGGCAACATCACCATCTGAATGAGCTAAAAAGCCTTGCAGGTAATCTATTTTTTCACCACAAATTACCAACGGGCCTTCGCCGCCAAATTTGTGTACATCAAAACCATGGCCAATTCGAATCATGAGGTACTCTCGTTTTGTTGTTTTTGCAGTAAAAATGCTGCTAAATCTAAATCTTCTGGGGTGGTGATTTTAATATTGTCACTGCGACCAGCAACCAGCTTAACAGGCTGCTTAGCCCATTCAATTGCCGATGCCTCATCAGTGATAGTCACACCATTTTTAAGGGCGCTTGATAGCGCATTAGTCAGCGCTTGATAAGGGAAAAACTGAGGGGTGAGTGCCTGCCATAAATCATCACGAGGCACCGTTTGCTCACTGTGGGTATGACCGCGCTTAATGGTGTCTTTTACTTTTGACGCTAAAATACCGCCCTCATTGGCAGCAATACATTCAGTCATTAAACACTGAATATCTGCCAGACACACTAACGGCCTTGCCGCATCGTGAACAAGTACCCAATCAGGTGGGTTGTCAGCAAGTGATAGCAAGGCGTTAAGCACAGAATCAGCACGCTCTTTACCACCACTCACACGCTCAATACGCTTATCTATGTGTGGTAAATCAGCAAAGTAGCCGTCATCATCGCTAATTGCTACTTTGATGGTGTTTAATTCGTTAAGTTCTGCAAGTTTACTTAGGGTATGTTCTAAAATAGTTTTACCCGCAAGTTCAATATACTGCTTTGGCGCCGAATGCTGCATTCGACTACCTACTCCCGCAGCGGGAACAATGGCGGTTATAGTTTGCTTAGTGTTCATTTTGCTGTTGACCTGGTAATACGCGAATAAAGGTTTCGCCAGGTTTAATCATTCCTAATTCATTACGCGCCCGCTCTTCGATGCCCTCTTGACCGAGTTTTAAGTCTTCAATATCGGCTTTGAGCACTTTATTGCGCTTTAATAATTTCGCATTGGTGTCTTGATGAGAGGTAACCGCTTGTTTTAAACGAGTGTAATCTTGCACCCCATTATGGCCAAACCATAAGCGGTACTGAATAAATAAAGCCAAACACAACAAGGCGAATTGAAAAACCCGCATTGAACACTCCTTCGCGGTTAAATTAAGTCAAAGGGCGTTTTAAATTACGCCAATTTATATTGCTTGCTAGTAGCATTTCTCTTAATGACAAACGCTTAGGTGTGATGCGTTTATTAAATTGCCATCGATGACCGCAACACGCCGCTGCCATCACCGCCTTTGCAGGCTTAAGCAATTGAATATGCGTGTTTTCTAGCGATTCACCGGAAGTATCAAACCAACCAAGCTCGTTGCAATGTACCTTATTGTCGCTTACTTGATCTAAGCTGTCTATGCGCACGGTTGTACATTGCTCGTCATTAATTAGCACGGGAACAATTAACCCGCGCTTAGCATGTTGACTATAAAAGTCTTTTGAGTCTTTTTTATTATAAACAGGCGGCGTTGTTTTTTGTTTTTCAAGCCAACTGCCATTTTGTGAATCGAGCTGTAGTGGCGCATCACCACTGACAATACGCATAGCTAAACGCTCAATATAGTAAGGCAGGCTTGCTAATAAACGTTTTAGCCTTGCTGTATCAGGTTCATCAACTAAACGCGGGATCTCACGAGCATAGAATGCATTACATAACTGCGCATACAAAGCTCGCTCGGCATCAGTTTGCCAAATTTCGGCTTGTTGCGAGTGTTCGCTCTGTGAAGTTGGTTTAGACAATGCGCGCTCTTATAAAACAATTGCTTGACTGTTTTATAGCATAGAGCGTTTATTGAGCGCTACTTTACTGCGCCTTTTTTACCCAATTTTGCGTTACCAGTTTCTAAAAACTGCACTACTGCATCACGCTTTTTACCTAATAACAAACTACCATCAGCTAAAAACATAAAGTTTTGCCAACAACGTTTAAAAACGGCAAAGCTGGTTTCAATAATATTGTCACGAGCCATGCAAAAATAAACAGTGGTGTTTGCTTCCCACTCTAAGTGGTTAAGGATTTCTTCTGGTAACTGCTCGTCGCCAGCTTCCCATGCGTTTTCCCAGTTAATGGTCTCTGAAAAGCTGTCGTCTTTGCCGCACCAATCTGTTTTATCAAAAAAGTCAGGGTGATCATGCTCGCGGCTCACCATAGTAGTCCATAAAACCGCAGCGCGTTCAGCGCTCATTGGTTTAATTTGCGCTGCGTCTTCGCTGCTTATCGGCATATCTTTATGACGAAAAACCCAGGCTTTTTTGTATTCATCTAACGAAATATAATTCATAGTTTAGGCAGTTTGTTTCAGCGTAAAATGTGCAAACTGCAATTATACCCAAATGACTCCAAGATGCGAGATAAACACATGACAATCAAACCCGGTATTTACCAACATTACAAAGGTCCAAAATACAAAGTTGAATATGTTGCCACTCATAGCGAAACGAATGAGCCATTAGTAATTTACCAAGCTCTATACGGAGAATTTGGCATGTGGGCACGCCCGCTTAGTATGTTTACAGAAACCGTCACTGTAGAGGGTAAAACGATACAGCGTTTTGCATACCTTTCAGACGCCGACTAACTGTGGCATCATGACGTTATTAATCACTGCTCAGACCAGATAAGGTGACATCGTGCTTTTTAATTCAACCGATAACTACATTGCCAGTAACTCATTAAAACAAGCGGTTAACGCAGCGATCTTGCTCGAAAAGCCGCTGCTAATAAAAGGTGAGCCCGGCACAGGTAAAACCATGCTGGCCGAGGAGCTTGCAAAAAGCTTAGACACCACACTAATTCAGTGGCACATCAAATCAACCACTAAGGCGCAGCAAGGCCTGTATGAATATGATGCGGTATCGCGCCTTCGCGACAGCCAGTTAGGTGACGAGCGAGTGCACGATATCAGCAACTACATTGTAAAAGGGAAATTATGGCAAGCCTTTACCTATGGTGAGCAACATAACAAGCGTCCTGTGCTATTGATTGATGAAATCGACAAAGCCGATATTGAATTTCCCAACGACTTGCTATTAGAGCTCGATAAAATGGAGTTTCATGTTTATGAGACCGGCGAGCGCGTGGTTGCAAAGCAACGTCCGATTGTGATCATTACGTCGAATAACGAAAAAGAGCTGCCAGATGCCTTTTTACGTCGTTGTTTTTTCCATTACATTGATTTTCCAAGTAGTGAAGAAATGGCACAAATTATCGATGTGCATCACCCTCACGTTAAACAAGACCTAGTTCGCCAAGCACTTGAGGTGTTCTTTAATCTACGTGAAGTTAATGGCATTAAGAAAAAACCATCAACCAGCGAATTGCTTGATTGGTTAAAGCTACTGATGGCCGAAGATATAGACGCTAAAACACTGCATGATAAAAGCCAAACTGGCGGCTTAATGCCAATGTTTGGCGCACTATTAAAGAACGAGCAAGACATTAGCCTAGTCGAAAAACTTGCGTTTATGAGCCGCCGTTAAGATGTTAATTGCGTTTTTCTTTAAGCTTCGAGAATACCGCTTACCAGTTAGTTTGCGAGAGCTACTTGATTTGATCAATGCGCTCAAGCAAGGGGTTATTTTTGCCGATGTTGACGCGTTTTATTACTTAGCGCGTACCATCATGGTCAAGGATGAAACCCACTTTGATCGTTTTGATAAAGCCTTTGCAGATTACTTTAGTGGAGTGGCCGACCTTGATCTGCTCGAAAGTTTAAAACAGCAACACGACTTGCCTAATGATTGGCTACGCAAAGAGTTTGAAAAGCACCTAAGCGAAGAAGAAAAAGCGCAATTACAAGCCATGGGCGGCCTTGATAAACTCATGGAAACCCTCAAGCAACGCCTTGAAGAGCAGCAAAAGCGCCATGCTGGAGGTAATAAGTGGGTGGGTACCGGTGGTACTTCGCCATTTGGTGCCTATGGTTATAACCCTGAAGGTGTGCGCATTGGTCAAGACGGTAACCGACATCGCCGTGCGGTAAAAGTATGGGATAAACGCAGCTACCGAAACCTTGATAGTGACCGTGAAATTGGCTCACGCACCATTAAACTCGCTCTAAAAAAACTGCGTAAATTTGCCCGTACTGGCGCTAGCGATACTCTCGATTTAACCGAAACCATTCGCGCAACTGCAAAACAAGGCGGCATGCTCGATGTAAAAATGGCACCAGAGCGCCATAATGCGGTAAAAGTATTGATGCTATTTGATATCGGCGGCTCAATGGATGATTACATTCATACCTGCGAAGAGCTATTTAGCGCCGCTCATAGCGAATTTAAGCACCTTGAGTTTTACTATTTTCATAACTGTTTGTATGAGCATGTTTGGCAAGACAACGAACGTCGTCACTCTAACGTTATTGATACCATGACCTTGATTAACAAGTTCACCAGCGACTACAAGGTGATCTTTGTTGGTGATGCCACCATGGGTCCCTACGAAATCGCCTACCCCGGTGGCAGCGTTGAGCATTGGAATGAAGAACCCGGCAGCGCTTGGCTAAACCGCATAACCAATCACTTTGATAAAGTCGCTTGGCTCAACCCACAACCCGTTGAACACTGGCGCTATTATCAATCGATAGATTTTATAAAGCAGTTAATGGACAACCGCATGTACCCACTCACACTAGATGGGATTAGTAATGCGATTAGGGAGTTGAGTTAGAAAGTTAGAAAGTTAGAAAGTTAGAAAGTTAGAAAGTTAGAAAGTTAGAAAGTTAGAAAGTTAGAAAGTTAGAAACTCTAAACTGGCCACTATCTAAGTCAAGCAGCTCGAAAACTTTACTCTTTCCCCTAGTAACTCGCTAACTGTCAATCTGACAGCTCTAACTTTACTCTTTCCCCTTGTAACTCGCTAACTAAGCGAGTTTCCAAACCAAAAACACCAGCGCAAAGCCCACTAAATAAAGCAAACCTAGCCAGCTTAGGGTGCGTAATAAAGGTGAGTGATGAATGCTGGATTCTGAGCGTACTAAACTAAAGTTCAGCCATGCAAATACAGGAGTGGTTACAAAAGCGAGGGTCATAGCAAAAGTAAGCATTGGGCCAAGGGCTGATTTAAAGAATAAAATCACTGCCATACCTGCAAATGCTTGCAGTAATAACCACATGTTTAAACTGTGTTTAGATTGTTTAATCGGTAGCAGTTTATGCGACTCATTTAATGTTCTGGCGTAGCCATCAAGCACTGTTAGCGTGGTACCAAACATACATAAAAAAGCGATACCCGAAACCAGCGGCCTTGCCCACTCGCCCATGGTAAGGGCATACATATCAATTAGCTGCTTTGCAAAGGCGACTCCACCTAATTGCACAGCCTGTGCTTGGCCATATTGTACTAACACACCTAATGAGAAAAACACTAACGCAAGTGCTGCGGTAAGCCAGTAGCCCAAATTAAAGTCAAACAAGCCTTGTTGCTTTGTCACGGCTTGTTGATGCTGCTTTTCTTTTAGCCACAGTGAGCTGATTGCTGATATTTCAATAGGTGCAGGCATCCAGCCCATGAGCGCGACCATAAAGCCAAGCATGGCAAGCTCATACGGCGACGGGCCCACATAGTCAACTGGGGCCATTGGGCCATTATTAATTGCCACAACCAACGCAGCCACGGTTGTAACCGTTAGCAGCCCCATAATGAGCTTTGAGACATTATCGAGCGCCTTAAAGTGCCCTAATAATAAAATGAGCAAACACACAGCTAAAATCAGCCAGCATAATAAAGTTACAGAAACAGTGACAGGTAATGCATAGTGCAGCAGACTGGCCGTTAATAATAAAACCCCCGCAGTATTTACTACCGCAGCGACAATATTAAGCGCAATAAAACTATAGAAATACCCCGGTCCTTTTTGCTTGTAGCCCTCAACTAAACTTTGTTTGGTCGCAAGGGTGTACTCCATACCAAATCGAAAGAATGGGTACTTCAATACGTTTACTACAATGATTAGCCAAAATAGCTGCCAGCCGAATAACGATCCTGCTTGTGTTGATGCTACTAGATGTGAGCCACCAATGGCGGCTGTAGCCATTAAAATCCCCGGCCCTAAAGCATTTAATTTAGACTGCCAATTTGATACTGCTGATTGCATATGCTTTGTGTGTTTTATTCTTAGTAACAAGCAAGTTACAGCGTTTTGTGTGAGATTGGAAGCAGAGCAAGTTAGCAAGTTAGCAAGTTAGCAAGTTAGCAAGTTAGCAAGTTAGCAAGTTAGCAAGTTAGCAAGTTAGCAA
>NZ_JALNTM010000048.1:0-15995 GCF_023161845.1 Pseudoalteromonas sp. 2CM39R
ATCGTCTAGAGGCCTAGGACACCGCCCTTTCACGGCGGTAACAGGGGTTCGAATCCCCTTGGGGACGCCACTTACTTATTTTAAGTAATCTACAAAGCAGTGTGACTGCCACACTCTCTATCCGCAAAATAATAAAGAGTGAAAAATCTCTTGGTATGCCACCTACTATTCATTAGTAATATAGCTTTTAATAAAAAGTATCTAAAATCAGTTTACCTGCATTTCCATCACTACTTCAAAACTATCCAGTGAAGTTAAAATCTCAAAATTAAAAATTTTAATATAATAACTCCTATATATTATTAGTTTCTTTCCTTTCTTTATATTCAGCTTAAATATACTTCGCCTATGTTAGGGTACATATAAACGTCCAAATAAATAGGAGGTTATATGGCAAGTGGATGGGCACGCGATGGTGCAATTCAAGATCAAATCGACGCCAGCGTTAATGACGCTTTGCAGTATGCTAGAAGTAATTTAGTTTCTGGAACCAGTGCCGAGCTATGTGAAGAATGTGATGAACCAATACCACAGGCACGAAGACTTGCGGTACCTGGGGTTAAGTATTGTGTAAGCTGCCAAGCTGACCTAGAAGGTAAAGGCGCTCTTTCAAAAGGGCTTAATCGGCGTGGCAGTAAAGACAGTCAGTTACGATAAAAAGGTGCATACAGCACCTTTTTTAATATCGTATCAGAGTTGAGCTTAGATAATTAAAAAGGGGTTAGTAAACCTATTAAATAAATTTACTAAAATTTATTCATGTTTTCTTTTTTCTGAATAAGTTCAATTGAGTAGCCATCTGGATCTTTTACAAACGCAATTTCTGTTGTACCACCCTTTACTGGTCCTGGTTCACGGCTAACGTTACCACCAGCGCCCTTAATATCTTCACAGGCTTTATAAATATCATCAAACTCAATGGCGATATGACCATAGGCATTACCTAAATCGTAGCTGTCGGTATCCCAGTTATAGGTTAGTTCAAGTACTGTCGTGTCAGTTTCATCACCGTATCCTACAAAGGCGAGGGTGTAGCGGTACTCTTCGTTATCAGCACGGCGTAACTCTTTCATACCGAGCACTTGAGTATAAAACGCAATTGATTTATCTAGATCAGCAACCCGTAACATGGTGTGTAGTAAACGCATTTAAACCCTCTTAAAATTCACATAAATTTTGATAACGCAGCCATTTTATAACGACTACCGCTGCGCTGTTAAAATATCAATAATCCGATTATAAATTATTTCTGTGAGCATCACAGTATCATCGCCATTAGTATTTATAAACTGTACAACGACTGTATCGATATCCTTATAATAACGAGCAATGCTTGAATACCCTAATACCCAACCCGTGTGTTCATACTTATAAAGCGATGTATACAAAGCTTGCTCTTGTTCGTCGAAAAAAGCGCCTTTGTTTAAAGCAATAAGAAAGTCGCCTATATCTTGTGCGGTAGCCACATAGCCTTGATCGAGTGCTTTAAAATCATTCTCATAACCTACGTAGTAACCACTCATCAAATCTACTAAATTTATTTCATGCACTGATGAAAACGTGTTCGTTAGGCCCAGTGGCGTTAAAATTTCATCTTTAATATATTGGTTGTGATCATAACCCAGTACGTTAGACATAATTTTTCTCAGCAACAAATAATTAGTATTAGAATAGCCATAATCAGCATCAGGGCTAAAGTCCGCGGGTTCATCGAGCACTAATGCAAGTGGATCAGGGTAGGTGATTGACCAATCAAAATTATCGGTGTCTGTGTAATTGGGTATGCCACTTTTGTGTTTTACCATCATTCGCAATGTAATTTTATCTGCGTTTTCAATGCGCCCAATTAATGATGGAAGATAATCAGCCAGTGTTTTATCTATTTCAATACGTCCAATGGCTGCAAGCTTAGTTAAAGCTGCTGCATCATATAACTTTCGAATGCTGCCAATTTTAAAAAGTGCATTAGGGTATGCGGGTATTTTTTGCTCTCGATCATGCCAACCATTTGCAAAATATTCAGGTTGCTGTCCTTGTTTATGAATATAAACAATAATGCCATCAATTCCTTGTTCAATAGCCTCTTGTGTTTGTGCTTGAACGTTAGCGGGCAGTGGGTGAAAGTAATATAAAGCAAACTGCCAAGGGGCAAAAATGTATATGCTAGTAAGAGTAACAATGAGAGCTGCAGCGCGCAGAAGCGTGAGCGCCTTTTTGTTCTTCAACTGTATCATTGCATTCTGGTCTCATTTATTTTTGGAGTGTGAGGATCAGCTCTTTATTCTACTAAACAGCAATATCATGTGATATTGCTGTTTAGTTATAAGGAGTTCAACTCTATTAAAATATACTTTTTACTTATTAGCTTTGCCCTTAAGAACATAGATTTCGCCATCAAAACTGCCTTGAATTGTTAATCCTTGTCCTGCAAGCTCCTTAAGATAGTCTACATGCTCTTGTGTAATATGTTGCCCCGGAACCAAAAGCGGAATGCCTGGCGGGTAGGGCGTAACTAAACCGGCGCAAATGCGGTTGTTACTTTTGCTAATAGGTACCGATTCGCGCTCGCCATAAAAAGCTTCGCTTGGAATACAGGCTAAGTCTATAGCTGGTAGGTTTTCCGGTAAGCGAGAACGTCGCGTCGATGTGGCTAGTTTTACCTTGCCACTATCGAGTTTTTTCAACGCATTGTATAAACGAATGATCTTCGAACGCGTGCCGCCAAGAGTCAGTAACACCAAAATGGTACTGTGGGTGTATTTTTCTATTTCTAGGCCAATTTCATCGAGAAGATATTTATGAATATCTTTTAATGAATAGGGTAATTCGCTAATGTCGATGAGAATTTTTAGCGGATCGTGACCCATGTTATCACCACTAAAGTGTGGAAATATTTCCATAAAATCTTGTTTACCAAGCACTTTAATTTGTTTGAGTGAAGCCATCTGTTGTTTAAATTCTTCCACATGGTTCAACAAAGCATTGAGTAACTTATAGCCTTCCATCTCCAATTGCTTTTGGCACACATCAAGCGACGCGATAAGCTGATATTTCGGCGATGTACTGGCATAAATACTGTAAATCTCGCGAAAGAAATCAGCATCAAAATCAGGATCGTTAACATGAATATAAGACGCCTGAGAAAACGCCGATACCACTTTATGCGCTGAATGAGTAACATAATCAGCGCCAGCATGAATGGCGGAATAGTAACGTAAGCTTGGATGAAACAGCGAGTAAGCAAACCACGCTTCGTCGATAAACACCTTAATACCATGCTGATGAGCAAATTCTACTACCTGTTTGAGGTCGCTCAGTAGGCCATCGTAAGTACAACCGGTGAGAACCAGTAATTTTGCATCGGTATTTTGTTCTATTGCTTGTTTTATATCAGCCAATGACGGTGGCGCAAAAATCCCATATTTAGGATTTAAAATACTCGACAAATAAATGGGTAAACTGGCTGATTGCAAAATGCCGTAGTGCACAGATTTATGGCAATTACGGTCAATAATCACTTTATCGCCCTTGCGAAGCAGTGTCTGCAAGATGATTTTATTTGAGGTAGATGACCCGTTGGTAACAAAATAGGTATGTTTCACTTCAAACGTTGCCGCAGCTGACTCTTGGGCACGGCCAATGGTATTGGTGCTATCTGATAATGAGCCTAACGAATCGACTGACACCGACAAGTCACCCACGAAGACATTACGGCCATAAAACTGATAAAAATCTTTAATATAAGGAGAATTTCTAAAGCTAGAACCGCCACTATGTCCTGGAGTGTGCCATGAATCATTCGACTCGCCAACATACCGGCGATACGCCGTCCAAAATGGGGTTTCTGAGCGATCATCGAAATCGTTAATCATATAACCTAAAATTGCTTCAGGGTCTGAGATTACTTCATCTTTGAAGAAGAAAGACTCAATCTCCTCCGACTCATTAACGATTTCTAGCCCTTTTGTATCATCACCAATAACATAAACGGGTAACTCAAGGCGGATCCTCTTTAGTTGCTCGATAAAGCGGCTATACATTTTCTCGCCTACTTTATTTTGCACATCCCAACTAAGTACAACAGCTTGAATATCGCCATCTTCTTCAACACACTCAAGCGCTTCTTTAAGTTCAAGACGTTCGATAATATCAATATGAATATCGCTTCGCTCAAAATTAGCAATTGTTTTTGACAAATTCGTTGAAAGCTCTTTTAAGATGCTGGGGTCTTGCTCAATTAACAATATACGAAGTAAGGGTAACATAGAGGGTCCGCACTATAATTTTATTTATGCTCAGTAGCATAACTAAAGGAATGATACTTGTGAAATTAATACTTTGAAAATGTGCCAATAATTACGGCAAATCACGAATAAACAGATTTTATTTGAATTGATTTACAAGGTATGAAAAATGAAAGGTGCCAAAGTTAGACACCTACTTTGAATAAACAAAAAAGTAACACTGGAATACGAATTAATCATTGAGCTTATTCTTATAAGCCTGATAATTGAGGTTTATTATTAACAATCGTGCTAAATGAACGTTTTTTATTTACGGATCTATTCTACTTTATCTTTAAACTCTTTAGGCACTACTTTTTCGAGCTTCTTTTCTACTTCAACAAGGTTCTTACCCATAGCAAACTTATCAAGGTTTGAGTCGACCAGCCGAAAGATAATAAAAGTAGATGCAAAAGGTAATACCTATAGATGCTTTTATTAACTTCCTGACTGTTACTATCGACATAGCATTATTTACCCTAATTAAACAGCTAACAGTCAGCTAACAGTCAGCTAACAGTCTCAATAGTTTTAGTTTTTTAAAACAATGTTTTGGCCTACTAAGTGCATTTTTTAAAAATCCATTCTAAAGGCCCGTGTTTAAAATACTTGAGCCAAAACACACTGAAAATTATGCTAATTATGCAAAAAACCAATGCGGAAAATATTGACAAGTCTATGGTTTGATTAACGAGTAAGCCAGTTGCCTCAAGAATTCCCATGCCAATAATGACATGTGCTACATACAGAGTTAACGTTAACTGCCCAGTTTTGCTTAGCCACTCAATTAACCGGTTGGTAGGAAATACACTTGCTAGTTTTAGAGAAACCAGCAAAACAAGAACGGCAGAGCTTGCAGCTGAAAACATATATTGTGGCAACGGCGGTATTATTGACGTGGTTAACAAAAACTCAATTTCATCTTTTGACATGCCAATAGACGGGTCATCTCCTGCCCACATTCTCAGCATATAGAAGCTTGCTTCTACAATAAGTAAAATACTTAAAGACCATGTAAACAAAGACTTCCTTACATTAGTATTGGATAAATCTTGTTTACTCAACCATATGCCAAATAGCAAGAAACCACACCATGGTAAAACTGGGTGATACCCATTAAAGAAAAGGTGTCTAATCACTCCTTCAGTTGTCCAAAAACCAGAATAACTAAGCTCAAGCCAATCCCATCCTTTTTCGTAATCAAAGAATAGCCACATTAATGGAAATGCAAAAACAAAACCGATAGATGCACTGAGCAGTTCCTTGCTGCTAAGAGTAAATAATAATGCAGCTATCAAAAAATAGAATGCATAGAATTTCAAGATGTCGGCTTCCCAAATAGGTGTAAAAGCCAAGCCAATCAAAAGTAGTAAAACAGATCTTTTTATCAAAGAGGTTCTTACTTGCTTGATGTGTTCAAGTGATCCACTGGTAACACATTTTTTAGTTAAAAACGCAATACCTATACCCGCTAATATAACAAACAAAGCCGAAGCCCGACCTTCGAATAGAGCCGCAAACTCTATTAATTGTGGTGTGCCAATATCGGCGTTCATGGCTAACTTAAAGTTGACAATAACCATACCAAAGAGCGCTAACGCTCTTGCAAAGTCAATACCGATTAGTCTATTCACTCTCTTGCTCCACAGAATTCATTTTTAACTTTTGAGACATTGCTGTATCATAATGGAACTTAATAGATGATACAAGGCTGTCTCATAAAATGGATGCAAGAACAAATAATTCGAGAAAAAAAATTATTCAATCGGGGTTAAAACTGTTTATTCAAAATGAGGATTCAACGCTAGTTGACGTGGCTAAAAGGGCTGAAGTTGGTAGAGCAACGGTGTACCGCCAATTTAAGCATAAGGAAGCGCTTCAAGAAGAGATTGCGTTATATTGTTTAGACCGCTTTGACGAAGTAAATATGTCTGTTGAAAATAAAGCTAAAGACTCATTGGATGCTATTAGGCTTGTATTCGAAAATACTTTGCCGTTATACGAGGAATTCGCTTTTTTGCAAAAGTTCGAGAAGATGTTTCAGAAAAGTGAAAAGCTTCAAGTTCGTATGCAACAGCAAGATAACGAGATACGAGAATTGATAAAACTTGCGAAAGATGAGGGGTTATTAAGTAAGCACTTCTGTGTTGATTGGGTTTTTTATTTTTTTGAAGGCTTATTGTACGCAGGTTACAAGATGAGTCATCTAGATAATTACAGTTCAGGTAAGGCAGCACATTTAGCTTTTTTATCGTTCAAGAGTGGGGTTGCTTCATAATCCCCTGCAAGAATATAGATGTAACATTAATTTACTGAAGACAGTTACTACGCCAGCATAACCCCTGAGCCATTCAACGAGCACACTTAGCTGCTAAAAGAAGTGAGTGAATCGTTATAAGTTTACTAGGCACATCTTGTGGTTAATTTATTTAAAAGATCAGTTTGCTACCTATCAGTTCTTTTTTTGGGGGGAAATCGACACAACTTAAGGCAGCTATGTCGCAACTTGACACTGGGTAAGCCAAAGCTAACGTCCGCTTTCGTACCTTAACAGGTGGGAGCTATTCAGTCTTATCTTTAAACTCACACAAGTCTTCAATAATACAGCTGCCACATTTTGGTTTACGGGCAACGCAGGTATAGCGCCCATGTAAAATGAGCCAGTGATGTACATCGACTTTAAATTCTTTGGGGATCACTTTTTCGAGTTTTTGTTCAACCGCAACCACGTCTTTACCCATAGCAAGCTTAGTACGGTTCGATACACGGAATATGTGCGTGTCTACGGCAATGGTCGGCCAGCCGAAGGCTGTATTTAATACTACGTTAGCAGTTTTACGGCCTACGCCTGGGAGGGCTTCTAGAGCTTCACGATTCTCTGGCACTTCACCGTTATGCTGATCTACCAATATTTGGCACATTTTATATACATTGGCTGCTTTGGAATTAAACAACCCAATGGTTTTTATGTAATCACGCAGCGTGTCGTGGCCAATATCTAAAATGGCTTGTGGTGTATTAGCAACCGGAAATAATTTACGAGTGGCTTTATTTACCCCAACATCGGTGGCTTGTGCTGAAAGCGTAACGGCAACTAATAACTCAAACGGGCTTGAATATTCAAGCTCCGTTTCAGGATGTGGATTGTCGTCGCGTAAGCGAGTAAGTATTTGGTGACGTTTTTCTTTATTCATGTAACTTAAAACGCATTAGCTTTATTAAGTTAATGCGTTTTCCCCTTAAGTTAAGCTAGTAACACGCGCTCGAGGGCCTTTTTCAGCTTCTGGCGGTGCGACTTGTTTTGATTTTATTTGTGCATCAATTACATTTTTAGCGGCAATCAGCAGACCAAGCCCTAAGAATGCGCCCGGTGGTAAAATGGCCAGTAAAAACTGGCTATCAAAGCTAAACACTTCAATGCGCAATATAGCAGCCCAAGGCCCGAGTAATAAATCGGCACCATCGAATAAGGTGCCTTGTCCAATCAGTTCTCGCATAGCACCAAGTACAACCAGTACCAACATAAACCCTAAGCCCATCATTAAGCCATCAAAGGCAGATAAATGTACTGGATTTTTTGAGGCAAATGCTTCAGCACGGCCAATAATGGCGCAGTTGGTTACAATTAACGGAATGAAAATCCCTAAAGATTGGTAAAGGCCAAAAGTGTAAGCATTCATTAACAGCTGCACTATTGTTACAAAACCGGCAATGATCATCACAAACACAGGTATTCTAATATCTTTAGGTACCCAGTTACGCACTATTGATACGGTAATATTAGAGCCCACTAATACCAATAAGGTTGCTAAGCCTAAACCTAGCGCATTAGTAATTGTAGAGGTAACAGCGAGTAAAGGGCATAAACCTAATAACTGTACCAAGGCGGGGTTATTTCCCCATAAGCCTTCTTTGTAAAGGGTTTTTAATTCGCTCATGGCGTTACCTCTGGGCATGCGTTTGCTGCTGTGAACAGAGCATCAAAGTTATCTTGTGCATAAAGTACCGCGTTTTTGACTGAGCCTACAACGGCACGAGGTGTAATTGTAGCGCCAGTAAACTGATCAAACTGGCCGCCGTCTTTTTTAACGGCCCAACGATCGTCACTTTCGCTTTGTACTGTTTTTGTATTAAATGTGGTGATCCAGTCTGATTTTTTTATTTCAACTTTATCACCTAAACCTGGTGTTTCTTCATGTTTGGTTACCCTTACACCCGCAATGGTACCATCGCGATATACTGCACTGAGTAAGTTTATATCACCACTGTAGCCGCTAGGGGTGACATGACGAATGACTAATGCCACAGGTTCGTTATCTTTTCGGGCACGATAAATAACTTGGTTATCGTATGGCCCTAGTAATGGATCAGATATAATTACACAATCTTGCGATAGCTCATTGCTGTATTTGGAATGCGGCAATACTTCTTGAAGCTGATTAGTTAACTGCAACTGCTCTTGCTCTGCAATTTTATCAGCGGTAAGTGTATTAATTGTGGCAACGAGTCCAGTTGTTAGTAACGCAAACCCACACAATATTGCGCCATTTTTTACCATTGAAGAAATAATCATTTTACTGCTCCATGGCCATAGGTTCTTGGTTGTGTATAGTAATCGATTAGCGGTACCGCTATGTTTATTAGCAACACCCCAAATGCAACTGCATCAGGAAAACCACCAAAGGTGCGAATTAAATACACAATTAAACCAATTGCTGCACCATAAATAAGGCGACCTCGATTAGTGGTTGCAGCTGATACAGGATCGGTGGCGATAAAAAAGGCCCCCAGCATAGTTGCACCACTAAACAAATGAAACACCACACCAGGCTCTGTACCTGGCGAGGCAATATAACCAATTGCTGCGCATAAGCTTAAGCTTGCAATAAAACTCACTGGTATATGCCAGTTAATTACTTTTGTTTTTAACAGGTAAAGGCCGCCGAGTAAGAAGGCTAAGTTAACCCATCCCCAACCTAGGCCAGTCCACTCATTAAATACGCTCTTTTGCATGCTCTCTGTCACCGTTAGTCCGTGAGCAATATCTGTTTTTAAGGTATCAAGTGGGGTAGCCATTGTGCTGCCGTCTATTCCTACTCGGAGCTGATCTAAGCTGTATCCTAACGTGGTAAAGTCGCTAAAGATTAAGCTTAACTGCTGGCTAAAAGTAATACCCGTATTAAGTAATTCTGTAACGGGTAACCAAGCAGTCATTTGCACAGGGAACGACACTAATAAAAGCACATAGGCTGCCATTGCAGGGTTAAATAAATTAAACCCTAAACCACCATATAGCTGTTTAACAATAACTATGGCAAACAAACACCCTATAACAATAATCCACCAAGGCGCTAAAGGCGGAATACTTATTGCCAATAACACACCGGTAAGCCATGCACTGCCATCGCTTAATGCAGGCCAAATAGGGCGCTTACGCATTAACATCACGGCTGCTTCAAACGCGCTTACACACACTAACGCTAATAATAATTGGATAAGGACACCGGTGCCAAAAAATACAACTTGCGCAATAACACCAGGAATACAAGCCGCAATCACAGTTAACATTAAACGTGTCACAGATTTGTGACTATGATTGTGGGGTGAACTGGCCATGGTTAGTTTCATGACTGATCATTTCCTTCTTTTTGTTGCTTTTTAGCTTTAGCGCGAGCAATAGCGGCGGCTACGGCGGCTTTCTTTTTTTCTTGAGCTGTTTGCTGTGAACCTTGTGAAGATTCATCGTTGCTTTGTGGCTCAGTGTTTTCACTTTGTTTTGCTAATTCATCAGCCTGCGCTGCTTTTTTGGCTTTAGCACGGGCAATAGCCGCAGCGACGGCAGCTTTTTTATCATCGGTAGCGACAGGTGATTCACTTGCAGTTTCATCGCTTGGTGTTTGCTCATTAGCTTGCGCTGCTTTTTTGGCTTTAGCGCGGGCAATGGCGGCAGCAACGGCGGCTTTTTTATCATCTGCAGCAACTGGAGATTCACTTGTTGTGTCATCGCTTGGTGTTTGCTCATTTGCTTGTGCTGCTTTTTTAGCTTTAGCACGGGCAATAGCGGCAGCGACGGCAGCTTTTTTATCATCGGCAGCAACTGGAGATTCATTTGCAGTGTCATCACTTGCTGCCTGCTCATTTGCTTGTGCTGCTTTTTTGGCTTTAGCACGGGCAATAGCGGCAGCGACGGCGGCTTTTTTATCACCGGCAGCGACGGGTGATTCACTTGCAGTGTCATCAGTTGCTGTTTGCTCATTAGCTTGTGCTGCCTTTTTGGCTTTAGCGCGGGCAATAGCGGCAGCGACGGCGGCTTTTTTATCATCTGCAGCAGCTGGAGATTCACTTGTTGTGTCATCAGTTGCTGTTTGCTCATTAGCTTGTGCTGCCTTTTTGGCTTTAGCGCGGGCAATAGCGGCTGCAACTGCTGACTTTTTGTCATCTACAGCTTCGTCATCACCATTATTTTGTGCTTTTTGCTCTTTATAAAGGCGAGCTTGCTCTTTACGGGCAGCGCGTTCTTTTGCAACTTCACTGTTATCTGGCTCAAGTTCGCCACCTTGCTTTTTAGCTTTAGCACGCGCAATTGCCGCTGCTACAGCTGATTTATTGTCACCATCGCTGGTTTTATCTTTAACGCGGGCAAGGGCATCGGCTACTTTTTGCTGTTCTTCGGTTGATTTAGCTGCTGGCTTACGTTTGTGACGATTTTTTCGCTCAGCTTGTTCTTGCTCTAAACGCGCTTTACGTGCATCAAATCGTTCTTTAGCGCGATCAGATTTTATCTTCTCGGCAATTTGCTCTTTAATCTCAACTTTTGCAACGCGGTAGTACTGAACGAGTGGTATTTCACTTGGGCAAACATAGGCACACGCGCCACATTCAATACAATCAAATAAGTTATGTTCTTGGAGTTTGTCGTATTCTTTTGATTTAGCAAACCACTGTAACTGCTGTGGTAACAATGAAGCAGGGCACGCATCTGCACAGGCACTACAGCGAATACAGGCTTTTTCTGGGCCAGGCTCTGCTAATTCTTTATGATCTGGAGCAAGTATGCAGTTTGTTGTTTTAACAACGCCAATACGAACCGTAGGTAAGGTAAAGCCCATCATAGGACCGCCCATGACCACACGTTGTTGTGGCACAGGTGAAAACCCTTGGCAATCAAGTAAGTGTTTTATCTCAGTACCTAATAGCGCCCATACATTACCTGGATTATGTATAGTATTGCCGGTAACGGTAACAACCCGTTCAATTAACGGTTTACCTTCGTATACGGCTTGCTGTATCGCAAATAAAGTGCCGGTGTTATGTACTAAAATGCCGATATCAGCAGGAATGCCACCATTAGGAACTTCACGGTTAGTGAGTAGTTTGATCAGCTGTTTTTCACCGCCAGAGGGGTAAACCGTGGGCACGGTTTGTATTAAAATATGCTCGTTATGCTTCGCCGCTTCTGTCATGGCTGTGATAGCCTCGGGCTTATTATCTTCAATACCAATAATACACAGGGTAGGATTGAGCAGCTGTTGCATGAGCTCAATACCTTTGATTATTTCAGCGGCATGTTCGCGCATTAAGGTATCGTCAGCCGTGATGTAAGGTTCACACTCAACCGCGTTCACGATTAAAAACTCAATCGGCTGCTTAATATCTGCTTTAACGTAGGTTGGAAAACCTGCGCCTCCCATGCCAGAGATCCCCGCATTATGAATAACATCAACGAGTTCATCGTGTGATGCAGTGGCTGGGTTTGCTAAAGGCGATAGTTCACACCAAGTATCTTTGCCATCGGGTTCAATAATAATGCTTAATTCAGGCAAAGCAGAAGGGTGTGCTGATGGCATAGGCGTAATATCAATAATAGTGCCTGATGTAGGTGCATGCACAGGTATCGACCAGTTAGCAGAAGGCTTAGTTAATGGTTGACCTTTTAATACGTGCTGGCTTTTTTCTACAATTAACTTGCCGCTAGCGCCAATATGCTGCTTTAAAGGTAGAACGAGTTTTTCAGGCAAAGCAAGGCGTGCAATAGGCGCATTATTCGATAATGACTTTTGCTGCGGAGGATGTACGCCGCCAGGAAATGCCCAAACGGTGCCTTTTTTTATTTGTTCAAGTAACTTTTCCACTCAAACCTCTAATCTATTTGGGTAACAGGAATAGCGTCTAGTTGCCATTTCCAGGTTTGTTTTGTTGGTGCAACGGGTAGCATGTCAATACAATCGACCGGACAAGGTTCAACGCACAAGTCACAGCCTGTACATTCGTCAATTAGAACGGTGTGCATTTGTCGGGTTGCACCAACAATGGCATCAACAGGGCAGGCTTGAATACATTTGGTACAACCAATACATTCATCTTCGCGAATGTAGGCCACCGTTTTAACTGGCTCGGCTTGTTCGCCGCCGGCTAGAGGTTTAGCCTCAACACCCATCAAATCAGCCAACTTTTTAACTGTCGCATCACCACCGGGTGGGCACTTGTTTATTTCATCGCCATTGGCAATGGCTTCTGCATAAGGGCGACAACCAGGATAACCACATTGACCACATTGTGTTTGTGGCAAAATGGTATCGATTTGCTCTACTACAGGATTACCTTCAACTCGAAAACGTACGGCTGCAAATCCTAAAATTAATCCGAAAATTAACGCCAGTAAACCCAGCGCTATTAAAGCGTACAACAAGGTCATATTAAAACTTCACTAATCCAGTAAAACCCATAAAGGCCATTGACATTAAACCTGCCGTTATCATTGCGATTGAAGCTCCTTTAAATGGAGTGGGAACATCTGCTGCGGCTAGGCGTTCGCGTAATGCCGCAAATAAAACTAAAACTAATGAAAAACCCACTGCGGCACCAAACCCATAAACGGCAGATTGTAAAAAGGTGTGATCTTCTTTGATATTTAATAAAGCAACACCGAGTACTGCACAGTTAGTCGTTATTAAAGGTAAAAATATTCCCAATAAACGATATAGCGTTGGACTGGTTTTTCTAACAACCATTTCAGTAAATTGAACAACCACTGCAATAACTAAAATAAAGCTCATTGTTTTCAGGTAGGTGATATCTAGTGGTAATAAAATATACTCGTTTACTAAATAACTGGTCACAGAGGCAAGCGTTAGCACAAAGGTAGTTGCTAAAGACATACCTATGGCTGTATCAAGTTTTCCTGATACACCCATAAACGGGCAAAGGCCTAAAAATTGTACTAATACAAAGTTGTTAACTAACACTGTTCCAATTAATAACAAGACGTATTCTGTCATGTGTGCCTCACGCTAATAAAATCCCGTGTATTATCCTTTTTTCTACTGCGATTAACAACACGTTGAGTGATTATCAGTTAAATAAACAACGTTAAATAATGGGCTAATTGTAAAGGGTTAAATTTAAGGGAGTTTGCAATTAAAAAACTGTCAGCATTTTAACGGCTGAACAGTCATAAAAGCACACTTTAAAAAGTAAAAAAGAGCATAAATGCTCTTTTTTATTATTAAATAGGGTAATTAGTTAGATGTCTTTAGGCTTTTCAATATAGTAACCTTGGACACCATCAAGGCATAGGGTTTCTACAATGTGCTTTTCTTCTTGGCTTTCAACGCCCTCTGCAAAAACACTAACGCCAATTCTATGAGCAAGGTCGACCATTAAACGCATAAAGTATTGATTGTTTTTATCGTCCTCTAAACCTCGGGTATAGCTTGCATCCATTTTAATAAAGTCTGGTTTTAAATCTCTGAAAAATTTAAATGAGGTGAGCCCGACACCAAAGCGTTCTACAGTTATTCTGGCACCAACGCGATGCACCATATCAATAAAGCGTTTGCTTGCTTTAATGTTTTGTTGAAGACCAAATTCACTCACTTCAAAAATTAACTTAGAAGCAATATGCGTATCTTTAAGTAAACGGCGCTCTAACCAAATCATAAACTGGTCGCTATGCGCGCTTGAAGGGGTAATATTTAAGCCAAAATACTTTTCAGATAAATTACTCGATTTTATTCTTTCCAAAGACGATTCTATTATTAACTTGTCAATTTCAATAGCCATATCGAGCTTTTCAGCCATTGCTAAAAATGAAGCAGTAGGCAAAGCTTGGTTTTCTTCTGTTTTGAAGCGGGCCTGAATTTCAGCATAGGCTTTAATGCTTTTGCCTAAAGGCATAATATTTTGGATCACCAAATGGACGCTTTTAGACTCAATTACTTCGTTAATCACTTTACGCCAGTTTTGGTTACCAAATCCTGCGCTCACATTATTAACTAGATCAGTATCACGTTGCACATGCCACGCATTAGCTTGCTTAGACTGCGCCATGCTCATTGCATTATCAACAATAGAGAGTAACTCACCCAAAGGTTTTGATTTTTCGTACCCCACAATACCAGTGTTTGCAACCGAGCTAAGCTCTTGGTTTTGCATATATTGAGTAAAGCGAGATTGTAAGTTCTCACCAAATTTTTCGGCTTCTTTTAACGGGGTATTTGGTAAAATTGTTATAAAATCAGAGCTGTTAACTCTAAAAACTTGGCTGCCGGAATAGGTGCCACTGATGCTGACAATAATATCTGCAACGGCTTTAATGTATTCATCACCTTTTTGATAACCGCGGCTTTGATTTATAGACTGCAACTCGCTACAGCGAACGAGTGCTAAAGAGCCAAATGTACTTACTTCGGTGTTTTCAATATTCTTTTCGTAGTAATCAACAAACATATTGCGATTACCTAACTCAGTCACACCGTCTTTGTAGGCCTCACGTTTTATTGTGTGTGCAGCATTTTTTATATTGTCATTCTTACTTTTTAAAAAGTGCGACAAACGATTAAAGCTAGGAATTAAACTTTTCCCTAACTTAGCTAACTCTGGCGAATCAATTTTAGTCGCAAAATCATCGCCTAGTTGATTTTGGTTTATATAAATATCAATGACATCAGCAACGTCCGTACATATATTGTCATTAATGTGCTTAACAATGGTTTTCATTAATGCAATAGGTATTAGGGCAAGTAGGGTGCTTATAATTAAAATTATAAAAAAAGCAGTTTGAAACTGCTCACTCAAGTGAGTGATATTAATTTTAAATTCAACTTTTATATCGGCGTTATCATTAGTGGCATACTGAGGACGCACCGAGTTGTTGCTTGACTGAATAAGTTCCGCAATAACAGGCAATTGCGGTGCGTTGTTAACTGAAAATACTTCAGCACCTTGATAATCACGTAAGGTAAAGTGTGAAAAGATTTCACTGCTTGCAAGTGTGTTTTTTAAGTTATCAGCAGAGAGGTCAGTTGCAGATAGGTTTTTAATATATTGCTCGACTGTCGCTTGCGCATTTTTTTGAGCTTTACCGATGGCACTATCAAAATTTTGGCTAATAAAATAACAGCCAGCGGTCACAAGAATCAACCAAGCCATCAGTTGTATAAAAATAAGTTTTTTAAAAGCTGCCATTGTTTAATCTTTATATGTCAAAGGGGAGGACACAACCTCATGATTATTAAAATAATTATAGCTTGATAGAGAAAGTTATCAAATAGTTAGTTTTTTAATCAAAAAGTTTTTGTTTTAAAAGAGAAATGGTAGAGCAAATTTGAAGAGATGTCTATGAAAGTGTAGTAAATTGGCTCCCCCTCCCCGACTCGAACGGGGGACCTGCGGATTAACAGTCCGTCGCTCTAACCAACTGAGCTAAGGGGG
>NZ_JALNTM010000049.1:0-14741 GCF_023161845.1 Pseudoalteromonas sp. 2CM39R
CAATAGCGTTTTGGACCCACCTGACCCCATGCCGAACTCAGTAGTGAAACGAAACAGCGCCGATGATAGTGTAGCAGTTGCTATGTGAAAGTAGGTCATCGCCAGGATCCTATTAAAGAAAGCCCGATTCGAAAGAGTCGGGCTTTTTTGCGTCTGGAGCTGTCAGCCAGGTAGGTTGGGTAGAGCGGAGCGAAACCCAACATGAGTTAGCGAGTTGCAAGTTAGCAAGGGTAAAGTTGAACTGTTAGGTTGTTTAGTACAGAGTCACCCTCAGCAACAACCCCCGTAGGAGGCACTTCAGTGCCGAATAAATTAAACAAACACATTCATGGCTAAAGCCATTCCTACAAGTACACTTTGCCTAGAGCCTAGAGCCTAGAGCCTAGAGCCTAGAGCCTAGAGCCTAGAGCCTCATGTTGGGTTTCGCTTCGCTCTACCCAACCTACGCCAGACCCTCAAACTTTACTCTTTCTAACTCGTATCTTTCCACTTTCTAACTTGCAAGTTTACTCTCGCAAACTTGCTTCCCTTACCTTGTTATGCGATAAAGCGTTTTATATTTGTAATACAATTAAGGTGTACTGTGTCTCGTAAGAAAACGACCAAGTCAAAAGGCTCTTCAGGTTTAAATCGTAAAAATAGTGAAACATTTATCGCTAAGTTCTCATCTCACCCAGATACACATCTATGCCCGTCGGGTTTAATGTATAAAGTGATTGATGATGTTGAAGGAGAACGCATATCAGAATTAGATACAGTGGTTATTAACCAACGTATTATGCTTGCTGATGGCAATGTGATTGCCGACAGTTATAAAGCCGGTATGCCTGAGGTGTTCGCTTTATCTGAAGCTATAGAAGGGTTAAGAGAAGGTTTGTTATTAATGAATATCGGATCTCGCTATGAATTTGTGATCCCTCCAGAGCTTGCTTGGGGTAAAAAGGGTAACGGTGGCAAGATTGGCGCAAATGCAGTGCTACATTTTGACGTTCGTTTAATGCGTTTAGCTTAACTCTCTTCGGATGAGTCCCTTAGCATAAGTCGACAGAGTACTTAAAACGCGTTAACGTTCACTATTGGTTTACTGAGGAACATTATGGACGCATTTACTTCACGAGTTTACTTTCTTCGCCATGGTGAAATCGCTATACCTGGAATTCTTTCTGGGCAAATCGATGTCGGTTTATCTGAACAAGGCCTTGAACAAATGCGCCAAGCTTCTGCCGAGCTCATACATTTAAATGCCATATATAGCTCTCCGCTCAAGCGTTGCTCAGTCCACGCTGATTATTTAGCAAATCAACACACTTTGCATGTACAGTATAATAACGCGCTGAAAGAGTTTAATTTTGGTGATTGGGATGGCCAAGACTACCAACAGCTTTGGCAGCAAACGAGTAAACCTCATATCGGTGATTTTTGGCAGCATCCTTGGCAAGTAAAAGTGCCCAATGGTGAATCTATGGCAGACTTTTACGCACGAGTGGAGGCATGGTGGCAAACATTTTTACAATCACTATGTGAATCTAAGCATGAACAGTCATTAGTAATAAGTCATGCAGGTGTGATTAAACAAATCCTCGCTATTGTTTGTCAGATGCCAAAACAATCAGCCACGCATTTAAATGTTTTTCATCTTCCTTATGCAGGGCTTATTACACTCGATGTATATATAGATGAACAAGGACAAGCTTGGCCTAAAATTGTTTTTTAGCCATCTAGAGCGATATTCATTGAATTATTTACTTAGCCCGCCATAATACTCATATGCTATGGAATGGAGTGAAATTCTCCAGCTGTTCCCGCAACTGTAATCCATCTAAATAATGGTCAGCCAGATACTTAGCACTAACAACTAATCATCGAGCGGGTCAACTCACATCATTTTCTGGTACTTACCAGTGCTTTCTTGTGCGTTGCGATTACTCGCCAAGAGAGAATAAGCTTGCAACAAAATAGCCTTAGCGCTGCGCCATTAATATCAGTGTCTGATTTAAGTTGGGGTACTGCGAATAAAACTATACTTAAATCAATTAACCTTGAGTTAAAAGCAGGGCAGTTTATCGGTCTACTCGGCCCTAATGGGGCGGGTAAATCAAGCCTGCTGCGTTGCCTTTATCGTTACTTGAAACCTCAGCAAGGGGTTGTGCTGCTGAGCGGCCAAGATATTTGGCAAATCAGTGCTGATGAATATGCAAAGCAGGTTGCAGTGGTTTTACAAGAGTCTCCATCGCAGTTTAATTTGTCTTTGTTCGATGTAGTGAGTTTAGGCTTAACACCTCATAAGCGACTTTTCAGCGCCACGTCTGCCAATGATAAGCAGCGAATATATCAAGCGATAGAGCAGGTTGGTTTGTCTCATCATAGTGAGCAAGCATTTGATTCGCTCTCTGGTGGCGAAAAGCAAAGAGCGCTTATTGCACGCTCTATCGTACAACAACCTAAGTTGCTCATCATGGATGAGCCTACCAGTCACCTTGATGTTAAATACCAAATTCAAATAATGGAATTAGCAAAGTCCCTCGATGTGACAGTGCTTGCCTCTTTCCATGATTTAAATCTCGCAGCGAGTTTATGTGATGAATTATTGGTGATTGATGAAGGGCGTTTGGTTTGTCAGGGGCAACCAAAAGCGGTGCTAACTGAGCAGCTGTTGAGTGATGTATTTGGTGTCTGTGCAGCGGTATCTGCTCACCCGCAATCAAGCACTGATAAGTTTATTCCGCACATCACTTATTTTTATGGCTACCAGACACAGGAGCATCAAAATGACTGATGCAATGCGTTTAAGTATCTGTGTTGTCGTAGGGCTTATTAGTTGTTTTTTAGCATTGAGCTTTGGTGCTGCAAATACGCCACTGAGTGATGTTTTTAATGGTTTGTTTAGCCAAGGTAGCGATGAATTTGTGCAGCGTATTATTTGGCAGTTGCGTATGCCAAGAACGGTGCTGGCATTTTTAGCAGGCTCAGGGCTTGCTCTGGCAGGACTAATTTTGCAGACCGTAACCCGAAACCCGCTTGCTGACCCTTATTTGTTTGGTATTTCTTCTGGGGCTTCATTTGGTGTGGTGTGCTTTATAGCCCTAACCGGTGTGAGTTTTGGCTTTAGTATGTCAGTTGCAGCATTTGCCGGAAGCTTACTTTCTATGCTGTTGCTTATTGCTATTGCAGGGCGTCGCCATGTTGGTCAAGTTGAAGCCATGTTACTCGCTGGTGTTGCTTTATCTTTTTTATTTAGTGCTTTGACAAGTTTGCTGCTTTATTTTAGCGATCCTCAAGCTATAACCGCCATTTTGTTTTGGACTATGGGCAGTTTTTCTCGTGCGCAGTGGGACACTCTTTGGCTGCCATCTACCGTTATTATTGCCTGTATGACGCTGATGATTGCATTTCGTCGTCAGCTTAATGCAATGCTGCTTGGTGATGAAAGTGCTGCGACTTTGGGGATTCATGTGCAACGCTTTCGGATCATGATGCTGCTGCTAAGTTCATTAATCACAGCGGTGCTTGTTGCGATGTGTGGGGGCGTTGGTTTTGTCGGCCTGATGATCCCACATATTGTGCGCTACTTTTCACCGCAAGGCAGCAGCCATAACTTAGTTATGACATCCTTGGTCGGAGGTATTTTTATGGTGTGGGTAGATGTGTTATGTCGAACCCTATTGAATAACCAAGAACTACCCGTAGGTGTGATCACAGCCGCTATCGGTAGCGTGTTCTTTTTATTCTTACTTTATTTTCGTAAACAGAGCAGGTAGCTAATGTTTAATATCATGCCTATTAATCAGCAATTTTCAGCTGTAATTCAACAAAAAATAGACCTTAAAACAAAGCCGTTAGGCGCTTTGGGTCAGCTTGAAAGTTGTGCTAAACAATTAACGCTTATTTTTTCAAAGCAGCTTGATAGTGAGCAGGCGCTAGCTGCCTTTAAACCGGTTATTTCAAATCCTTCTCTAGTTGTATTTGCGGGTGATCATGGTGTGGCAAGCCAAGGTGTGTCGATTGCTCCTAGCAGCGTTACATCACAAATGGTGGCAAACTTTGCAGCAGGAGGCGCAGCGATCAACGTGTTTTGTCGCCAGCTTGGCTGGCAGCTAGAAGTTGTTGACGCTGGAACACTCAGTACTTCACACGATAAAAGTGTGCATAACCAGCGTTTAGGTGAAATCACTGCACCACTGAATACTGAAATGGCCATGTCACTTAGCCAGGTTGAAAAAGGGTTTGCATTAGCCAAACAGCGAGTTCATTCACTCTATGAGCAAGGTTGTAATACCATCGCCTTTGGTGAGATGGGCATTGGCAATACCACAAGTGCTGCGGCATTAATGGCTGCCTTGTTGTCGTTACCTGCCTGCCAATGTGTTGGTAAAGGTACAGGTGTGAGTGATGAGGTTGTTGCTAAAAAAATCAAGGTTGTCGAGCAAGCCCTTCAATTACACAAAGCTCACTTTGATGACCCACTAATGACGCTCGCTGCATTAGGCGGTTTTGAAATTGTACAGATCACCGGTGCCATTTTAGCTGCAGCGGAGCTCGGCATGGCCGTGATCGTGGATGGCTTTATTTGTACCGCAGCGGCGCTTGTTGCAACTCACATTAATGCAAACGCTCGCGATTACATGATATTTGCTCATGCCTCTGATGAGCAAGGGCATAAAGCAATGCTCAATGCCTTACATGCAGCACCATTATTGCAGCTTGATTTACGGTTAGGAGAGGGCACCGGGGCTGCGCTTGCTTTACCTTTACTGCAAGCATCTTTGGCGTTTTATAATGACATGGCAAGTTTTGCCGATGCCAATGTTGAGCAAGTTGTCTGATATGAGCACTGAACAACACACTTCTGGTTCTACTCCAAGTCAGCTTCAGCTATTTTTGCTAGCGCTTAGTTTTTTAACGCGTATCCCCATTAAATTAAACTTTGTAGTATCGAGTCAGGCACTCAATCAGGCCAGCCGCTATTTTGCATTGGTCGGTGTGATATTAGGTGCAGTTTTAGCGCTGAGTTTTTTACTGCTAAGTTGGTTATTCCCTGCAGCCATTGCAGTCGCGTTAGTTATGGCGTTTAGCTTGATAATCACAGGGGCATTCCATGAAGATGGCCTAGCTGATGTCTGGGATGGCTTTGGTGGTGGTTGGCACGTTGCAGATAAGCTGAGTATTATGAAAGACAGTCGCTTAGGTACCTATGGTGCTGCGGCGCTTGTGATGGCCTTACTAATTAAGTACCAAACACTTGTTGCACTCAGCGAGGTAACCAGTACTGTGATTATTGCACTTGTTTTAGGGCAAAGCTTGAGCCGGGTTGTTGCAACAAGCTTAATTGCAGATATGGACTATGTAAGTCAGGACGCCACATCTAAAGTAAAACCAATTGCGATGCATTTAAGCACGCAAAGTTATCAAATACTATTAGCAACTGGCGGTGCGGTGTTAGCAGTAGCATGGTTGTTTTTTGGCTTCACTCTAGGGCAATTATTAATCCTCATCAGTGTGCTTTTTGTTACTCGTTTACTATTGAAGCGCTGGTTTGAAAAACAGTTATCTGGCTATACCGGTGATTGCTTGGGAGCAGCCCAGCAAGTATCTGAGCTTGTTACCTACCTTTGCTTGGTGAGTTTATTATGAGCCAACAACATACTTTAATTTTAGGCGGTGCTCGCAGCGGCAAAAGCCGTTTTGCTGAGCAGCTGGCAACAGATTCAAACAAGCCGCTTATCTACATTGCCACAGCCAATGCGGGTGATGAAGAAATGACAGCCCGAATTAATAGGCATCAAGCTGAGCGCGCTAAGAATTGGCAACTTGTTGAAGAGCCTTTGTATTTGGCTAAAGCATTACAACAACACAGCCAAGCTGAAAACTGTATTTTAGTGGATTGTTTAACTCTTTGGTTGAGTAATTGCTTATGCCAGCATGGTGAAGCATTTTGGCTTGAGCAAAAAGCGGCCTTACTCGATTTGCTATCGCAATTGCCGGGTGAGGTTATTTTTGTCAGTAATGAAGTGGGTCATGGTATCGTGCCGCTCGGTGAATTAAGCCGTCAGTTTGTTGATCATTCAGGTTGGTTGCATCAAGCCTTAGCACAGCAAGTTGCACGTGTTGAGTTTGTGATTGCAGGTCTTGCACAAACCTTAAAAAGAGAACAATGATGAAAACATTAATGGTGCAAGGAACGACCTCAGATGCAGGTAAAAGTACTCTTGTAGCAGCACTTTGCCGGATCTTTGCTGAGCGAGGCATAAAGGTTGCGCCCTTTAAGCCACAAAATATGGCGTTAAATAGCGCTGTAACCGCAGATGGTGGCGAGATAGGTCGCGCACAAGCTTTGCAAGCTGTAGCGGCAAAAGTCCCCGCAGAAGTCGATTTTAACCCTATCTTATTAAAACCTAACAGCGATACCGGGGCGCAGGTAATCGTTCATGGTAAAGCGCTGTCGAATATGGAAGCAGGAAGTTATCACGACTACAAAAAAGTGGCGATGGATGCAGTTCTTACTTCGCAACAGCGCTTAAGTGAGCGTTTTGAATTACTGGTTGTTGAAGGTGCAGGGAGCCCTGCAGAAATTAACCTGCGCGAAAACGATATTGCCAATATGGGTTACGCCGAGGCGGTAGATTGCCCAGTGATCATTATTGCCGATATCGATAAAGGCGGTGTGTTTGCCCATTTGGTTGGTACATTAGCTTTGTTGTCTGAGTCGGAGCAAGCGCGCGTTAAAGGCTTTGTGATTAATCGCTTTCGGGGCGATATTGCGTTATTGCAAGGTGGCCTTGATTGGTTAGAGCAATACACCAATAAGCCAGTGCTTGGGGTATTACCTTATTTACATGACTTAGCACTCGATGCTGAAGATGCCGTTGTTATAACTAATCAGGTCGATAAACCGCAATTACGCATAGCGGTGCTGCTACTTCCTCATATTAGTAATCACACAGACTTTGATGCACTGCGACTACAACCAGAAATCGATTTACAGTATGTACGTCATACTCAGTCTATTCCAAGTGTTGATCTGATTATTATACCGGGCAGTAAAAATGTACTCAGCGATTTAGCGTTTTTAAAAAATGAAGGTTGGCATAAACAAATAACACGTCACCTGCGTTATGGCGGTAAAGTGCTCGGAATATGTGGTGGGCTGCAAATGTTAGGCAACTATCTTGCGGATCCACATGCAGTGGAGTCTAATTTAGGCAGTGCTGCAGGGCTTGGGCTCGCTGACTTTGAAACGCAATTAGGGCAACAAAAAGTACTAAGCCAAGTCTCTGGCATTCTTCATTTAAACAATAGCGATAAAGCAATTTCAGGTTATGAAATTCACGCCGGGGTTAGTCAAGGGCCGGCACTTGATAAGCCATTTTTGAGCTTTATTGAACACCCAAGTGGATGCAAAGTAGATGGTTTTATTAGTGATGATAACCAAGTAGCAGGTACTTACTTACATGGCTTGTTCGATACCCCTGAGGGCGTATCTGAGCTAATAACTTGGCTTGCAACAAATAACCAAATTAAACCAATTGATATTAATTTAAACCGTGAACAACAGTTAAGCCGTTTAGCAAACGTGGTAGCAGAGAATCTCGATATTGAACAAATCATCAATATTTATGAGAACTTCAATTTAGAGAAATAAGGAACAACAATGAGCGAACAGAATCAAGATAAGCACCAACAACGCCAGCAAAAAGTAAAAGAAAAAGTCGACGAACGGATTGCTGCTGCACAAAAAGAGCAAGGGATTTTTCAGGTTATAACTGGCAACGGTAAGGGAAAATCGACTTCTGGGTTTGGTACTGTCGCACGTGCGGTAGGTCACGGAATGAAAGCTGCTGTGTGTCAGTTTATTAAAGGCACATGGGAATGCGGTGAACGCAACCTACTCGAAAAAGCAGGGGTTGAATTTGTTATTATGAACACCGGTTTTACTTGGGAAACACAAAATAAAGAGTCAGATACTGCTGCTGCGCAAGTGACATGGCAAGAAGCGAAAAGAATGCTGAAAGATGAGTCGATTAACCTCGTTATGCTCGACGAAATAACCTATATGATCACCTACGGCTATATTGATTTAGACGAAGTGCTAGAAGCAGTTAGCTCTCGTCCTGCTATGCAATCGGTGATAATTACAGGTCGTGGTGCGCACCGTAAACTGACCGACTTAGCTGATACAGTCAGTGAAGTCAGAAACGTAAAACACGCTTTTGATGCAGGAATAAAAGCGCAAAAAGGGTTCGATTTTTAACATGAGAACCATCAAGTTTGCACTCTTAGGGATTTTATTTTATTTACCTGCATTGGCTCAGGCCCATGAAATTAAAGAGCCGCAGCGTATCGTTGCCTTAGCACCGCACATCGTTGAAAACCTATTTGCGATTGGAGCAGGAGAGCGCATTGTTGGTACCGTTGACTATGCAGATTTTCCTCAGCAAGCGAATGATATCGAACGAGTAGGTGGCTATTACGGCATTAACATGGAAAAGCTGTTGTCGTTAAAACCAGACCTAGTTCTGGCTTGGAAAACGGGTAACAAAGCCGAAGATCTCGCTTACATTGAAAAATTAGGTATTCCGGTAGCGTACAGCAATCCAAATCAGGTTGATAATGTGGCTGATGAACTACGTAAACTGGGCACGCTTACGCATTTGCAAACCAAGGCAAATAAAGTAGCCAAAGAGTTTGAAACTAAACTCAATGCTATTCGTACAGCGCAAGAAGGCAAACCGAAAGTGTCGGTGTTTTATCAATTATGGCCTGAGCCAATGATGACAGTTGGCGGAAACACTTGGATCAATCAGCTATTAACTATTTGTCATGCAGATAATGTGTTTGCTAATAGCGATACCGACTACCCGCGCATTAGTATTGAAAATGTATTGGTTGCCAACCCAGAGGTAGTGATTATTCCAGATGAAAAATCGAAAAAGCCTCAGCCTAAAATTGATTGGCGGCAATGGCCTGAATTGCCAGCGGTTCAACATAACCAGTTTATTAGTGTAAACGCAGACTTATTGCACCGCTTTACAACTCGTATGCTTGATGGTTTAACTGATATGTGTGGTAAAATAGATGTTTCTCGTCAGCAAATACAGGCTTCAAAATGAACGATTGGCAAACATTTCTAGATACCGAACTAGCTAAGCCCTACATGCAAGAAACCTTACAATATGTGGCCGATAGACGCGCAGCAGGCGTTACCGTTTATCCGAAAGACGAACAGGTATTCTCAGCTTTTGAAGCCACACCTCTGAATGAAGTTAAGGTGGTTATTTTAGGGCAAGATCCTTACCACGGAGAAGGCCAAGCCCATGGTTTGTGCTTTTCGGTATTACCAGAAGTTAAAAAATTACCACCGTCTTTGAAGAATATGTACAAAGAGTTGGCAACCGATATCGAAGGTTTTGAGATCCCTCACCATGGCTATTTGCAAAGCTGGGCTGAGCAAGGCGTGTTCTTACTCAACACGGTATTAACTGTTGAGCAAGGGCAAGCTCATTCTCATAAGCACCTTGGTTGGGAAAAATTTACTGATGCAGTAATTGCGCTTATTAATCAGCACTGTGACGGTGTGGTGTTTGTGTTGTGGGGCGCACATGCTCAGAAAAAAGGCAAACACATTGATACCTCGCGTCATCATGTGATCCAAGGCCCGCATCCATCACCGCTTTCTGCACATCGTGGCTTTTTTGGTTGTCAGCATTTTTCAAAGACAAACCAACTACTTACTGATCAAAATAAAGCGCCAGTAAATTGGTCGTTGCCACAAATTCTATAGCACAAATGCAAAAGGCCCTTGCGGGCCTTTAATTAAAAGTCTAATTCATCAAGCTCAATGCTGTCTGTGAAATAGTCTAACTCCTGTAGTTCTTTGCGAAGTCTATGCTTGTCTTTCAAAGCTTCGATTTCGCGCCATTTTCTCTTTTTATTTTTTGTAGAGGTCTTTTTTGTTTTACTAGGACCTTCTAATATTTCTAAAATATCGTCTAGGCTATCCATGAACTTCTCCTATTGATTTTTTGAACCTCGGAAATACCTATACCACAGGCTGCTCAAAAATAGAATAAAAAAGTGACAATACTGTTACAGAAGTGTGATTGATAGATGAATAGATCAAAGGTTTAGTTATTTTAGAAACAAAAACGCCACCTAGCGGTGGCGTTTTAAAAAATGCTGTAATTTAAATTACATTGCTTTAAAGCGTGCTTCTAATTCAAGCTGTGCTTGTGCAAAAGAACGAATACCCTCAGCAAGTTTTTCTGTCGCCATAGCATCTTGGTTATGTAACCAACGGAACTGGCTTTCAGTTAGTGGTGCTGGTTTTTCTTCAACAGTAAAGTCGCTCTCTAGTAGGTACTCTTGTGCATCAGTTAATTGGCCTAACTCTTCTAAAAGACCCGGGCTAATCGTTAACTTATCACAGCCAGTCAGTGCGATGATCTCGCCTGTGTTACGGAAGCTTGCGCCCATAACAACTGTTTTGTAATCGTGGCGTTTGTAGAATTCGTAAATGCTACGTACAGATTGCACACCAGGATCGTTTAGCGGATCAGTTGGTTTTTCCATACCGTTAGCAACGTGCCAGTCTAAGATACGGCCAACGAATGGTGAAATTAAAAATACATTTGCATCGGCACATGCGCGTGCTTGTGCTTCAGAGAATAACAGCGTTAAGTTACACTTAGTGCCTTCTTTTTCAAGCTGCTCAGCGGCTTTGATACCTTCCCAAGTTGATGCAACTTTGATTAGGATTTTATCTTTGCTAACACCTTCTTTTTCGTAAAGGCTCAGTAAAGTGTGGGCTTTGTCGATAGTCGCTTGAGTATCAAATGATAAACGTGCGTCTACCTCTGTAGAGATATAGCCCGGTACGATTTCGCTAATTTCTTTACCAATTAATACAGCAAAGTAATCACATGCTAATTCAAGTTGTTTAGCTGCATCTTGCTCGGTTTCTTTGGCATATTGCCACGCTTTATCTAAATAAGGCTTATACGCTTCAATTTCACTGGCTTTTAAAAGTAGAGATGGGTTTGTTGTTGCATCTTCTGGTTGGTGCTTTTTGATAGCTTCGATATCACCTGTATCTGCAACAATAGATGAATGCTGTTTAAGCCTTTGTAGTGCTGAAGTCATTTGCTTTCCTCATTCCAAGCAAGTTAAAAGAAAATCCATTATAGCGGCCTTTATGCTGCAACACTATGACAGTGTTTAATAGGTCAAATGTCCTTAATACAGAAAACTAGAACATTATGTATGAAAAGAACAGCGGATAAAGGCAGGACGAAACAAAACGTGCATTTTGATTCAATTAATGTTGAAATTGACATCAAACAAATTACAAGTCAATAGCTAAGTATGATCACTGTTATTTCACCAGCAAAAAATCTAGATTATGAAACACCAGCCACGACCGATAAATTCACTCAACCTGAATTACTCGAGCATAGCGAAGAGTTAATGTCAGTTTGCCGTGATTTAACACCAGCGCAAATTGGTAGCCTAATGAAAATCAGCGATAAACTAGCTGGTTTGAATGCGGCACGCTTCGCCGAGTGGTCACAGCCATTTACCCAAGATAACGCAAAACAAGCCGTGCTAGCCTTTAATGGTGATGTATACGGTGGCTTAGATGCGCAAACGCTAAGCAGTACTGATCTTGATTACGCACAGTCGCACTTACGTATTTTGTCTGGCCTTTATGGTGTGCTTAAACCATTAGATTTAATGCAAGCTTACCGCCTTGAAATGGGCACTAAGTTAGAAAACCCACGTGGTAAAAACTTATATGAGTTTTGGGGCAGTATTATCGCCGAAAAGCTTAATACAGTGCTTGCTGAGCAAGATAGAAAATACTTGGTAAACCTTGCTTCGAATGAGTATTTTAAAGCGGTTGATAAAAAAGCATTAAATGCACAAATCATCACTCCACATTTTAAAGACTGTAAAAACGGCCAATATAAAGTGATCAGCTTTTATGCGAAAAAAGCCCGCGGCATGATGGCGCGTTACATCATTGAAAATAAAATCACCCAATTAAGTGATTTAAAAGATTTCACTGTGGCAGGTTATTACTTTAGTAGCGATGCAACAGCAAAAGAATTAGAGCCAGTTTTCTTACGAGAAGAGCAGAACTAATTTTTTAGTAAAATGAATTAGAAAAGCCGTGTTTAGCACGGCTTTTTTTATGGTTTTAATACCCTAAATTAGAAATGGCGTTCATCTTGCTAAATACTTTGTTGAGCAATTAATTCAACAAGGTATAAAAATGTTAAAAATTCCGACAGTAAGTGAAGCTGAAAAGCTGATAGAAGAAAAACTCGGTGGCTGGGTTGATATCATCATAAGCCATATTCCAAACTTTATTGTCGCAGTAATTATTACTATCGTGTTTTCATTGCTGGCGCGTATCGTTGGGTCAATGCTTAGAAAGCTATTACGCCGCTCGTTAGAGTCATCGCAAATAGCAGACTTAATGTCATCGATAGTAAAAGTCATCGTGTTATGCGTAGGCTTATTTGTAGCCCTTGATTTCTTGGGCCTCAGAGGCACTGTCACCTCATTACTTGCTGGTGCTGGTATTGTTGGTCTTGCAATTGGTTTTGCCTTTCAGGACATGACAGAGAACCTTATAGCGGGTATTGCTATGGGTATTCGCAAACCATTTAAAACAGGGGATGTGATTCGCACCGAAAGCGTGTTCGGTACTGTACGGGCGATTAACCTTAGAAATACCCTCATTGAGAACTTTTATGGGCAACTTATATTAGTGCCTAACAAGATTCTATTTAGAAATATACTCAGTAACTACAGTACCTTAGGTGTGCGCCGTATCGAAGTGCCTGTGGGAATTTCGTATGCTGACGATCCAGAACAAGCCGCTGAGGTGATTGTTAAAAAAATCAATGAGTTTGATTTTGTGATTAAACAAGAAGAAACCGCCGTTTACGCCGAAAGCTTTGGTGATAGCAGCGTAAACTTACTAGTTTGGTTTTGGATTAAATACCCCGGCGAAGCAGATTTCATGACCGTTCGCCACAAGGCTGTTGTGGCAGTTAGAAACGCCCTAAGCGAAGCTGATATGACCATCCCATTCCCAATCCGCACGTTAGATTTTGGCATCAAAGGCGGCGAGAAATTAAATGCCATGATAAGCGAAAAACAGCAAGAGAAAGATGCTGAGGTACCGCAAACCGATGAGTAAAATTTACTGACTCATCGGCGAGATTTACACAGGGAAGTGTGTTTGAGGGAGGAAGCCAAGTAAAAGGTATAGTTGATTACTAGCACCAATAAGCTAAGCTTGATTGCAGTAGTATAAAATATGATTATATCTGGATTTGATCTATTTAAGATGAGTAAATTATGGCGATGGTAAAAAAAAGTATCACTGTGACTGCCCAACAAGAAAAATGGATGCAAGCACAGCTCGCTTCAGGAAATTATGCGAGTGACAGTGAGTTACTTCGAGATTTGATTAGAAAAGAGCAAATGCGAGCTTCTGAAATTGAAGCTATTCGTATGAAATTGATTGAAGCAGAGAAAAGTGGACTCTCAGATAAATCACCAAATCAAATGTTAGCTAGTTTCAAGGAAGAAGCGAGTAAGGATGGAAAGTTATAAACTTAATATTCAAGCCGAAGCTGATTTGAAGCGAATTTGGTTTCGTGGTTTGGAGCAGTATGGTGAAAATCAGGCTGATGCTTATATTTATAAGTTTTTTGATCGTTTTGAGCAATTGGCAAAGCAACCTTATTTAGCACCAGCAGTCGATGAAATTAGGCAAGGTTATCGACGAGCTGTTTGTGGTGTTGATAGCATTTATTTTCGCATTCAAGGTGGTAATATAGAAATTATGAGAGTATTAGGCAGGCAAGATATTCAAGCTAATCTTTGAATTGGCAATGTATAATCAACTTAACTTCAGACATAACAAAATATCGACGGGCTTTTTGTTTAATTCAGTAACTCTTATAGATTTTCTATGACTGCTAATTTATTTGTTGTGGCTTTATCAAATCTATCCAGATCGAAGGAGTCGTTTTGGGATATGAAGTATTTTTCAATTTTTTTGATTTTAATTTCGCTTGTCGGCTGTAAGTCCACACAAAGTACTATCGAATATACTGACCCTGGGTTTTATCTTGAACCCGTTTTAAAACTGAAAGTTGTTCCAACTTTCTCAAACCCTGTAATATATGAGGTTACAAGTGTAAGACCTTATCAGCTATTAACTACAGTTTATGAAGGGTCTGGTGGCTATAATTGGAAAGGCATTAAGTCAGAGAAGAGTGTTGAGTTAACTGAAGGTGAGTATTCAAGCTTATTGTTAATGCTTGAAAAAGCATTGGAGTTTCCAAAAGATAAAACGCGAGGTGTGGATGGAGACACTTGGATGCTGGAAAGCTCATTGTATCAATATACCGCTGTAGCTTTTTGGGAGCCTGGAGTTCAAACCGGTGAGCGAGGGCTTGGTAGTTTTGTAAAGTTAAAAGAATTTCTTGCGCATCTAAGTAGTAAAAATTAAGTGAAATACTAATCGTTACATGTTTAATATAGTTAAAGTGTAGTGGCCTTTCTTAGACATAACTTTTCGCGCGAAATAAATTTTACGCCTACATTAAAGTATTGCACCCTAACAACAGGTATGCACAATCGGTTTATTGATCTGACTCCATAAAAGTAGACACCTTTTTGGAGTCAGTAATCATGAAAGTAAAACCATATCGTAAACATTCACT